>NZ_JBSFXO010000008.1:428115-546925 GCF_053595415.1 Streptomyces sp. NPDC002499
GATCGCGTCCACTGCGCGGGGGCGGTTGGGGGGAGGGGGCTGCAGGTTGTCGAACATGAGGGTGGGGTTCCTGTCCGGGGTGGCTGCCGGGGGGGGGGCTGAGGAGCGGTGTCGGGGCGGACGGCCGGGAGCCCGTTGGTCGGAAGGTCGGTCGCGTGTCCTGTTGTGGCTTGCCCGGTGAAGGGGTCCGCCGGGCAGCGTGGGGCGCCGCCCGGACGGATGCGGCCGTGCGCAACACCGCTCAACTCTCCGACGCGAACGCCGACATAGCCGCCGCTGCGACTGCCGCCGCCGGGACAGCCGCACACCCGCCCGCGCCGCTGGTGGAGGCCGCTGCCGTGACCCGACGCAGAGCCGGCGGCGCCCCGCCTCGGGCATACGACCCCACCCCACCCCACCCCACGCCACCCAACACCGCCCCGCGAGAGGCGACCGTCGCGCCCGCCGGACCACCGTCGTCGAGTAGCCCCGCGCGGCCGTTGAGATCCCGGCGCCCGTCCCGCGGAACTCCACCGCTCCGGCACCCGCCCGCCCCACGTGCCGCACGGCACCATCCGTGGCAGACGGAAGATTCCAGAGCCGCCCCCCGGCGGAGCCCTACGCCTCGAAGGTGACGACGACCTTCTCCGCCGCCCCCGGTGTCAACGCGAGTTCGAAGGCGTGCTCGGCGTCCGTGAAGGGGATGCGGTGGCTGATCAGTTGGGCGAAACGCTCGTGGTGCTCGACGAGTTCGGGGGTGACCTCGAAGATCTCGGTGGGGTAGCCCTGGGATGCGATCAGGGTCAACTCGCTGCGCAGCATGCCCCCGAGGTCGATGTCCGCGCCCTTCTTCTGCACGGCGACCATGACGAGCTTGGCGCCCCACTTCGCGGAGTCGATCGTGGTGTTGACGACGGCCGCGACACCGGCGGCGTCGATGTAGATGTCCGTGCCGGCCCGGGGCTGTCCGAGCGCGTTGGCGGCCTGGCCGTGCAGTTCCGTCAGCCGGGCGGTGACGTCCTCCTCGGCGGAGTTGACGACCGCGTCCGCGCCGACGGCCAACGCGGTCTCCAGCCGCTCGGGGATGACGTCGGCGACGACCACGTGCTCCACCCCGCGCAGCTTCAGCCAGATCGTCGCGCCCAGTCCGATGGGCCCGGCGCCGAAGACCACGACCTTGTCGGCCGGCTTCGCCTCGGAGCGGTTGACGCAGTGCCGGGCGACCGCCATCGGCTCGTTGAGCGCGGCGACGGCGAAGGGCACGGTGTCGGGGAAGCGGGTCAGGGTCCTGCCGAGCTCGGCATCCTCCAGGAGCAGGTACTCGCTCAGCGCGCCGTGCTCGCCGCCGCACCCGATGATGCCGGACGGCACGCCCTGCGGGTTGACCACCACCCGGTCACCGACCTTCAGGTCGGTCACGTCGGCGCCCACCTCGACGATCTCGCCGGCCGGTTCGTGGCCCAGCGGGATGGAGCGCATCGAACCGTCGGCGCCCGCGGGCATACCGCCGATGTGCAGGAAGAAGGTGTCGGTGCCGCAGATACCGCACGCGCGCACCTTCATCAGGACGTCCTTCGGACCCGGTACGGGACGCTCGACGTCCACCACGGCGATGTGGTTCCGGTCGCCGGTCTTGACGGACTTCATGGTGGCCATGGAGAGACTCGCTTTCTTGAGGCACTGACGAGGGAGGCATCGGCAAGGGGAGGCACTGACAACGGGACGCATGGAAAGAGGTGTCGCCGGGCCCGGCGCCGGACGGGGGGAGTGTTCCGGCTGCCGGGCCCGTCGACCGCGCCGTACCCCGTCCCCACGGGCTCGGCGCAGGGGACCGCATCCGCTCGACGCGATCCCGGTCTGATGGACTGGTTTCCTTGACTTAGGCAAGCATGATTGGGTTACTTAAGTCAAGCAAGCAATTGTGCGGTCCGGGATATTGCTTAAGTTAGGCAAGTAGATCTAGTCTCGTCGGTATGCCCGCACCCCGATCCGCCCCGGCACCCGTCTCCGCGACCGTGGTCGAGATCGAGCAGGTCCTCAGCCGCATCACGTACTTGGTGGGCCGTGCCCGGCAGCACGAGCGGCTGATGGCGGTCGCGGGACTGGATCTCGACCGGGCCGCGGTGACGATCCTGCGGCACATCGCCGAGAGCGAGCCGCTGCGGCCCGGCGTGCTGGCGGTGCGGTTGTCCGTCGAGGCGTCCCATGTCACGCGCCAGCTAAGGCAGTTGGAGCAGGGCGGCTACGTCGTCCGCATCGTCGATCCCGACGACCGAAGGGCCCAGCGCGTCCAGCTCACCGACCTCGGTCTCGCCGCCGTCCGGCGGATCCGGGAGGCCGGCCGACAGGGCATGGCGCTGGCCCTGGTCGACTGGTCGGCCGAGGACCTGGAGCAACTGGCCACGCTCTTCCACCGGTTGACCGATGACTTCGTCGCCCACGCGGAGGACCCGTTGCCGAGGAGCGTCCCCACCGCCCGTTGACCGAGAGGCGGTACGACGAGGGGGCCCGGCGGCCCTGACACACCGCCGGGCCCGCCCGTCAGCTCTTCGACCTGCGCCGCGCGCAGCTCATGTCACGGCCGTTCGCGCTCTCGCACCACAGCTCGGTGCCGGACCTGAACGGCGCGCCCGCCCAACGGAAGGCGTCGTCGGCCGTCTTGCCCTTCGGCGTGTAGGCGACATAGCTGGCTGCGTCGTCCCGGTCGCCCGTGCCGGCGTACTTCACCTGCTGGGGATAGGGATACACCGGGCGGGTGTAGGCGGTGGAGCCGTCGCTGTCGAGCTTCGCCGCGGTGACCGCGCCGGGGGCTTTGCCGGACTCCGTCCAGTCCAGCAGCGGGGAGAGGAAGTCGACGCTCGTCGCCCCGTAGCCGCCGGCGCAGTGGAACATGCCGGGGACGGTGTAGAAGCGGTAGAACCGGTCGGCCGTCGCGCTGCCGACCGTGTCGACCACCGCCTGGCGGTAGGCGATCGAGCCGGTGGGCGGGATGTAGCCGTCGGCGAGGCCGTGCCACATGATCAGTTTGCCGCCCGACCTGTAGAAGGGGGTCAGGTCGGGGTCGGTGGCGTCGTAGATGCCGGCGAACTCCTTCATCGTCCTCTCGAAGCTCCGCTCGGTGAACAGGTCGGCGGTCAGCTCCAGTTGGGGCTTCGCCGTCCAGGTGCCCAGCCAGCGCAGGAAGCCCGAGCCGATCCGGTACATGAAGAGGTCCTTCTGCGTCTGGCCGTCCTTGGGGATGACCAGCCCCGCCCACTGCGGCTCGGAGCCCTTCGCCTCGCCGCCGGTGTAGAGGTGGGTGCCGTCCGGGGCCGTCACGCCCCGGTAGATCTTCTGTACGACGGTGACCTGCTCGGTGGTGAGGCAGTTCGCGGCGTCCTCGTCACCCGGGCACTGGAGCGTGGCCGGGTCGAAGGCACAGGCGTCCGGGTCCTGGATCGTGCCGTTGCCGATCCCGTCGTCCGCGCACCGGGCTATGACCGCCGTGTGCAGCATGTCCAGCTTGGCGGCGGGGAGGATCACCGAGCCGTCCGCGCGGAAGTCGACGGTGCCGAGGTAGGCCTCCTCGAAGCCGTTCAGCGCCGTCTGGTTGAAGGCGGGCGCGCCGGCCTGGATCCCGTCGAAGTCGTCGGGGTGGCGCTGCGCCTCCAGCAGGGCCTCACGGCCGCCGTCGGAGCAGCCCGAGTAGTACGAGTAGGTGGGCGGGGCGCCGTAGAAGGACTTCACGATCGCCTTGGCGGCGACGGCGAAGACGTGCTCGGAGCGGTAGCCGAAGTCCACCTTGAGCTGCGGGTCGGTGGCCCAGACGTCGGCGCCGCCGGTGCCGGTGTGCCCCTCGTCGTCCTGGCCGACCACGAAGGTGCCGTCGGTGAGCGGGGCGCAGCCCGCGGTGGCGGCGGGGGAGGTGGTCACGTTGACGCTGCCGCAGTAGCCGCCGCAGCCGAGCTGGAGGTAGCGCCCGCGGTAGGTCTGCGTGGGCAGGCGCAGCTCGAAGTGGATCTGCGGGGCGATGACTCCGGTGACCTTGCAGTACTCGTATTTGTTGGTGTCGCTCTTGGCCACGACCGTGGCCGCGGTGATGCCTGTGGCGGCGCCGTCGAGCCTGCTGAAGTCCTGAGCCGCCAACTGGGCGCAGGGCAGCGTGGGTTGGGTGACGGGGAGGTCCCGGCCCGCGGTGGCGGTCACGGTGGTGGGGCCGGCGGAGCTGGTGGGGGCCACCAGGACCGCGGTGACGGTGAGCGCGGCCGCGGCGACGGAGGCGAGGAGGGCGGCTCTGGTGCGGGACAGGCGGTACGGCAGGCGTGGTCGCCTCACGCGGGTTCCTCTCCGGATCATGCGGGTTCCTTTCCGGGGTGGGGCGGAAGGATCTGGGGTGGCGGCGCCGCCCCGGGAAGGTAGCGCTCCCGGCTTCCTGCGGGCAATACGGCAGACAAAATTGTTGACAATCTTGTTTGGCTAGATTTAGGTTCGACAGGCACTCACTCAGGGAGGGCACGATGCTCAAAGAAGCCCGTCCGAGCACCGGGGAGCAGGCCAAGCAGCATGCGCTCGCGCAGCTGCGGCAGGCGATCCTGCACGGCGAGATGGCACCGGCACAGCGACTGGTGGAGAACGAGCTCGCCGAGCAGTTCGGTGTGACCCGGGCCAGCATTCGTGCGGCACTCATCGACCTGGAGTCCCAGGGGCTGGTCGAGCGGATCCGCAACCGGGGTTCGCGGGTGCGGGTGGTGACCGTGGAGGAAGCGGTTGCCATCACCGAGTGCCGCATGGTCCTCGAAGGTCTGTGCGCGGCCAAGGCCGCCACCCTGGCCAGCGACGAGCAGCTCGCCGAGCTGACCGAGCTGGGCACGGCGATGACCAAGGCCGTGGCCGACGGTGAGCCGGTGACCTACTCCGAGCTCAACCAGGAACTGCACACCAAGGTCCGGGACTTCTCGGGCCAGGCGACGGCCGTGGACCTGCTGGAGCGGCTCAACGCCCAACTGGTGCGGCACCGTTTCCAGTTGGCACTGCGCCCGGGGCGTCCGCAGCACTCCCTGAACGAGCATCTGGCCATGATCGAGACGATCAGGTCCAGGGATCCGCAGGCGGCCGAGGCGGCCGTCCGCGCCCATCTCACCAGCGTGATCGAGGCGTTGCGCGACTGATCCGCGCCGAGGACACGCATGGGGGTGGGCGCTCACCTGTCCACAAGGAGATTCGAGCAATGACCCAGGCCAACGCGCCCGCCACCCCACGATCCACGCTCGTCGTCACGGCGCATGCCGGGGATTTCGTGTGGCGGGCGGGCGGCGCCGTCGCCCTGGCCGCCGCCCGCGGGGAGAAGGTCACCGTCGCGTGTCTGACCTTCGGCGAGCGCGGCGAGTCCGCCAAGGCGTGGCGGGAGGGCAGGCAGCTGGCGGAGATCAAGGCGATCCGCCGGGACGAGGCCGAGCGGGCCGCCGCCGCCCTGGGCGCCGAGGTCCGCTTCTTCGACGCCGGCGACTACCCGCTGGTCGCCACAGCCGAGTTGACGGACCGACTCGTCGCCGTCTACCGCGAGACCCAGCCGGACGTGGTGCTCACCCACCCGACCGAGGACCCCTACAACGGTGACCATCCGGCCGCCAACCGGATGGCGCTGGAGGCCCGCATCCTCGCGCAGGCCATCGGCTACCCGGGCGAGGGCGACATCATCGGCGCCCCGCCGGTCTTCTACTTCGAGCCGCACCAGCCGGAGATGAGCGGCTTCAGGCCGGAGGTCCTGCTCGACATCACCGAGGTGTGGGACACCAAGCGCAAGGCCATGGAGTGCCTCGGCGCCCAACAGCACCTGTGGGCCTACTACACCGACCTCGCCGTCCGCCGCGGCGTCCAGCTCAAGCGCAACGCGGGCCCGAACCTGGGGCTCGCCCACACCACCATGGCCGAGGCGTACATGCGGCCGTTCCCGCAGATCGCGAAGGAGCTGGCATAGCCATGGGCGGAGTGATCGTCACCAACCCGCCGAAGGCGGACGCGAAGGACGTCGACGCGCTGGCCGGCTTCGGCGTGGCCACCATCAGCGAGGCGATGGGCCGCACAGGTCTGCTCGGACCGTCGATTCGCCCAGTCCAGCAGGGAGTTCGGGTCGCGGGCACCGCGGTCACCGTGCTCGGCTGGCCCGGCGACAACCTGATGATCCACGCGGCCGTGGAGCAGTGCGGCGAGGGCGACATCCTGGTCGTCACCACCACCTCCCCGTGCACGGACGGCCTGTTCGGCGAACTGTTCGCCACCGCGCTGCACCACCGCGGGGTGCGTGGCGTCGTCCTCAACACGGGCATCCGCGACACCCAGGAACTGCGCGACATGGGCTTTCCCGGCTGGTCCCGCGCCGTCTCCTCCCAGGGCACCGTCAAGGCCACGGGCGGTTCGGTCAACGTGCCCGTCGCCATCGACGGCCAGGTCGTCCGCCCCGGAGACGTGATCGTCGCGGACGACGACGGCGTGGTCGTCGTACCGCGCGAGCAGGCCCGTGAGACGGCGGCGAAGTCGGAGGCCCGTGAGGCCAAGGAGGCCGCCACCCGCGCCGCCTTCCTCGAAGGCCAACTCGGCCTGGACCGCTACGGGTTGAGGGAGACGCTCGAGCGGCTCGGCGTCGAGTACAAGACCTATGAGGAGTACGCGGGGGAGCAGCCGTGACCGGCGGGCCCGAGGAGGTCCGCTGCATGCTGATGCGCGGCGGCACCTCCAAGGGCGCCTACTTCCTCGCCGAGGACCTGCCGCCGGACCCCGTCGAACGCGACGACCTGCTGCTGCGCGTCATGGGCAGCCCCGACCCGCGCCAGATCGACGGACTGGGCGGCGCCCACCCGCTGACCAGCAAAGCGGCCGTCGTCTCCGCCTCGGCCGACCCCGAGGCCGACGTCGACTACCTGTTCCTCCAGGTCGCCGTGGACCGCCCCGAGGTCACCGACCGGCAGAACTGCGGCAACATCCTTGCCGGCATAGGCCCGTTCGCCGTCGAGCGGGGGCTCGTGGCCTCCGGTGACGGCGAGACGTCCGTCCGTATCCGCATGCTCAACACCGGGGAACTGGCGATCGCGAGCTTCCCCACGCCGGGCGGCCGGGTCGACTACACCGGCACCGCGGAGATATCCGGGGTGCCCGGTACCGCGGCGCCGGTCGTGATCGAATTCCCGCAGGGCGGCGGCCAGTTGCTGCCGACCGGGCGCGTCCGAGACGTGATCGCCGGCACCGAGGTGACGTGCGTCGACAACGGCATGCCGGTCGTCCTGATCCCGGCCGCCGCGCTCGACGTCACCGGTTACGAAACGCCCAAGGACCTGGAAGAGGACCTCACCCTCGCCGACCGGCTCCGGGAGATCCGGCTGGCGGCCGGCAAGCTGATGGGCCTCGGTGACGTCGAGGGCGCCACCGTGCCCAAGCTCAGCCTGCTGGCGCCGCCCACGGCCGGCGGGGCCGTCATGACCCGCACCTTCATCCCGGTCCGCTGCCACACCTCGATCGGCGTCCTGGGCGCCGCGAGCGTGGCGGCGGGGCTGCTGGTGCCGGGCGGGGTGGGGGAGGGGATCGCGGACATCCCCGCACCAGCGAAGGAACCTCCGCAAAGTGACCGAATTCGCATCGAACATCCCAGCGGATTCCTAGACATCGAAACTACCGTGGCCGCCGGAGCCCAAGGTTCCGCTCCCGTGGTCCGCCGCACCGCGGTCGTACGTACCGCACGCAAGATCTTCGACGGCACGGTCTTCGCTCGACCCGCTGCTCCAACGTCCGTACCCGCACGCCCCCTTGGAGGCAACGATGGCTCCGCCGCTCGGTGACATCGCCCATATCGGCCACGCCCAGCTCTTCACCCCGGACCTGGACGCGAGCGTCGCCTTCTTCACCGACTACCTCGGGCTCACCGTCAACGGCGAGGACGGCGACACCGTCCACCTCCGGACCTACGACGACTACGAGCACCACAGCCTGGTCCTCACCGCCCGCGACCAGCCCGGCCTCGGCCGGCTCGCCCTGCGCACCTCCAGCGAGGAGGCCCTCCAGCGCCGGGTCGAGGCGGTCGAGGACGCGGGCGGCACCGGCAGGTGGGTCGAGGACGAACCCGGCCTCGGCAAGCTCTACGTCACCACCGACCCGGACGGCCACGAGCACGCCCTGTACTGGGAGAGCGAGTACTACCGGGCGCCCGACGAGCTGAAGCCCGCGTTGAAGAACCAGCCGCAGGCCAAGCCCAACCGGGGCGTCGGAGTTCGGCGCCTTGACCACATCAACTTCCTCGCCGCGGACGTTCTTTCCAGCGCCGAGTTCCAGCAACACGTGCTGGGCGCGCGGCCGACGGAGCAGATCCAGCTCAACAGCGGGCGGATCGCGGCGCGTTGGCTGACGTACACGAACAAGTCGTACGACGTCGTCTACACCGAGGACTGGACCGGTTCGACCGGCCGGCTGCACCACATCGCCTTCGCGACCGACACCCGCGAGGACATCCTGCGCGCGGCCGATCTCGCCATCGACACAGGCGTGTTCATCGAGACGGGACCGCACAAGCACGCCATCCAGCAGACGTTCTTCCTCTACGTCTACGAGCCGGGCGGCAACCGGATCGAGCTGTGCAACCCGCTCACCCGGCTCGTCCTGGCGCCCGACTGGCCGCTGATCACCTGGACCGAGGAGGAGCGGAAGAAGGGGCAGGCCTGGGGCCTGAAGACCATCGAGTCCTTCCACAGGCACGGGACGCCGCCGGTCGGCTGAGCGGTGCGCGAGAGCCACCCCCGAGCAACTGTCGATGAGATTGTTGACAAAAACGTTGACTATCCCGGGGGTGGCTCCTTAGCGTCTAGCGCACCAAGCACGAGAGGTAACCAACGATGTCCTCCTCCCCGTCCCCCTCCCTGTCCCCTTCGTCCGTCCGCGGCAGCAGACTCGCGCTGATCGTCGTCGGCCTGTGCTGGCTGGCCGTGCTCTTCGACGGGCTCGACATGTTCATCTACGGCTCGGTGCTGCCGCACCTGCTGGAGACGAAGACCTTCGGGCTCACCGCCGACCGGGCCGGCGACCTCGGCAGTTACGCCACCTTCGGCATGCTGGTCGGCGCGCTCACCGCGGGCACGGTCGCGGACCGGATCGGCCGCAAGAAGCTGATGGTCGCCTGCGTGACGCTCTTCTCGCTGGCCTCCGGGATCTGCGCGGTCTCCGGCAGCATCGAGGTCTTCGGCCTGGGCCGGACCCTCGCGGGCGTCGGCCTCGGCGGTCTGCTGCCGACCGCGATCAGCATGGTCTCCGACTACGCCCCGCGCGGCCGCACCGCCCTCACCATCGGCATGCTGATGACCGCCCACCACGCGGGCGGCATCCTGTCCGCCTACGTCGCCAAGTGGCTGGTGGATCCGGTCGGTTGGCGCGCCGCCTTCTGGGTGTGCGTGGTCCCGCTGGCCTTCGCGCCGGTGCTCGCCAGGTTCCTGCCCGAGTCGCTGAGCTTCCTGGTCGCCAAGGGACGTACCGAGGAGGCCCGCGAACTCGCCGGGCGCTACGACGTCGAACTCCCGGCCGCGGCAGGCAAGAAGACCGCCGCGGACCGCTGGGACGCCATGGTCGGTCTGTTCCGCGGCGGTGAGTGGACCCAGACCCTGCTGTACTGGCTGGCCTCCTTCGGCGGACTGCTGCTGGTCTACGGCGTGGCCACCTGGCTGCCCACCCTGATGCGCGCCGAGGGCTACGAACTGGCCAACGCCCTGACCTTCGTCGTCGTCTTCAACCTCGGCGGCATCGTGGGCATGCTGGTCGCAGGGCGTGCCGCCGACCGCTTCGGCGCCCCGCGCATCTCGGCGATCTGGTTCGCACTCACGGCAGTTGGCGTCTTCCTGCTCGGTGTCCACATGGCGCAGGCGGTGACGATGGTGGTCGTCTTCCTCACCGGCGTCTTCCTCAACAGCGCCCAGACGATGATCTACGCGACCGTCTCGATCCGCTCCACGCCCGACAACCGCGCCACCGCCGTCGGCTGGACCTCCGGCATGGGCCGCTTCGGCGCCGTCTTCGGACCGTGGCTCGGCGGGCAGTTGCTCGCGGCCGGCAACGGCGACTGGGGCTTCACCGCCTTCGCGCTCGCCGGCGTCTCGTCCATGGTCTTCATCGGCATCGCGGCACTGCGCAGCGCCAAGTCCGACACCCCGACCGACAGCGAGCGGAAGCTGGTCACCGCGCACTGAGCACGCACGGGTCATGGAACGACGGACGCCGGCCACCGCACGGGATGCGGGGCCGGCGGTCCGGCGTTCTCAACTGCCGTGCGGCGATCAGTCCTTGCCCATCTGGTCCTCGTCCGACAGGTGTTCCACCGTCTTCCCGGTCTCGGTGAACGTCCGGGTCACATAGCCCGAGGAGTACACCCACAGGATGCGCAGCGGTACGTCGCCGATGTTCCGGAAGAGGTGCGGGACCGGAGACGGGACGTAAGTGGTGTCGTACTGCTCCAACTTGGTCACCTCGCCGTCGACCCACACCTCCGCCGCGCCCTCCAGGATCGTCACGTGCTCGTCGCAGTTGTGCGAGTGCAGCGGGGCGCCGGAGCCGACCGGATAGACGCTCATCCCGCTGGTGATCCTGTTCTCCCCGCCGGCCGACGGCGTGGTGATCAGCGGCGTCGAGACGACGGCACCTCCGCGGTCCAGTGGCGGTACCGACGCGACCTTGATGATCGTGGTCATCCGGGCTTCCTCTCCGATCCTCGGGCGGCGATGTGTTGACCGACGTTAGGTCGCGCGCGGGTGAATGGGTGCCCTCCAGCGTGCAGTTTTACGTTGCAGTCCGGGAGGGGCTGAGCTTCCGGAACCCGGCTGTACGGTCTGCTCGCGTCGGACGGTTTCCCGTTCCGTGCCCGAAACGCGGCGGAAAGAAAAGGCAGGTACGGCCAGATGAGGCTCCCCGTTCTCAGCGAAGAGGAAATGGATCCGCGACAGCAGGAGCTGGCCGCCCGCATAGCCGGCCGGCGCGGTGCGGTCCGCGGTCCCTTCCGGGTCTGGCTGCACAGCCCGGACATGTGCGAACGGGCCGAATCCCTTGGTGCGTTCGCCCGATTCGACTGCAGCCTTCCCAAGCATCTGCGGGAGTTGACGCTGCTGATGGCCGCCCGCAACTGGGACGCCCAGTACTCCTGGAACGCACATGTGCACCAGGCGATCGAGGCCGGTATCCCCGAGGCCGCGGTCCAGGCCATCGCCGAGAAGCGTGAGGCCGTCTTCGACAACGCTGCGGACCAGGCCTTCTACCGGTTCTGCCGGGAGATCCTCGACGAGCACTTCGTCACCGACGAGACCTTCGCCGCGGCCCTCGCGCACTTCGGCTCCAAGGGCCTGGTCGACACCATCGGCGCGCTCGGCAACTTCACCATGCTCGGCATGTGCCTCAACACCTTCCAGGTGGACCTCCAGGCCGACAAGGAACCGCCCTTCCCCGACATCCGCGGCCACGGGCGGGTCGACCTCGTCGCCGACCGGCCGCAGCCGTGAGTTCCCTGACCGGCCCGAGCACGCAGGGAGGTGCCGCCGTGACACCGGCCGATCAGCCCGCCCCGGCCTTCGAGGACAGGCCCGCGGCCGTGCTCCGTGTCCGGGGCGTCCGCAAGAGCTTCGGCGGGGCCGCCGCCCTCAAAGGTGTCGACCTCGACCTGTACCCCGGCGAGATCCACGCCCTGATGGGCATGAACGGCGCCGGCAAGTCGACCCTCGTGCAGATCCTCTCCGGGGTCCACCAGGCCGACGGCGGCACGGTCGAGGTCGACGGACACGTCCAGCACGGAATCACCGTGCGCAGGGCGCGCCGGCTCGGCATCGCCTCGGTCCCGCAGCGCCGCGAACTGGCCATGGGCCTGACCGTCGCCGAGAACGTCCTGCTGGGCGACCTGCCCACCCGGGCCCGCGCCGTGCGCTGGAAGGCCGTCCGTGACCAGGCCCGTGCCGCCCTGCACGGGCTCGGCATCGACATCGACGTGGAGCGCACCGCCGGTTCGCTCAGCGTCGCCGAACAGACCATGGTCGAGGTGGCCCGCGAGGTCCGCCGCGGCGGCCGGATCCTGATCCTCGACGAACCGACCGCCTGCCTGAGCGCCGAGTCCGCGGACCAAATCCGGTCCCTGGTGAGGACGTTGCGGGACGAGGGCGTCGCCGTCGTCTACATCTCCCACTACATCGACGAGGTTATGGCCGTTGCCGACCGCCTCACGGTCCTGCGGGACGGGGGAGTGGTCCGCACGGCACCCGCCGCGGAGATGGACCACACGGATCTCGTACGGGCCATGGTGGGCCGCGATGTCGTCTCCACCCGGCCCGAACGCCCCGAGC
Source organism: Streptomyces sp. NPDC002499 (assembly GCF_053595415.1). Taxonomy (NCBI): domain Bacteria; kingdom Bacillati; phylum Actinomycetota; class Actinomycetes; order Kitasatosporales; family Streptomycetaceae; genus Streptomyces; species Streptomyces sp. NPDC002499. Next base: position 440,421 of record NZ_JBSFXO010000008.1, read on the forward strand.
CCAAGGACGAAGTCGGCATCTCCGTAAGGGGGTTGACCCACGGTCGGGCCATCCGGGACTTCACCGTCGACGTCCGCAAGGGCGAGATCGTGGCCGTCCTCGGGCCTGCCGGGGACGCCCAGTCCCGCCTGTTCGACCTGCTGTCCGGACGGCAGCGGCCCGACGGCGGTCAACTCACCGTCGAGGGACGCCCGGTGCCCTTCGGCAAGGTCCCCGCCTCGCTCGCCAGCGGACTGCGCTGCGTCACCGGCGACCGCCGCGCCCTGGGCCTGGTCCCGGAACTCTCCCTGGACGAGAACCTGATGCTCGCCGACGACCGCTTCCACCGCCGGCGCCTGCACCGCCGTACCCAACTCGCCCGGCGCGCCGCCCCGTTGAGGCGCAGCTACGGCGTCAAGGCGCTGTCCGGCAACCCGCCGGTGAGCGCGCTGTCCGGCGGCAACCAACAGAAGGTGCTGCTCGGCAAGTGGCTGGAGACCTCCCCGGCCGCCTGCTTCCTGGAGGACCCCACCAACGGCGTCGACATCGCGGCGATGGCCGACATCCACACCCTCATCGACGACCTCGCCTCCCGGGGCGTGGCCGTCCTGCTCGCCTCCTCGTCCGCCGAGGAGGTCATGCGCCTGGCCGACCGGGTCGTCGTGGTGAGCGCGGGCCGCACGGTCGCCGAGCACGACATCACCGCCATCACCCGCGACGAACTCGTCGCCACGGCCCTCGGAGGCGAACCGCAGTGAGCGTCAAGACACTTCCCGATGCCCCCGGCGTCTCCGACCGGCCCGAGCCGTCCCGCCGGTCCCGCTTCTCGCTCGCCGCGCTGCGCGACGTACCGCACGCCGGACTGATCGTCGTCCTCGCCCTCGTGGTGATCTTCACGGCCGCGCAGAGCGAGACCTTCGCCACCGACCGGAACATCATCAACGTCCTGAGCCAGATCAGCGTCAACGCGGTGCTCGCCGCGGGGCTCACGCTGCTGATGACCGCGGGCGGCATGGACTTCTCCATGGGCTCCAACGTCGCCGTCACCGCCGCGGTCGCCGCCAAGCTGCTCGCGGGCGGACACGCCACGGCGTACACAGTGGTCGTCGCGCTGCTCCTCGGCACGGCGATAGGCCTGGTGAACGGGCTCGTGGTGACGTTCACCAACGTGGCACCCTTCGTCGCCACGCTGGCCTCGGCCACCCTGCTCGACGGCGTGGCGCTGCTGGTGCACGACGGCAACACCATCTCCATCGGCACCCGGATGTTCGCGCTCGGCAACGACAAGGTGCTCGGCGTGCCCTATCTGCTGGTCGTCGCCGTCCTCGTCCTGATCGCGACCGCCCTGGTCATGCGGTTCACCGTGTTCGGCCGGGACGCCTTCGCGATCGGCGGCAACGAACACGTGGCCCGGCTCAGCGGCATCAACGTCACCGCCCGCAAACTCACCCTCTACGGCCTCACCGGCACCCTCTCCGGGCTCGCCGGTCTGATGCTGCTCTCCCGCCTCGGTTCCTCCAGCCCAGGCGGCACCGCCGGACTCTCGCTCCAACTCGCCGTCGTCGCCGCGGTCGTCATCGGCGGCACCTCGCTGGCCGGCGGCTACGGCACCGTCGTAGGCACCGCCCTTGGCCTGGTGCTCCTCGGTGTCGTCGCCAACGCGCTCAACCTCCTGGATTTCTCCAGCAATTACCAGCCGGTCTCGGTCGGCGCCGTGCTGCTCGTCGCGGCCATCGCCAACGAGATGCACAAGGCCCGTGCCAGGTCACGCCACTGAACTGCCCCGCCACCTGGACGACTTGACCCACTTGCCTCTCCGAACCCTGTCCCTCTGAAAGGGCGAAACCCCATGAGAATTTCCGTCAGTTCCCGCAGCGCGCTGCTCGTCACCGCCGTCACGACCACGCTGGTCCTGAGCGGCTGCGGCAACGACAGCGACAGTGGCAGCAGCACTTCGGGCGACCTCACCCTGGGGTTCGTCAACGGCGGTGACACCAGCTTCCACACCTGTCTGCAGAAGGCGGTCGAGGAGACGGCCAAGACGGAGGGCGCGAAGGTCTACACGGCCAACTCGCACCAGAACGCCGGTACCGAGCTGTCCAACATCGAGGACATGATCTCCCGTGATGTGAGCGCGCTGATCGTGCAGACGGTCAACGTCGACTCCCTCAAGGGCGACATAGCCAAGGCCAAGGCCTCCGACATCCCGATCTACCTCACGTCGGTGGCCACCAGCGACGTGAACGACATCCTCGGAGCGGCCGTCGTCGACCTGGGCAAGGTCGGTGCCCTGGACGCCGGTTGGGTCGCCGACGACGCCGGCGGCAAGGACGTGAAGGTCGGCATCGTCGCCGGTGCCCCGGGCGCCGCCTCCGACCTGCTGGTGAACGGTTTCAAGGGCGCGCTGCCGGCCACCGCCAAGGTGGTCGCCAACCAGCCCGGCATGTTCAATCCGGCCAAGGCGCAGGACGTCGCCGAGAACATGATCGAGGCCCAGCCCGACCTGGACTACGCGTTCGTCGCCAACGAGGACATGGCGTTCTCGGTGCGCAAGGCGTTCGACGCGGCCGGCAAGAAGGACGTCAAGATCGTCACCGTCAACGGGACCGAGGAAGGACTCGCCGCCGTGAAGGCGGGCGAGTTCTCGGCGACCGTCGCGAACTCGGCCAAGACGATCGGGGACACCGCGGTCAAGAACGCCGTCGGACTGCTCGGTGACAAGAAGGTTGACAAGATTGCCAACATTCCTCTTGTCTTGGTCACCAAGGACAACCTGAGCGAAGCGCCTCAGTACTGCCCGAAGTAGAGGGCGCGGAGGAAAACATGGATCGCTTGCTCCTCATGCACAGCTTCGTGACCGTCGCACAGGTCGGCAGTTTCAGCGGAGCCGCCAAGAAACTGGGTTCGTCCGGCTCGCTGGTGTCACGGCACGTCGCCGAGCTGGAGCGACAGGTGGGCGTCCGACTCGTGAACCGCACGGCACGCTCGGTGAGCCTGACCGAACCGGGCCTGCGGTACGCGGAATTCGCCGCCCGCATTCTGGACGAGATCGAGGCCGAGGACGCCGGCATCGCGCATCTGCACGACCGCGCCGAGGGGATGCTGAGCATCATCTGCCCGAAATGGATAGGCAGCCTCGACCTCGGCGACGCGATAGCCGCCTTTTCGGCGGCCCACCCCAAAATCCAGGTCCGTTTCGAACTCGGCGGAATGTCCGACCGTACCTATGACTTCCTGGACAGCGGATTCGACGTCGCGTTCCACACCCGGGATCTGCGCGACTCCAGCGTCCGCCTGAAGAAGATCTCCTCCCTGCCCTTCGTGCTGTGCGCGTCCAGGACGTACGTCGAACGGGAGGGCCCGCTGGCCCACCCGAACGACCTCGCCACCCGCGACTGCCTCGTGCACGTCAACGACCCGGTCTGGCGCATCGGCCACGGACACCAGAGCACCCTGCACAAGATCCGCAACATCGCGTTCTCGTCGAATTCCTACATCGCGCTGCAGAAGGCCGCCGTCCACGGCCGCGGCATCGCCCTGCTCCCGCAGCGCCCGGCCTACGACGACCTCGTCTCCGGCGCGCTCCAGGTGCTGTTGCCCGAACTGGCCGTACCGGACCGCCCGTTGTACGCGATCTACGGTCCGGGCCAGGACACCCCGCGCAAGGTCAGTGTTTTCCTGGACTTCCTCGCCGAGTGGTTCTCACAGAATCCCATCCCCGCGATGCGCGGATAACCGATACGCGGACAACTGCCGGCGGCTGTCGCAAGAAACGATTGCGCACCTCGTAGAGCTCAGGCCATTGAGGGGCGGGCGCGCGCGAACCTACGCTCACGAGGCGACCCGGAAGCGAGGAATCCATGGGAATCCAGAGAATCGAATCGATCATCTACGGCATCGACGATCTCGACGAATGCGCCCGTTTCTTCGACGACTTCGGGCTCTTCCTCCTTGAACGGACCGACGAACACGCCGTCTTCGAAACGCTCACCGGTCAGACCCTCCACCTGGACACCGCCCTCGGACCGCCGCTGCCGTCGCCGGTCGAGGACGGGCCCACACTGCGCGAGGTGGTGTGGGGCGTCGACACGCAGGAGGAGCTGGAGCGGTTGGTGGCCGTCGTGGCCAAGGACCGCGAGGTCCGCGAGAGCGTCGACGGTGTCCACCACACCGTCGACGAGACCGGCTTCGGCGTCGGACTGACCCTGGCCCGCCCCAAGCCGGCACCGGTCACACCCCGGCCGGCCAACGCGCTCGGCAGCGTCAACCGCTGGAACACCGCCCTGACGGCCATCGAGCGGGTCCGCCCGCTGCGCATGTGCCACGTGGCGTTGAACATCCCCAAGTCCGGCAAGGAGGCGGCCGTCGCCTTCTACACCGAACTCCTCGGCTTCCGCCCGACCGACGTCGTCGAGCCCATGGGCGTCTTCATGCAGGCCCCGGGCGACGAGGACCAGCACACCATGCTGCTGTGCCACCGCCCCGACCGGGCCGGGATCAACCACATCGCCTACGAGGTCCCCGGCATCGACGACGTCGTCGAGGGCGGCAACCACATGATCGACAAGGGGTGGCGGGAGGCCCGTCGGCTCGGCCGGCACACCATCGGCTCCAACGTCTTCCGCTTCCTGCACGCGCCGTGCGGTGGCCGCGTGGAGTACGCCGCAGACATGGACCGGGTCGACGACACCTACGAGACCCGCGTCCACGAGACCACGCCGCCGCACCACATCTGGGCGCTGCGCACCAACCGCGACCAGGAAGCCCCTGACCGGTCCTGACCCTGAGAGGGCACCCACCCATGACCACCGACCACGGCTACCCCGCCGTCCGCATGTACATAGCGGGCGAGTGGTGCCAGGGCGGCACCGGACGTACCGCCCCGATCGTGAACCCGGCCACCGAAATGGTGATCGGCGACGTACCCCTCGCCACCCCCGCCGACCTCGACCGCGCCCTGGCAGCCGCCGACACGGGCTTCCGCACCTGGCGCGGTACGTCGATCGCCAAGCGCACCAAGATCCTGCACACCGCCGCCAATCTGCTCACCGAACGCGCCGCCGCAGTGGGCCGGATCATGACCCAGGAGCAGGGCAAACCCCTCGCGGAGGCCGCCGGTGAGGCCCGCCGGGTGGCCGACACCCTGCGCTGGCACATCGAGGACGCCCGCCGCGCGTACGGCCGCCTCATCCCGTCCGCCCCCGGCACCGTGCTCTCCGTGCGCCGCGAACCCGTCGGCCCCGTCGCCGCGTTTGTGCCGTGGAACTTCCCCGCGGGTGGCCCCATGCGGAAGATCTCCTCCGCGCTGACCGCAGGCTGCTCGATCGTCATCAAGGCCTCCGAGGAGACCCCGGCGACCGCCGCCGCCCTGGTCGCCTGCTTCGTGGACGCGGGTCTGCCGGCCGGCGTCCTCAACCTCGTCTTCGGCGAACCGGCGGACGTATCAGCCCAGTTGATCGCCTCGCCGGTCATCCGCCTGGTCGCCTTCACCGGCTCCGTCCCGGTCGGCAAACTTCTCGCCGCCGAGGCCGGCAAGGTCATGAAGCCCGCCCTGATGGAACTGGGCGGGCACGCGCCGGTGATCGTCTGCGCGGACGCCGACCCAGCGATGGCTGCCCGGCGCGCGGCCCAGGCCAAGTTCCTCAACGCCGGGCAGGTGTGCACCTCGCCGAGCCGGTTCCTGGTCCACGAGAGCCTGATCGACGACTTCACCGGCGAGTTCGTGACGGCCGCCGAGTCCGTGGTCGTCGGCGACGGCCTGGCCGAGGGCACCACCATGGGCCCGCTTGCCAACGAACGCCGGCTCACCGCGATGCAGCGCCTGACCGCCGACGCCGTCGCCCGCGGGGCCAAGGTGCTCACCGGCGGCGAACGGCTCGACCGCGCCGGGTACTTCTTCGCGCCGACCGTCCTCAGCGACGTACCGGCGGACGCGGAAGTGATGCACGAGGAGCCGTTCGGACCGCTCGCGCCCATCGTGCCGTTCACCGACCTCGACGAGGCCCTGAAGACCGCGAACGGACTGCCGTACGGCCTCGCCGCCTACGGATTCACCCGCAGCGCGGCCACCGCCGAACGGCTCTCCGCCGAGCTGGAGGCCGGCATCCTCTCCCTCAACCACTGCGGCGGCTCGGTCCACGAGGCGCCCTCCGGCGGGGTCAAGGAGAGCGGCTACGGACGGGAGGGCGGGCCCGAGGCCTTGGACTCCTACCTGGTCACCAAGCGCGTCTCCCACCTGCTGGTGCCATGAGGTACGCGCGGATCTCGGTCGACGGGCGGGCGGTCTGGGGCCGGGTGGGGGAGCGGGGCATCGAGCTGCTGGCCGGTTCTCCGTTCGAGTTGCCGTCCGGCTCAGCTCACGAGTCGCTGTCCGGCTCCTCGCTCGACGGCGCCCCGGACGTGATCGGCACCGTGCCGGTCGCGGAGGCCGTCTGGCTGCCGCCCGTCCTCCCGCCCGTCTTCTACGCCGTCGGCATGAACTACCCGCGGCACATCGCGCACACCGGCGTCGAGACCCCGAAGCGCCCCGAGGTCGGCTACCGGGCCAACAACGCGCTCACCGGCCACCGTTCACCCATCGTCAAGCCCGCCGAGGTCACCGGACGCTTCGAGGCCGAGCCCGAACTCGTCGCCGTCATCGGGCGAACGCTGCGGCGTGCCACCTACGAGGAGGCGCGCGAGTCGGTCTTCGGCTGGACCATCGGCAACGACGTCAGCGCTCGCACCTGGCAGCACCAGGACCGCACCTTCTGGCGCAGCAAGAACAGCGACACGTTCAAGCCCATGGGGCCCTGGATCGAGACCGACGTCGACGCCCTCGCCCAGACCACCACCTTGCGTGTGAACGGCGAGACGCGGGCCCAATTCCCCACCGGCGACATGGTGTTCGACCCCTTCGACCACCTCGTCGAGATCACCCGGCACACCACCGTGCACCCCGGTGACGTGCTGTGGATGGGCGCCGAGGCCACCTGCCAACTGGAGCCCGGGGACACCGTGGAGATCGGGATCAGCGGTATCGGCGTGCTCTCCAACCCCGTACACCTCGAAGGGAACGAGCCATGAGCAAGGAACCGCGCTACATCCACCACGTCAACTTCCCCACCACCGACCCCGACCGGACCGCCGAGTGGTACACCAAGGTCTTCGGGATGAAGCGGATCATGCCCAAGTCCAACACCCGTGTGGTGCTGATGACGCGAGGCAACTTCGACCTCCACTTCACGCCGGTCGAGGAGATGGAGCGCATGGCGCCCTATCACTTCGCCGTCGAGGTCGACGACTGGGACGACTTCCTCGACCACCTCAAGGACCTGGGCATCCGGCACACCCGCCCGATCCAACGCCCCGAGAACCAGTCCAGGTTCTGCTACATCCACGACCCCGACCACACCATGATCGAGCTGGTCCACCACGCCAAGCGCCCCAACTGAGCCTGCACGCACGGGAGTCCATCCTCATGCCTATCGCCGACTCAGACGGCACCTCCATCTACTACGAGCGCCACGGCAGCGGCCCGGCGATCCTGTTCGTGCACGGCAGCGGTGGTCATCACGCGGCCTGGTGGCAGCAAGTGGCTGCCCTGCGCGAGCAGTTCACGATCCTTACCGTGGACCTGCGCGGCTTCGGCAAGTCCGACTCGCCCACCCCTCCGCACTCGTCCAGGCCCGAGTTCGACGGCCAGGACTTCCCGGGTGACGTCGTCGCCGTCCTCGACGCCGAGGACATCACCGACGCCATGCTCGTCGGCCAGTCCATCGGCTCCGTCGCCGCCCTACGTGCCGGACTGCTGCGCCCCGAGCGCGTCTCCTCCGTCGTCCTAGGCCACTCCCTTGGCGGCATCAGCCACCCCGAGCTCAAGGAGCTGGCCGCCGCCGACCGCGCCGAGGCCGTGAAGCTGCTCGTCATCGACCGGCTGCTCACCCAGCCGTTCCAGCGGGAGCGCGCCGATCTGACCTTCCTCTTCCAGCAGATGGGCACCTTCAACGTCGCCCGGATGCAGGACCTGCGCAACCTCGACACCAACGGCCCGTCCCTGGAAGAGATCCAGGCCTCCGGCGTACAAGTCGCCTTCCTGGCAGGGGAGAAGGACGCGGTGCTCAGCGTGAAGACCGTGACCCGCGCCCACGAACTCCTTCCCGGCTCGCACCTGGAGATCGTCCCGGGCGCCCCGCACTCCATGTACTGGGAGGCGCCCGCGCAGTACAACGCGGCCGTCACTCACCTGCGCCGCACCCTCACCGCACCGAAGGAAGCCGCATGAGCAGCCTCACCCTGGACGCCGCCGAGGAGATCATCGACGCCGCCCACAAGTGCGCCCAGGCGATCGGGAAGGCGGTGAGCGTCGCCGTGGTGGACGCCGGCGGCTTCCCGATCGCGATCCGCCGCCCGGACGGCGCCCGCCCGCTCACCCCGGACATCGCCCGCGCCAAGGCCTACACCGCCGCGATCATGCAACGCCCTGGCACGATGCTCAAGAAGTGGCAGGAGAGCCAGCCGGTGTTTTTCTCCCAGCTGTCCCAACTCCCCGGCGCTTCCATGCCGATCATGGCCACCGAAGGCAGCCTCACCATCAAGAGGAACGGCGAGATCATCGGCGGTCTCGGCATCGCCGGCGGCACCGCGGACGAGGACCAGCGGATCGCCGAGGAGGTCCTCGAATCCCTCGGCTACGAGCTGGAGTTCGCGGCCTGGGGCACAGCGGGTACCGAGAGCAAGTCGGCCCCGTCCGGAAAGGACGCGTGACGTCATGGCGGACACCTTCAACTACCGCATCGACCACCACGGCAGCCTGGTCCGCCCCGGCGACCTCGCCGCGATCGGCGTGGAGCAGGCGGTCAAGGACGCCGTGACCTTCCAGCGCAAGCTGCGCTCCACGGTCGTCACCGACGGCGACTTCCCGCGAGAAGACTTCCGCAGCGCGGTACTTGACGGCGTGTCAGGCTTCAGCCGTACGAACGAGACGGACCCCGACGGCCTGGCCCACTGGGTCGCAGAGTCCCTCCCGAAGGCGGCCGGACCACTGCTCGCCGACTCGGCCGCCAAGCTCGCCGAACTGACGGTGATCGCCCCGAAGGCATCGCTGCCCTCTCCGGCATACCTGGCCGCCACGACCTACGAACCCGGCCTGGGCGTGTCCTCCGCCCGCGAGCTGGGGGAGGCCCTCGCGGAGATCATCCGGGCGGAGATCGAGCTGCTGGTAGCCAAGGGCGTACGCCTCATCCAGCTCAACAACCCGCTGCTCCTCGACCAGTTGGCAGGCGACCGGGGCGCGCTGTCCTTCGAGGACACGCTCGCCGTGGAGGCGTTGACGGTACGCATGGACGAGCGCCCCGAGGGCGTCCGCATAGGCGTCTGCCCAGGCTGGGCGGCACCGGCGGAGGCGGACCGAGCCCGCACCGAGAAGCTGTACGCCGAGATCCCGGCCGACCGCTGGATCCTCCCCTTCGACCAGGGCACCCAGGCCGAACTGGACCTGGTCAGGGCGCTCCCGGAGGACCGCGACTTCTGCCTGGGCGTCGTCGACGCGACCACGCCGGAGCTGGAAGACATCGACACGGTGATGGAACGGATCGATGCGGTAGGGGAGTTCAAGGACCTGGAGGACGGAGCGGTCTCTCCGTCCCGGGGCTTCGCGGATGTGGCAAGCCGGCCGCTGCTGACGGCAGAGGCCCAGCGCCAGAAGCTGGTCCTGGTCGAGACAATCGCCCGCTACTGCTGGGGCAACGAGTTCTAGAACGCCCTTAGGGGCGCGGGGAACTGCGCGACAAGCCACACACAACCCGCGCCCCACATCGCACACAAGCCAGGCAGACGCTAAAGCGCCTCGGCAAAGGTCACCGTTCGCTCAATAAGCAGCGGCCAAACAGTCTCCGCGATCAGCGTCCTGAAATGCGGCGCAGCCTTGTGCGCCTCGAACCCGGCCTCGTCGGCATACCGCTCGTAGAGCAGAAACCCGTCGGCCACCACATGAACCTCGTACGCCTCGTTCGCGGGCTCGGCCCTGGTCTCCTCGCGCATCTCCAGCAGGGCGTCACGCACCGCGGCCGCGTCCTCCGGCGCGCACTGGTACCGGGCGATGACTGCATAAGCCATGTCTTGTTCTCTCCTCTTCTCTCCTCGGCGATTCCGATCCTCCGACCCGCCGATTCCAACACGATTCCCCTGATGAGCGGCTCGCGCGGAGCGCAACCAATGCGTGCCGCCGCGGGACTGGTCCCCCTTTGCTCAGTGAGATGTGGTGAACCGCATGCGTACTCTCGAAACCCTCTCCGGAGGGGAGTGGATCACGACCGGCGACTGGATCGACGTCCACGACCCGGCCGACGTCCGCGCCCCCTTCGCCCGCGTGCCCGCCCTCGCCGCCAAGGACGTCACCAGGGCCTACGACCACGCCGAACGCGGGTTCGCCGTCTGGAAGCGCACGAGCCCCTTCGAGCGGGCCCGGATATTCACCGACGCGGCCCGCCTGATCCGAGAGCGGGTCGAGGAGATCGCCGCCGACGTCACCGCAGAGAACGGCAAGACCCGCGCGGAGGCGACCGGAGAAACCCTGAAAGCAGCCGACTTCCTGGAGTATTACGCCGCCCTCGCCCGGCAGGGCTACGGCACGCTCCTGCACGACGCACGGCCGGACCACCGTACGCACACCCAGCGCGAACCCATCGGCGTGATCCTCGTGATCAGCCCTTGGAACGACCCGCTGATCACCCCGGCCCGCAAGCTCGCCCCGCTGCTCGCCACCGGCAACGCGGCCGTGTTCAAGCCGGCCACCGAAACCCCGGTGTCCGCCCTGCACTTCGCCCGCGCCCTGCACGACGCGGGCCTGCCGGCAGGCGTCTTGAACGTGGTGACCGGGCGCACGGCGGAGATCGAGGAGGCCCTCCTCGACGACCAACGCATCGTCGGCATCACTTTCACCGGCTCCAACGCCGTAGGCCACCGCATCCGCCGCCGCCTCGCCGACCGCAACGTCCGCTTCCAGGGCGAACTCGGCGGCAAGAACGCCTCCGTCGTCCTGCGCGACGCCGACCTGCCGACCGCCGCGAAGGCCGTCGTCGCCGCCTCCTTCGGCCAGGCCGGACAGCGCTGCACCGCCACCAGCCGGGTGATCGTCGAGCAGCCGGTGTACGAGGAGTTCGCGCGGTTGCTGGTCGCCGAGGTCGAGACGCTCACCGTCGGCCCCGGCAGCGACCCGGCGACCACCTTGTGCCCTCTCTCCAGCCCCAGGCAGCGCGACTCCGTCCTCGCCGACCTGGCCCGCGCACTCGACCAGGGCGCCACCGTCCTCACCGGCGGCCAGGCCGACACCAACGGCGAGCGCATGCACGGCTGTTACGTCCAGCCGACCGTACTCGCCGATGTCACCGCCGAGTTGGCGATCTGGCGCGAGGAGGTCTTCGGTCCCGTGCTTGTCCTGCGGGCCGTCGCCGACTTCGACGCGGCCGTCGAGGCGGTCAACGACTCCGACTTCGGGCTCGCCGCCGCCGTCTTCACCCGGGATCTGGGCCACGCGTACCGCTTCGTCGACGCGGCCGAGTGCGGGCAGGTCGCGGTCAACTCCACGACCACCGGCTGGGACGTCCATCTGCCCTTCGGCGGGTTCCACGACTCCGGTACGGCGTACAAGGAGCAGGGCGACGAGGTGCTCCGCTTCTCCACCCGGGTCAAGACGGTCGCCGTCAACCTCGGTGATCCGGAGCAGAGTTGTGGCTGACGAGACCGTCGGAGTCGTCGGCGCCGGCATCGTGGGGCTGGCCACCGCCCGCGAGATCGCGCTGCGTCGTCCCGGTACCCGGGTCGTCGTCTTCGAGAAGGAGCCGGCGGTCTCCCGCCACCAGACCGGCCACAACTCCGGTGTCGTGCACGCCGGTCTCTACTACACGCCCGGCAGCCTCAAGGCCGACCTGTGCGTCCGGGGCGTGGCCCTGCTGCGCGAGTACTGCCGGCGGCGCCAACTCCCGTACCGCGAGACCGGCAAGCTGGTCGTGGCCGTCCGCGAGGACGAACTCGGCCGGATGAACGCCCTCTTCGAGCGGGCCCGCAACAACCACGTGCCCGACCTGCGCAAGCTCTCCCGCGAGGAGATCCGCGAGATCGAACCGCACGCCGGCGGAATCGCCGCCCTGCACTCCCCGCGCACCGCGATCACCGACTACCCGGCCGTCGCCCGCGCCTTCGCCAAGGATGTCGTCGACTCCGGCGGCGAGGTGAAGCTGGGTTTCCAGGTCGGCTCGCTCCGTGACGTGCCCGGCGGCATCGAAGTGGGGTCGCGGCAGGAACGTATCCGCGTGGATCGGTTGATCCTCTGCGCGGGCCTCTGGTCCGACTCGGTCGCGCGGCTCGCCAAGGACACGAAGGAACCGCGGATCATCCCGTTCCGGGGCGAGTACATGCTGCTCAGGCCGGAGCGTACGAACCTGGTGCGCGGCCTCATCTACCCGGTACCGGACCCGCGTTACCCCTTCCTCGGCGTCCACTTCACGCCTCGCGTGGACGGTTCCGTGGAGGTCGGGCCCAACGCGGTGCTGGCCCTCGCGAGGGAGGGCTACACGCGGACGAGGATCTCACCGAGGGACCTGCTGGGCCTCGCCGCCTACCCCGGCACCTGGAAGATGGCGGCCCAGCACTGGCGTACCGGAATCAAGGAGTACCGCGGCTCCTTCTCCACGGCGGCCTTCATGAGGGACGCCGGGCTGTACGTCCCCGGAGTCGGCGTCCGTGACGTCGTGCGCGGCGGCGCGGGTGTGCGGGCCCAGGCCCTGGACCGGGACGGCACCTTGGTGGACGACTTCCGCATCCATCGCGCCGGGCGCGTCACCGCCGTACGCAACGCGCCCTCGCCGGCCGCCACCGCGTCGATGGCGATCGCCGAACACATCGTGCGCGCGGTCTTCGAAGATGCCTCCGCAAACTGAAAATGCCCTGCGTGCGGCGCACTTTCACGCAACAACTGCTTGCGCTCCAGGGGACTCCGCAAGGCCGCGGGACCCGCCTAGCGTTCCCTCCGTACCGCCCATCACCCCGTTCGACAGAAAGAGTTGAAGGATGTTCGTCGTCGACACCCAGATTCACATCTGGAAGGAAGAGACCCCGGACCGCCCCTGGGTCCCCGGCGCCCGGGAGCGCATCCGTCTCAACGGCCACCGGGAGGACCCCTTCTCCTACGAGGAGGCCCTGGAGCTGATGGACGAGGCGGGCGTCAACCGTGCGCTGATCCTGCCGCCGTCCTGGGAGGGCGACCGCATCGACTACGCCCTGGAGGCGTGCGAGGCGCATCCCGACCGCTTCGGCATCATGGCCCGCATCCCGCAGAACAAGCCCGAAGAGGGCACGGCGATGCTCAAGGACTTCGCCCGGAACCCGCATGTGAAGGGCACGCGTCTGACCTTCCACCGGCCGCAGGACCGCAACTGGATGATCGACGGCACCAACGACTGGTACTGGCCGGTCGCCGCCGAGTTGGGCATCCCGACCATGGTCCACGCCCCGATCTGGAAGCGGGAGCTGGGCGAAATCGCCGACAAGCACCCCGAGTTGAAGATCATCATCGACCACATGGGCATCATGGCCCGCTGCGTGGACGACGCGATCGGCTACTGGGTCTCGGAGACCGCCGACCTGGCCGCCCACCCGAACATCTACGTCAAGGTGTCGGCGCTGCCGGGCTACTCCACCCAGCCCTTCCCGAACAACAACATCCAGAAGTACGTCCGCGAGATGGTCGACAGGATGGGACCGCAGCGCTGCTTCTACGGGACTGACATCACCCGCCTGCTCGGCCACGGCATCACCTACACCGACACGATCGAGCAGTTCACCAAGCACTGGGACTTCACGCCCGAGGAGCTTGAATGGATCATGGGCCGCGGTATCTCCGAGGTCCTGAACTGGCCGATCGAGGGCTGAGGAAGCACCAGAGATGACGGACTACCCGCACAACCCGGGCGTCGACGGCGGTGACGCCGTCGTCTCCGCCCTGAACGCCGTCGGCGCCGAGTACCTCTTCTGCTCGTCGGGATCCGAGTGGGCCCCCGTGTGGGAGGCGCTGGCCCGCCGGCACCGCGACGGCGAACCCGCCCCGGAGTACCTCGACCTGACCCACGAGACCGTCGCCGTCGGCATGGCCACCGGCTTCGGCCTGCTCAGGCGGCGCCCCCAGGGCGTCCTGCTGCACGCGGCCCCGGGTCTGCTCCAGGGCTCCATGGCCGTGCACGGCGCGCTCCTCGCCGGCGTCCCGATGGTGGTCGCCTCCTCGGAGTCCACCACGTACGGCGACGCCCCCGGCCATGATCCGGGCGGCCAGTGGTACCGCAATCTGTCCGTCGTGGGCGGCCCGCACGGCATCGCGCAGCCCTTCACCAAGTGGTCCAACGAGGCCGCGAGCGTCCACACCCTGCCCACCATGATCACCCGGGCGGCGGAGCTGGCCTGGCGGGCGCCGGCGGGACCGGCGTACCTCAACATCCCGCTGGAGATCCTTCTGGAGGAGTGGGACGGCCGCGCGGCCAAGCCGATCGTCGCGCCGGGCTCCACGCACAGCTCGCCCGAAGAGGTCGACTCCGTCGGCCAGTTGATCCGTGAGGCCGCCAACCCCGTGATCGTCACGGAGACCGCAGGCCGGGAGGAAGGCGGCTTCGAGGCCCTGGTCGCCTTCGCCGAGGCCTGGCACATCCCGGTCGTCGAGCCCGACTCGGCGGTGTGCGGCAACTTCCCGCGCACCCACCCGCTGCACGCCGGCAGCGACATCGGACCGTGGATGGCGGAGGCGGACCTGATCCTCCTGGTCAACTGCCGCGCCCCCTTCTACCCGCCGTCCCGCCGCCCCGCCAAGGCGAAGGTCGTCGTCATCGACGAGGTGCCGCAGCGCCCGCACGTCGTCTACCAAGTCCTCTTCGCCGACCGCTACTTGGAAGGCAACGTCACCAACACCCTGCGCCAGCTGACGAAACGGGCGAAGGATCTCGACGAGGCGGCGATCGCCGTCCGCAGTACGGCGCAGGAGCAGCGGCACGCGGCCGAACTGGCCGCCGTCACCGACGCGGAGAGCCGGGCCGCTGACGCCGAGAGTCGGTCCGCCGACGCCGAGGGCATCGACCCGGTGCTCGTCGCCGCGACCCTGCGCACGCTCCTCGACGGCCGGGACGGCATCGTCGTCGACGAGACCATCACCCACAGCCGGATCGTCAAACGGCACCTGCGGACCGACACTCCCGACTCCTACTTCTACGTCCAAGGCGGCCTCGGCCAGGGCATCGCGGTCGCCCTCGGCGTCAAACTCGCCGCGCCGGAACGCCCGGTGGTGCTCACCATCGGCGACGGCGCCTTCACCTACAACCCGGTCATCCCGTCGTACGACGCCTCCAAGGCGTACGAACTCCCTTTGCTGATCGTGGTGTTCAACAACCGCGTGTACAAGTCGATGAACCTCAACCACCGACGGTTCTACCCGGACGGTGCTGCCGCCGAGACCGGCGAATGGCTCGGCACCGACCTGCGCCGGCTGCCCCGACTCGCGGGGTTCGCCGAGCCGTTCGGCATGCACACCGAGACCGTCGACACCACGGACGCGCTCGCGCCCGCGCTGGAGCGCGCCCTCAAGGCTGTGACCGGGGGCACCACCGCCGTCGTCGACGTGCTCGTCACCCGCTGATTCGGATCCGCTCATCCGCAACGCCTGATCCAGGAGGCACCCGCCACCATGTCCACCACACCGTCGAAGGTCCTGGTCCCCGCCGACGACCTGCGCACCTTCTCCGCGGCCCTCCTGGAGAAGGGCGGCCTCAGTCCCGAACACGCCCGCACCACCGCCGACGTGTTCGTCTGGGCCGCGCTGCGCGGAGTCGACTCCCACGGCATCGCCCGCGTCCCCGCCTACCTGGAGCTGCTCGCCAAGGGTGTCGCCAACGCGGACGCCGAAATCACCGTCGAGTCGACCACACCGGCCGCCTCCGTCCTCGACGCCGACCGCGCCCCTGGTCCGGTGGCCCTCAGCGCCGCCGCCGACGAGGCCGTACGGCGGGCCCGCGTGACCGGCATCGCCTCCGTCGGCGTCCGCCGCACCGTGCACACCGGCGCCATCGGCTACTACGTCTCCAGGATCGCCGAACAGGGCCTGGTCGGGATCGGGTTCGTGGCCGGCATGCCCAACATGGGCTACACCGGCGTCAAGGGCGCGGCCGTCGCCACCAGCCCGCTCGCCGTCGCGGTACCGGCCCGCGACCACGCCCCGCTGCTCCTCGACATGGCCACCGCGACCATCGCCCTCGGCAGGATCCGCCAGGCGAAGGCGAGCGGCGCGCCGTTGCCCGAGGGCGCGGCGGCCACGGAGGACGGCACCCCCACCACCGACCCTGAACTGGCGGTCATGCCCTTGCCGTTGGGCGGTGCGAAGGGCTCCGGCATGTCACTGGCCTTCGAGCTGCTGACCAGCGTCCTCGTGGGCGCGCCGATCTTCTCCGCCTTCCACTCGGACGACCCGGCCGGCCGCAAGCACCGCCAGAACGCCCTGCTCATCGCCCTCGACCCGGCCGCTTTCGGCGACCCCGACGCCTTCACAGCGAACGTCGACACCACTCTGGCCACGCTCAAGGACCTGCCGGTGGCGGAGGGCGCGGACGGTGTCCACTACCCCGGCGAACGCAGCGCGGCCGTGGCCGCCGAGCGGGGTGAGCGGGGCATCCCGGTGGCCCCGAAGGTGTGGCGCGACCTGACGGAACAGTCGGAGAGGTTGGGCGTGAGGCTGCCGAGGGTGATCGGCTAGTGCTTGGATCGGCGGTTCTCCCTACGCCCTTTTCTCTTAGGGGCGCGGGGAACTGCGGGATCAGCCGCTAGTCGCCTTCCGTATCTGACGGGCAATCAACTCATAGGTCTCGCGGGCCTTTTGATCGTCCTGGCCGTCATATCCGTGATCGGCCCCACCCACATCCCGGTACTCCACCAGTGCCCCCGCCAGCCGCAACCGATCCGCGTAGGCCTTGGCTTCGGCCTTGAGCAGATCGAACTCCGCGGTGATGACCACCGCCGGAGCGATGCCCGTCAAGTCCACCGTGTCGGACGGATGCGCGGGCGACACGAGCCGATCCCGACGCAGCTCGACGTCAGGGATGTACGCCGTGTCGAACACGTCGGTCATCCAGGGCCGCAGCACCGGCTTGTCGACGGCGGCCCGCTTGGACCTCGCCTCGGTCGTCAGATCCAGCGGCGGATAGTGCAGCACCTGCAACGCGATCGACGGCCCGCTCTCCTCCAACGCCTGCCGCGCCACGGCCGCCGCGAGCCCACCGCCGGCGCTCTGCCCACCGATGGTGAGACGCCCGCCGTCCCACCCGTGCTCCGGGCCGTGCTCGGCGACCCAGCGGACGACCTGGTAGGCCTGTCGCGGGGGAGCCGGGAACGGATGCTGCGGGGCGACGGCGTAGTCGACGTTGATCACCACCGCCCCCGCCTCGACGGCGAGGAACCGGCACAGCGGATCGTCGATCTCCGTCACGGACATCACGTATCCGCCGCCATGGAAGTTGACGTGCACCGGCGGGGGATCGTCGCCTTCGGTCGTCGGCAGGTACACCACGGCCCGCGCCGGCGCGACCGACGTCGGGATCGTCAACTCGGTGACCACACGCGGGTATTCGGGGAACCGTGCGTGCGACGCGGCAGCGGATCCGCGCCCGCCGGAGCGACGCTCGGCGGACAGGGTCGCGCGCTGCATCGCCTTCGCGACGAACGCGGCCACCGCCGGCCTGGCCAGGAAGGACATGCGGGCTCCGTTCTCAGTGGATCACGCGGACGCCGTCCAGGGCGATGGCCAGGACCCGGTCGCGCTGGGCGTCGTCCAGGAAGGTCGTGCCGGTGACGCCCGCGACCATCCGGATCAGATCGCCGAAGTCCATGTCCTTGCGCGCGACGCCGGCCGCCTGGGCGCGCTCGAAGAGCGGACCGCCCGCGGCGTACATGGAGTCGCGGCAGGCGTTGAGGATCTCCGACTCCCCGTCGAGGGCCTCCCGGATCGCCCGCTTGGTCACCATGTAGGCGGCGAACCGGGCGAGCCAGGACGTCAGGGCCTCCCAGGGCTCCTGGTCGGCGACCTGCCGGGCGACCCGCACCAGGTCGTTGACCTCGTCCGCGTACACGCTCTCGAAGAGATGGCGGCGGGTGGGGAAGTTCCGGTACAGGGTGCCGATGCCGACGCCCGCGCGGCGGGCGATGTCCTCCAGGGAGGCCTCCGCGCCGTTCTCGGCGAAGGCCTCGCGGGCCGCGACCAGCAGGGCGTCGTAGTTGCGGGCCGCGTCCTTACGGTGGGGCCGCTGGGACGCGACGATCTCGCTGACGGGGAACGTCAGGGCCTCGCTGGTGGGCGACGGCTGGGCGGTCACGGGTGCCTCCCGGGGTGGGACGGGTTGAACCGGAGGTGTGCCTCCGCTACAGTGGAGGGGTACCTCCACTTTACCAGTGTGGGTGGGCCCGGTGCGGATGCGTGCGGCCGCACGCCCGGCCGACGCGACTCCACCCCCGTATCTCCCATCTCTGCTCCCTCCTCTCTTCTTCTCTCCCTGTCTCCATCTCCCCTCGGTTCGGAGAGGCCTTTTCATGCCCCGCAAGTCCACCCGTCTCACCTTCGCGGTGCTCGCGACCGGTGCCGGCGTGTTCTCCATGCTGCAGTCGCTGATCGCGCCGGCCCTGCCGACCGTCCAGCACGCGCTGCACACCTCGCAGTCCACCGCGACCTGGGTGATGACGGCCTATCTGCTGTCCGCCTCCGTCTTCACGCCGATCCTCGGCCGGGTCGGCGACCTCATCGGCAAGAAGCGCACGCTGGTGTCCGTCCTGGTCGTCGTGGCGCTCGGCTGTCTGCTCGCCGCGCTCGCGCCGAACATCGGCGTGCTCATCGTCGCCCGGGTCGTCCAGGGCATCGGCGGCGCCCTGTTCCCGCTGTCGTTCGGCATCATCCGGGACGAGTTCGACGCCTCCCGGGTCAGCGGCAGCATCAGCAACCTGTCCGCCGTGATCGCCGCGGGCGGTGGCGTCGGCATCGTGGCGGCCGGCCCCATCGTGTCCGCGCTCAACTACCGCTGGCTGTTCTGGATCCCGGTCGGCGTCGTCGCGGTGACCACGCTCATCGCCCTGCGTTACGTGCCCGAGTCGCCCAACAGGGCGGAGGGCAAGGTGAATTGGCTCGGCGCCGGGCTGCTCTCGGCATGGCTGGTCGCCCTGCTGCTACCGCTCAGCCAGGCGAGCGTGTGGGGCTGGGGCTCGGGCCGGGTGATCGGCCTGTTCGCCGCGGCCGTCGTGCTGTTCGCGCTGTGGCTGCTGGCCGAGGCCCGCTCCCGGTCCCCGCTCATCGACCTGCGCGTGATGCGGCTGCCCGCGGTGTGGACCACCAACGCCGCCGCGCTGCTGTTCGGCGCGGGCATGTACTCGCTGTGGTCCTTCCTGCCGGGCTTCGTGCAGACCCCGTCCTCCGCCGGATACGGCTTCGGCGCGAGCGTCACGGCCTCCGGGCTGCTCATGCTCCCGATGCTGGTGGCGATGTTCGTCTCCGGCATCCTCAGCGGCCGGTTGGAACCGGCGGTGGGCGCCAAGTCGCTCCTCACCACCGGTGCCGCGCTCGGTGCGGTGGCCCTGGGCATGCTCGCCCTGTGGCACGACGCGCAGTGGCAAGTCGCCCTGGTCTCGGGCGTGTTCGGCCTCGGTATCGGACTCGCCTTCGCCTCGATGGCCAACCTCATCGTCGGCAGCGTCCCCGCCTCCCAGACCGGCGCGGCCACCGGCATGAACGCCAACATCCGCACCATCGGCGGCTCCATCGGCGCTGCGCTGACCAGCGTCCTGGTCACCGGCCACCTCCAGCCCTCGGGCCTGCCGTACGAGTCCGGCTACACCCACGGCTTCGCCCTGCTGGCGGTGCTGTGCCTGGCGGCGGCACTGGCGGCACTCCTGGTCCCGACGCGGGCCCGCGGATTCTCGGGTTCGCTCCGAGCGGCCACCGACGTGTCGACGGACCTGCCGAGCGACCGCTCGCAGACGGCGGAGCCGAACCCGGAGCCACTGGCCTCCGGCCCGCGAGGCTGACCCACTCCTACGTGGGGCCCACCCCGCTACTCACACCCCGTGCCGTCCCCGTCCCGATCGAGGTGCCGCCCGTATCCGGGGTCACCGACCCGGACGGGGGCGGCACCGGCCGCGCGGGCCGCGTCGCAGTTGGCGTAGTACACGTCCTGCCCGCCGGAATCGTCGCTCCCACCGGCGACTTCGGCGGGCTCGGCCGTGACCGTCGCCTTGACGGTCCGTGTCGCCCGGACGGTGACCGTGGCGGCCGGTTCGGGATCCGCGGATTCGGTGACCGTGGCGGTCGCCGTGGCGGTCGTCGTGACCGTGGCGGTGACCCGAGGCGCGGTCGACGCCGACGCCGGCTCCTTCCCGTCGTCGCTTCCATCGGCCAACAGGCCCACCAGGAAGGCGAATCCGACCGCCGGGACGACATAGCGCTTTCTCGCCCAGCGCGGCGCCGGACCGGCCGACGGTATGCCGGCCGGCGGGTTGGGCGGGATGGTGGGCGAAGTGTTGTACGGATTGGTCATTTTCGTACCCCCCTGCGTATTTCGCGTGAGGGGACGGTAGTGCTGCGCAGCATGCGGCAGGAGACGTTCCGTGGTGCAGTGACCGATCCGTGACCGTGCGGGGTGGCCGTGTGCATGCGGTAGGGTTTACCTGCGTGATCACACGTTTCGACGGGTGAGCCGCACCGGGACGTGGCGCAGCTTGGTAGCGCACTTGACTGGGGGTCAAGGGGTCGCAGGTTCAAATCCTGTCGTCCCGACGGTGTGAAGGGTCTTCACGGGCGAGAGCCTGTGAGGGCCCTTTTGCGTGGCGTCCGCACCATCCCCGGCATCCGGGACTGGATCATGCGGCAGTCGAGGTGAGGCCGCGCCGGTGACGCCCCCGGTGAGAGGGCCCTGTCGTGCCGGATGTCATGCCGGATGCCATGCCTGCGCGGCCATCTCCGATACAGATAACCGCCATCTCGAACCATCTCCGCCGAACGGGAAACAACCACTCCGCCCGCATGTTGGCAACACCGGACGGTGAACCAGAGCCGGTCGGTTCGATGCCGGCCGGCCGGTCCGCCGCCGACGGAATCCACCGTCAATGGATCGGAGTGTTGCGATGTTGTCGACGTCGGCCAAGGGTCCGCGCACGGATCCCGCGCCCGCCCCGAAGGACGGAGTCGCCCAGGCTCCGGACACCGTCCGCCGGTACGGCCGCGGTTTCTGGACGGTCGCCGCGGTGTTCGTGACGGCGATGGCGTTCTCCACCGTCCCCACCCCGCTGTATCCGCTGTACCAGGCCCGCGACGGGTTCTCCACGTTCACGGTGACCGTCGTGTTCGCCGTCTACGCCGTCGGTGTGCTGACGAGTCTGTTGCTCGCCGGGCACGTGTCTGACTGGCTGGGCCGCAAGAAGGTCCTGACCTCGGCGCTGGCGCTGGAACTGCTCGCCGCCGTGCTGTTCCTTTCCACCGCCTCGCTCCCGGTGCTGATCGTCGCCCGACTGGTCACCGGCCTCGGCGTGGGCATGCTGACGGCGACCGCGACGGCGTATCTGCACGAACTGCACGCCGCGCATCGGCCCGGAGCCTCGACGCGACGGTTCGAGATCGTGTCGACCGCGGCGAACATCGGCGGCCTCGGGGTGGGGCCCCTGGTCGCGGGCGCGCTCGCCGAGTACCTGGGGGCGCCGCTGCGGCTGCCGTACGCCGTCTTCGTCGTGCTGCTGCTGATCGGTGCGGTCGCCGTCGCCCTGACACCCGAGACGGTCCGGAAGCCTGCCGTGCGGCCGGCGTACCGGCCGCAGCGGGTCGGCGTGGCCCGCGGCGACCGCGGATACCTCGCCGCGGCGGCGGCCGGTTTCACTTCCATGGCCGTGTTCGGCCTGTTCACCTCGGTGGCGCCCGGCTTCGTCGCCGGCACTCTGCACCACCCGTCCCACGCGCTGGCGGGACTGGTCGTGTTCGCGGTGTTCGGTGCCGCCGCCGCGGCCCAGACGGGCACCGGCCGGCTCGGCGACCGGACGCGTTGGTACGTGGGACTCCTCGCCCAGGCCGCGGGGATGGCCGTACTCGCGATCGGCGTACACCTCGCGGGCCTGCCTGTGTTCCTGCTGGCCGGCGTTCTCGCCGGAGCGGGCGCGGGGGTGCTGTTCAAGTCGGCCGTCGGGCATGTGGCCGCGACGGCCGCCCCGGCCCAGCGCGGTGAGGCCCTCGCCGGGCTGTTCCTCGTCTCCTACCTCGGACTGGCCCTGCTGCCCGTCGGACTCGGCGTCGCCAGTCTCCACATGAGCCTGGGGAATGCGACGACGTGGTTCACCGCGGTGGTGCTGGCGTTGCTGGCCACCGTCGCCGTGGGGGCCCGGCACCACGGTCCGGCCGCGCCTGTTGAATCCACCTCGGAGCGTGCGTGATGACAGGACAGACGAAACCGGAAGCGCGAACGGCGACGCGTCAGACCGGGAAGGTCACTCCGGTCAGTTCCTCCGACGCCGCCCACAGGCCGCGCTGGAAGGACTCGTCGTGGGAGAGCCGGTTGGACCGCACCCGCACCGGATAACCCCTGAGCTCCCGGAGTCCGCGTGGGCCGTAGTACTCGCCGCCTCGCACGTCGGGGTCGGTCGCCGCGCGCAGGGTGGGCAGCGCACCGCGGTCCGCGGGCTGCGAGATCAGGGGGTTGAACGCCCTGACGAAGGTGCGTACGACGAACACCGAGTTGCGGATCAGTTCGGTGGACGCGAGGCCCGGGTGCGCGGCGACGGCGACGGTCGGAGACTTTTCCGCCAACCGGCGCTGGAGCTCGTAGGTGAACTGAAGGTTCGCCAGCTTCGACTGGCCGTACGCGCCCACCCGGCTGTAGGAACGGCGCTCCCACTGGAGGTCGTTGAGGTCGATGGCGGCCCGAAGGTCGTGGGCCAGGCTGCTGACCGTCACCACTCGGGAGCCCTCGACCGTCAGCATCCGGTCCAACAGCAGCCCGGTGAGGGCGAAATGGCCGAGGTGGTTGGTGCCCAGCTGGAGTTCGAACCCGTCATGGGTGGTGCTCTTGGGTGTGTACATCACCCCGGCGTTGTTGATCAGTAGGTCGATCCTCGGGAGCCTGGACCGTAGTTGGTCCGCCGCGGCGCGCACCGAGTCGAGCGAGGTGAGGTCGAGGTGCTGCACCGAGACGTCCGCGGAGGGAGCGGCGGCGGTGATCCGGCCGGCGGCCCGCTCGCCCTTGGCCGTGTCCCGTACCGCCAGCACCACCGCCGCACCGCGCGCGGCGAGGACCATGGCGGTCTCGAAACCGATCCCGGTGTTGGCGCCGGTGACCACGGCGACCCGGCCCCGCTGGTCGGGCACGTCCTCGGCGGTCCACTTGTCGACCACGATTCCTCCAGGATGATCGGCCGCGGTCATTTCCGGCGCCGCCATGACGCCGCTCCGGATCAGCAGTTGACCACGTCCACGCGGAGAACCAACAGGCCCTATCCGACGCCGTGCAGGAGCGAGGCCACCACGAGGTCGGCGGCCGGGCCGGGTTCGATGTCGACGAACACATGGGCCATGGTGTCGACCAGGTTGCTCAACAGCGCCGTCGCCCACCCGGGCGGCAGGTCCTGCCGGACCAACCCCTCGTCGGCCGCGCGCCGCAGGAACGCCTCCAGCCGCTCGCGCAGCGCCTCGGCCCGCTGCTCGGCCTCGGGGTCCTCCTGCATCATCCGCCGGATGTCCACCGGCCAGCGCCGGCTGACCGGGATGATCGACTCGACGTATCCGTGCAGCGCGATCGCGACCGGCGCCTTCTCCAGGCGGACCGCGTCCATGACCACCTCGGCGGCGTCGAGCTTCGCCGCGTAGACGGCGGACAGCAGGGCTTCCCTGCTCGCGAACCGGCGGTAGACCGTGCGCCGGTCCACCCCGGCCTCCGCCGCGATCGCGGCCATGGTCGTCGCCGGGTCCCGCGCGAGCAGCCGTGCCCCCGTCTGTAGGACCGAGTCCAGGTTGCGGGCCGCGTCGGCTCTCATCGCGGTGATCACCTTCCGTAGTTCCAGGGTGCTGTAGCGCCACAATAACATTACGCTTGTTGCATTAACTGTCACATCGACGTAGCGTTTGTTGCGTCAACCTCTACACGACAGGGACAGAGAGAAGACGGCGCCATGATCGTGCGCGACAAGCTCTACACAGGCGGTCTCTGGACCGACCCGAGCGACACCACCCCGCTCGACATCCGTTCACCCCACGACCAGTCGCTCGTCGGCCGGTCCGTGCAGGCCCGGCCGGCCGACATCGACCGCGCGGTCGCGGCGGCCCGGGCGGCCTTCGACGAAGGGCCCTGGCGGCACACGACTCCGGAGCAGCGCCAGGACCTGATCGTGCGGCTGAACAAGCTGCGCGAGGGGCGGGCCGAGGAGATCGCGCGGCTGATCACCACCGAGCGCGGCAATCCGCTCTGGTTCAACAGGGCGGGTCAGGGCGGACTCACCCGGCAGGCGCTCGGCTACCTCAAGGCCGCCCGCGAGTTCGGCTGGGAGGAGACGCTCGACCCGTCCGTCCCCGACGCCCCCTTCCGCAGCGTCGTGCGCCGCGAGGCCATCGGCGTAGTGGCCGCCGTCATCCCGTGGAACTCACCGTTCTCGGCGGCGCTGGCGAAGATGATCCCGGCGCTGCTCGCGGGCAACACCGTGGTCCTGAAGGCCTCGCCGGAGAACTCCCTCAGCATGATGCTGCTGGCCGACCTCTTCGACGAGGTGGGGCTGCCCGAGGGCGTGGTCAGCATCCTCCCGGCCGACCGGGAGACCAGCGAGTACCTGGTCGCCCATCCCGGCGTCGACAAGGTCGCCTTCACCGGCTCGACCGGCGCGGGCCGTTCCATCGCGGCCGTCGCGGGCCGCCAACTCAAGCGCGTCAGCCTGGAGTTGGGCGGCAAGTCCGCGGTGATCATCCTGCCCGACGCGGACCTGACCGAGGCCGTGCCCGCGCTGCGGTTCGCCTCGCTGATGAACAACGGCGAGGCGTGCATCGCGCAGACGCGAGTTCTCGCGCCGCGCAGCCGGTACGAGGACGTGGTGACCGCCCTCAAGGACCTGCTCGACGGACTGAAGGTCGGCGACCCGTCGGCGGAGGACACCTTCGTCGGCCCGCTGGTCCGCGCCGAACAGCAGGAGCGGGTGCGGTCCTACATCCGGCTCGGCATCGAGGAAGGCGCCCGCCTGGTCACCGGAGGACCCGAGTCGCCGGCCGGTCTCGAGCAGGGCAACTACGTCAGGCCGACCCTGTTCGCGGACGTGGACAACAGCATGCGGATCGCACGCGAGGAGATCTTCGGTCCCGTCCTGGTGGTGATCCCCTTCGACGACGAGGACGACGCCGTGCGCATCGCCAACGACTCCGAGTACGGCCTCAGCGGTGGCGTCTGGACGGCGGACGTGGAGCACGGCCTCGAGCTCGCCCGCCGGATCAGGACCGGCACCTTCACCGTCAACAGCGCGCCCATCGGCTTCGACGGCCCGTTCGGCGGTTACAAGGCGAGCGGCACCGGGCGCGAGTACGGAGCCGTCGGCCTCACCGAGTACGTCGAGCACAAGACGATCACCGTCCCGGCGTGATCACCCAACTCACTTGACCCGCACAGAAGAAGCACGACCTGCGAAGAAGAAGGAAGATCACGATGACTACCAGGACCTGGCTCATCACCGGCGCCTCCGCCGGACTCGGACGCGAACTCGTGCTGGCCGCGCTGAACCGCGGCGACCGCGTGGTGGCGACCTCCCGCCGGCCGGAACGCCTCGACGACCTCGCGCGCGAGCACGGCGACCGACTGCTCGCCGTCGCGCTCGACGTCAACGATCCCGACGACGCCCGCGCGGTGGTGACGGCGGCCACCGAACGCTTCGGGACGGTGGACGTCGTGGTGAACAACGCCGGTTACGCGACCAGCGCGGCGATCGAGGACATCCCGGACGGCGAGTTCCGGGCCCAGCTGGACGTCAATCTGTTCGGCGTGGTCAACGTGACCAAGGCGGTGCTTCCCGTCCTGCGTCGGCAGCGCTCCGGGCACATCGTCCAGATCTCGTCGATCGGCGGCCGGGTGGGCGGCACCCCGGGGCTGGGCGCCTACCAGACCGCGAAGTTCGCGGTGGAGGGATTCTCGGAGGTGCTCGCCAACGAGGTGGCCCCCCTCGGCATCAAGGTGATCATCGTCGAGCCCGGGGGACTGCGCACCAACTGGGTCGCGGGAGCCGCCACTTCACCCGTTCCGATCGGCGAGGACTACGACCGGACCGTCGGCGAGTGGGCGCGCATGTTCGCCCAGTACAACGGCAACGAACCCGGTGACCCGGCCAGGGCGGCGCAGGTCATCGCGGAGACCGTCGACACCGAAGAGCCGCCGCGGCGCCTACTGCTCGGCTCGGACGCGCTGCGCATCGCGCTGGAGTCGGGTGCGGAGCGCTCCGCGGAGGCCGAGAAGTGGGCGGACGTCAGCCGGTCGACGGACTTCCCCACGCCCGACGAGCGGTAAGCAAGCCGTCGGCGGCAGGCAAGCGACCAGTCGACTGGTCACCCCTTCCCGTTGAGCAGCCGCCACGGGTTGTCGACCCGGAACGCCCGCTCCGCCGCTCCGCCCAGACCGAAGCCCGGTCGCTCCGGTGGCCCGGCATAGGGCCGGTCGGTGCCCTGGACGACGGCATCCGCGCCGAGCGCCGCCACGATCGCCTCGACGGCGCGCGGACCGTAAGAGGACGTCTCCACGAACACGTTCCGGTCCACCTCGTCCGCGCCGTCACCCCGCGCCGCGAAGCGCTCCCCGTGCAGCGGGGCGAGCCCGGCCAGCAGGGCGAAGCAGACCCGCAGCCGGGGATGGCGTGGCCGCCCGAAGGCGCGGAACGCGAACCAAGAGGCGTGCATCTGCTGGACGTAGGGGACCATCGCGGGCCACCAGCCGGGCCCTGGCATCACGGGGCCCGCCAACCCCGAGACCGATGCCCCCGAGCCCGACGACCCCAACAGCGCCGGTCCGGGATGCACGAACAGCGGGAGATCGCGCTCTTCGAGGAGGTCGAGCAGTGGGGCGCATCGGGCGTAACCGGCCGCGTCGGTAAGGGAGTTGGCCGGAAGCTGAAGCCCGGCCAGCCCCAGCCCCGAATCCAGGGCCTCGGCCGTCGCCTCCGCGTCGATGTCCCGCACACCGGCCGCCGCCCACGCCCCGAACGGTTCCGGCAGACCGGCCGCGTCCTCGTGGTGCGCGTCGATCAGTGGCCGTGCCTCCTCGGCCGGCAGCCACTCGATGCCGAGCGGGGCGGACAGCGAGACGAGGGCTCGGCCGAGGCCGTCGGCGGCGGCCAGTTCGGCGCGCCGCGCGATGTCGTGATCGGCGGCGGAGACCTCGTAGGGCGGCTCACCGACCGTGTGGAGGGTCCAGCCGTCGAGGTACGGCGGTTCGGTGCGGGCGCGCAGGGCGGCCAGGAACGCGGGGCCCCACAGGTGCTGATGGAGATCGACATGCGGCAGCGGCTGAGGGGCATCGATGTCCGTCACGCCAACTCACCGTCCAGGTCGGTGCGTTGGCGCAGCACGCGCAGTTCCGCGCCGTCCAGCTCCATCTCGTACAGCTTGCCCCGCGCGTTCTCGAACGGCCGGTGCAGGATCATCATCAGTTGTCCGTCGAAGGTGTGGAACAGCATGCCGTGGCCGCTGTCCTGCCGGACCAGGGGCCGACGTTGGTGCCACGGTCCGGTGAGGTCGCCGGACTCCGAGACGGCGTACGTCTGCACGTAGCCGCCGCTGAGCGTGCCGTCCTCCGCGGCGACGTTCTTCTCGTACGTCGACCACAGCATGAGCAGGGTGCCGTCGGGTGTGCGGTGGAGCTGGGGGCCGTCCGTGACGTAGGGCGCGAGCTGGTGCGGGACGCCGGCGGGGAGCTGCTCGGTGATCCAGGACGCGTCCGAGGCCTTGAACAGGAGCACCGGGTCCCCGACGGTCCGGGTCAGGTCCGGAGCGAGCCGGATCGCCTCCATGGTGCCGTCGATCGTCTGGAGCCACTCGTGCGCGTACACCATCCACGGCAGCCCGGAGGGGTCGACGTACAGCGTGCCGTCCAGGGTCATGAGGTGCTCGGGCGGGGTGGGGCGGGACGGGTCGACGACGGTGAAGGGGCCCAGCAGGGAGTCGGACACGGCCGTGACCGTGCCGCGCATGTGGGTGGGGAGCCGGAACGGCGTGCCCCAGCGGCCGGGCGGTGGGACCGGAAGCGGTCTGTCCGCGTTGTGCAGGGTCGTGAACAGGTAGTACCTGCCGTCCCGTCGGTGCACCTCCGGGGCCCAGGCGCCGTCGGTCGCCCAGATGCCCGGCTGGTCCTCGGTGCGGAAGACGACGACCGGGCGCGTCCAGTCGCGCAGGTCGTGGCTGCGGTAGACCATCGTGCCGGTGCCGTCCACGCCCGACACGGACGGGTCGTTGGACGTGTAGAGGTGGTAGGTGCGGGTCAGCTCGTCGGCGACCACGAACGGGTCGTGCAACGGCATGTCGGGCAGGCGCATCGGCGCGTTCGGGGGCACCTTTCCAGCGTACGGCCGACCTCTGACACCTCCTGAGCCGCATACGCGCGATGCCGTCCCACCACCCGCCGACAGCCGGACACCACTCGCCGCAGGCCGGAAAAAACGCATGGACCGGGCCGTACCGGTCGCAGGACACTGCCATGCCTGGCCGTACGCGGGGACACGACGACAGGGTGGGAATGGGAACGCCTGCATCGCACGACGGAGTACCGGGCCGCGGCTCGGTACTGCTCGCACTTCGGTTCTACGGGCGGGAGTTGGCGCGGCTGCGGCGGCTGACGCTGCCCGCCATGCTGCTGCCCGCGCTGGGCAACGTCGGCATCGCCTACATCGCGCCGCTGGTCGTCGCCAAGCTCGTCGGCCGCATCGCCGACGACGACGGCATCGGCGTACGCGCGACACTGCCGTACGTCCTCGCCTTCACCGTCGTCCTGCTGCTCGCGGAGACGCTCTGGCGGATCGGACTGCACTGCCTCAACCGCCTGGACGCGCTCGGTATCGAGCACCTCTACGTGATCGGTCTGGACGAACTGTTCGCCAAGGACGCCTCGTTCTTCCACGACAACTTCGCCGGCTCGTTGACCAAGCGGGTCCTCAGTTTCGCCTCGCGGTTCGAGGAGTTCGTCGACACGCTGACGTTCAACATCATGGGCAGCCTGATTCCGTTGCTGTTCGGGTCCGTTGTGCTGTGGCGCTACGAACCGCTCCTGGTCGTCGGCCTGTTGACGATGATCACCGTGACGGCGCTGTGCGTGGCGCCCCTCATCCGGCGTCGCCAGCGGCTGGTGGACCAGCGTGAGGCGGCCATCGCGCGGGTGTCGGGGCATGTGGCCGACAGCCTGATGAACATGGACACCGTGCGGGCGTTCGCGGCCGAGGAGCGCGAGGCCGCCGAGCACCGCTCCCGGGTCGCCACGTCCCGCCGGCTGACGCTGATGTCGTGGGACTACGGCAATCTGCGCATCGACACGCTGGTCGCGCCGTTGTCCGTGGCGACCAACGCGCTCGGGCTGCTGCTCGCGGTGACGCTGAGCCGGGGCGGGCACGGCGTGGAGGCGGTCGTGGTCGCGTTCACGTACTACACCAACGCCACCCGGATCATGTTCGAGTTCAACCAGATCTACCGGCGGCTGGAGAGCTCGATGACGGAGGCCGCGCAGTTCACCGAGCTGCTGCACTCGCCCCCGACCGTGCTCGACCCGGCGAAGCCGGACCCGCTGCCTGCGCGGGCCGCCTCGGTCCGCTTCGAGCGGATCACCTTCGCCCACGGACCCGGCGCCCCGCTCTTCGACGGACTCGACCTCGCCGTGCCCGGCGGCGCGAAGATCGGCCTGGTCGGGCGGTCCGGCGGCGGCAAGACCACCCTCACCCGGCTGCTGCTGCGGATGACGGACCTGGACGCCGGCCGCATCCTGATCGGCGGCCAGGACATCAGCAGGCTCCGTCAGGCCGACCTGCGCGGTCTGATCGCGTACGTGCCCCAGGACCCGGCCATGTTCCACCGCACCCTGCGGGACAACATCGCCTTCGCCCGCCCGGACGCCACCGACGCCGAGATCCGCCGGGCGGCCGAGGCCGCGCACGTCACGGAGTTCGCCGACACGCTGCCCGAAGGCTTCGAGACGATGGTCGGCGAGCGCGGCATCAAGCTCTCCGGCGGCCAGCGCCAGCGGGTCGCGCTGGCCCGGGCGATCCTGCGCGACGCGCCGATCCTGCTCCTCGACGAGGCGACCAGCGCCCTCGACTCGGAGAGCGAACTGCTCGTCCAGGAGGCACTGTGGCGGCTCATGGAGGGGCGCACCGCGCTCGTGGTCGCGCACCGGCTGAGCACGGTCGCCGGCATGGACCGCCTTGTGGTCCTGGACCGCGGCCGGATCGTCGAGCAGGGCACGCACGAGGAACTGCTCGCGTCCGAAGGCACCTACGCGAAGCTGTGGCGCCACCAGTCAGGCGGTTTCCTCTCCGACAGCCCGGCGGAGGAGGACGACGCCCTGGACGACGGTGCCGCCCGGGCCGACGTGAACTGAACGGGCCGATGTGAACCGAACGGCACACCGAAACCGAACGGGACACCGACCGGTCGGTGGACGCCCTCTTGACGCCGCAGCCAGGGGGATCGACACTCCAGAAGGGAATCCTAGTGAACAGGTAGGGAATGACATGAGGCGCCTTGGACCGGTCACCGTACGCGTGAGCCGCTCGCCTCTCCTCACCTCCCGCCGCCACATCGATCTGCTGCGCGTCTGCAGCGCGATCAGCCGCCAAGGCTGAGCCGCGCCCCTCCCGTGCCCGCGACGCCCACGCGTCGTCCCGCGACCGGACGCCACCGGCGTCGTCCGTCCGCACCGCACGGCTGAGCCCGGCCCCTTCCCGTCCGACGTCGCTTCCGCCGCGCGTACGTCCGCGCCCGCTCCCGGGGAGAGTCATGTCCGTCACACCGCTGGCCGCCCACACCACCACTCCGTCCGCGCCCGCCTTCCGGGGCCGCATCGGCGGCGATCCGCGCAGCGGCCACTACGCCGTTCCGCGCCGCTACCGCCTCCATCTGTCCACCGCGTGTCCCGACGGCCTGCGCATCGCCGTCACCCACAGCCTGCTCGGCCTGGACACCGTCTGTCCGGCGACCTACCTGCCCGCCGTCCCCGACTCCCCGCAGGGCGGCCACTCGGTGCTGCGCCCGCTGTACGAGGCGAGCGCCCACCGGTACTCGGGGCCGGCCGTCGGACCGGTGCTCAGCGACGACTGGTCCGGGCGGATCGTCAGCACCCACGCCCCGGACATCACCCGCGACCTCGCCCGCCGCTTCGGCGCCGACCGGCTCTCGCTGTACCCGTGCGGCGCCGAGTCGGAGATCGAGGCCGTCGAGCGGATGTGCGCCCAGGACATCGAGGGAGCCGCCCAGCGTGCCGGACAGTCCGGCGGAGAGCAGGCGGAGCGGGACGCGGCCCTCGAAACGCTGCTGGAGTCGCTGGGTGCGCTGGAGCGGTGGCTCGTCGGACGCGACTACATGATCCGGGATCAGATCACCGCGGCCGACGTCGAGTTGTGGGTCACCCTGGTCCAACTCGACACCGTGCACCGGCATCACCTGGACGCCTGCGCGGTCGAGCGCATCGCCGACCACCCGACCCTGTGGGCGTACGCCCGCCGCCTGGCCGCCCACCCGGCCTTCGGCACCCATCTCGACCTGGACGGCATCGCCCGCCGGCACCACGCCCACTGCCGAGGTCTGGAGGCGGCCGGCGCGGCCGTGCAGATCCTCGACTGGGCGGCCCACGCGGCCCGATAGCCGCTCACCGCCCGTCCACAGCAGCTCCACAGTCGTTCCACTTCGTGGACCGGCGTTGACATTCGTTCGGGCAAGTGTCTTGAATATCGCCCAGAACGGTCATGAGTGTCAGCGACAAGCCCTGGCTTGCTGACCGGCAACCCTCGCACCGCGGTGGGGTGCCCCAGGTGACGACCGGACCGGATGACGTTTCGGTAAGCGCGCGGCCCCTTCCGGGGGCCTCCGACAGTGACAGGTGACGCCATGTACGCAGCTCTCAGGACGGCCGCATGCCGCCCACAGAGCTGCGTGCTGTCGTACGCGAACCTGTTCGTCGCCGACCGCGCCGTCGATCTGCTCCGGGTCAGCAGCGCACTGTGTACCGCACCGGGCCGTGCCCGCTGTCGGGGCTGACGACCAGCCAGCCCGCGCACCTCTGACGCACACCCGCCTCCGCCGGTGTGCAGTTCCCCTCCCCGCCCCCAGTCCCGCGCAGCCGCGCGCGCCGCCCGTCGTCGCGCGTCCACCGCCGGGGTCCGGGGTGTCCGAACCTGCCGGAGCCCACCATGAGTGAACCCCCTGGCGCCGCCGTGTCCCTCGCCGAGGCACCGCCTGCCGACGAACCGTCAAAACCCCTCACGGCACAGCGAGTTCAGCCGCTGCGCCGGCCGGGGCGCTGGATCGCCACCGCGGTCGTGCTGGTCCTCGCGGCCCAGTTCGTGCACGGCCTGGCGACCAACCCGTTCTACCAGTGGGACCGCTTCGGCTACTGGTTCCTGCGGCCGACCATCCTCGACGGGCTGCTGATCACCCTCGAAGTGGCCGCCTACAGCGCGGTCCTCGGCCTCCTGGGCGGCATCCTGCTCGCCCTGGCCAGACTCTCCAGGTCCCCGGTGCTGCGCGCGGTGAGCTGGACCTACGTCTGGGCGCTGCGCTCGATCCCGCTCATCGTGGTGCTGCTCTTCCTCTACAACTTCAGTGCTCTGTACCGGACGTTGAGCGTCGGTGTCCCCTTCGGGCCGGCCTTCTTCTCCTTCGACGAGTCGAAACTGGCCACCGACATGGTCGTGGCCGTCATCGGCCTCAGCCTCAACGAGGCGGCCTACGCGGCCGAAGTGGTCCGCGGCGGCATCCTCTCCGTCGACCAGGGCCAGCACGAAGCGGCCTCCGCCCTCGGCCTGCCGAAGAGCTACCAGTTCCGCAGGATCGTGTTCCCGCAGGCGCTGCGCTCCATCACCCCGAACTACGTCAACCAGCTGATCGGCCTGATCAAGAGCACCTCGCTGGTCTTCTACGTCTCCCTGCTCGACCTGTTCGGCTCCGCGCAGACGATGGGCTCCACCTACCCCGGTGACATCGTGCCGCTGCTCCTCGTCGTCACCGTCTGGTACCTGATCCTGACGAGTGTCGTGTCGGTCATCCAGTTCTACGTCGAGCGGTACTACGCCCGGGGCGCCACGCGCTCCCTGCCGCCGACGCCGATCCAGAAGCTCCGCACCGGCCTCACCGATCTGCGGGCCCGTATCCGCCGGGAGGCCGCGATATGAGCGCCAAGACCCTCGAAGCGCCGACCGACATCACGCCCGCCGCGGTGGAGGTGCACGACGTGCACAAGTGGTACGGCGCCCACCGGGTGCTGGACGGCGTCGACCTGACCGTGCGGCCCGGCGAGGTCACCGTCATCCTCGGCCCGTCCGGCTCCGGGAAGTCCACGCTGCTGCGGGTCATCAACCACCTGGAGAAGCCGGAGATCGGCTACGTCAGCGTCAACGGCGAACTGATCGGCGTGAAGCGGCAGGGGGAGCGGTTGAAGGAGCTGAGCGAGCGGGCCATCCTCGCCCAGCGCAGCCGGATCGGCTTCGTCTTCCAGAACTTCAACCTGTTCCCGCACCTGACCGTCCTCGACAACGTGGCCGCGGCCCCCGTCGCCACCGGCCGGCTCGGCAAGCCCGAAGCCCTGGAACTGGCCCGCGAGTTGCTCGGCCGGGTCGGTCTCGGCGAGAAGGCCGGCGCCTATCCGAGGCAGCTGTCCGGCGGCCAGCAGCAGCGCGTCGCCATCGCACGTGCCCTCGCCCTGCGCCCCGGCGTCATCCTCTTCGACGAGCCGACCTCCGCCCTCGACCCCGAACTCGTCGGCGAAGTCCTCGCCGTCATCAAGGACTTGGCGACCAGCGGCACCACCCTCGTCATCGTCACCCACGAGATCGGCTTCGCCCGCGAGGTCGCCGACCGGGTCGTCTTCATCGACGGCGGAAAGATCGTCGAGCAGGGCCCGCCGCACGAGGTCCTCGACAAACCGCAGCACGAACGGACCCGCGACTTCCTCAGCAAGGTCCTCTGAGCCTCACCCTTCTCACCCTCAACAGTCCTGAACACCGAGCCTAGGAACAGCCATGTCTCCCCTCAGCCTTCGCAGCAGACTCACTCGCGGACTCACCGCCGGCACCGTCGTCGCCGCCCTCGCCGGCGGGCTCGCCGCCTGCGGGGGAGACAGTGACGCGGCCACCACGACCGACAACGCCGCCGCCGGCTCGGTCACCGTGGGTGCCCTGTCCCTCGGCGCCGCCAAGGAGACCACGCTGAAGGTCTCCGAAGTGAAGTCGATCAGCGCCGAGTTGCCCAAGGACATAGCCAAGAGCGGCAAGCTGGAGATCGGCGTCGGCTTCCTGCCCGCCGGCTCCCCGCCGCTCGGCTACGTCGGCTCCGACCAGAAGACCCTCACGGGTTCGGAGACCGACATCGCCCGTCTGGTCGCCGCCGTCCTCGGCCTCAAGCCCGAGCTGAAGAACTCCACTTGGGAGAACCTCTTCATCGGCCTGGACAGCGGCAAGGTGAACGTCGCCTTCTCCAATGTCACCGACACCGAGGAGCGCAAGGCGAAGTACGAGTTCGCCTCCTACCGCGAGGACAACCTCGGCTTCGCGGTGAAGGCCGACAACTCCTGGAACTTCGACGGCAATTACGAGAACCTCGCCGGCAAGACGGTCGCCGTGGGCGCCGGCACCAACCAGGAGCGGATCCTCCTGGAGTGGAAGAAGAAGCTGGCCGCCGAGGGCAAGAAGCCGCTCACGGTCAAGTACTTCCAGGACAACAACAGCACCTACCTCGCGCTGACCTCCGGGAAGATCGACGCCTACCTCTCCCCGAACCCCTCGGTCGCCTACCAGGTCTCCTCGACCAAGGGCACGGCGAAGGCGATCCGCAACGCGGGCACCTACTCCGGCGCCGGATCCTCCCTCCAGGGCCTGATCGCGGCCACCGCGAAGAAGGACAGCGGCCTCGCCAAGCCGCTGGCCGACGCGATCAACTACCTGATCAAGAACGGGCAGTACGCCAAGTGGCTGGCCGCCTGGAACCTCTCCAACGAGGCCGTCGCCAAGTCCGAGATCAACCCGCCCGGACTGCCGCTCAGCGACTCCTGACCCACCCTCTCAGCAAGGGGACCCCGCCGCGTCCCGGCGGGGTCCCCGACCCGTGCGACCAGTACCGGAGCCGTCACCCGATGTCTTCCACCGCCAGTCTCGAAACCACCACGTCCCACGTCCTGGACAACCCGGCCTGGGCCGCGCTCACCGGCCCGCACGCCCACTTCGCCGAGCGCGTCGGCCGCGCCGTCCGCTACCCCGTCGACGTGGCCGGCTTCCACGCCATCACCGACAACGACGACCCGCGTGCCTGGGCCGACCGGGCCACGCTCGTCGGCCCCGGCGGCACCGCCGCGGTGCGCGGTGTGAGCGAGGCCCCGGCCGGCTGGGAGATCGTCCGCTCGGGCCAGGGCGTCCAGCTCGTCGACACCGCGCTGTGGGCCGAGCCCGCCCCCGAGGCCGTACGCCTGGGTCCCGCCGACGTACCCGAGATCCTCGACCTGGTGGCCCGCACTGAACCCGGCCCCTATCTGCCCCGCACCGTCGAACTGGGCACCTACCTGGGCATCCGCCACGAGGGCCGGCTCGTCGCGCTGGCGGGCGAGCGCCTGCACCCGCCGGGCTGGACCGAGATCAGCGCGGTCTGCACCGACCCCGACTATCGCGGCCGGGGCCTGGCCACCCGCCTGGTCCGCGCGGTCGCCGCCGGCATCAAGGAACGCGGCGAGCAGCCCTTCCTGCACGCCGCGGCGAACAACACCGACGCGATCCGCCTGTACGAGTCGATCGGCTTCACGCTGCGCGCCCGTACGGTCTTCTCGCTCGTCCGGTTCATCGGGCCGACCGCTGCCCCGGATCCGGAAGAAACGGCATAGCCGTGCCGTTGTCTTTTATGAAGCCGGACTCCGTGGAGGTGGAGCACATGAGTGGCGCGTCCCTCGTGCACGTGTGTCTCACCACGCGGCAGCACATCGACCTGCTGCGTGTCGCCGGCGCGCTCTGTCGCCCCTGACGCCGTTGCCCCAGCGCCGTGAGCCCATTTCCCTGGGCCGGCGATCTCGTACGGACCTCCAGGAAGGCACCTACTCGTGTCATCGACCTCCCCTTCGCATCTGCATCTCGCCGTGGCCCTCGACGGCACCGGCTGGCACCCCGCCTCCTGGCGCGAGCAAGTGGCCCGCCCCCGGGACCTGTTCACCGCCGGCTACTGGGCCGACCTGGTCGCCGAGGCCGAGCGCGGCCTGCTCGACTTCGTCACCTTCGAGGACGGGCTGGGCCTCCAGTCCTCGCACTACGCCGAGCTGGACGGCCGCACCGACCAGGTCCGCGGACGTCTCGACGCCGTCCTGACCGCGTCCCGCATCGCGCCCCTGACCCGGCACATCGGCCTCGTACCGACCGTGATCGCCACGCTCACCGAGCCGTTCCACCTCTCCAAGGCGATCGCCACTCTCGACTACGTGAGCAGCGGCCGTGCGGGCCTGCGGGTGCAGGTCAGCGCCCGTCCGCACGAGGCCGACCACTTCGGCCGCCGCACCTTCCCGCCGCTGGACCTGGCGGAGCTGCGCACCCCGGCCGGACAGCAGCGGCTCACCGACCTCTTCGACGAGGCCGCCGACTACGTCGAGGTCGTGCGCCGGCTCTGGGACAGCTGGGAGGACGACGCGGAGATCCGGGACACCGCCACCGGCCGCTTCGTCGACCGGGACAAGCTGCACTACATCGACTTCGAGGGCGCGCACTTCAGCGTCAAGGGCCCCTCGATCACCCCGCGCCCGCCGCAGGGGCAGCCCCTCGTCACCGCGCTCGCCCATCAGACCGTTCCCTACCGGCTGGTGGCCCGCCAGGCCGACATCGGCTACGTCACCCCGCGTGACGCCGACGACGCCCGCGCGATCGTCGCCGAGATCCGCGCCGAGCAGGAAGCGGCCGGCCGCGCGGACGAACTCGTCCATGTCTTCGGCGACTTGGTGGTCTTCCTCGACGACGACCAGGCCGTGGCGGAGGACCGACGCGCCCGCCTGGACGCCCTCGCGGGGGAGCCGTACGACAGCGACGCACGGATCTTCGCCGGTACGCCCGCCCAACTCGCCGACCTGCTACAGGAGTTGGCGACCGAGGGCCTGACCGGCTTCCGGCTGCGGCCCGCCGTCCTCGGCCATGACCTGCCCGCCATCACCGACGGCCTGGTTCCCGAACTCCAGCGCCGCGGCGCCTTCCGCACGGCCTACGAGGCCGACACCCTGCGCGGCCTGCTGGGCCTCGCCCGCCCCGCCAACCGCTATGCCGCAGCCTGAGCCGGAAGGACCGACCGCACCCATGAGCAAGCCGCTGAAGCAGATCCACCTGGCCGCGCACTTCCCGGGCGTCAACAACACCACCGTGTGGAGCGACCCCAAGGCCGGCAGCCACATCGAGTTCAGTTCCTTCGTGCACTTCGCGCAGACCGCCGAACGCGCCAAGTTCGACTTCCTGTTCCTCGCCGAAGGACTCCGCCTGCGCGAACAGGGCGGAAAAATCTACGACTTGGATGTCGTAGGCCGCCCCGACACCTTCACCGTGCTGGCCGCGCTAGCCGCCGTCACCGAGCACCTCGGCCTGACCGGCACCATCAACTCCACCTTCAACGAGCCCTACGAGGTGGCCCGCCAGTTCGCCAGCCTCGACCACCTCTCCGGCGGCCGGTCCGCGTGGAACGTCGTCACCTCCTGGGACGCCTTCACCGGCGAGAACTTCCGGCGCGGCGGCTTCCTGCCGCAGGACCAGCGGTACTCCCGCGCCAAGGAGTTCCTCGCCACGACCAACGAGCTCTTCGACTCGTGGCACGGCGACGAGATAGTCGCCGACCAGGCGAGCGGCACCTTCCTGCGGGACGCGAAGGCCGGCTCCTTCGTCCACGACGGTCAACACTTCGACATCCACGGCCAGTTCAACGTCCCGCGCTCCCCGCAGGGCCGCCCGGTCATTTTCCAGGCCGGCGACTCCGACGAGGGCCGCGAGTTCGCCGCCTCCTCCGCCGACGCCATCTTCAGCCGGTACGCCCAGCTGGAATCGGGGCAGGCCTTCTACACCGACGTCAAGAACCGCCTCGCCAAGTACGGCCGCCGGCATGACGAGTTGCTGATCCTGCCCGCCGCGAGCTTCGTCCTCGCCGACACCGACGCCGAGGCGGAGGTACTGGCGAAGGAGGTGCGCCGCCAGCAGGTCAGCGGCGCCACCGCCATCAAGCACCTCGAGTTCGTCTGGAACCGGGACCTGTCCTCGTACGATCCGGAGGGCCCGCTGCCCGACGTCGATCCCGACCTCGGCGAGAACCACATCTCCAAGGGCCGCGCCCAGGTGCGGATGTACCGCGACCCGCTGGCCACCGCCCGCGAGTGGCGTGAGCTGGCCGCCGCCAACAACTGGTCCATCCGTGACCTCGTCATCGAGACCGGCAACCGGCAGAACTTCATCGGCTCCCCGGAGACGGTGGCCAGGACCATCAACGAGTACGTTCAGGCCGACGCCAGCGACGGCTTCATCCTCGTCCCGCACATCACCCCGACCGGCCTCGACGACTTCGCCGACAAGGTCGTCCCGCTGCTCCAGGAGCAGGGCGTGTTCCGCACCGAGTACGAGGGCCCGACGCTGCGCCACCAGCTCGGTCTCGCCCACCCGGACGAGGCGGCGGCCGAGCGGGCCGCGTCGTGAAGTTCCTCGCGATCACGCTCATCGTGCACCGCCCCGACCCGGTCACCGGGGTGCTGAAACCGACCCACGAACGGTTCCGCGAGGTGCTCGACAACGCGGTGCTCGCCGAGGAGTTGGGCTTCGACGGCTTCGGGGTGGGGGAGCGGCACGAGCGCCCGTTCATCTCCTCGTCCCCGACCGTCGTCCTCAGCCATGTGGCCGCCCTGACCAAGCGGATCCGCCTGTTCACCGCCGTCACGACCCTCAGCCTGCTGGACCCGGTCCGGGCGTACGAGGACTACGCGACCCTCGACCACCTGTCCAACGGGCGCCTGGACCTGATCATCGGCAAGGGCAACGGCGCCGCCCAGCGGGACCTGTTCCAGGTCACGCCCGAGGACCAGTGGGACCGCAACGCCGAGAGCTACGAGGTGTTCCGGCAGATCTGGCGGCAGGACAAGGTGACGGCGGCGACCCGCTTCCGCCCGCCGTTGGAGGACGCCGAGGTGTGGCCGCGGCCGTACCAGAAGCCGGTCCGGGTCTGGCACGGCAGCGCGACCAGCAAGGAGTCCGTCGACCTCGCCGCCCGCTACGGCGACCCGCTGTTCTCGGCGAACGTCACCAACCCCATAGAGCCGTATGCCGAGTTGATCCGCTACTACCGCGAGCGCTGGGAGCACCACGGACACGACCCGGCCGACATCGCGATCGGCGCCGGCACGGCGGGCGTCCTCGTCACGCCCACCTCGCAGGAGGCGTTGGCCGCGTACCGGCCGATCTTCGAGTCCAACCTGGCCTTCTTCAAGCAGGCGGGTCTGCCCGTGGTCTTCGAGACCCTGGAGGACTACGTCGAGCGCAGCTCGGCCCTGATCGGCAGCCCGCAGCAGGTCATCGACAAAGTGCACCGCTACCACGAGCAGTTCGGGCACACGGTGGTCCACCTGCACGCGGACGCGAGCGGTCTGTCCGACGCACAGCACCGGGACTCGCTCGAACTCTTCCAGTCGGCGGTCGCCCCCGTCCTGCGCAAGGACATCCCCGACCCGCCCTTCGACTGGGGCCCGGTCCTGCCGACACCGTCGACCAGCAGCGAGGAGCCGGTCCGTGTCTGACATCCCCCTGGGCGTGCTCGACCTGGTCCCGATCTCGTCCGGTTCGACCGCCGCCGACGCCCTGCGCAACTCCATCGACCTGGCCCGACAGGCCGAACAACTCGGCTACGCCCGCTACTGGTTCGCCGAGCACCACCTCAACCCCGGGGTCGCGGGCACCTCCCCGGCGGTCGTCCTGGCCCTGACCGCCGCCGCCACCTCCACGATCCGCCTCGGCTCCGGGGCCGTACAACTCGGCCACCGCACCGCGCTGTCGACGGTGGAGGAGTTCGGACTGATCGACGCGCTGCACCCCGGCCGCTTCGACCTGGGCCTCGGCCGCTCGGGCGGCCGTCCGCCGGCGGAGCGGGCCACCGGGCCGACGGCCACACCCGTCGTCGACGGACGCGCCCCCAACGGACTGCTCATCCCGCCCCGCTTCTCCTTCGAACGCCTCCTCGGCTCACCCCGCATCGCCCTGCAACGCAGGCTGCTCCTGCTGCCGAACGCCGAGTCCCAGGACTACGCCGAGCAGATCGACGACATCCTCGCCCTGCTGGCCGGCACCTACCGCTCCCCGGAGGGCGTCGAGGCACACGTAGTGCCCGGCGAGGGCGCGGAGTTGGAGCTGTGGATCCTGGGCAGCAGCGGTGGCCAGAGCGCCGAGGTCGCGGGCGCCCGGGGCCTGCGCTTCGCCGCCAACTACCACGTCAGCCCCGCCACGGTACTGGAGGCGGTGGACGGCTACCGCGCCCACTTCCAGCCCTCCGACCACCTCGACAAACCCCACGTCAGCGTCTCCGCGGACGTCGTCGTCGCCGAGGACGACACCACCGCCCGCGAACTCGCCACCGGCTACGGCCTGTGGGTGCGCAGCATCCGTACGGCCGAGGGCGCGATCGCGTTCCCGACGCCCGAGGAGGCCCGCGCGCACGTCTGGAGCGACGAGGACCGGGAACTGGTCCAGGACCGCCTCGACACCCAGTTCGTCGGCTCGCCGGGCCGGGTCGCCGACCAGCTGGAACAGCTCCAAGAGGCCACCGGCGCCGACGAGTTGCTCATCACGACGATCACCCACGACCACGCCGACCGGGTGCGGTCGTACGAGCTGCTTGCACGGGAGTGGGGCCGACGCTGAAGTACCGGAGCCGAGGTATCGGAGCCTAAGCACCGGAGCCGAGTGACTGGAGCGAGCTCAGCCGGTCGGCCCCACGGGCGCGCTGCTGCGTCCGTGGCGCCGACCGCTGAGTTCCGCGTCCAGCGTCCCCTGGGCCACGCGCATGATCTCGGCGTAGCCCGGGTCGCGCAGCCGCTTCCACATCTCGTCCTCGGACACGTTCTCGACCTTGGCGACCACCCACCAGATGTTGCCGAAGGGGTCCTTGATCCGCCCGCCGCGCGTCCCGAAGGCGTCGTCGGCCACGGGCGTCACCACACTGCCACCGGCCTCGACGGCCCGGGAGAACGCCTCGTCCGCGTCGGCGACGAACACCCGCAGCAGGCTGGGCAGGACCGGCCAGTCCGTACGCCGGTCGAAGGCCAGCACCACGGTGTCGCCGATCCGGATCTCACCGTGCCCGATCAGACCGTCCTCGGTGGCGACCCGCGCGAGCTCCACACCGCCGAAGGCCCCGGCGACGAAGTCGAGAAAGGCCCCGGTGTCGTCGGTGACGACCCAGGGCGCGACGGTGGTGTATCCCTGCGGCGTGACGCCGGCCTGCTCGGACATCGCGGTCCCTCCACTCGTACTGGCTGTCGTGGACGACGATAGGAGCGGACTAGGCCGGTTTCTGTCCTAGATCGACAGGCCGC
Source organism: Streptomyces sp. NPDC002499 (assembly GCF_053595415.1). Lineage (NCBI taxonomy): Bacteria > Bacillati > Actinomycetota > Actinomycetes > Kitasatosporales > Streptomycetaceae > Streptomyces > Streptomyces sp. NPDC002499. Next base: position 482,198 of record NZ_JBSFXO010000008.1, read on the forward strand.
GCCGAACCGGGAGCGCGAGGCCGGAGGCGAGGACGTCGAGGAGGGCGACGCTGCTCTGCGGGTGCCGGGCGGACCGTACGACGATCACGGCCGCTTCCGGGACACGTGGCGAGGCCGGGCAACGGTCTCCCTCCCCCGAAGGTGACCGTTGCCCGACCGCTCCCCCGGCGCCGGACAGGTGGTCCAGCGACGCCCGAGTGGCGCGGTTTCCCGTGCTGTCACCAGCACATGACCGCTGTCTGCCCCGGTCCCCAAGCCGAGTACAGACGCACACGGACGTAGTAGCGGCGGCCCTTGACGAGACGGGCCCTGATGGTGGCGTTGTGCGGTGTTCCGCCGTCGTCGCGGCCGGTCAGGTAGCGGGGCTCCTCGTCCCGCTCCTCGAAGACCACGACGACGGTGTCACTGTCGCCGAAGGTGCCCACGGTGTACTCGCGGGTCTCCGGCGGATCGATCACGAAGTCCGCCTGCTCGCCCGGTCCGAGACCGAGCGGCGCCGAACGGAAGGGCACCAGCGCGGGCGGCTGCGGCGGATCCGCCGGCGGATACCAGCGCAGCACGAACTCCTTGTCGGCCGGCGACAGCGAACCCGGCGGATTCAGACCCGCCCGGAACTGCTCCGGCTCCAGGATCAGCCCGCCCGAAAACGGGTACTCCATGATCGACTGCGGGTCCCAGACGGAGCCGTTGACCTCGTCTGGGTCCAGCTTGCGCAGGATGTTGAAGAACGTCTTGTCCCGGCTCCAGAAGTTCGGCGAGCCCGCCAGATCGGCGTAGACGGCCTCGTCGTCCCAGTGGATCCCGGCGAACGGGCTCTGGTGCTCGTGCAGCATCCCGAGCGCGTGCCCGATCTCGTGCAGGGCCGTCCCGCGCTCCCCGGGCGCGGTCAGGTCCCAGCCGAAGTTCATCGTGCGGTCGTGCACGCCGACCTGCAACGCGTCCCGGCCCACCGTCGACCACGAGCCGTCGCCGAGCTGGAACCCGATGCGCACCTCGGCCTCCGTGCGGTCCGCGACCTCGACGAAGGACACGCCGAGCCCGAGATCCCGCCACTCCTGGAAGCACTCGCGTACCACGTCCCGCTGCTCCTTGGCGCCGACCCACGACACCCGCCGCATCGCCCCGGTGCCCGGGACGGGGATGACGGAGGCGTCGCCTTCGCCGTCGAAGAAGCAGTAGTGCAGAACCGTGCCGTTGACCCACATCCGGTTGCCCGAGATGAGCGCGCTGCGCCGCTCGGCGGTCAGCCCTGCCGCGAAGGCGGGGGCCGACTGCTGCGCGAGGGAGCAGTAGCGTCCGGTCATGCGCACAGCCTGCCCCGATCCAGGTCACGGGCGCCTGAGTCGGGGTCTACTCAAGTCGCCCTGTATCAGGACTGAGTACTCGCGCTCATACTCCCGTGACGACTTTCGAACGCGAGGCGAAGACCCTTGAACTGCCCTGGCCGTTCACCGGACGAGAGGACGAGCTCGAGCTGATCCGCCGGTCCCTGACCGCGAGCCACCACGGCATCGTGGTCACCGGCCCCGCGGGCTCGGGCAAGACCCGGCTGGTCACCGAGGCACTGCGGGGCAGCGACCGGGCCCGCGCGGCCGGAACACCCGAGACCCGTCACCTCTCCTTCGCCGCGTTCGCGCACCTCCTGCCCGAGACGGTCTCCCTGCACCGGGCGGTCCAACTCCTGTCCGGCATACGGCTCTTGCTGGTCGACGACGCCCACCTGCTCGACGACGCCTCGGCCGCCCTCGTGCACCAGCTCGCCGTGCACGGCCGCACCCGCCTGGTCGTCGTCGCGGCCGACGAGACGCCGGTACCCGGCGCGATCTCCCGCCTGTGGACAGGCGAGTTGCTGCCCCGCCTCGCCCTGGAGCCGCTGCCCCGCGAGGACACCGAACAGCTCCTGGCGGCCGGCCTCGGCGCGGACCCGGAGCCGCTCACCCTCAACCGACTGCTCCGCCTGTGCGGCGGCGACCTGCGCCTGCTGCGCGACCTGGTGGACGCGGTGCGCGAGCGCGGACTGCTCGACCGCCGCCCGGACACGGAGAGTTGGTCCTGGCGCGGCCCGCTGCCCGTCACGACCACCGTCCGTGAGCGCGCCGCGCGCGTGCTCGACCGGCCGCACGCGGACGAACACGAGACCCTGCAACGCCTCGCCTTCGGGGAGCCGTTGGGGCAGGACCTGGACGACTTCGACCTCCATGTCCTCGAACACCTGGAGGCCGAGGGCCTGGTCCGTATCGACGAGCACCAGGAGACTCCCGCCGGCCCCACCACCGTCCGCCTCGCCCACCCCCTGTACGGCCCGGTGCTGCGCGCCGCGGCCGGTCGGCTGCGGGCGCGGCGGCTGGCCCGGCGGCCCGAGCAGTGGCGGCCGGCCCTCGACGCCGAGGCCGCCGAGCTGACCGGGCGGATCGAGCGGGCGGACGTCAGGACCACGACCACGCCGGTGGGGGACTGGCTGGTCGAAGAGGGCGCGTCGGTGCCGGCGGGGTACGCCGCCGTACGCGCCCGGTATGCGCGGCTCCGGGGGGAGCTGCGCGAGGCGGCGGCCTGGGCGAGGGAGGGACTGCGGGACGACGGGGGCGATCTGTCCTGCCGTACCGAACTCGCCCTGGCCACCGCCCAGTCGGGGGAGACGGGCACCGCTCGCACGGCCGCCGGGGGACCGCTCGGGGGCGGCGCGGCCGTGTGGCTGGCGGTGTCCGGGGGGGACGTCGACGGGGCGCTCGAGACGATCGGAGCGGGAGATTCGTACGAACTGTACGAGGCCGTTCGTCTCGGCGCCCCGGAGGCGGTCGTCGACCGGCTGCCCGCCGACGGTGTCCTCGCCCTGCACGCCGACGCGCTCGCCCGCGGCGACGGTCCCGATCTGGACCGGGCGGCCGAGGCGCTCGAGCGGCGCGGCCTGCTGCTCTTCGCCGCCGAGGCGCACGCCCAGGCGGTACGGGCCCACCGCGACCCGCGCGCCGCCCGCACCTCACGCACCCGTGCCGTCGCCCTCGCCCGCCGCTGCCAGGGCGCCCGTACTCCGGCCCTGTCCGGCCTGGTCCTCGGTGAACTCACCGCCCGCCAGCGGCAGATCGTCACCCTGGCGGCCGCCGGACTGAGCAACCGTCAGATCGCGGAACAGCTCACCCTGTCCATCCGCACCGTGGGCAACCACCTCTACAGCGCGTACGCCCGGCTCGGCGCCAGCGACCGCGGGGCGCTGCCCTGGCTCACGGCGGTACCGGACGCCCAGCCGGCCTGAGCCGCACACCGGAGCAGCGGTCTGACCCCCAGTATTCGGGGGAGGGGTCAGGCCGCTTTTCCGCGCCCGGCATCGTCTTCGTGAACTCCGTGCTGCGGTGCGGTAGTTCGGCCGCCGGAGGGACAACCCGCGACCGGTCTCTTCCGCTCAGGCCGCCCCGAACGCCGCGAACGCCCACCCCGTCGCCTGGTGCATCGCGTCGCCCGGCAGTGAGGCCCGGGCGTCGCGCAGGGCCTCCGCCAGCGAGAGGCCGACGCTGAGGCCCTTGTGCAGGGCGAGCATCAGCGGGACCACGGCCGCGTCGTTGACCGGCGCGCTGCTCGCCACCACCCCGGCCGTGCCCAGCGGCAGCAACGCCGTGACCAGGCCGAGCAGTTCGTCCGCGCCGACCGAGGCGAGGCGGGCGGTGTCGCAGCTGGACAGGATGATCCGGTAAGGGCTCCGGTCCAGGCGTTCGAAGTCGTGCACGATCAACGGACCGTCGGCCATCCGCAACGACGAGAACAGCGGGCTGTCGGCGCGGAAGACCCCGTGCGCGGCGATGTGCGCGAGCGCCGCGCCGTCCAACTCCCGCAACACCCGCGGCACGCGCGCGTCGTCGTGCTCCAGCAGGATCGGCCTGCCGTACCGGTCGGCCAGCTCGGGCACCTCGGCACCACCGGTCGCCAGACCGGGACCTCGTACCAGCACATGGCGTCCGCCCGGCGGCGGCTCGGTCTCCCGGGCGCGCAGCCAACTGCTCGCCGACGGCGACACACTGAGCACCCGCTCGCGCAGGGACGGCAGCAGGGCCCACGGCACGCGGTGCAGGCGCCCGGGCGGTACGACGACCACGGGTCCGGAGCCCAGGTGTGCGGCCGCCGGTCCCAGCAGCAGTTCCTCCAGCCGGTGTCCCATCGCCTCGACCACCGGAAGCCGGGCATCCGCCCCGGGATGGGCCAGCCGCCGCAGGCCCGCCTGGACGTGTTCGGCCTCGCGCTCGGCGTCGGCGACCAGTCCCGCCTCGAACCGCCGGACCCGGCCCTCCGCGCACAGCAGCACCTGGACCCGCCCGTCCAGCACGGCCAGTTCCACCAGCCGCACCTCGCCGAGGCGGGCCAGGAGGCGGGCGGGGTCGAAGCGGGTCTCGTCGCCGGGGGCGTCGCCGCGCATGTGCAGGGTGCGGGAGCGGATCTCCCGCTCCAGGCGCCGCTGTTCGCGCTCCAGGGCGGGCAGCGGACGGCCCTCCATACGGGCCTCCTCCGCCTGGGCGGCGATCACCCGGAACGAGGTGAGATCGCCGAGCAGCCCCGGATCGGCCGGCGGCCGGGTCGGCGGTGCGGACAGCACGGTGGCCCGCCAGCGCTCGCTCCACACCAGCAGTCGGCGCGGCCCGCCGGACTCCACGCTGGCCTGCTGCGCCAACGCGGCCAGTTCCGCGCCCTGTTCGGTGGCGCGGGCCCGCAGCTCCGAGGCGCCGAGCGTCATCCGGTGGTCGTCCAGCACGTCGAGGCCGCGCCGGCAGGCCTCGAGGACACCCCGGCTCGAACCGGCGGACCTGGCCCGCAGCGCCTGCGCCGCCCAGCCCGTCATCCGCGCCAGCGGCGGCCCGCTGTGCCGGCTGCGGGCGGCCACCGCCAGATGCCGTTCCGCGTCCGCCGTCCAGCCCAGACCCAGCGCGATCCGGCCCGCGAGGAGGGAGGCCTCCGGCGCGACCGGAGCGCCGAAGGACGCGAGCTTCTCGGCGACCGCGGCCGCGTCGGCGACCAGTCGCCCCGAGCCCCGCCCCGCGGCCACCCGCGCCTGGATCAGCACCAGCCGGGCGTGCGCCTCCCACCAGGGCCGCCGCTGCCCGGCGAACAGCCGCACCGCCAGCTCCGCGCGCGCGATCGACGTATGCGGATCGCCCGCCCGCCGGGCCGCATGGGCCGCGACCAGCAGCAGCTCCGCCTTACGGGTGGCCTGACCGCCAATGCCGTCGAGGACCCCGATCGCCGCGTCCGCCTCCGCCAGCGCCTCCGGGGCGAGCCCGGCCGCCATCAGGACCTCGCAGCGCCGGATGTAGAGCATGAAGGACGGCGTACCGAGCTTGGCGTACCGCTCCTCGGCCTCGTCGAACAGCCGGAGCGACACCGGGATGTCGCCCGACCGGAACGCGGCCAGCCCCCGGCTCTCCACGATGTCGGCCTTGTCGTGCTCCTGGCCGGTGGTGTCCCACAGCGTCTCGGCCGCCGTGAAGTCGGCGTCCGCCCGGTCCACCGCGCCCAGCGCCAGATGCACGGTCGCCCGCAGCGTCAGCGCCCGGGCCACCCAGATGGTGTCCTCCGCCTGCCGCAGCACGGGAATCGCCTTGCGTACGTCCTCCAGGGCCTCCCGGTGCCGGCCCAGCACCCAGCCGGCGTAGGCCCGCCGGAACAGCACGCGCGCGCGGGTGTGGCCGGTGCCGCGCTCCACTCCGCGCTCCAGCGCGGCCAGACCCTGCTGAGTGCGCCCCGAGTGCACCAACGCGACCCCGAGCGCGGCCAGGACATCCGCCTCCCGGTCGGCCGAATCGGCGCGCGCCGCGAGATCCCGGGCCCGCCGCAGGTGATAGAGGGCGATCTTCATGTCGCCCCAGTCCCGCTGCCAGATGCCGATCACCTGGTGGGCGACGGAGGCGTGCAGCAGCGACGGATCGGCGTCGAGCACACCTTCCGCCCTCGCCAGCGCGTCCTGAGGGGCGGCGAACACCATGGGCAGCAGTTCCAGGACCGCGTCGCTTCCCGCTGTCACTCAAAGGATGGTAGTGGTCCCGGTTGCACACCACACCGGTTTGGCGCTGTATCAAACGACGACCCGGCGGCTCTGACTGACGACCACCGCCTCAGTGGAGGAGGACACGCCATGGCACCTCAGCGTTTCCACGAGCAGTTCGACCAGATCCAACGCTCGATGCCCGACACCCCGCTCGCCCTCGGCCCGGACGACGCGGCCGAGTTCATCTACGAGAAGGGTGTCGTCCTCGCCCGGGACGGCGAGGAGGCCCAGCTCGTCGAGGACACCGTACGCACCCACTTCGACCGGACCACGGGGCTGGTCGCGGACCGGGTGCAGCGTGTGAGCCCGCAGACCAACCGCTCCGGCATCACCCGCATCCAGGTCGGCGACCCCGGCCACGACGACGGCCGCGGTGACCGCGCGGTCGCGGGCGCCCTGCGCGCGCTGCGGGAACAGGAGGGACGCCAGGGACGCCGCCTGGTCAGCCGTAACCACATCGTGTCCATCGCGGTGAACTCCTGCCCCGGCGACGAGCCCGTGCCCGCCCCCCTCACCCAGCCGCCCAACCCGGCCGCGGCCGAGGAGTCCCACGAGGACACCGCCGTCCGTGTCCTGGTGATAGACAACGGCCTCACGCACGACTTCGCCGCGTACCCGCTGCTGGCGAACACCCAGGGCGACCCGCAGCTCCAGGAGACCGACGCGAACGGGATCCTCCAGCAGTACGTCGGACACGGCACGTTCATCGCCGGACTCCTCGCGGCCGTCTCGCCCAACACCGACATCACCGTGCGCAACACGCTCAACGACGCCGGCGCGGTCCTGGAGTCCGAGTTCGGCGAGCTGCTCTTCGACGCCGTCGAGCGGGACGGCTGGCCGGACATCCTCAGCCTCTCCGCCGGCACCTCCAACGGCCGCGTCGACGGCCTGCTGGGCCTGGACGGGTTCATGTCCGCCCTGCTCGACCAGAGCACCCTGCTGGTGGCCGCGGCCGGCAACAACGCCAGCGCCACCCCGTTCTGGCCCGCCGCCTACGCCTCCCTGCCCGACTACGCGGACGCGGTCCTGTCGGTCGGCGCGCTGCGCAGCGACGGCGAGTTCGGCGCCTGCTTCAGCAACCACGGCGCCTGGGTGAAGGTCTTCGCCCCCGGTGAGCGCCTCACCAGCGCCCTCACCGGCTTCGACGTGCCCGTCCCGTACATCTACCAGCACTCCACCTACGACGCCTGCCGCTTCGGCTTCACCTACCACTGCACCTGCCAGTACCCGAGCCACGCGGGCGTGCTGAGCGACGACGGCTCCCACCCCACGCCGGACCAGGTGCTCTTCGACGGGTTCGCGCAGTGGAGCGGCACGTCCTTCGCCACGCCCGTCGCCGCGGGCCTGGTCGCCTCCTACATGACGGCGCACAAGGAGCAGGACCCGCGCGCCGCCGCGCGGCTGCTGCTCGCCGCCAACACGGAGATCGCGGAGGTGCGGGGGGCGCACGTCCCGGCGCTCCGGCCACCCACGTGGCGCGCGATCCCCACCACGTCGGTATGAACGCGATCCACTGGAGGTCACGGTCCAGGGCCACCCCTCTCACGGCGTACGATGACATGCCGTACACGAGGGGTGGAGCCGTGGACCGAGCAGATGTCGGCGCGTTGGTCCAGTCCGCCGTCGACGGTGATGCGGCGGCCTGGAAAGCGCTCGTTGAAGGGCTGAGCCCACTGGTGTGGTCCGTCGTGCGCGCGTACCGGCTCTCCGACGCCGACGCGCACGAGGTCTACCAGACCGTGTGGTTCCGCTTCGCCCAGCACCTGGGCCGGATCCGGGAACCGGAGAAGGCCGGCTCCTGGCTCGCGAGCACCGCGCGGCACGAGAGCCTGAAGGTCATCAGGAGCCTGAAAAGGCTGACCCCGACGGACGATCCGCAGCTCCTCGACCGGGTCAGCGAGGACAGTACGCCCGAGCAGTCCCTGCTGGACTCGGAGGAGGCCGCCGCCCAGAGCGAGCGCGTCCGCCACCTCTGGCAGGAGTTCGCCGAACTCGGCGACCGGTGCAGGCAGTTGCTGCGCGTCCTGATGGCCACGCAGCCGCCCAGCTACCAGGAGGTCTCCGCCTCGCTGGGCATCGCCGTCGGCAGCATCGGACCGCTGCGTCAGCGCTGTCTGCGCCGCCTGCGGGCACGACTCGAAGCACGAGGTGCGGTGTGACGGACAACTACGGCACGGGTGGCCCGGACGACATGGACGACATGGACGACCTGGACGGCTTGGACGACATGAGCGGCGACGACGCCCACGACGACGACTTCGATCTCGACCTGCTGGAGGAGGAACTGCGCCGGGCCGCGGGCATCCTGGACCCGATCCCCGCGCAGCTCCAGCAGCTCGCCGTCGAGGCCTTCGCCCTGCACGACCTCGACGCCCGGATCGCCGAGCTGACCTTCGACTCGGTCACCGACGCCATTCCGGTCAGGGGAGCGGTGGACGTTCCGCGGATGCTGACCTTCCACGTGGGCGGGCTGACCGTCGACGTGGAACTGACCGCGCAGGGCCTGATGGGTCAGGTGCTGCCACCGCAGACGGCCCGGATCGAGGTCCTGAGAGGACCGCAGGTCGGCTCCGCGCTGACGACGGACGACATGGGCCGCTTCACCTCCGTGGAGCCCCCCGCCGGCCCGTTCGCCCTGCGGCTGCGGACCGACGAGGGGACCGTCGTCACGGACTGGCTGACGGCCTGAGCGGTCGGGCGCCTTCACCAGGTGCCCGACACCGCTCACCGGACGCCCGAGGCTGCCCGCCGGCTACCGGCTATCCGGCGCCGGTCACCAGGTGACGGGCAGGTTCTGAGGTCCCCGGATCATCGTCCGGCGGCGCCAGACCACCTGATCGGCGGGGACCGCCAGACGCAGGTCCGGCAGCCGGTCCAGGAGCGTGCCGACCAGCAGCTCGGTCTGCATCCGGGCCAGGACGGCGCCGGTGCAGTAGTGCGATCCGTTCCCGAAGGCCAGGTGCGGGTTGGGGTCGCGGTCCGGGTCGATGCGGTCCGGGTCCGGGAAGACGGCCGGGTCCCGGTTGGCGGCCAGGTAGGACACGTACACCGGGTCGCCCGCGCTGATGCGGTGGCCGTGCAGCTCCACGTCCTCCAGGGCGATACGGGCGAGGCCCACCGAGGTGCGGTGCGGGATGTGGCGCAGGAGCTCGTCGAGGACGGGTCCCCGAGCCTCCGGCTCCCGCATCCGCTCCCTCAACTCCGGCCGGGTGAGGATCAGGAACAGCATCTGGCCGCAGTTGTGGGTGACGGCCTCGCCGCCGATCTGCAGCGGCCCGGCGAGCCCGACCGCCTCCTCCTCGCTGATCTCGCCCCGCCCGACCGCGGCGCCGAGCAGCGAGTACACGTCCTGGCCGGTGCTGTCCGCGCGGGCCCGGACGGTGTCGGTGATCCACCCGTACATGCCGTTCTTGGCACGGTCGGCGGCCTCGGCGCCGCCCGAGGTGGAGATGATCTGCCGGGTCCAGGAGTGCACCCGCTCCCGGTCCTCGACGGGCACGCCCATCACCTCACTGACGACGGCGAGCGGGAAGGGTTCCAGGACCCGCTCGATCAGATCGGCCGGCGGCCCGTCGCGTACGACCCCGTCCACCAGCTCGTCGAGCAGCTCCTGCGCCCGCGGCCGCAGCCGCTTCATCGCGCCGACCGTGAAGGCCCCGGCGACCGGCTTGCGCAGCCGGTTGTGGTCGGGCTGGTCGGCGAAGGCGAGCGAACCGGGACGCGGCTTGAAGTGCGGGGCCAGTCGCGTCACTTGACGGCGGGTGACCTCCGCGCGGCCGAACCGCGGATCGTTGGTGATCGCCTTCACGTCGTCGTACCGGGTGGCCAGCCACGCCCAGCCCTCGCCGTGCGGCAGCCGGATGCGGGTCAGCGGGCCCTCGCGCATCAGCTCCGCGAGCACCGGGTCGAAGTCGTCGGGACCGGTGAGGTCGAGCGCGGGCCAGTCGCGCACCGGGGGCGGTGCCTGGGCGGTCAGCAGGGTGGGATCCTCGGTCATGCCCCCACCCTCACCGGCCCCCGGCCGCCTGTCGCGCGGGAGTGCTCCAGCCGGAGGCCGGAGTGAGGCGCCACGAGGAGATCAGCGCGGTACGGCGTCCACGAGGGCGGCCAGCGCCGTCGCCAGCCGGGTCAGCCCGGGGCCGGCGGGCCCGCCCGGCTCGGCCATGTACTGATCCCGGCGGATCTCCACCATGAGGGCCGCCACCCGCGGATCCTTCCCGTAGAACTCCAGCGGTACGTACGCCCCGCGGAACGGGCTGTCCACCCCCGTCTCCCCGCACCCGGCGAACGCCTCCCGCGCGGCCGTCAGCAGCTCGGGAGGTGTGTGGAAGGGGTCGGTGCCCAGGCAGACCGGCGGCCGGGGGCCGTCGCCGTGCAGTTCGTACGGCAGCGCGGCGGACGGATAGGAGTGGACGTCGATGACGACGGCCCGCCCGGTGGCGGCCAGCCGGTCGGCCACCGCGTCCGTCATCGCCTGCGCGTACGGCCGGAAGCAGCGGTCGATCAGCGGCTCGGGGTCGCTGTCCGCGGGCCGTAGCTCGCCCCGGTGCGTGGTCCGCGTGTACACCGCGCCCATCCCGACCGACAGCATCTCCTCCCGCTCGTCGGGGAACCGCTCCGGATCGATGACCAGCCGCGACAGCCGGTTGACGAACCGCCAGGGCGTGACGGCCGCCAACCCGGCCGCGAGCTCGGCCAGTTCGGCGGTGTGCGCGTCGGTGATGTGGTCCAACTCCTGCTCCAGCGCCGCGTCGTCCAGCACGATCCCCGCGCGCACCTCGGCCGGAACGACCCGTGAGGAGTGCGGTACGTGCAGGATCACGGGGGAGTCGGCGGGGCCGGGCAGAAGCTCGAACGGCGCGGGCGGCACTGGCTGCTCCAAGAGACGTGGAAGGGGCGTTGTCAGTGGTGCGTGGCAGCATCAAAGGTGCCACATCGACAGGCACGGACGTCCGCGAGACGTCCGTGGGCACGAACCCGGGGGAGCACCATGCCCATCAGCAACCAGCAGGCGGCCGCACACGCGTTTCTCAAGGCGCTGTACAGGGACGCCTACTACCCCGACCACGTGGTGGACCGGGGCCGGGACATCCTGCTGCGGCTGTGCGAGCGCATCGAGACCGAGCGGCCCGCCGACCTGGACGCGCTGTACGTCCTCACCCAGGCCGCCACCGACGAGTTCAACGACCTCGAGACCGCCTTCGAGGAGGCCGGCAGCGAGATCGAGACCGTGGCCCGCGAGGAGATAGCCGAGGACTTCTGGTTCGTCGCGAAGACCTACGGCTTCGAGAACGCGGACGTGGAGGAGCTGATCGGCACGCGGGACTGGTGAGTGGGCGGCCCGGAGCGGCAGCCGGCCCGGGACAACAGCCGGGCCCGCGAGTCGGCGCCAACTGTCAGGCGGGGCCCAGGAGTTCCCGTACGAGCTCCCCGACCTGTTCCGTCTCGATCAGGAACCCGTCGTGCCCGTACGGCGACTCGATCACCCGCAACCGGTCGGCGGTCGGGATCAGCGCGGCCAACTCGGCCTGCTGGGCGAGCGGGTAGAGGCGGTCGGAGTCGACGCCCGCGACCAGCGTGCGTGCGGTGACCCTGCTCAGCGCTGACCGAGTGCCGCCGCGGTCCCGGCCGACGTCGTGGGCGTTCATGGCCTCGGACAGGACCACGTAACTGCCCGCGTCGAAGCGGTGGACCAGCTTGGCGGCGTGGTGGTCGAGGTAGGACTCGACCTGGTAGCGGCCGCCGTTCCAGGGATCCTCGGTGCCCTGGGGTGTGCGGCCGAAGCGGAGCCGGAGTTCGGGTTCGCTGCGGTAGGTGACGTGGGCGAGTCGGCGGGCGAGGCCCAGGCCGGTGCGCGGTCCGTGGGCGGTGTCGTGGTAGTCGCCGCCCTGCCAGTGCGGGTCCGAACGGACGGCGTGCACCTGGATGTTCGACCAGGCGATCTGCTCCGCGCTCGCCGCCGCCGTGGTGGCGAGCAGCAGCAGCGCCCCGGTGCGCTCGGGGTGGGACACCGCCCACTCCACGGCCCGCATCCCGCCCATCGACCCGCCGACGACGAGCGCCCACCGCTCGACGCCCAGCGCGTCGGCGAGCCCGGCCTCGGCGGCGACCTGGTCGCGCTGGGTCAGGAACGGGAAGGAGCCGCCCCAGCTCCGGCGCCCGTCCGGACGCGTCGACGCCGGTCCCGTACTGCCCTGACAGCCGCCCAGGACGTTCGGGGCGACGACGAACCAGCGGTCGGTGTCGAGCGCGAGCCCGGGGCCGACCAGCCCGTCCCACCAGCCGGCGGTCGGGTGCCCGGGCCCGGCGGGGCCCACGACATGGCTGTCGCCGGTGAGGGCGTGCAGGACGAGGACGGCGTTGGCGCGGTCCGGCGCGAGCCGTCCCCAGGTCTCGAACGCCAGCCGCGCGCCCGGCAGTTCACCGCCCGCCGCCAGCGGGAGCGGCTTCTCCGGGGTGTGCCACCGGCGCCGCCCGGGCGGGTCCCCCTCCCGCCAGGCCCCGGTGGCCGGCGGGAGGGGACCAGCAGCAGCGGTGGCGGCCGCCTGCACCTACGCGCCCTTGGCCGCGCGGAATCCGGCCTCCAGGTCGGCCTTGAGGTCGGCGAGGTTCTCGATGCCGACCGACAGGCGCACCAGGCCCGGCGAGGTCCCCGTGGCGGCCAACTGCCCCTCGTCCAGCTGGCTGTGGGTCGTGGATGCCGGATGGATGATCAGGCTGCGGACGTCACCGATGTTGGCCAGGTGGCTGAACAGCTCCACGGCGTCCACGAACCGCTTGCCCGCCTCGACGCCGTCCCGCAGCTCGAAGGAGACGACGGCGCCGGCCCCGCGCGGAAGGTACCTCTGCCCGGCGTCGTACCACTGGCTGGACGGCAGGCCCGGGTAGTGGACGGCCGCCACCTCGTCCCGCTGCTCCAGCCACTCGGCCAGCGCCTGGGCGTTCGACGAGTGCCGCTCGATGCGCAGGCTCAGCGTCTCCACGCCCTGGAGCAGCAGGAACGCGGAGTGCGGGGAGAGCGCCGGGCCGAGGTCGCGCAGCAGCTGCACCCGCAGCTTGATCGCGAAGGCGCCCGGGCCGAGCGCCGGCCAGTACTGGAGGCCGTGGTAGCTCGGGTCGGGCTCGGTGAAGTCCGGGAACCGCTCCGCGTGGGCTCCGAAGTCGAAGGTGCCGCCGTCCACGACGACCCCCGCGATGGTCGTCCCGTGCCCGCCGAGGAACTTGGTCGCCGAGTGCACGACGATGTCCGCGCCGTGCTCGATGGGCCGCAGGAGAAAGGGAGTCGGGACGGTGTTGTCGACGATCAGCGGTACGCCCGCCTCGTGCGCCGCGTCCGCGACCGCCCGGACGTCGAGCACGTTGCCGCGCGGGTTGCCCAGTGTCTCGGCGAACAGCGCCTTGGTGTTGGGCCGGATCGCGGCCCGCCAGGCCTCGATGTCGTCCGGGTCGTCCACGAAGGAGACCTCGATGCCCAGCTTCGGCAGGGTGTGCCGGAACAGGTTGTAGGTACCGCCGTACAGCGACGTACTGGAGACGAGGTGGTCGCCCGCGCTCGCCAGCGTGAGGATCGCCAGAGTCTCCGCGGCCTGTCCGGAGGCCAGCGCCACGGCCGCGACACCGCCCTCGAGCGCGGCAACGCGCTGCTCGAAGACGTCCTGGGTGGGGTTGTGGATGCGGGTGTAGATGTTGCCGGGCTCGGCGAGCGAGAACAGGTCGGCGGCGTGCTGGGTGTCCCGGAAGACGAATGACGAGGTCTGGTAGATCGGCGTCGCGCGGGCACCGGTGGTCGGGTCGGGCGCGGCTCCCGCGTGGATCTGCTTGGTCTCGAAGGACCAGGCCGAGGTGTCGGGGCCCGCGGGTTCGTCCTCGGGCGTGTGACCGGCGGTGACGGAGTCGATGGGCTGGCTCATGGTGCTGCTCCTCGTGCAAAGGGGCATGCCGGCGTACGCGTGCGGACACGCGGGAGCACGGCAGCGGAAGGCGGGGGAAGGGCCGGAGGGGAGCGTCAGCTCACGGCACTACACGCAGTGGTGGTCACGCGCACGTAGTCGACGTGGCGCCGGGTCACGAGCACCGTCATACGACGAGCGAACCACGGATGATCGGCGCGGACCAGCGTCTCGCCGCGCGTGACACAGAGCCTTCATGAACCGGTACGGGGCTTTGGTGATCCAGCACGGTGGTCGGGCCCGGGGGCCGCAACGCAGCCGCCCCGGGCGGGAGAACCCGGCCGGGGCGGCGTACGAGATCAAGCGGGCGTCACAGGGACGCGAGCGCCTCGTTCCACGTGGTCGAGGGGCGCATGACCTTGGCCGCCTTGGCCGGGTCGGGCTGGTAGTAGCCGCCGATGTCGACCGGGGAGCCCTGGACGGCGAGCAGTTCGCCGACGATCTTCTCCTCGTTGGCGGCGAGCGTCTCGGCCAGCGACGCGAAGGCCTTGGCCAGGTCGGCGTCGTCGGTCTGCGCGGCCAGCTCCTGCGCCCAGTACAGGGAGAGGAAGAAGTGGCTGCCGCGGTTGTCGATGCCACCGACGCGACGGGTCGGGGACTTGTCCTCGTTGAGGAAGGTCGCCGTGGCGCGGTCGAGGGTGTCGGCGAGGACCTTCGCCCGCGCGTTGCCCGTGAACTCGGCGTACTGCTCAAGGGACGGGACCAGCGCGAAGAACTCGCCGAGCGAGTCCCAGCGCAGGTAGTCCTCCTTGACCAGCTGCTGGACGTGCTTGGGCGCGGAGCCGCCGGCGCCCGTCTCGAACAGACCGCCGCCCGCCATCAGCGGGACCACCGACAGCATCTTGGCGCTGGTGCCCAGCTCCAGGATCGGGAAGAGGTCGGTGAGGTAGTCGCGCAGCACGTTGCCGGTGACGGAGATGGTGTCCTCGCCGCGGCGGATGCGCTCCACCGACAGCTTGGTCGCCTCGACGGGGTTGAGGATCCGGATGTCCAGGCCCTCGGTGTCGTGCTCCGTCAGGTAGGCGTTGACCTTGGCGATCAGGTTGGCGTCGTGCGCGCGGGTCTCGTCCAGCCAGAAGACGGCCGGGCTGCCGGTGGCGCGGGCGCGGGTGACGGCGAGCTTCACCCAGTCCTTGATCGGCGCGTCCTTGGTCTGGCAGGCGCGGAAGATGTCGCCGGCCGAGACGGCCTGCTCGATCACCACGTTGCCCGCCTGGTCGACGAGGCGGACCGTGCCGGTGGCCGGGATCTCGAAGGTCTTGTCGTGGCTGCCGTACTCCTCGGCCTTCTGCGCCATGAGACCGACGTTCGGGACCGAGCCCATCGTGGACGGGTCGTAGGCGCCGTTGGCGCGGCAGTCGTCGATCACGACCTGGTAGACGCCGGAGTACGAGGAGTCCGGCAGCACCGCGAGGGTGTCGGCCTCGGCGCCGTCCGGGCCCCACATGTGGCCGGAGGTGCGGATCATGGCCGGCATCGAGGCGTCGACGATCACGTCGGACGGCACGTGCAGGTTGGTGATGCCCTTGTCGGAGTCGACCATGGCGAGGGCCGGACCCTCGGCGAGCTCGGCGTCGAAGGAGGCCTTGATCGCGGCGCCCTCGGGCAGCGCCTCCAGGCCCTTGTAGATACCGCCCAGACCGTCGTTCGGGGTCAGGCCGGCCGCGGCGAGCGACTCGCCGTACGCGGCGAAGGTCTTCGGGAAGAAGGCGCGCACCACGTGACCGAAGATGATCGGGTCGGAGACCTTCATCATCGTGGCCTTGAGGTGCACGGAGAACAGCACGCCCTCGGCCTTGGCGCGGGCGATCTGCGCGGTGAGGAACTCGCGCAGCGGCGCCACGTGCAGCACGGACGCGTCGACGACCTCGTCCGCGAGGACCGGTACCGACTCGCGCAGCACCGTGGTGGAGCCGTCGTCGCCGACCAGCTCGATCCGCAGCGAGCCCGCCTCGGAGATCACCGCGGACTTCTCGGTGGAGCGGAAGTCGTCCACACCCATCGTCGCCACGTTGGTCCTGGACTCGGGGGTCCAGGCGCCCATGCGGTGCGGGTGGGTCTTGGCGTAGTTCTTGACCGAGGCGGGGGCGCGCCGGTCGGAGTTGCCCTCGCGCAGCACCGGGTTCACGGCGGAGCCCTTGACCTTGTCGTAGCGGGACTGGACGTCCCGCTCCTCGTCGGTCTTGGGGTCGTCCGGGTAGTCCGGCAGCGCGTAGCCCTGGCTCTGCAGCTCGGCGACGGCGGCCTTGAGCTGCGGGATGGACGCTGAGATGTTCGGCAGCTTGATGATGTTGGCCTCGGGCGTCTTGGCCAGCTCGCCGAGCTCATGGAGGGCGTCCGGGATCCGCTGGTCCTCGGTCAGGTACTCCGGGAACAGGGCGATGATCCGCCCGGCCAGCGAGATGTCCCGCGTCTCCACGGCGACCCCCGCCTGCGAGGCGTACGCCTGGACCACCGGCAGGAAGGAATACGTTGCCAGGGCAGGGGCCTCGTCAGTGTGCGTATAGAAGATGGTCGAGTCAGTCACCGGGTGCTCCGCTCCACGTCTGCAACATTGCTCGACATCAAGATATCTCGTGACCGACGTCGGCTCGACAGCGGTCCGTCCGGACTTCCGGACAACATCCCGCTCCCGACGTCCGGACAACATCCTGCTCTCGCGATGCAACCTCCGCGCACGATCTTGGAGTCATAGAGGGGTGATCGCACAACTCGGGTGGATGACCCGGGTCGTGCGACGCCAGCGCACGACTCATCCGACGGCCGGACCGACCACCCGGCCGCCCGAGCGAAAGCGGATCATGAGATATCGCACCAGAGTGACCGCCCCGGCTGCCGCCCTGATCGGCACCGCCGCAGCCATGACCATCGGCACCCAGGCCTCGGCGGCCACCAGGGACGGGGGCGCCACGGGCGGGGGGACGCCCGGGCCCGAGACGTTGGGGGACTCCGTCTACCCGAGCCTCGGCAACGCCGGCTACCGGGTCTCCGCCTACCACCTCGACCTCGCCTACGACGCGACCACCAAGCTGGTCGAGGGCAAGGCGACCTTGAAGATAACCACCACCCAGGCCCTCAGCCGGCTCTCCTTGGACGCCCTGGGCCTGGACATACGCGCCGTCCGCGTCAGCGGCCGCGCCGCCACCTTCGAGCAGGTGGGCGAGAAGCTGCGGATCACCCCCGCCCGCCCGCTGCCCACGAAGGCCCGCACGACGATCTGCGTCGAGTACGGCGCCGACCCGGCCCGCGCCCTCGCGCACACCGCCTGGGTCGTCACCCCGGACGGCTTCGCGATCTGCCCGCAGCCCAACTCGGCGCACACGGTCTTCCCGTGCAACGACCACCCGTCGGACAAGGCGGACTTCACCTTCCGCGTCACCGCTCCCGCGGGAACGCGCGGTGTCGCCAACGGCCTGCTCACCGGCACCGAGGCGCTGGCCGACGGCCGCACGGCGTACTCGTACAAGTCCCGCGAGCCGATGGCCACCGAGCTGGCGCAGATCACCGTCGGCGACTACGTCATCAAGGACCGGCAGGGCCCGAACGGCCTGCCTCTGCGGGATGTCGTCCCGGCCGCTCGCGCCGCCGCCCTCGAACCGGCGCTCGCGCTCACCCCGAACCTGGTCCAGTGGCTGGAAGCGCGCCTGGGCGCCTTCCCGTTCGAGACGTACGGCCTGCTGCCGGCCAACACCGACAAGGGGGACGCCTTCGACTTCACCGGCCTGGAGACGCAGACCCTCACCCTGTACAAGCCGAACTTCCTGCTCCAGGCGGAGAAGGCCATCGGCTCGCACATGATGCACGAGCTGGTCCACTCCTGGTTCGGCAACCTCGTCAGCCCCGGCAGCTGGGCCGACCTGTGGCTGAACGAGGGACACGCCGACTTCTACGGGCTGCTGTACCGCTACGAGCGCGGCTGGGCCGACTCCATCGGCCTGACCACGATGGAAGCCCGGATGAAGAACACCTACGCGCTCGGCGACCAGTGGCGCCGTGACTCTGGGCCGGTGGCCGCGCCCAACGAGGCCAACCTGTTCGACAGCCAGCGCTACCTCGGTGGTGTGCTGGTGCTGTACGCCCTGCGCCAGCTGGTCGGCGAGAGCGTCTTCGCGAACATCGAGAGCACCTTCCTGGCCCGCTTCCGCAACTCCTCGGCGACGACGGACGATTACATCGCCGTCGCCTCGGAGGTCTCCGGCCAGGACCTGTCGGGCTTCCTGCGCGACTGGCTCTACGGCACGAAGACCCCCCGGATGCCCGGTCACCCGGACTGGACGGTCACGCCCGTGAGTTCCTCGCTCGCGCCGCGCAAGCGGACGAGCGGGCACCACGACAACTCGGCGACCCTGTAGGTCACCTAGCTCATTCGGGGTGGGCGGCAGTCATGTCGCCCACCTCCGTCGAGCTGCGCTGCTGCGGAATCGACAGCGAGCCCTGCTGGAGTGCCACCGTCCGCGTGGGCGCCGGGATCCGGATGCCCTCGTCGCGGTAGCGCCGGTGCAGCTGCTTGATGAACTCGTGCTTGATGCGGAACTGGTCGCTGAACTCGCCGACGCCCAGGATCACCGTGCAGCCGATCCGGGAGTCCCCGAACGTGTGGAAGCGGACCGCCGGTTCGTGCTCCGGAAGGGCGCCGCTGATCCCGGTCATCACGTCCGCGACGACCTCCAGGGTGACCCGCTCGACGTGCTCCAGGTCGCTGTCGTAGCCGACCCCGACCTGGACCAGGATCGTCAGGTCCTGCTCGGGACGCATGAAGTTGGTCATGTTCGTCTTCGCGAGCTGCCCGTTGGGGATCACGACCAGGTTGTTGGACAGCGCCCGGACCGTCGTCTGACGCCAGTTGATGTCCTCGACATAGCCCTCCTCACCGCTGCTCAGCTTGATGTAGTCGCCGGGCTGCACGGTCTTGGAGGCGAGGATGTGGATGCCCGCGAAGAGGTTCGCCAGGGTGTCCTGGAGGGCGAGCGCGACCGCCAGACCGCCGACGCCCAGGGCGGTGAGCATCGGGGCTATCGAGATGCCCAGCGTCTGCAGGACCACCAGGAAGCCGATGGCCAGGACCAGCACCCGGGTGATGTTCACGAAGATCGTGGCCGACCCGGCGACCCCGGAGCGGGACTGGGTGACCGCCCGCACCAGACCGGCGATCACCCGGGCCGACGCCAGCGTGACGACGAAGATGAGCACCACGGTGAGCGTCTGGTTGACGTGGTGCTGGACCGACTTCGTCAACGGCAGCGCGGCACCCGCCGACGCGACCCCGCCGAGGAACGCCGCCCACGGCACGACCGTGCGCAGCGCCTCCACGATGACGTCGTCGCCGCTCCAGCGGGTGCGGTCGGCGTGCCGACCGAGCCACCGCAGCAGCATGCGCAACAGGAACGCGGTCAACAGACCGGCGGCCAGGGCGATTCCGGCATGGACCCAGTCGTCCAGGGTGAGCCCTCGGGTCACCGGTCACCTCCGACCAGCGCGTGCGCGGCGCGAGTTGCCGCCGGGAACCGGATGTGAAGTGTCGTCACGTTGCCACCTGCTCGATACGGGAAGTGCGAGCGTTCATCGTGCCCTATCCCGCACGGCAGTTCGTACCT
The DNA here is from genome assembly GCF_053595415.1 of Streptomyces sp. NPDC002499. Taxonomy (NCBI): domain Bacteria; kingdom Bacillati; phylum Actinomycetota; class Actinomycetes; order Kitasatosporales; family Streptomycetaceae; genus Streptomyces; species Streptomyces sp. NPDC002499. Next base: position 501,766 of record NZ_JBSFXO010000008.1, read on the forward strand.
GACCAGCGCGGATCAGACAATGCCCTCCGCGAGTTCGGCCTGCTCGTGGTCCGATCCGTACGCGGCCGTCCTGGGCGTTCCGTACGAACGGCGGGCGACATACCACCACACAGTGGCGAGGACGAGTACGACGGCGAGCGCGACGGACGCGTAGTTCATCGAGTCGACCGTCACCGGCGACGACTGCGGCAGACAGAACAGCACCGTCACGCAGGCCACCCACACCACGGCGACCCAGCCGACCGGTTTGCTCCACCGGCCCAACTGCCAGGGCCCGGGCGTGAATCGGTCGCCCGCGCGCAGCCGCAGCAGGACGGGGATGGCGTACGCCGGGGTGATGCCGATGACGTTGATGGCAGTGACCGCGCCGTACGCCGTCGCCGAGTACAGGGACGGCAGGGCGAGCAGGCCGGCCACCACCACGGCCAGCCAGACGGCCGCCACCGGGGTCTGGGTGCGGATGCTGACCTTGCGCCACAGGCCGGAACCGGGCAGGGCGCCGTCCCGGCTGAAGGCGAACACCATGCGGCTGGCGGCGGCCACCTCGGCGTTGCCGCAGAAGAGCTGGGCCACGATCACCACGAGCAGCAGCGCGCTCGCGCCGTCGGTGCCCAGACCGTCGAGCAGGATCTGCGCGGGCGGCACCCCGGTGTCGCTGGCGCGGGTGGCGGCGTAGTCCTGGATGGCGAAGGTGAGGCCCGCGAGCAGCACGAAGCCCGCTATCCAGGACACCCAGATGGAGCGCACGATCCCCTTCGCCGCCGACACCGAGGCGTTGGAGGTCTCCTCGGAGAGGTGGGCGGAGGCGTCGTAGCCGGAGAAGGTGTACTGGGCGAGGAGGAGGCCGATCGCCGCCACGTAGAGGGGGTTGGACCAGCCGGTGTCGTTCACGAACTCGGTGAACACGAAGGACGGCGACTGGTGGTGGTCGGGGACGATCGCCAACGCGCCGACTATGGCGGCGACTCCGGCCAGGTGCCACCACACGCTGATCGAGTTGAGCACGCTGACCAGCCGGACCCCGAAGAGGTTCAGCACGCCGTGCAGCAGCAGGATCGCCACGAAGATCAGCATAATCTTGCCCGGTGTCGGCTCGAAGCCCCACTGGATGCTCGCGAACGCGCCCGTGAACAGGGCGGCCCCGTAGTCGATGCCGGCGATCGCACCTAAGAGACCGAGCAGATTCAGCCACCCCGTGTACCAGCCCCAGCGCCGGCCGCCGAGCCGGTCGGCCATGTAGTACAGGGCGCCGGAGGTCGGGTACGCGCTGGTGACCTCGGCCAGTGCGAGCCCCACGCACAGCACGAACAGGCCTACGCCAGCCCAGCCCCACAGCATCACGGCGGGGCCGCCGGCGCCCATGCCGAAGCCGTACAGGGTCATGCAGCCGGACAGGATCGAGATCACCGAGAAGCTGATCGCGAAGTTGCCGAAGCCGCCCATCCGGCGGGCCAGCACCGGCCGGTAGCCGAGTTCGCGGAGGCGCTCCTCTTCGTCGTGCGGGTGGGGACTGCTCGTGCTCGACATGCGGAAACCTCCGGGGGAAGGACGGTCAGGACTGCTTGCGCGCCGCCGAACTGCGCGTCCGGGCCTGGAGGAAGACCTCCAGCGCCTGGGCGCGGTCGCCGGGGTCGGCGGCGCGATGGATCCACGGGACGGGCGTCCAGTACGGGCCGAGCGCGTCGAACACCCGGGCCGCGTCAGGGAATTGGAGGGCGCCCCACAAGGCGTGGGCGAGATGGTTGAGGTCGAGCGGGGAGCGCTCGTCGCTGCGGGTGACCTCGAACCAGGAGTGCAGGACCTGCCGGGTCTCCCGGCCGGCGTCCTCGGCGACCCAGTGCAGATCCAGCGCGGCGTCCCGGGCGCCGGTGCGCCGATAGCGCTCGACGCGTACGTACAGCGGCAGGACGTGCAGGGCGGACCCCGGCGGTGCCGTGTCCGCGGCCCACTGGGCGAACCCGGTCGCCTCCGCGAGGCGTCCGGCGGGGCCGCGCGCGTACAGGAACTGCAGCATGCGGTGGTACGCCTCGCGGTTGTACGGGTCCCGCTTGCCGGCCTCCGCCAGCAGCCCCCACGGCCCCGGCGGCAGCATCGCCTCGGGCGGCGCCACCCGGTGCTCGGGCCGTAACTGCTCCCGGTCGAGCGGGGCGAGGGCCAGCAGACACACCCAGGGGACCGGGTCCTGCGGTGCGGCCCGGGCCGCCGCGTCGCACGACTGCCAGGCCTCCCGCCACAGTTCACGCGTGCGGCCGTGGTCCTCCCGGTGTGCCCGCAGCGCGCGCTCCACGGCGACCCGGGCGTGCATCACGAGGGCCGGGACACTGTGCGGTTCCTCGTCGAGCCAGGTCCGCACGACGTCGGTGCTGGCCGCCGCGGTGGCGAGCACCTGGGTGCGCTGTGTCCACCGCCACCACGTGGTGGTGTCGGCGAGCAGACCGCGCATGGACATCCAGCGTCCGGTGCGCAGGTCCTGGAGGGCGGCGCGCAGGGCCGGGTCGTGCCCGGCGGGGTCGTAGGTGGGACGTGCTCCTTCTCGGGCCATTCAGCCGCCCGCCCCGTGGTGGGGGCGGGGCCTGGCGGAGTGGAGTAACAAACAGCCCTCCTGCGGGCGACGATCGAGGGGTGTGCGATCGGACGGCGGCCACTGTAGGGGTGCGGGTCCCCTCGCTCCACCGGTTTCCCTGATGCTGGCGTATACCCGTGTGTCCAAAGGGAGTTGACCAGTTGTCAGCGTTGCTTGACGCGGCAGGCGGCGCGGCGGCAGTCTGGCGCGCAGTGATCGCCGGGAGAGCTGAGCCGGGAGCCGAGACGAAGGAACCGGGACGGGGGAGTCGAAGGGGTTCGGGATACCGGGCGTTCTGTCTTTTCGGGATGTGCAAGGGATTTCGTCGGGACAGGAGACTTCGTTGGCAGACGCAGCGATGACAGGTGCGGTACTCGCCGTCGACCAGGGCACGTCCGGCACCAAGGCGCTCGTCCTGTGCCCCGAACGCGGCGTCATCGGCACCGGGTTCGCCGCCGTGCACCCCCGCCATCTGCCCGGCGGCCTGGTGGAGGTCGACCCGGAGGAGCTGTACCGCTCGGTGCTCGACGCCGGCTCCCGCGCCCTCGCCGAGGCCCGTGAACCCGTCGTGGCCATGGGCCTGGCCAACCAGGGCGAGACCGTCCTGGCCTGGGACCCGGACACCGGCCGCCCGCTCACCGACGCCCTGGTCTGGCAGGACCGCCGGGCCGAGAGCGTCTGCGCCGAACTCGCCGCGCACGCCGACGAGTTGCGCGCCCTGACCGGCCTGCCCCTGGACCCGTACTTCGCAGCCCCCAAGATGGCCTGGATCCGCCGCCACCTCACCCGAGAGGGCGTCGTCACCACCAGCGACACCTGGCTCGTGCACCGCCTCACCGGCGCCTTCGTCACCGACGCGGCCACCGCGGGGCGCACCCAACTCCTCGACCTCGACCGCGTACGGTGGTCGCCGCGCGCGCTGGACCTCTACGGGCTGTCGGACGAACGGCTCCCCGAGATCGTCGACAACGCCCAACCGGTCGGCATCACACGCGAGTTGGGGCCGGAGCTGCCGCTCACCGGCCTCGCCGTCGACCAACAGGCCGCCCTGCTCGCCCAGCGCGTCACCGCCCCCGGCAGCGCCAAGTGCACCTACGGCACAGGCGCGTTCCTCCTCGCCCACACCGGCGACGCACCACGGCACGGCACCTCGGGACTGGTCAGTTGTGTCGCCTGGCGGGTGGTCGGGCGCACCGGCTACTGCCTCGACGGCCAGGTCTACACGGCCGCCTCCGCGGTGCGCTGGCTCACCGACCTCGGCGTGATCAAGGGCGCGGGCCACCTCGACACGGTCGGCGGCGCTGTTCCCGACAGCGGTGGCGTCACCTTCGTACCGGCCCTCGCCGGGCTCGCCGCCCCCTGGTGGCGCGGCGACCTGCGCGGCTCGCTCACCGGACTCGGCCTCGACACCACCCCCGGGCACCTGGTGCGCGCCCTGTGCGAAGGCCTCGCCGCCCAGGTCGTCGAACTCGCCGACGCGGCCGCCACCGACCTCGGGGAACCCCTTCGGGAACTGCGCGTCGACGGCGGTCTGACCCGCTCGGCCCTGCTCATGCAGACCCAGGCCGACCTGCTGCAACGCCCCGTCGAGGTGTCCGCCCTGCCCGACGCCACCGCGCTCGGCGTCGGCACCCTGGCCCGCATAGGCGCCCGGCCCGGGCTCACGGTCGCCGACGCACTGCCGGACTGGAAGCCGGCCGCCGTCTACGAGCCGCGCATCACCGCCGACGAGGCCGCCGAACGCCTGGCCGGCTTCCGCCGCGAGGTCGCCGCACTGCTGGACCGGGCCCCCGCGTGACGGTCACCGCGAGCGGGCTGCTGCCCCGGACCGTGTACGACGTCGCGATCGTCGGCGCCGGAGTCGTCGGCTGCGCGATCGCCCGCCGGCTGGCCCGCCACGCGGATCTCCGGATCGCCCTCGTCGAGGCCCAGGACGATGTCGGCCAGGGCACCTCGAAGGCCAACACCGCCATCCTGCACACCGGGTTCGACGCGGTCCCCGGCTCGCTGGAGGCACGGCTGGTCCGGGAGGGTTCTCGCCAACTCGCGCTCTACGCAGCCGAGTCGGGCATCCCCGTCGAACCGGTCGGCGCGCTGCTGGTCGCCTGGGACGAGGAACAGCTCGCCGCCCTGCCGGGCCTGGCCGAGAAGGCCGAACGCAACGCCTACGCGGACGCCCGCCAGCTCGGACCCGCCGAACTCTACGCACGAGAACCGCACTTGGGCCCCGGCGCCCTCGGGGCCCTGCACATCCCCGGCGAGAGCATCATCTGCCCCTGGACGACGACTCTGGCGTACGCCACCCAGACGGTCCGGCACGGAGTCGACCTGCACCTCAACTCCCGGGTGGAGAAGGTCGGTCGGGAGGGCGGCGTCCACCGCCTCGGCACCACCCGCGGCCCACTTCGCGCCCGCCGGCTCGTCAACGCGGCCGGGCTGCACGCCGACACCCTCGACCGACGGCTCGGCCACGACGACTTCGCGGTCACCCCCCGCCGCGGCCAACTCCTCGTCTTCGACAAGTTCGCCCGCGCCCTGGTCCACCACATCCTGCTGCCCGTTCCCACGGCCCTCGGCAAAGGCGTCCTGGTCGCCCCCACCGTCTACGGCAACGTCCTGCTCGGCCCGACCGCCGAGAACCTGCACGACAAGCACGCCACCGGCTCCACCGCCGACGCCCTGTCCCGCCTGCGCGAACAGGGCCGCCGCATCCTGCCCGACCTGCTCGACGAGGAGGTCACCGCCGTCTACGCCGGACTGCGCGCCGCCACCGAGCACGAGGACTACCGCATCCTCGCCCACCCCGAGCAGGCCACCGTCACCGTCGGCGGCATCCGCTCCACCGGCCTCACCGCCTCCCTCGCCATCGCGGACCACGTCACCGCCCTACTGGCCGACACCGGCCTTGAGTTGACCCCACCCCGCGACCTGACCCCGATCCACATGCCCAACCTCGGCGAGGCCTTCCCCCGCCCCTACCAACGCCCCGAACTCATCGCCCAGGACCCCGAGTACGGCACCCTCGTCTGCCACTGCGAACGCGTCTCCCGCGGCGAGATCCGCGACGCCCTCACCAGCACGATCGCGCCCCACTCCGTCGACGGCCTGCGCCGCCGCACCCGCGCCCGCTCGGGCCGCTGCCAGGGCTTCCACTGCGGCGCGGCGGTACGGGCGTTGTTCGAGGGGGCGCGGGGGTGACGGCGGTGGAGGTGCTCATGATGGATACCGGCCCGGCGGCCACCACTCGCCCGGCGGTGGCGGGCGCGGGTCGCGTCGAGGTCCCGGACCGGGAGTCGCGGGCCGCGGAAGCACGGAGGCATCGCGTGCCCGGCGGCCTTGAGAATCAGCCGCGCCTGCTTCTCCGCCTGGCCCGCGCCCGCCAGCTCACCGCCGCCTTCGAGGGGGCCCGCGCATGAGGGACGTCGATGTCCTCGTCGTGGGCGCCGGCCCGGCCGGCCTCGCGGTCGCCGCGTGCCTGGCCGTGGCCGGTGTGGGGCAAGTGGAGGTGCTGGACCGTGAGTTGAGGGCCGGGGGAGTGCCGCGGCACTGCGCCCACGGCGGCTTCGGTACGTGGCTGCATCCGCTCACCGGCCCCGGTTACGCCCGCCTGCTCACCACGGCGGCGGCACGCGCGGGCGCGGTCGTCCGCACGGGAGTGACCGCCCTCGACTGGGTGGGCCCCCTGTCGCTCACCACCGTGAGTCCCGACGGCCCCGAGACCCTCCGCGCCCGTGCGATCGTCCTGGCCACCGGCGCCCGCGAACGCCCCCGCGCCGCCCGGCTGGTACCCGGCACCCGGCCCGCCGGCGTCCTCACCACCGGCGAACTCCAGCAGGCCGTCCACCTCCACGGACAGCGGATCGGCAGCCGAGCGGTGGTCGTCGGCGCGGAGGACGTCTCCTACGCCGCCGCCGACACGGTGGTGGCGGCCGGAGCCGATGTCGTCGCCATGGTCACGGAGTTGCCGTACTCCCAGTCCATGCCGGTCCGCGCCCAGACCACCCGACTCCGCCACCGCGTCCCACTCCTGACCGACACGACCGTCGTCGAACTCCTCGGCCACGGGCGTCTGTCGGGCGTCCGGGTGCGGCACCGGGCGGGCCGTACGGCCGTACTGCCCTGCGACACCGTCGTGTTCACCGGCGACTTCGTCCCCGACCACGAACTCGCCCGACGCGGCGGCATCGACCTGGACCCCGGCACCCGCGGCCCCGCCGTCGACGGCGCCCTGCGCACCTCCAGCCCCGGCGTCTTCGCGGCCGGCAGTCTGCTGCACGCCGTGGAGAGCGCGGCCACGGCGGCCGAAGAGGGGACGCACACGGCCCGCGCCGTCCGGGAGTGGCTCACGGGTACGACCTGGCCGACCGGCGTCCCCCTCACCGTCGCCCCGCCCCTGCGGTGGATCGCCCCGAACCGTGTCACCCCGACCGACCGTCACCCGTACGTCCTGCGCACCACCACCCTCCTCAACCGCCCCCTCCTGCACGTCACCCAGGACGGCCGCCTGCTGCACCGCCAGCGCGTCTGGACGGCCGTCCCGAACCGCACGGTGCGGCTCGCCGCCGGCTGGGCGGGCGCGGTCGATTCGGAGGGCGGTCCGGTCGAGGTGACGGTCGGCCGGCCGTGAACGGCCCCGATCGGCCGGTCATGAACACCCCCGATCTCGCACAGTCCACCCCGTGGAGTTGATCGGCGGTCCGTTGATCCACCCGCTGTGCGAGGCTGAAGGTCCCGTACTGATCCCGTGCTGGTCCCATACCGAGGGAGTGCCGATGGCAGCCGAGCGCACGGCCCCGCCGGTCGCCCTCGTGACCGGCGCCAACCGAGGCATCGGATACGAGGTCGTACGGCAGCTCGCCGACCGAGGGCATCGGGTACTGCTCGGCTCCCGTGACCTCGCCAAGGGCCGTGCCGCCGCGGCCCGCATCGACCCGCGGGGCGAGCGCGTGACCGCCGTCCAGCTCGACGTCTCCGACGCGGCGAGCGTGACCGCCATGGGCGAGTGGGTCACCCGGGAGGTGGGGCGCGTCGACGTCGTCGTGAACAACGCCGCGATCCTCTACGACACCTGGGCCCAGGCCCGGTCCGCGGATCTGGCCGAGGTCCAACGCGCCCTGGACACCAACCTGTTCGGCGCCTGGCGGGTCACCCAAGCGCTGCTTCCGCTGCTGCGGCGCAGCCCGCATCCACGGGTGGTCATGGTCAGCAGCGAGGCCGCCTCCCTGCACTCGATGAGCGGCGGCACCCCCGCCTACGGCGTCTCCAAGGCCGCGCTCAACGCCCTCACCTGCCTGCTCGCCGGCGAACTGCGCCGGCAGCGCGTCCTCGTCAACGCCATCTGCCCCGGCTGGGTCGCCACCGACATGGGCGGTGGCGGTGGCCGGCCCGTCGCCGACGGCGCCGCCGGAATCGTCTGGGCGGCCACCCTGCCCGACAACGGGCCCACCGGCGGCTTCTTCCGGGACGGCAAGCCGGTCCCCTGGTGACACCACCCGATCAGGCCGACCGGGCTCAGATCACCTTCAACCGCACCAACGCACCCAGCGTCAACGCCCCCGGCAGCAACGGCAGCCACACCGTGATGATCCGATACGCCAGCACCACCGCCGTCGCCACGGCCGCCGGGCCGCCCGCCGCCACCAACGCCACGATCAGCGCCGCTTCCACGGAGCCGATACCGCCCGGTGTCGGGACCAGCGCGACCGCGACCGTCGCCGCCAGATAGGCCACCGCCATGTGCGCGGGCGGCACCGACAGGCCGAGCGCCTGTCCGACCAGGACCAGCCCGGCCGCCTGGAGCGCGGGGAAGGCGAGCGAGCCGCCCCACAGGGCGAGGGCGCGGGAGGGCCGGGTGTGCACCGAGCGCAGTTCGCCCAGCGCGGTACGGAGGAAGGACAGCGCGGCCGTCCGCAGCCGTCGTACGAACGCGAACACCGCACCCGCCACGAGCAGTACGCCGCCGACGGCGATCAGCAGCGGGCCGATCGCACCCTCGGGCAGCAGCTCACCGAACCGCAGCGCACCCGGGAACACCAGCAGCAGAGCGACCAGCAGGCCCACCCTGGCGACGCACTCCGCCAGCAGATACAGGGCGAGCGCGGCCGAGGAGCGGGCGAGCGGGATCCCGCAGACCGACATGAACCGCAGATTGACGGCGCTCGCGCCGAGGCCGGTGGGCAGGAGGTGGTTGGCGGAGCCGGCCGCGAACTGCGTGGCCAGCAGCCGCCGTCGGGGCAGCCGGTCGACGACCGCGCCCTGCCGGGTGAAGGCGGCCGCCACCCAGGTCAGACAGGTGGCGCCGACCGCGGCCAGCAGCCAGGGCAACTGGGCCTCCCGGAGATGGCCGAAGCCCTCGGCCAGCACCGACCAGTGCTGCACGGCGACGGCGACGACCAGCAGGAGCGGAAGCAGACACAGGATCTGGCGGACCGGGACGCGTCGGGGGAATCGTCCTTTGGGGAGTGGTCCTTCGGGGAGCTGAACCGTGGTCACATCTGAAGAGGGTCTCCGCACCGCGCCAACGGCGGGTGGCTGAATCACGGCCAGAGGCTTACAGACGGACAGCGGCTGGGGAGGGGCTGTCATGGGGTCCTTGGAGTCCTTGAGGGAATGGGGGGCGTGGGGGTTCCTGGGGAGCGGAGGCTTCGAAGGCGCCTTGACCTCAAGGATGCTTGAGGTTCTACGTTCTCTCCCATGAGCATGGAGACCACGGCGTGGACACAGCTGCAGAGTGTCATGAACGCCCAACAGGAGAGCCGCCCCTTCGCCCGCGCCACCCTGCGCCGCATCGGCGCCTACGCCCGTCCGCACCGGGCGCGCATCGCCCGGTTCGTGGTGCTCGGGGTGGTGACCGCACTGCTCGCCGTCGCCACCCCCGTCCTGGCCGGACGCGTCGTGGACGCGATCGTGTCGGGCGGCGACGAGGGCACGGTCGTACGCCTCGCCCTGCTCATCGCCTTGATGGCGGTTCTGGAGGCGGCGCTCGGCATCCTCGGCCGAAGGCTCTCGGCGACCCTGGGGGAAGGGCTCATCCTCGATCTGCGGACGGCTGTGTTCGATCATGTGCAGCGCATGCCCGTCGCGTTCTTCACACGTACTCGTACGGGCGCGCTCGTCTCCCGTCTCAACAACGACGTCATCGGCGCCCAACGCGCGTTCAGCAACACCCTGTCCGGAGTGGTCAGCAACCTGGTCACGCTGCTGCTGACCCTCGCCGTCATGCTCACCCTGTCCTGGCAGATCACCCTGCTCGCGCTGGCGCTGCTCCCGGTGTTCGTGATCCCGGCCCGGCGGATGGGCAGCCGCATGGCCGGCATGCAGCGCGAGGCGGCCACGCTCAACGCGGCGATGGGCACCCGGATGACCGAGCGCTTCTCGGCCCCCGGCGCCACCCTCGTCAAGCTCTTCGGGCGCCCGGAGGAGGAGTCCGAGGAGTTCGCGGCCCGTGCCCGCCGGGTCCGTGACGTCGGCGTCCGCACCGCGACCGCCCAGTCGGCGTTCATCACCGCCCTGACCCTCGTCTCGTCCCTGGCGCTCGCCCTGGTCTACGGACTCGGCGGCTGGTTCGCCCTGCGCGGCACCCTGGAGCCGGGCGCGGTCGTCTCCCTCGCCCTCCTCCTGACCCGTCTGTACGCGCCGCTCACCTCGCTGGCCGGCGCCCGGGTCGAGGTGATGAGCGCGCTGGTCAGCTTCGAGCGCGTCTTCGAAGTACTGGACCTGGAGCCCCTGATCACCGACAAACCGACCGCCCGCGAGGTGCCCGAGGGCCCGGTCGCCGTCGAGTTCGAGAACGTCCGCTTCGGCTACCCGTCCGCCGACAAGGTCTCGCTCGCCTCCCTGGAGGAGGTCGCCTCCCTCGACACCCGCGGCGGCGCCGAGGTCCTGCACGGCATCTCCTTCCGCGCCGAACCCGGCCGGACCGTGGCCCTCGTCGGCTCCTCCGGCGCGGGCAAGTCGACCATCGCCCAACTCCTGCCGCGCCTCTACGACGTCGACGAGGGCGCCGTACGCATCGGCGGCACCGACGTCCGCGACCTGACCGGTGCCTCCCTGCGCGCCACGCTCGGCATGGTCACCCAGGACGGCCACCTCTTCCACGACACCGTCCGCGCCAACCTCCAACTGGCCAGGCCCGGCGCGACCGAGGCCGAGCTGTGGGACGCCCTGCGCCGCTCCCGCCTCGACGATCTCGTACGGTCCCTGCCCGACGGCCTCGACACGGTGGTCGGCGAGCGCGGCTACCGCCTCTCCGGCGGCGAACGCCAACGCATGACCATCGCCCGGCTGCTGCTGGCCCGTCAGCGCGTGGTCATCCTCGACGAGGCCACCGCCCACCTCGACAACACCTCGGAGGCCGCCGTCCAGGAGGCGCTGACCGAGGCACTGTCGGGCCGCACCGCGGTGGTCATCGCCCACCGCCTCTCCACCGTCCGCTCGGCCGACCAGATCCTGGTCGTCGAGTCGGGCCGGATCGTGGAACGCGGCACGCACGACGAGTTGCTGACGGCGGGTGGACGGTACGCCGAGCTGTATCGGACGCAGTTCGCGCGGCAGCCGGAGGACGCGGTCGCGGACACCTCACGTGAGGCGGCCGCGTGAAGCGGCCCGTACCCTGACGGCCGAATGCGCGGGCGGTACGGAAGACGGTGTGCGTGGGCGAGAACCCGCAGGTAGGCGCTTTCTCGAAGGCACAAGGGGGCGGGGAGCCCGGCGCGCGGCCGGTTGCGGGGTGCCGACGGGGTTCTCACGGTGAGCCCTAGAGAGCTGCACCTGACAGCCCCCGAAAGGAATGTGCATGTCCCCCCTGGTTTCCCGTGGACTGCTCCTGCCGTCCCTCCTCTGCGCCGCGCTGGTCTTCGGCCCCGTCGTCGGCACCGCCTCCGCGCAGTCGTCCGTCCCCGGGGCGTCCACGGCCGCCGGGGCGCAGGACCTCGGCGTATGGCTCGACGACCTGCGGGAGGTCCGCGGTACCGCCGCGGCCGACCCCCTGCTCGGCGTGCTGAGCGACCTCACCGACCGCACCGGCCGGCCCCTCGACGCGACGGAGGCCGCCGCGTACACCAAGGCCGTCGAGACCGCGTACGCCTCGCTCAGGCAGCGCGTGCAGGAGCGGCCCGCCGCCCCCGACAGTGCGACGGCCCTGGCCGCCGACCCGATCTCCGACGCCGTGGCCCAGCTCCAGTCGGCGGTCGACAAGCTGGTCTCGGCACTGTCCTCCCTCGACCTGGGCGCGGTACTGGGCGCGGTCACCGGCCTGTTGTCGCCGGTGCTCTCCCTGGTCACCGGCGTCCTGGGCAGCGCGGTGCCGCCGCTGCCGGCGCTCCCGCCCCTGCCTCTGCCCGCGCTTCCCGTACCGGGGAGCCCGGCTCAGTAGCGGGACTTCGGTGCCGACGGCCGCCCGGCGGGACCCCTCGCCGGGCGGCCGTCGCCCATCCCGGGTTCCTTGTGATCGAGTGATCATCGTCCGTTACGCTCGGGAGACCGACGCCGGCCGTACCGGCCTGATCCGCCGATTCCCAGGAGCGTGTTCATGAGCGACATCGAGATCCGCGACGACCGGGCGGCGGGCCGCCTGGAGGCCTTCGGCGACGGCGGCGCGGACGGCGAAGTCGTCGGCCACATCCAGTACTTCGTCCTCGAATCCCCCGAGCGCGCCCTGGTCCCGGTCCACACGATCGTGGAGCAGGCCCACGAGGGAAAGGGCATCGCGGGCCGGCTCGCACGCGAGGTGTACGCCATCGCCGAGCGCGAGGGCATCGTCGTCGCCCCGCTCTGCCCGTACGTCGTCAAATGGGCCGCCCGCCACCCCGAGGTCGCCCCGCCGTCCGACCCGGAGCTGCTGCGCGCGGCGAAGGAGTGGCTGGTGGCGCACCCCGGACGGTTCTGACCGCCCCTCGGCCCACTTGGTCCTCGTACCGTCACACGGGAGCGCGAGTGTGAACGCGGGTGTCGGGTACGCGGGGGGAGTAGTCCAGAGCAGACATCCACCCGCACGCACCGAGGAGGCCTCGATGACCGAGCCCTACCCCAGCCCCACACCCGGACCGGCCCCCGTGCCGGACCCGTACCCTTCCCCGGGCCCCGAGCCGGCGCCTCCAGGCCCGGCCCCCACGCCGAGCCCGCCGCCGCCGACCCCCACCCCGCCGCCCCCGGCGCCGGCACCGCCGGGTCCGGCACCGACCCCCGATCCGGTCCGCCCGGACCCGATGCCGGCCCCGGAACCGGGCTCACCGCTGACCTGAGCGGGCACGCACGAAGAGACGGTGGTCGGACGCCCGTCGAGGGCGTCCGACCACCGTCTCCTTGTCTTTTCCCGCTTGCCGCCGCGCGCGAGCGCTACGCGGTGACCTCCGAGCGGTCCCCGCCCCACAGCGTGTGGAACGAGCCGTCCTTGTCCGTGCGCCGGTAGGTGTGCGCGCCGAAGAAGTCGCGCTGGCCCTGCGTCAGCGCGGCGGGCAGGCGCTCCGCGCGCAGGCCGTCGTAGTAGGCGAGGGCCGCGGCGAAGCCCGGGGTCGCCACGCCCTGGCGGGTCGCGGCGATCAGCACCTCGCGCCAGTCGTCCTGCGCCGCCGCGATCTCCCGCGCGAACGTCTCGTCGGAGAGCAGGCTCGGCAGGTCGGGACGGGTGTCGTAGGCCTCGCGGATGCGGTCCAGGAAGGCCGCGCGGATGATGCAGCCGCCGCGCCAGATCGAGGAGACCGCGCCGAGGTCGATGTTCCAGTCGTACTCGTCGCTGCCCGCCGAGATCTCGTGGAAGCCCTGCGTGTACGACACGATCTTCGACGCGTACAGCGCCTGCTCGACCTGGTCGGCGAAGGCCGCCGCCTCGGCCTCGCCCAGCGGCGACGCCGTCGGTCCGGCCAGACCGCGCGAGGCCTCGCGCAGCGCCGCGTGACCGGAGAGGGAGCGGGCGAAGACCGCCTCCGCGATACCGGAGACCGGGACGCCGAGGTCGAGGGCGATCTGGACCGTCCAGCGGCCGGTGCCCTTCTGCTCGGCCTGGTCGACGACCACGTCCACGAACGGCTTGCCCGTGTCCGCGTCCACGTGGGACAGCACCTCGGCGGTGATCTCGATCAGGTACGAGTCGAGCCGGCCGGTGTTCCAGGTGCGGAAGATCTCGGCGATCTGCGCGGGGGAGTACCCGGCGACATCGCGCAGCAGCTGGTACGCCTCGCCGATCAGCTGCATGTCGGCGTACTCGATGCCGTTGTGGACCATCTTCACGAAGTGCCCGGCGCCGTCGGGGCCCACGTGCGTGACACAGGGCGCCTCGTCCGCGGCCTTCGCGGAGATCTTCTCCAGCATCGGGCCGAGCGAGTCGTACGACTCCTTCGGGCCACCCGGCATGATGCTCGGGCCGTGCAGCGCGCCCTCCTCGCCGCCGGAGACGCCCATGCCGACGAAGTGGATGCCCTGCTCGCGCAGGTCGCGCTCGCGGCGCCGGGTGTCCGCGAAGTGCGCGTTGCCGCCGTCGATGATCATGTCGCCGGGCTCGAGGAGCGGGGCGAACTCCTGGATCACCGCATCGGTGGGCTCACCGGCCTTGACCATGATGACCAGCCGCCGGGGCCGCTCCAGCGCGGCGACGAACTCCTTGGCGGTGTCGGCCGCGATGAAGTCGCCCTCGTTCCCGAACTCCTCGACCAGGGCGTGCGTGCGCGCCGCCGTCCGGTTGTGCAGCGCGACCGTATAGCCGTTGCGGGCGAAGTTACGGGCGAGATTGCGGCCCATGACCGCGAGACCCGTGACGCCGATCTGGGCTGAAGTGCTCATTCGGTTGGCTCCTAGAGGATCCGATTTCGGTGGTGCCGGTCGTGCCCGTCAGTATCGCCCCACCGACCATCCTGACGTGCCGGTACGTGGGGCGCACGTCCGGAGTGCGTGACATGCCGTCCGCAGATACGTACAGCCAACCCCACCTGCCTCAGCCGAAACACAACGAGGGTTTATTCCTGGTCACTTGTGAGACAGGGAGGCTGATTTCCCGTCTTGTCATGGCCTGTTCGGGGCGCTTAGTTTTGGCCTTCCTGCCTGACGCCTGTCGATGGGGGCTTGGGACATGGCCGTACGCGGCCGGCACCGCCGGTATCAGCCCAACACGATCAACCGCGCCTCGCTCACCGTCACGGCGGGCAGCGTCGGCATGGCGATTCCGCTCATCGGAGCCGGCTCGGCCCATGCCGCCGACGTGTCCACCTGGAACAAGGTGGCCGCCTGCGAGTCGAGCGGGAACTGGAGCATCAACACCGGCAACGGGTATTACGGCGGGCTCCAGTTCACCCGGTCGACCTGGGCGGCGTACGGCGGCACCAAGTACGCGCCGCGCGCCGACCTGGCCACCAAGGACCAGCAGATAGCCGTCGCCGAGAAGGTCCTGGACGGACAGGGGCCCGGCGCCTGGCCGGTGTGCTCGGTACGGGCCGGGCTGACCCGCGGCGGTGACACCCCGGACATCCACCCGGCGGGCGGCGGCGGGCAGAGCGCCGAGCAGACGGCCAAGAAGAGCACGAAGAAGACCGGCAGGACCTCCGTGCAGGACGTGCAGCCGCAGACCACGCCCCAGTCCAGGGCGGGCACGGCGGAGATGTACACGGTGGTCCGTGGCGACTCCCTCTCCGAGATCGCCGAGACCGAGCACGTCCCGGGCGGCTGGCAGCGGCTGTACGCCGCGAACCGGAAGACCGTCGGCTCCGACCCCGACCTGATCATGCCGGGCCAGCGGCTCGACCTGCGGGCGAAGGCGACGCCGAAGACGCACACCACGGCGAGCACGGCCACGGAGACGAAGAAGAAGACGTCCACCGAGACCGAGGAGAAGGTCGAGAAGAAGACCGAGGAGAAGGCCGGCACCCGGCACTCCCTCGTCGCCCCGGTGAACGCGGCCACCGGCACCCAGTACCACGCGACCGGCTCCTCGTGGTCGAAGGGCTACCACACCGGCGTCGACTTTCCCGTCCCCACCGGCACCTCGGTGAAGGCGGTCGGGGCGGGCAAGGTCGTCACCGCCGGCTGGGGCGGCTCCTTCGGCTACCAGGTGGTGCTCCGGCACGCCGACGGCCGCTACACCCAGTACGCCCATCTGTCGGCCATCTCCGTGCGGGCCGGGCAGTCGGTGGGCGAGGGGCAGCGGCTCGGGCGCTCGGGGTCCACCGGAAACACCACGGGCCCGCATCTGCACTTCGAAGTGCGGACGGGGCCCGGATTCGGTACGGACATCGACCCTCTCGCGTATCTCAGGGCCGGTGGCGTCAAGATTTGACGCGTACCCGGTGCCGATCCACGAGTGGCAACGGCAGGTAGGTGCCGCCGAAGAAGGGACCGTGGAAGCCGTAGGGCGCCGGCGCTTCGTCGTCCTCGTCCCTGCTCGTGTCCGCGGCGGGGGACGAGGAGTCGGCGTCCCCGTCGTAGGACGGGTCCGCGGCCGCTCCCTGAGCCTGTGCCGGTACGAGGATCTCCTCACGGAGTTCCTCGCGCTCCCGCACGTTCTCGTGGCGCGCGGCCACCGGCTGCTCGGGCAGCGCCGCCAGGTGTTCCTCGGCGGGTGCCGCGGCGGCGGGCTCGGGCAGGACCGGGGCCGTCTCCGGGGTGGTGCGGGAGAGGCGCTCGGTCGTCAGCAGGATCAGGCCGCCGGCCGCCACCACACCGCAGCTCAGCGCGAGCGCCGTGCCCGTGGTGCCGTAGCGGAAGGTCTCGCCGAACATCGTGATGCCCACAGCAGCCGCTATCACCGGGTTCACCACGGTCAGCGTGGCCAGCGGGGCCGCGAGGCCCGCGCCGCGGTAGGAGGCCTGGGACAGCAGCATGCCGGCCGTGGCGAAGACACCGATCACGGCCAGGGAGGGCAGGTCCGAGGCGGTCACACCGCCGCTCCAGTCGACCGCCACCGTCTTGGTGAACACCGAGGACATGCCGAACGCTATGCCGGACCCGGTCGCGAGCAGCATGCTGCGCACCGCCGGGTGCCGGTGGGCGGCGCGGCCCGCGATCATCAGGGCCACGACCACACCGCCGGTGACCACGGCCACGCCCACACGCTGGGCGGTGTCGAGGGACTGCGAGTCGGACGCGCCGACCAGGGAGAGCAGACCGGCCAGGCCCACGGTCGCCATGATCGCGCCCCGCCAGGCGGTCGCACCGGCCTTGCGGCCCACGAAGAGCGCCGCCATGGGCAGCGCGAAGACGATGGTGAGGGCGCCGAGCGGCTGCACCAGGCTGAGCGGGCCGTAGGCCAGCGCCGCCACGTGCAGGATGCCGCCCAGGCCGTTCAACGCGACCGCCGCCCACCAGGTCGGGCGGCGCAGCGGCGCGTACTGCTCGTCCGGGGAGGACACCGCGACGTGCTCCTGCACGATCGCGCCGCCGGCGTAGGCCACGGCGGACACGAGCGACAGCAGCACGGACAACGCGAGGGCATTCATGAGCTGCTCCTCTGCGTGAGGCGGGGGCGCTGGGCCCGGCGCGGCGAACGGTCGTCCTTCATACCGAACACGATGCCCTGTCGAACTGTTCCCGTCGTCGTCCCTGAGCAGGCATTGGGTCCTACTGCCGATGGAGTACGAATCGGGCGTTGTCCTCCCCAGGGTGGGTGACACGGGGTGGACTCCTCGGGGCCGCACCCCCTAGAGGCCTTGGTACTACTGGCCTTCGTGGACCTCGCCCCCGAGACCGCCGCCCGCACCGCACTCGAGGTCCGCTCGGTACTACGCACGGCCGGACAGGTACCCGGCCCTTACCTCCAAGTTTCGCATATGCTGACAAAAACCTGTTATCGGATGTTTAAGAAAATTCCGTAACTTTTCGTGTTCGAAGGGGCGCCGATTCCCGCGGGCCCCCGAGTTGCTCTTCCGCGCGCGGCACATCTGGGTGACCATGTGGGAACCGGCTGCGGAGACCAGGGGGTTGTGGGTGCGAGTGGGACTGCTGACCCGGGAGTACCCGCCGGACGTGTACGGCGGCGCGGGTGTCCATGTCGAGTTCCTCGCCCGGGAGTTGAGCTCCCTGGTCGACCTGGAGGTGCACTGCTGGGGCGAGGGCCGCGGCGTGGGCGTCGTACGCCACCGCTCCTGGGCCGCCCTGGACACCGCCAACGACGCCCTGCGCACCTTCTCCGTCGACCTCGCCATGGCCGCGGGGCTCGAAGGCCGCGAGCTCGCGCACTCCCACACCTGGTACGCCAACCTCGCAGGACACTTCGGCAAGCTGCTGTACGGCATACCGCACGTGATGACCGCCCACTCCCTGGAGCCGCTGCGCCCCTGGAAGGCCGAGCAGCTCGGCGGCGGCTACGCCCTGTCCAGCTGGGCCGAGCGCACCGCGATCGAGACGGCCGACGCCGTGATCGCCGTGTCCGGGGCCATGCGCGAGGACATCCTCACCTGCTACCCGGCGCTGGATCCGGCCAAGGTCCACATCGTGCACAACGGCATCGACACCGCGCTCTACCGGCCCGACCACGGCACCGACGTCCTGGACCGCATCGGCCTGGACCGGGATCGCCCGTTCGTCCTGTTCGTCGGTCGCATCACCCGCCAGAAGGGCGTCCCGCACCTGCTGCGGGCCGTACGGGACATCGACCCGGCCGCACAGGTCGTCCTGTGCGCCGGCGCGCCCGACACCCCGGAGATCGACCGCGAGTTCCGCGAGCTCTACCAGGAGCTGAGCAGCGTCCGCGAGGGCGTGCACTGGATCCCGCAGATGCTGCCGCGCCCCGAGGTGATCCAGCTCCTCACGCACGCCGCCGTGTTCGTGTGCCCCTCGGTGTACGAGCCGCTCGGGATCGTCAACCTGGAGGCGATGGCCTGCGGCACGCCCGTGGTGGCCTCCCGGGTCGGCGGCATCCCCGAGGTCGTGGACGACGGCAAGACCGGGCTGCTGGTCACCGTGGACGAGGACTTCGAGCCCAACCTCGCGCGAGCGCTGGACTCGGTCCTCGGCGACCCGGAGGCCGCCCGGCGGATGGGCGAGGCGGGCCGGGAGCGCGCGGTGGGCGAGTTCGGCTGGGACGCGGTCGCCCGCCGTACGGTCCGGCTTTACGAGGAGATCCTCAAACAGGGGTAGTAGTACGGAGCTGGCTTCGAACAGGCTTACTCCGCCCAGCTCAAGGGCAGGCATGGGTCAACCACGGTGAGGGGAGCGGCCATGCGTCGGGGTGGTCCTTCGGTGCTCGGAATCGTGCTTGCGGGCGGAGAGGGCAAGCGGCTGATGCCCTTGACCGCGGACCGCGCGAAACCCGCGGTCACCTTCGGCGGTACGTACCGTCTCGTCGATTTCGTTCTCTCCAATCTCGTCAACGCGGACATCCTGCGCATCTGCGTGCTGACGCAGTACAAGTCGCACTCGCTGGACCGGCACATCACCCAGACCTGGCGGATGTCCAGCCTGCTGGGCAACTACGTCACCCCGGTCCCGGCCCAGCAGCGGCTCGGCCCGCGCTGGTACCTGGGCAGCGCCGACGCGATCCTCCAGTCGCTGAACCTGATCTACGACGAGCGGCCCGAGTACGTCGCCGTGTTCGGCGCCGACCACGTGTACCGCATGGATCCGCGGCACATGCTCGCCCAGCACATCGAGAGCGGCGCGGGCGTCACGGTGGCCGGGATCCGCGTCCCGCGCACCGAGTCCTCGTCCTTCGGTGTCATCAGCCCCGGCTCGGACGGCCTGACCGTCGAGCGCTTCCTGGAGAAGCCCGCCGACCCGCCCGGCCTGGCGGACGACCCCGAGTGCGTCTTCGCCTCGATGGGCAACTACGTCTTCACGACCAAGGTCCTGATCGAGGCGCTCCAGCGGGACGCCGAGGACGGGCACTCCGTGCACGACATGGGCGGCTCGATCCTGCCCCAGCTCACCGACCGCGGCGAGGCCCAGCTCTACGACTTCAGCGCCAACCACGTGCCGGGCGAGACCACCCGCGACCAGGGCTACTGGCGGGACGTTGGCACCCTCGACGCGTACTACGACGCCCACATGGACCTCATCGCCGAGCGCCCCGCCTTCAACCTCTACAACCGCAGCTGGCCCATCTACACCCACTCCAACCAGCTCTCCCCGGCCCGCTTCAACGCCGGGGGCATCGCGGGCGAGTCCATCATCAGCGCGGGCTGCCTGATCCGCGGCCAGGTCACGCGGTCGGTCCTGTCACCGGGCGTCGTGGTCGACCCCGGCGCGGTGGTCCAGGGCTCGATCCTGCACGACAACGTCCACATCGGCCGGGGCGCGGTGGTGCGCGGCGCGGTCCTCGACAAGAACGTCGAGGTACCGCCGGGCGCGACGATCGGCGTCAACCCGGAGCGGGACGGCGAGCTGTACACCGTCTCCAAGGGCGGAGTAATTGCCTTGGGGAAGGGACAGTTGGTGACGTAGCCTCCTCGCCGGGGGAGGGGAACGGATGGTACGGGGGAACGCACGACGGTCGCAGGGGGACGAACAGCGGCCGTCGAGCGCAGAGTTGACCAGGGACCGCGAACAAGAGGTGTTCGTCGGCCGGGATGCGGAGCGCGCCCTGTTCGCGGCCGGCATCGCGCGCGATCCCGGCCCGGACGGCTCCCGACGGCTCATCCATGTGCACGGCGTCGCAGGGGTGGGCAAGTCGACGCTGCTGCTGCACTGGCAAGCCACTGCACGTGCGCACGGCGCAGCGACCGCGATGGTCGACGCGTCGGCGCTGTGCGGTGTCGCGGAGGCGATGGAGGCCGTCGGCGCCGAACTCGGCTTCCCGGCGGGCCGGTTGAAGGGTTTCGGCGCGGGGCCGGAGCTCGACGAGAGACAGCGCGAGGCCGACGGGCGGGCTGTGGCCCCCGAGGAGCAACCTCCCGCGCCAAGCGGTCAGGCCCCGACTCAGTCCCCGAAGGGCGCGTCCGCACCGACTCCGGGCGACACAGTCGTCCCCTGGAGGGCGAGCCCCGCCATGATCAGCCGGCCCGTCGACTGGGCGCGTGTCACGGAGCGTGACCAACGGCCGCGCGAACGTGGGACCGACGAACACGACGCCGATACGGTCGCCCGGCTCAGCACAGCTTTCCTGACCGAGTTGGTCCGTCTCGCCCGTCAACAGCCGTTCCTGGTGCTGTTCTTCGACACCTGGGAGCGGTCCGGCGAGTTTCTGGACGAGTGGGTGCGCGCACTCCTGCTGGACAGGTTCGGCCCGTTGCCCGGAAACGTCGTCGTGGTGCTGGCCGGCCAGGACCCGCTGGACGAGAGCGACTGGACCCGACTCCGCGCCCACGTGACCGAGGTGCCGCTGGAGGCCTTCACCGACCGCGAGGCCAGAGACCTGCTCGCGGCCCGCGGAGCGACCGACGAGACGGCGATCACGTCCGTCCTGGACACCGCCCTGGGCCTGCCCCTCCTCCTGGACTTGCTCGCGGGCACCCGCCCCGCGCCCGTCGCCGCGGACGAATCGGTCGGGGAGCCGGTCGACATCGCCGTCGACAGCTACCTCGACCGGATCGACGACACCGGGCAGCGGGACACCGTCCTCGGCTGCTCGCTGCCGCTCCGGTGCGACGAGGAGATCTTCCGTACGGCCTTCCCGGCGGCCGAGCCCGACCTGTTCGCGTGGCTGCGCGCCCAGCCGTTCGTCACCGGCCGTGACGGGTATGTCCAGTACCACGACGTCGTACGCACGAGCATGCTCCGTCGCCGGCGGGCGAGTTCGCCGCAGAACTTGAGCGACGACCACACCCGGCTCGCGGACGCCTTCGCCGACTTGCGCGCGGCCCGCGAGGCGAGCCTGGCGGCCGACAAGCGCTGGGCGGACGGCACTTGGCGCGGTCACCGTCTCGACGAGACCTACCACCGCCTGTGCGCCCACCCCGCACAACACCTCACGGCCGCCCTCGAAGAGATGATCCACGCGGCCGGCCAGGATCTGCCTACCCTGCGCCGCTGGGCCGACCTGCTCACCAGGGCCGGCGTCGACAGCGACGCGCCCGCCGTCGCTGACTGGGGCCGTCGCCTGACCTCGGCGGCGGCCGGTGGGCAAGGCGTCCACGACGGCCTGACCGCCCTGCTGGCGGCTCCCGATCTGAGCCCGGCGGCCCGCGCGAGCGCTCACCTGTACCGGGGCCGGTACCTGCACCACGCGGACCGTCTGGATGACGCGAGCGCCGAACTCGGCCGTGCGATCGACATCGATCCGACCAATGCCGCGGCCCTTGAGGAACGGGGCGTCGTCTGGCACTGGCTCGATTTCGACCCGTACTCGCTGCACGAACTGACCGATGCGCTCGAGCTGGATCCCGGGCTGGTGCGGTCGCACGCCATGAGCGGAGTCGTCGAGTTGTGGCGGGGCTGCCCCGACGACGCGATCCTCGCCTTCGACCGTGCCCTCGCACTCGACTCCGACATCGACTGGGTCCTGTGCCAGCGAGGCCTGGCGCATCTCATCGAGGGCCACCCCGGGCCCGCGCTCGCCGACCTCGACCGGGCCCTGGAGCTGGATCCGGGGTACGAAGTGGCGCTGGCCGTACGCGCGATGGTCCATGAGCAGACGGGACGTCTCGACGAGGCGGTCGCGGATCTGAGCCGGGCGGTGGAGTTGGATCCGGGGTTCGGGTGGGCCCTCGGCCGACGGGGTGCGATCCACCGACAGGCGGGGCGTACGGCTCAGGCGCTCGCGGATCTGGACCGGGCCCTGGAGCTGGATCCCAAGGACGACTGGGCGCTCGCCGCACGTGGCGTACTGCACGGTGACGAGGGGCGCACTGAAGCGGCGCTGGCCGATCTGAACCGGGCGCTGGAGCTGGACCCGCGCCACCTGTGGGCCCTCAACCGGCGCGGTGAGATGCACCGACAGGCGGGCCTCCTGGAAGAGGCGCTGGCCGACGTGAACCGGGCGTTGGAGCTGAGCCCGGAGGACGAATCGATCATCGCCGAGCGTGGTGCGGTGCATGCGGCGGCGGGCCGTCCGGAGGAAGCACTGGCCGATCTGAACCAGGCGCTGGAGATCGATCCGGACTACACCTGGGCCCTTGGGGAGCGTGCTCAGGTGCACCTGAAGGCGGGTCGTCCGGAGGAGGCGCTCGCCGATCTGGACCTCGCCGTGGCCCTGGACCTGAACAACGCCTGGGCCGTCGCCCAGCGGGGTGTGGTGCATCGGGAGGCGGGTCGGCTGGAGGACGCGCTGGCCGACCTCGACCGCGCTGTGGGCCTGAACGCGGACGACGCGTGGACCCTCGGCGAGCGTGCTTTTGTGCACATCGTGGCGGAGCATCCGCAGGAGGCGCTGGCCGATCTGGACCGGGTGGTGGAGCTGGATCCGGATGACGGGTGGGCCTTCGCTCAGCGCGGTGCGGTGCACCGGCAGGCGGGTCGTCCGCAGGAGGCGCTGGTCGACATGAACCGGGCTGTGGAGCTGGACCCGGAGGACGAATGGGCCATCGCCGAGCGTGGTGTGGCCTACTCGGAGGTGGATCGACCGGAGGAGGCCCTGGCCGACCTGGACCGGGCGTTGGAGCTCGACCCGGAGTTCGGATGGGCCTTCACACAGCGTGGTGTGCTGCACAGGGAGGCGAGGCGTCTGGACAAGGCGCTGCCTGATCTGGACCGGGCGTTGGAGCTCGACCCGGAGAGCGACTGGGCCGTCGGCGAGCGTGGTTACGTCCACCAACTGGCCGGACGCCTCGACGAGTCCGTCGCCGACTTCACCCGCGCCATCGAGCTCAACCCCCTGGATCCGTGGGACTTCGCCGAACGCGGACACTCCCATCGGCGAGCAGGACGGTACGAGGAGGCGCTCACCGATCTGAACCGGGCCGTCGAACTCGATCCCGCCCTCGACATGGCTCTCGCGTACCGCGGTGAAACGCATCGGCTGGCCGGCCGACAGGACGACGCCGTCGCCGACTTCACCCGCGCCCTGGAGATCGACCCCTCCTACGACTTCGCCCGACAGCAGCGAGCCCTCACCCACCAGACGGCCGGTCGCCTGGACCAGGCGCGTGCCGACCTGCGGCACCTCCTGGCCAAGGACGACGTGGATATTCAGGTCCGCCTGCAACTGGTGGTGCTCGACAGCCGTGAACACGGACTGGACGCCCACCGCGAGGACTGGCGTGCCGTCCTCGACCTCGCGGACCAGGACGACGACGAGGAAATCACCTGCTTCGCCGCCCTCCTGCGCCCGCTCCTGGTGGACCGCGGCGGCGACATCGAGACACCGGCCCGCCGGAACCTGGAGGTGATCGTCGATCAGGAGGGGGCCGACGACCTCAAGGTCTGGCTGGACGAGTTGGAAGCCGTACCCGGAGACCACGTCCCAGAGGTCCGACGACTGCGCCAACGTCTGCACGATCACCGAGCCCGTCTCTGAACCGACCCGACCGGCCCCTGTTGTCATGTCCCTGGACGGGCAACGGAATCCGTGTTGTCATGCCAACTGTTTGCCATGCCAACGTTGTCATGGAGGTTGCATGCGCATCACCCGGCTCAGAAACCGACTCGCGTTACTCCTCGCCGTGGCTCTCGGCCTCGCCGGACTGGTCGCCGTCCCGGCGGCCACCGCAGCCGACGAGACGCCCGAAGTCCACGGACTGAAGGGCGAGTACTACACCCAATCAGCCCCCGGTGCCTTCGACTTCGACCAGCTCAAAGCCACCGGCTTCGACCCGAACCTCGACTTCGCCAACCTCGAACCCCGCCTCGCCTTCACCACCGGCCGCTCGGACGACGTCAGCGTCCGCTGGACCGGAAAGATCGTCCCGGAGAAGACCGGCGCCCACACCTTCTCGATCATCGGCGACAACGGCTTCCGCCTGTGGGTCGGCGGACAGCTCCTCATCGACCACTGGGTCGACGACTGGGACCGCGAACAGACCGCCGCCCCGGTCGAGTTGACCGCAGGGCAGTCCTACGACATCAAGGTCGAGTACTTCGAGCACTACGGCGGCTCCAACCTCCACCTGCGCTGGACCCAGCCCGGCGGCAGCAAGGAGGCGATCCCGCAGTCGGCGTTCCGTCTGCCCGACGGATTCGACTACGACGGCGCCATCGCGACCACGGTCACGGGCACCGGCCGCACCCTGAAGCTCGACTTCGCGCAGCCCCTCGCCGCACCCCCGGCCGGCCTCACCGACCACATCGAAGCGGTGATCGGCGGCGCCAAGTGGCCTCTTGGCACGGCCACGTTGGACCCGGCCGACCCCAAGTCCCTGCTCATCGCGCTCGACGAACCCGTGGTGGGCAACAAGACCGGCACCGCACCCGGCATCGCCGACGTCCGCTACGACGGAAACGGCGGCCTGAACCGAGCCGATGGCAACGTTACCAATGGGTTCTGGAGCAGCGGCCCCAACCGGTCCACGTACGAGCTGCGCACCAAGTGGGCCGACCAGGTGGGCCCCGACAACGCCCTCCCCGAGTACCCGCGTCCGCAGCTGACCCGCGCCGACTGGCGCAATCTCAACGGGCGTTGGCAGTTCGCCGCCGCCACAGCCGGTGAACAGCCGCCGGTCGGCCGGAATCTCGCCGAGCGCATCCTCGTCCCCTACCCCGTCGAGTCCCAGCTCTCCGGACTCGAACGGCACGAGGACCGCATGTGGTACCGGCGCACCTTCACCGTCCCGGCCGACTGGAAGATCGGCTCCGGCAAGCGGCTGCGGCTCAACTTCGGTGCCGTCGACTGGCGCAGCGAGGTCTACGTCAACGGCGTCAAGGTCACCGAACACCAGGGCGGCTACGACAAGTTCAGCGCCGACGTCACCGACGCGCTGAAGC
Source organism: Streptomyces sp. NPDC002499 (assembly GCF_053595415.1). NCBI lineage: Bacteria > Bacillati > Actinomycetota > Actinomycetes > Kitasatosporales > Streptomycetaceae > Streptomyces > Streptomyces sp. NPDC002499. The sequence goes on from NZ_JBSFXO010000008.1 coordinate 527,042, forward strand.
CCGGCCGCACCCAGGAACTGATCGTCGGCGTGTACGACCCCACCGACGCGGCCGACGGTGAGAACCCGCCGGTCGGCAAGCAGCGCCTGGATCCGAGCGGCATCTGGTACACGCCCACCTCGGGCATCTGGCAGACGGTCTGGATGGAGCCGGTCGCCACCGACCATGTCGACTCCCTCAAGCTCACGCCGGACGTCGGCAAGAGCCAACTCGCCGTCGAGGCGCAGGGAGTGCGGGACGGCGTACCGATCACGGCGACGGCGTACGACGGGAAACGCAAGGTCGCCACGGCCAGTGGCCGCACCGGTGGACCGCTGACCCTGACCATCAAGAAGCCTCATCTCTGGTCGCCCGACGACCCGTTCCTCTACGACCTGAAGGTGACCGTCGGCCAGGACCGTGTCGGCAGCTACTTCGGGATGCGCTCGATCGCCGTCGAGAAGGTGGACGGTGTCCCGCGCACGGTCCTCAACGGCAAGCCGATCTTCATGATGGCCACGCTCGACCAGGGCTTCTGGCCCGACGGCCTGTACACGGCGCCGACCGACGAGGCCCTCGCCTACGACCTCAAGGTGCACAAGGAGTTGGGCTTCAACTCCGTGCGCAAGCACATCAAGGTCGAGCCCGACCGGTGGTTCTACTGGGCCGACCGGCTGGGGCTCATGGTGTGGCAGGACATGCCGGCGATGACCGCCGGGGTGAACCCGTCCACCGCCGCCCGGGCCGAGTACGAGCGCGAGATGAAGCAGATGATCGACGAGCACATCAGCAGTCCGTCGGTCGTCATGTGGGTGACGTTCAACGAGGGGTGGGGCCAGTACGACGAGGCCCGGATCGCCGACCAGGCCAAGGCCTGGGACCCGACCCGGCTCGTCAACAGCATGTCCGGCATCAACCTCGGGACCGACGGCGGCACCGGCGACATCATCGACGAACACGGCTATCCCAGTCCCGCCCTGCCACCCCATCCCGACGGTCAACGGGCCCTCGTGAGCGGTGAGTACGGCGGTCTCGGGCTCGCGGTGCCGGGACACGCCTGGTCGGTCCAGCAGTCGTACGTCGACGTCGACCCGGCCGCCTACACCGACGACTACCTCACCAAGCTCGCCGAGGTGCACGCCCTGGCCTGCAAGGGGAGCAACGGCGCCGTCTACACCCAGATCTCGGACGTCGAGGGCGAGCTGAACGGCCTGCTGACGTACGACCGAAGGGTGCTCAAACCCGACACGCAGCGGGTGAAGGCCGCCCAACAGGCCTTGATCCGTGACGCTTCGCAAGCGACTCCCGCAGGGTGCCCGACTCCCTGAACCCCCCACGCATCCGGAGGACTTCCCGCATGAGATGGACCCGGCGCCTGCGTCTGGGCATGGCGGGGGCGGTGGCAGCGTCCGCGCTGTTCGCCGTCCCCGCCACCGCCCAGGCCTCGCCCGACAGTCGACTCACCGACCTGGTCAACCCGTTCATCGGTACCGAGAACGACGGCAACACCTACCCCGGCGCGGCCGTGCCCTTCGGCATGGTGCAGTTCTCGCCGGACACAGGCCACAACACCGGCTACGACTACTCCCAGAACCACATCCGCGGCTTCTCCCTGGTCCACCTCTCCGGCGTCGGCTGCGGCCTCGGCGGCGATCTGCCCGTGCTGCCGACCACCGGTGACGTGACACAGACGGACTACGCCCAGTACGCGGCCGAGTTCAGCCACGACGACGAGCAGGCGAGCCCCGGCTACTACCAGGTCGGTCTGAAGACCGGCGTCGAGGCCGAGCTGACGGCGACCGCGCGCACCGGCGTGCAGCGCTACACCTTCCCGGCCACCGACAAGGCCAACGTCCTGCTGAACGCGGCCCAGTCGCTGCACAGCGGGGTCACCTCGAAGGTGGAGGTCCTCGACAGCCGGACCGTGCGCACCGCCATCACCGGCCGCGGCTTCTGCCAGGACACCAAGCCGTACACCGTCTACACGATCACCCGCTTCGACCGGCCCTTCACCACGTACGGCACCTGGAACGGCTCGACGGTGACGGCCGGTTCGAAGAGCGGCAGCGGTGGCGCCTACGTCCGCTTCGACACGAGCAAGGACCGTACGGTCGAGGCGACCACGGCCCTGTCCTACGTCGACGCGCAAGGGGCGGCGCTCAACCTCCGTGCGGAGGGCGGGAGTTCGTTCGACACGGTTCGTCACCAAGCCCAACGGGCCTGGGAGGAACGGCTGGACGACGTACGGGCGAAGGGTGGTTCCGACAGTCTGCGGCGGACCTTCTACTCGTCGCTGTACCGGTCGTTCCTCGCGCCCAACATCGGCAGCGACGTCGACGGCCGGTACACCGGGTGGGATCAGAAGATCCACCGGGCGAAGGACTTCACGTACTACCAGAACTGGTCGCTGTGGGACACCTACCGCACCCAGTCCCAGCTCCTCTCCCTGCTCGCGCCCCGCGAGGCACGGGACATGGCGATCTCGGTGATCAGGATCGACGAGGAGAGCGGCTGGCTGCCCAAGTGGGGCTACGGCACGGTCGAGACGAACATCATGACCGGCGACCCGGTCACGCCGTTCCTGACCAACGCCTATCAGCAGGGCTTGCTGAAGGGGTACGAGGAGCGGGCCTACCGGGCGTTGAAGCAGAACGCCGACGGGGTGCCGCCCGCCGACTCGCCGGCCGTGGGCCGGGAGGCCGACGCGGAGTACATCGCGGGTGGTTACGCGCCGTACATCAAGGATCGCCCGCACGTGAAGCCCGGTGACTCGGACTACGACCACGGGGCCTCGGCCACCCTGGAGTACGCGCTGTCGGACGCGATGCTCGCGCAGATGGCGCGGGACCTCGGCCACGGCGCGGACGCCGCGCGGTATGCCGCCCGGGCGCAGAGCTACCGGAACGTCTTCGACCCCTCGACCGGCTTCTTCCGCGCCCGTGACGCCTCCGGCGCCTTCGTCGGGCCGGCCGACCCGGCGAAGAGCGAGGGCTTCCACGAGGGCACGTCCTGGCAGTACCAGTGGCTGGTGCCGCAGGACCTGCCGGGCATGGTCGACCTGATCGGCGGACAGCAGGCGGCCAACGACCGGCTCGACTCCTTCTTCGCCTACGACCGGCTGCTGGCCGACCCGGGGAAGACGGCGCGCGAGGTGTGGGTCAACGGGCCGTACGACTACTACAACGCCGACAAGTACAACCCGCAGAACGAGCCCGACCTGATCGCCCCGTACACCTACCTGTCCACCGGCCAGCCCTGGAAGACGACCGATGTCGTCCATGCCGCGCTGACCCTGTTCACGGACGGTCCGACCGGCATGACGGGCAACGACGACCTCGGCACGATGTCCGCGTGGAACGTGCTGTCGTCGATCGGGATCTTCCCGGTGCAGCCCGGCTACGACACCTGGGGCCTGTCCACGCCGGTCTTCGAGCGGGTCGACCTGACCCTGGACCGGCGCTACTACCCGCGCGGCGCCCTGACCGTCACGGCGTCCGGCACCTCGGCCACCGACCGGTACGTCCAGTCGGCCCGAGCGGACGGGAAGGCGTACGGCCGGACGTATCTCACGACCGGCGATCTGCGCTCCCTGCGCTCGCTGGCCTTCACGGTCGGCCCGCAGCCGTCTGAGTGGGGAACATCACCGAAAGCGGCGCCACCAGCACTGAAGTGATCACAGGCGTCTCACGCGTCCCGCCCCTCTCAGGAGGGGCGGGACCGGACCGAGACGTAACCTGCCGTTAACTGAGCGTAGCTTGATCGTACTTGACCGTAATCACTGGTCGGCGCTTGACTGCTTGCTCACCCCTAGTCGACGCGAGGCAAGCCTTTGACTTCCGACCTGCTCGCTCCACTCGACCTGGCGTTCTGGAACATCGAGTCCGACCGGAACCCGATGCACCTGGGCGCGCTCGGCGTCTTCTCCGCCCACTCGCCCACCGCCGGCGCCCACGCCGCCGACCTGCTGGCCGCCCGCGCCGCCGGCGTACCCGGACTGCGGATGCGCATCCGGGACGTGTGGCAGCCGCTGTCCCTGCGCTTCGGGAGCGCCGCCCGTGAGGCGGATCCCGACTTCGACCCGCTCCACCACATCAGGCTGCACGCCCCCACCGCCGACTTCCACGCGGTCGCGGGCCGGCTCATGGAGCGCCCGCTGGAGCGCGACCGGCCGCCCTGGGAGGCGCATGTGCTGCCGGGGGAGGACGGGGTCTCCTTCGCCGTGCTGTTCAAGTTCCACCACGCCCTCGCCGACGGGCTGCGCGCCCTGACGCTCGCCGCCGCCGTCCTGGACCCGATGGACCTGCCCACGCCCCGGCCGCGCCGTGAGGAGCCCAAGCCCGGTCTGCTGCCCGACGTGCGCAAGCTGCCCGGACTGGTCCGGGGCGCCCTCTCCGACGTCGGCCGGGCCCTCGACATCGGCGCCTCCGTGGCCGTGTCCACCATCGCCACGCAGTCCTCGGCCGCGCTCACCGCCGAGCCCACCGGGACCCGCCGCACCGCCGGGGTCGTCATCGACCTCGACGACGTGCACCGCATCCGCAAGTCCGAGGGCGGCACCGTCAACGACGTACTGATCGCGGTCGTCGCGGGCGCCCTGCGCCGCTGGCTCGACGAACGCGGCGACGGCAGCGAGGGCGTGGCACCGCGCGCCCTGATCCCCGTCTCCAAACGCCGGCCGCGCACCGCCCAGCCGCAGGGCAACCGCCTCTCCGGCTACCTGATACGGCTCCCGGTCGACGACCCCGATCCGCTCAGCCGCCTCGGCACGGTCCGCGGCGCCATGAACCGCAACAAGGACGCGGGACCCAACCGAGGCGCGGGCGCCGTCGCCCTCCTCGCCGACCACGTGCCGCCGCTCGCGCACCGGCTCGGCGGGCCGTTGGTCAGCCAGGCCGCCCGGCTATGGTTCGACATCCTGGTCACCAGCGTGCCGCTGCCGAGCATCGGCCTGAAGCTCGGCGGCAACCCGGTCACCGAGGTCTACCCGCTCGCCCCGCTGGCCCGCGGCCAGGCACTCGCGGTGGCCGTCTCGACGTACCGCGGACACGTGCACTACGGGCTCGTCGCCGACGCCGAGGCCGTGCCGGACCTTGATCGGTTCGCCGCCGCGCTGACCGCGGAGGTGGAGACGCTCATCACTGCCTGCGGCTCCTGATCCCGCCGGGTTTGGTGGACCGGGCCGGCGCTCCGTAAAATTCGCCGTTCGACAGTGGGTGCGATCGGAGCGCCACGCGGGACAGCAGGGAAGCGGCAGCGCGATGACGGTGACAGAGGAAGGCCCCACGACCGGGGAAGAGGTCGTGTTCGGGCCCGGTATCGACCCGGAGCGGCTCGCCGTCTGCCTGAGCGTGCTGGAGGAACTCGACAAGCTGGAGGTCGACCACCCCGACGCGATCGCGGTGCGCCGGGCCACCGCCGGCGTCTACCGCACGGTCAAGCAGCGCCGCCGGCAGGATCGCCGGGCCGCCAAGACCGCCCACGACAAGGCGGTCACCGAGGCCACCGCGACCGGCTCCGCCCAGCGCATCGACGACGAGACCGAGGGCCTGCTGCCCTCCTCGGGCACCGACGAGGGACAGCTCGCCGGCATCCTCCAGAGGCCCCGCTCCTGCTACACCTGCAAGACCCGGTACGTCGAAGTCGACTACTTCTACCACCAGCTCTGTCCCGACTGCGCCCGCCTGAACCGCACCAAGCGCGACGCCCGCGCCGACCTCACCGGCAAGCGCGCCCTGCTCACCGGTGGCCGGGCCAAGATCGGCATGTACATCGCGCTGCGGCTGCTGCGCGACGGCGCCCACACGACGATCACCACGCGCTTCCCCAAGGACGCCATCCGCCGCTTCAAGGCCATGGACGACTCCGCGGACTGGCTGCACCGCCTGGAGATCGTCGGCGTCGACCTGCGCGACCCCGCACAGGTCGTCGCCCTCGCCGACCAGGTCGCCGAGGCGGGCCCGCTCGACATCCTCATCAACAACGCGACCCAGACCGTACGCCGGCTGCCTTCCGCGTACGCCGCCCTGGTCGACGGCGAGAGCGCCCCGCTGCCCGCCGGTGAACTCCCCGCCCACCACGTCATCGGCGCCTTCAACTCCGGTGCGGTGGACGGCCTCGCGGCCCTGCCCGTCGGCATCAGCAACCTCGACGCCCAGCAGGTCGCCGACCTCGCGCTGGTCGCAGGCAACGCCAGCGTCGCCCGGCACCTCGACGGCACCGCCATCGACGCGGGCGGTCTGGTCCCCGACGTCGTCGACACCAACACCTGGGTGCAGACCATCGAGCAGATCTCCCCGGTGGAGCTCCTCGAGACCCAACTCTGCAACTACACCGCGCCGTTCATCCTGATCAGCAAGCTCCGCCCGGTCATGGCCGGAGCCGCCCGGCAGGCGACGAGCGGACGCGCGTACATCGTCAACGTCTCGGCGATGGAAGGCGTCTTCGGCCGCGGCTACAAGGGCGCGGGCCACCCGAACACCAACGCCGCCAAGGCCGCGATGAACATGGTGACCCGGACCAGCGGCCAGGAGATGTTCCAGAGCGACGGCATCCTGATGACCTCGGTCGACACCGGCTGGATCACCGACGAGCGCCCCCACTACGACAAGCTGCGCCTGGCCGAGGAGGGCTTCCACGCCCCGCTCGACCTGATCGACGGCGCGGCCCGGGTGTACGACCCGGTCGTGCGCGGCGAGCAGGGCGAGGACGTGTACGGCGTCTTCCTGAAGGACTACGCGCCCGGGAAGTGGTAGCGGTCGGCTGAGCGGTGGAGGGCCCGCTGAGCGTCAGCGGGCATGCCAGGAGGTGGGGCCCGCCTATTCGCTCGCGGGTCACGAGGCCGGCGCTCTACCGTTGTGGAGGTGCGCCGGTGTGCCCGGTGCGACGGTCACGCGTACTTCGTGGTTCGACCCCATGCAGGTCCACCCCTGGGCCTGTAGCCCTGTCGGAGGGCACCGCGCAACCGCATTGACCTCGGGCACATCCGGCTCACCTCGCCGACCGCAGCCGGTCGTGGACGGCGTACCCGCCCGGGCGTGCCGCCCGGACCCGGGTCCCTCCGTCCACCACCAGATCCGCCCCGGTCACCCACTCCGCCGCGTCGGAGGCCAGCCATACGACGGCCCGCGCCACGTCGGCCGGCTCGCCGATCCGCCCGAGCGGGAGGCCCGCGGCGACCTCGGCCTCGCCCGGCTCCCACACGAACCGCGCCATCTCGGTGCGGACCAGGCCGGGGGAGACGGAGTTGACCCGCACCCTCGGGGCCAGCTCGCCCGCGAGCTGCTGGGTCAGGCGCAGCAGGGCCGTCTTGCTGGTCCCGTAGGCCCCGACATTGGGGCCCACATGACCGACACCCTCTGTACAGATGTTCACGACCGAGCCACCGTGCTCCCGCATCCACGCCCGCCAGGCGCACTGGACCAGCCGCAGCGGCGCCTCGACGTTGACGGCAAAAGCCTCCCGCCAGGCCTCGGGGTCCACGTCCATCAGCTGCCCGAACGGCTGGTTCGTCGCCGCGTTGTTGACCAGGATGTCCAGGCGGCCGAACTCGGCCATGGCCAGCTCCGTGACCTCCCTCAGGTGGGCCGGGTCCGCGACGCTGCCCGCCACGCCGATGCCGCCCAGCTCGGCGGCGGTGTCCCGCACCCCGTCCGCGTCCCGCGCCGTCACGCACACCAGCGCCCCGGCCGCGGCCAACTGCCCGGCGACGGCACGCCCGATGCCGCGTGTGCCACCGGTGACGACGGCGGCCCTGCCCTCCAGACCCCTGCCCTCCAGACCCCTGGCCTCCGGCTCGCGCGCCTTGTGTCCGTACGACGACGTCATCGCCGTACCGTCTCATGACGATCCGTCAGTCGACAGCCCCGAGACGGGAGTTGCGGGCGGCGACGATCTCCAGCACGGTCCGCCAGTCCTCCAGCACGCCCGCGTCGAAGGCAGGGTTGCGGCCCTCCTCGTCGGCCTGGCGCAGCCTGAGCAGATCGTCGTCGGTGCCGGCCTCGGCGCGATGGTGGGTGCGCACCAGCCGCGCGACCCGCTCGCCGAGCAGAGCCTGTACCGCGTCGGCCGCGCAGTCCGCGTGGGCGCTCGGATCGCCGGGGCGCAGCAGCGGGCCGATGGCGTGGACGAGGCCAGCCAGCTGGAGCTCCTTGTCGGCGGGACGGCGCCGGCGCAGCAGGGCGGCGGTCTGCAGCGCGTGTTGGTGCAGATCGACGCGACCGCCGCGCAGGCCCGGGGCGTCCCACGAGCCCCGGCAGGCGTGCAGCAGATCCATCAGCTCTTCGACACTGCGCAGCTCCATGCGTCAGTCCTCCCGCAGGACAAGCCGTTGCCGCACGACAGGAGATCATGGGCGCCTTGCGATTCGGCCAACGGGATCTGAACTGCGCCGCCCACTCTTCGCGGACGCTTGCGCAGGTGTGGGCCGTCCGGGTGAACCGAAAATCGGTCGCCGTACGACGAATCGGTGCATAGCATCTGCGGTGGCGGCACGTGGACTTGGGATAGTTACACCTTGTTTTCAGTCCCTATCGAGCGCGGGCCCGCTCATTTGGTTACTCTGATCCGGACGGACAGCACCAGCGGGTTCCACCCACACCCACGTCCGTCCCGGGACAAGCCGGTTCACAGCGGCCTGCTCTCATGAGGTACCGGCGCCACCGCGTCCGAACTGCTTTCGACTCACACCCGAGCGGGACGTCAGAAGCTGGACCGTGAAGCGGTCTGCACCTCCCGAGGGTGACCCGACACATAAGGAGTGCGCGGTGACACCAGAGAAGACGGATCTGGAACAGGGTCCCAAGGAACGTACGCAGCGCGCGGGCCACCGGCCCGGCGACATCGGCAGCCTCGACGTGTGGGCCCGGTCGGCCCCGATCCGGTTGGCGGGCTACGAGGACGACCTCGCCGAGCCGCACATCCTGCCCAGCGTCGACTGAGGTCTCACATGGGCGTGCGAGACTGACGCCCATGCAGATCAGAGAAGCCGTGGCCGAGGACTGGCCGCGGATCTGGCCTTTCTGGCACCGCATCGTCGCCGCCGGCGAGACCTACGCCTGGGACCCGGGCACCTCCGAGGAGGCGGCCCGGGCCCTGTGGATGAATCCGGCGAAGCGCGTCCACGTGGTCGAGGACGAGTCCGGCACCGTCGTCGCCTCGGCCTACGTCACCCCGAACTACGGCGGCCCGGCCGCGGGCATCGCCAACGCGGGCTTCATGGTCGACCCCGACCAGGGGGGACGGGGCTACGGCCGCGCCCTCGCCGAGCACATCCTGGTCACCGCGAAGGCCGACGGCTATCGGGGCATGGTCTTCAACGCGGTCGTCGAGACCAACCCGGCCGTGCGGCTGTGGACGTCCCTGGGCTTCATGATTCTCGGCACCGTCCCGGACGCGTTCGAGCATCCGCGGGACGGGCTGGTGGGGCTGCACGTGATGTACCGGGCGCTGTAGGGCCCAGTAGTCCGCTCCGTCCGGCGGCCGCTTCAGTCCTTGCGGCCGGTGACGGCGACCGTCACGCCCAGGCCGATCATGGAGAGGCCGCCGATGCCGCCGACCATGGACAGGCGGCGCGGCGAGCGCGCGAACCAGTCGCGAGCGGTGGCCGCGACCAGGCCCCAGACGCTGTCGGACGCGAGGGCGATGACGTTGAAGACCAGTCCGAGCAGCAGCATCTGCAGCGGGACGCGGCCCTGGGCGCGGTCGACGAACTGCGGGAGCACGGCCGCGAAGAACACTATGGTCTTCGGGTTCGTGACACCGACCGCGAAGCCCTCCCAGAACGTGCGCAGGCCGCTGTGCCGCACCCCGCCGTCGGTGAACGCGGCCCGCAGCGAACCCCGCGCACGCCACGCCTTGACGCCGAGATACACCAGGTAGGCGGCACCGGCCAGCTTCAGCACCGTGAACACCAGGACCGAGCGCTCCACCACGGACCCGACGCCGAACGCGACGGCGACGACCAGCAGATAGGCGCCGATCGTGTTCCCCAGGACGGTCGTCAGCGCGGCCCTGCGTCCCTGCGCGAGCGCCCGCCCGATCACGAACACGACACTGGGGCCGGGGATCACTATCAGCAGGAACGACAGCGCGGCGAAGGCGAGCAGACGGTCGGTGGACATCATGCGATCCATGCAAGCACGGGGCGCCGCGCGGCCTCCAGCAGTTTTTCCCGCCCCCGGGACCGACGCCGTACTCAGTCCAGCGGGGCCGTCCGCTGCCACGGATGCAGCTTCTCGATCTGTTCCGCCAGCGCGAGCAGCTCCGCCTCGGAGCCGGGGCGGCCCACCAGCTGTACGGCGCAGGGCGCGCCCGAGGGCAGGGTGCCGAACGGGACGGACATGGCCGGCCAGCCGGTGAGGTTCCAAGGAGGCGTCAGCGGCGAGTAGTTGGTGTTGACGAGGACGTTGCGCAGCCAGCCCCGCTCGTCCCACGGCTCGGACTTGGGGGAGCGGCGGGCGAGCGCGGGCGTGAGCAGGATGTCGTACTCGGTGAAGAACGGCTCCAGGCGCAGGCGCAGCCGGTCCCGGCTGTCGGTGGTGCGCACGCTGTTCACGAAGCGCCGGCCGATCGCCGCGTGCACTCTGGTACGACGGGTCAGCAGGCGCGGGTCCAGGTCCTTCGCGTCGACGGACGCGCCCGCCGTCCAGTGCGCCAGCGAGGTCGTGCTCAGCGATGCCGGGTAGGGCGGGTCCGCGCGCCGGACCTGGTGACCGGCCTTGATCAGCACCCCGGCCGCACCTCGGGCCGCCTCCCGGTACGGCCTGCTGATCGTGACGCCGAACAAAGGGCTGCGCAGTGAGACGGCGACCTTGCGCATGGCGGGGGCCTGCGGACGTACCGGCCCCGTCTCCGCGAGGATCCCGAACACCAGCCGCGCGTCCTCGACGGTCGTCGCGAGCGGGCCGTTCTCGGTCATGCCGAACCAGTCGCCCTCGCCGACATCCGCGGGCACCACCCCGTGCCCCGGCTTGATGGTGACCAGACCGCAGTTGGCGGCCGGTATGCGCAGGGAGCCCATGCCGTCGTTGCCGAGGGCGATCGGCACCAGGCCCGCGGCGACCGCGGCCGCGCTGCCGCCGGAGGAGCCGCCCGCCGTGCGCGTGAGGTCCCACGGGTTGCGGGCGGTGCCGTGCACGCCCTCCGTGGTGCCGAAGATGCACAGCTCCGGCACGTTCGTCAGCCCGACGACCACCGCGCCGGCCGCCCGCAGCCGGGCCACCGTCACATGGTCCTCGGCGGCAGGCGTGTCCGGCGTCGCGGCCGAGCCGACGCGGTTGGACTCGCCGCGCACGGCGAGGTTGTCCTTGACGGCCAACGGCACGCCCGCCAGCGGCAGTTGGGTCAGGTCGGCGCGGGAGGCGACCTCGTCGGCCTCGGCGAGCGCGGCCTGCGCCCGCACCACCCGGAACGCGCCCACGCGCGGGTCGAGCCGATCGATCCGGTCGAGGTGCTCGGCCACCACCTCCCGGGGCGTGACCCGCTTCTCGCGTACGGCGGCGGCGATCTCGGTGGCGGTCCGGCCGACCCAGCTGGTCACGGAGGCTCCTCGGGGTGCGATGGGTTCGTTACTCGCGAGTATGGATCGAGGGTACGGGGAGCACTCTGCCCCGGGGCGGGCCGTGCGTCGAGGGTGCCGACGCCTCGACGGTGGAGAGCGCCGACTCTTGGACATTCGGGCGGCTCTTCTTGGACTTTTTGCGCGGCAGCGGTGGCGTGCCGTTCGCTGACCTGCGGATCATCCGATCACTGACATAACTTCCTTACGTACACGCCTCATTGACAGTCCTCTGGGCTCGCCCAATCATCAGACATCCGATGAATTGGAGCCGCTCATGAATCCGTATCCAAGACGTCAGGTTCTCGGCACCGCGGCCGTCCTCGCCGCCTCGGCCACCCTCCCGCTCACCACCGCGTCCGGGGCGGGCGCGGCCGAGCAGGTCAGTGATCGGTCGGGTGGCGGGCGGGACTGGGTCCCCGTCCCCGACGCGGTCCCTGTCCCGCTCGACGCCCTCTACGACAACGACGGCATCGACACCGCCTCGGCACGCGGCGGCGACTTCGACGGCTCCGGCTACACCTTCCCGGGCGAGGAACTCCCCGCGGGCCAGATCGAGGTCGACGGCATCCCCTTCCTCTTCCCGGCCGCGACGGCGGGCGCCAAGAACAACGTCGTCGCGCTCGGCCAGCGCGTCGAACTCCCCAAGGGCCGCTATCTGTCCGCCTTCTTCCTCACCTCCGGCAGCTACGGCAACGCCTCGGGGCAGGCCACCGTGCACTACGCCGACGGCTCGACCACCACGGGCGGTCTCGGCGGCTCCGACTGGTACTCCGCGGGCGGTCCGCTCTCCGCGCCCTACCGCTACACCCCGGACGGCGGCAAGGACCAGCACACCGTCGGGATCGGCGTCTCGGAGGTGTGGACCGACCCGCGGCGCGAGGCGGTCGCGATCACCCTGCCGGTCACCAACCCGGCCGAGGCGAACAAGACCTCCCTGCACGTCTTCGCCCTCTCCCTCCAACCGGTCGCCCAGGGAAGAGCGTTGACCCTGCGGGACGCCCACTCCACGAACTCCCTCCTGGAGTCCAGCGGCGCGCAGAGCGTCGAGGCGACCGTCGTCAACGCGGGCACGGTCGCGATCCTGGCCGGCGACGACGTGACCGTCCGGGTGGACGTGCCGGGCGCCCGCACCGTCGAACCCGCCCGGGTACGGCGCCTGGACCCGGGCGAGCAGGCACGCGTACGGGTCGGCATCCGCAACCGCACCGGCACGGCACCCGGCACCGAGCGGGACGGCACGGTGGCCGTACGCGGCCGAGGCTCCCAAGTCGCCGCCAGGACAGGCCCGTTGACTCTCGGCGTCGCCGACTACCAGCCCACCGAGACCTCCCTCGCCGGCCACCAGGCCCCGTACTGGTTCAACAAGGCCAAGTTCGGCATCTTCATCCACTGGGGCGTCTACTCGGTGCCCGCCTGGGCGCCGGTCGGTGTCCAGTACGCCGAGTGGTACTGGGACCAGATGCAGGACCCGAACAACCCCACGTACGCCCATCACCGGGACACCTACGGCGCGGACTTCGCGTACGACGACTTCATCCCGCGCTTCACCGCCGAGAAGTTCGACCCGCGGGCCTGGGTCGAACTGTTCCGGGACGCGGGTGCCGAGTACCACGTGCTGACCTCCAAGCACCATGAGGGCTTCGCCCTGTGGGACACCAAGGTCTCCGACCGCAACGCCGTGAAGATGGGCCCGCGCCGCGACCTGGTCAAGGAGCTCTTCGAGGCGTCCAAGCGGTACACGCCCGAACTCCACCGCGGCCTCTACTTCTCGATGCCCGAGTGGTTCAACCCCGACAACCCGTGGATGGGCCACGCCCCGCGCAACCCGTACACGCTGGAGCCGCTGCCCTACACCGGCTACACCAGCGGCAAGGACTTCGTGCGGGACTACCAGGCCCCGCAGATGCTGGAGTTGATCCACGGCTACGACCCGGAGCTGATCTGGTGCGACATCGGCGGCGCGAACGACAGCCTCCATGTCCTCGCCGAGTACTTCAACCACGCCAAGAACCGGGCCCGTCCGATCGAGGTCACCGTCAACGACCGCTCGGGCATCGGCTTCCACGACTTCACGACCCCCGAGTACACGACGTACGACAACACGGTCGTCGCCAAGTGGGAGTCCAGCCGCGGGCTCGACCCCCGCAGCTACGGCTACAACCAACTGACCCCCGACTCTGCCTACATGACGACGGAGGAGGTCGTGCACTCCCTCGTCGACATCGTCTCCAAGAACGGCAACTTCCTGCTCGACATCGGGCCGCGCGCCGACGGCACCATCCCGGAGATCATGCAGACCCGGCTGCGGGAGACCGGCCGCTGGCTGCGCGTCAACGGCGAGGCGATCCACGGGACGACGTACTGGTCGAGGATGGCGGAGCTCGGCGACGACCTGCGCTTCACCGTCCGCCCGGACAAGGCGTTCTACATCCACAGCCTGGCCGAGCCGGGCGGCAGACTCACCGTCGAGGCCCCGGTGCCGATCCGGGCCGGCGACAAGGTGACGATGCTCGGCCACGGCCGGCCCCTGAACTGGACCGTGAGCAACGGCGCTCTGGTCATCGACGTTCCCGCGGCGGCCCGGAAGGCTGGTCGGCTCGCGTGGGTCTTCAAAGTGGAGTGGCATGACTGAGCACAGGAAGAGACGGTTCCGGCTCGCGGGGGTCGTCGCGGCGGCGTTCGCGCTGCTCGTGGCGCCCGTGCCGGCCCTCGCGCAGGCGCAGACGGCAGCGGCTCCTGTCACGGTGCCCGCGCTCACCGACTGGGCGCCGGAGTCGGGGAGTTACGTCTTCGAGCACGGCGCTCGGCTGGTCGTCTCCGGCGCGGCCGAGCGCCGGGTCGCCGGCACCCTCGCCGACGACCTGCGGGCCTCGGGCCACGGCAGGGTGCCCGTAGTGGGCGGTACGGCCCGCCCGGGCGACATCTCGATCGACGTCCGGCCGTCGAAGGCCGAACTGGGCAAGGAGGGCTACGAACTCCACGCAGGGAAGAGCCTGTTGATCACCGGCGCCACCGAGACCGGCGCCTTCTACGGCACCCGCACGCTCCTCCAACTGCTCGCGCAGGGCGACCGGATCCCCGCCGGACGGACCGTGGACGTGCCCCGCTACCAGGAGCGAGGCGTCGGCGTCTGCGCCTGCTACGTGCACATCTCGCTGCCCTGGCTGGAGAACCTCGTCCGCGAGATGGCGTACCACAAGCTCGACCAGCTGCTCCTCGAACTGAAGGTGAAAAGCGACGCCCATCCCGAGGCCAACACCTGGGGCTACTACACCAAGGACGAGATCCGCCGCCTGGTCGCCCTCGGCGAGAAGTACCACGTCGAGATCATCCCGGAGATCAACTCCCCGGGTCACATGGACCCGTGGATCGAGAACCGCCCCGATCTCCAGCTGACCGACTCCGACGGCACCAAGCAGCCCGCCCGGCTCGACGTCACCCAGCAGGCCGCCTTCGACTACTACACGAGCCTTATGGACGAGTACGCCCAGGTCTTCACCTCCACGTCCTGGCACATGGGCGCCGACGAGTACATGCTGGGCTCCGACTTCGCCAAGTACCCGCAGATGCTGCGGTACGCGCGGGACAAGTACGGCCCCGACGCCACCCCGCAGGACGCCTACGTCGACTTCGTCAACCGCGTCCACGCCTACGCGGCGAGCAAGGGCGTGCGGCTGCGGATCTGGAACGACGGTCTGACCGGGGCCAACACCGTGCCGGTCGCGGCCGGGACGACGGTCGAGCACTGGCTGAACGTCGCGGTGAAGCCGAGCGGGCTGATCGCGCAGGGCTATCAGGTGGAGAACGCCGCCTACTCGCTCTACCTCGTCCGCGGCGGCTTCCACAGCGACACCGAGTCGCTGTACGACCAGGGTTGGGACCCGCGCAGCTTCGAGGGCGAGAAGGTGGCGTCCAGCAAGGGCATCACCGGCGCGAAGATCAGCCTCTGGCCGGACAACGGCCGCGGCGAGACCGAGAACGAGGTCGCCGTCGGCCTGTGGCCCGCCCTCGACCACATCGCCCAGGCCACCTGGGGCGACCCGTACCCGGACGCCACCTACGCCGACTTCACCGCACGCGGCAGCGCGGTGGGACACGCACCGGGCTGGCGGGACCTCACCAAGGTGCCGGTGACGGACGGGACTTACACCTTCCGGGCGTCCGGCACCTCCTTCGGCGCCGAGGTGCGGCGCACCGCCGACGGGTACGCGACCCTGCGGACGGCCGACGGCTGTCTGGAAGTGCGTGGCGGCAGGCTCACGCTCAACGTGCCGCTCCAGCCCGGAGTCGAGGCGACCAGGGAGACCTGCGACGACCGGAACACCTTGCAGCGCTGGGAGTTGGAACCCGTGGCGAGTGGCTACCGGCTCGTCAACGCCATCACGCAGATGGCCGTGAGCCCCGTGGACGGCCGGCTCGTGCAGTACCCGGTCGACCAACACCCGCCCGCCGTCTGGCACGTGAACTGACGTCCGGCCTTTGATCTGAGGAGCCCTCATGGCCGTCTCCAGACGCCTCTTCGTCACCGCAGGCACTGCCGTCGCCACCCTCGCGGTGACCGGCGTCCCCTCGATCGCGGCAGCCGCGGAGGCCGAGGACCCGCGCTACCGCATCCCCGTCTCGCCGGACGACAGCCCTTCGGACCTCGTCCGCAAGGCCTCCCAAGTCCGGCCCACCGCACGGCAGATCGCCTGGCAGCGACTGGAGCGCACCGCGTTCCTGCACTTCGGTGTGAACACCTTCACCGGCCTGGAGTGGGGCACCGGCGACGAGGACCCCGACGTCTTCCAGCCGACCGGCCTCGACACCGACCAGTGGGCCAGCGCCCTGCGCGACGGCGGCTTCAACCTCGCCATCCTGACCGTCAAGCACCACGACGGCTTCGTCCTCTACCCCTCCCGCTACACCGACCACACGGTGGCGTCGAGCAGTTGGCGCGACGGACAGGGCGACGTCCTGCGCTCGTTCGCCGACTCCATGCGACGGTACGGACTCAAGGTCGGTGTCTACATCTCGCCCGCCGACGAGAACCAGTACCTGGACGGGGTGTACGCCAACGGCAGCGGGCGCTCCGACCGCACCATTCCCACCCTGGTCGACGGCGACGACCGCTCACCGGGGCGGTCGTACACCCTCCCGGCCACCGACTACGGCGCCCACATGCTCAACCAGCTCTACGAGGTCCTCACCGAGTACGGCCCGGTCGACGAGGTGTGGTTCGACGGCGCCCAGGGGCGCATCCCGCCCGACAAGGTGGAGAGCTACGACTGGGACAGCTGGTACACCCTGGTGCGCGCCCTCGCCCCGGACGCGGCGATCGCCGTGACCGGCCCGGACCTGCGCTGGGTCGGCAACGAGAGCGGGATCGCGCGCGAGGACGAGTGGAGCGTCGTCCCGGTCAAGGAGAACCAGTACGGCCGCACCGACTGGGCGCTGTCCTACGACACCCCCGACGAGGGCAGCCGGGACGCCCTGGTGACGGCACAGCCGGTGACGGACTATCTCCAGTGGTGGCCCGCCGAATGCGATGTCTCCATCCGCGACGGCTGGTTCTACCACCCCGACCAACAGCCCAAGTCCGTCGACTACTTGACGGAGATCTTCTTCGGCTCGGTCGGCCGCAACGCCGTGCTGCTGCTCAACGTCCCGCCCGACACGGACGGCCTGCTGCACGGCACCGACGTCGTCCGGTTGCGCGAGTTCCGGGAGCGGATCGAACGCGAGCTGCCCCGGGACCTGGCCGCCGGAGCCCGCACGACCACGGCACCGGGCCGGATCACCGTGGACCTGGGGCGCGAGCAGGAGGTCGACCGCGTCCGGCTCGCCGAGGACATCCGCCACGGCCAGCAGGTGGAGCGTGTCGTCGTCGAGGCGTTCCGCGACGGTGCCTGGACGGAGATCACGGGCGCCGGGACGATCGGCGCGAGCCGCATCCTGTTGCTGCCGGCGCCGGTGCGGGCCCGGCGGTGGCGGCTGCGGGTCACCGCGGCGCGGGGCACCGTACGGATCGCGGAGTTCGGGCTGTACCGGTCTCAGGTGTGAGGGAGATGGGTCCGGGCTTCAGCTGTCCTGGCCCCGGGCCTCAGCTGTCCTTGAGGACCTGCTCCAGGAAGGCGACCGAGTCGGCGGCCGGTGTGGCCACCAGGCTGAGGCGGTCCATGACCGAGAGGTAGTGGTCGACCTCCTCGGGCTTGTCCACGTAGAGCGCGCTGGAGAGCTGCTCGAGATAGACGACGTCCGGCAGGTCGGGGACCGGGAACCGCAGGATGGTGACCGGTCCGCCGGCCGCCGCGTGTCCGCCGACGTGGAAGGGCAGCACCTGGAGGGTGACGTTCGGCAGGGCGGCGGCCTCGATGAGGTGCGTCAGCTGGTCGCGCATGACGTCCCGGCCGCCGAGCGGACGGCGCAGCGCCGCCTCGTCGACCACGACCCACAGGCGGGGCGCGTCGGGCCCGGTGAGCAGCGCCTGCCGGGTCATCCGCAGTTCCACGCGCCGCTGCACCGACTCCGGGGCGCCGATCGGGTGGCCGAGCCGGACGACGGCCTCGGCGTACGCGCGCGTCTGCAACAGGCCCGGGACGAACTGGACTTCATAGGTGCGGATGAGGGAGGCCGCCTCCTCCAGACCCAGGTGCTGTTCGAACCAGCTCGGGAAGGCGTCGCCGTACGCACGCCACCAGCCGGGCTCGTTCGATCGCCGTACCGAGTCCAGGTACTCCTGCCGTACGTCCGGTTCCTGGACGCCGTAGAGCGTCAACAGGTCGGTGATGTCACGGGCCTTGAAGCCGACGCGGCCCAGCTCCATGCGGCACAGTTTGGCGTCGGAGGCGCGTATCGCCGTGGCCGCCGTGTCGCGGGTGATGCCGAGGGACTCGCGCAGTCGGCGCAGCCGGGTGCCCAGCATGATGCGCTGTACCGTCGGGCCGCCGCGCTGAAGGTTGAGCACCTCGGAACCCGAGGGAACCAGTTCCGGTTGAGCTGCAGTCATGTCCACCCCTCGGCCGCCGCACCGGCTCCGCATCCCTGAATGTTCCTGCGTCCCAGACCTCGGAACGTCTCCGGAACCAGAGATTCTGGGGCCTCAACCATGGAGCGTAGCACCGAGATGCCGAACCACCGCAGGGAGTGATGGGGCCGGAAGGCGGCCGGAGTCCGGCCGCCTTCCGGCCATCCACGGGTGAAGCCGACCTCAACGACCGGGGAGTAGGCCGTCGAAGTCGCCGTCCTTCACGCCGCGGACGAAGGCGGTGATCTCGGCGCTGGTGTAGACGAGTGCCGGACCTTCCGGGTGGCGCGAGTTGCGTACGGCGACGCTGCCGTCCGGGAGGGCGGCGAGCTCCACACAGTTGCCCTCGGGGTTGCTGTGCCGGCTCTTGCGCCAGAGGGCGCCGCCCAGTTGGGTCGCCGGCATGCCGTTCGTCAAGTGCTGCATCTGACGCGTCACTCCCACAAAGATCGTCTGCAATTGCATCTTCAATTGCATCCATGGGTGGTGAGCGTGACGATAGCGCCCGCGCGGACCCCTCGCAAGATCGTCTGCAATTGCAGCGGTAATTGCCGATGCACTTGCGTTCGATGGGGAAGGCGGAGCACCATACTCCGCAAGGCGTAGCGCGCGTAGTTGTTCTCTCCGCAGGGGTACCAGGGGTCGCGATGTCCGCAGAGCAAGTCGCACGACCGGTCAACTCCTTGCGGGTCGAGGCGACTTGGGAGTGGCTGTGTCGCGCCGTGGACGACCTGGGCCGGCCGGCGCCGGGCGAGAGCCTGACACTCGCCCCCGCGGCCGGGGATCCCCGCGGACCGGCGCTCTGTTCCGTCCTGGTCGTGCCGCCGGTGACCCAATCCGCCCGTGTCGCAAGGGCGTTCACCTGGGCCGCGCTGGAGGGCCGTATCGCGGACGACCGCATCGAGGACATGGCGGTCACCGTGTCGGAACTGCTGAGCAACGCCCTGCGCTACGGACAACCGCGGGACGGTCGCGCGCCCCTGGAGCCGTCCCTGTGGCTCGCCCTGTGGGACCGGTGGTCGTACGCCGTGTGCGGGGTCACCGACGAGAGCGAGCGCATCCCGGTCGAGGGGCGGCCCGACGAACTCGCCGAGTCCGGGCGGGGGTTGCAGGTCGTCTCGGCGCTCAGCGACTCATGGGGCTGGAACCTGCGTGCCGCCGGCGGGAAGACGGTCTGGGCGCTCTTCCGGCTGTAGTGCCTTCGGCTGCGATGCCGCGGCAGCGCGATGGGCCTGGGTGGTCCGACCGTCAATGCTCATGTCGACGGGCGCGTTCGGCGAGGTCGGGCTGGTTCCGGTCGCCGCCGCCCTGTTCGTCCTGATGTCGGCCATGGGGGTGACGC
>NZ_JBSFXO010000009.1:0-512089 GCF_053595415.1 Streptomyces sp. NPDC002499
TACATCATCGCGCTGCCGTTCTTCGGCATCATCTCCGAGGTCATCCCGGTCTTCTCCCGCAAGCCGATGTTCGGCTACATGGGCCTGATCGGCGCGACCATCGCCATCGCCGGTCTGTCCGTGACGGTGTGGGCGCACCACATGTACGTCACCGGCGGTGTGCTGCTGCCGTTCTTCTCCTTCATGACGTTCCTCATCGCCGTGCCAACCGGCGTGAAGTTCTTCAACTGGATCGGAACGATGTGGAAGGGGTCCTTGAGTTTCGAGACCCCGATGCTCTGGGCGACCGGCTTCCTGATCACCTTCACCTTCGGTGGTCTGACCGGTGTCATCCTGGCCTCGCCGCCGATGGACTTCCACGTCTCGGACTCGTACTTCGTGGTGGCGCACTTCCACTACGTGGTGTTCGGCACGGTCGTCTTCGCGATGTTCGCCGGGTTCCACTTCTGGTGGCCGAAGATGACCGGCAAGATGCTGGACGAGCGGCTCGGCAAGATCACGTTCTGGACGCTGTTCATCGGCTTCCACGGCACGTTCCTGGTCCAGCACTGGCTGGGCGCCGAGGGCATGCCGCGTCGTTACGCCGACTACCTGGCGGCCGACGGCTTCACCGCCCTGAACACGATCTCGACGATCAGCTCGTTCCTGCTCGGCATGTCGATCCTGCCGTTCCTCTACAACGTGTGGAAGACGGCCAAGTACGGCAAGCCGGTCGGCGTCGACGACCCGTGGGGCTACGGACGCTCGCTGGAGTGGGCGACGTCCTGCCCGCCGCCGCGGCACAACTTCCTCACCCTTCCGCGGATCCGCAGTGAATCCCCGGCGTTCGACCTGCACCACCCGGAGATCGCCGCTCTCGACCAGCTCGAGAACGCGCCTCACGGTGAGAAGGCTCTGGCCGGTGGCAAGGAGGCTGGCAAGTGAAGGTCCAAGGCTGGATGTTCATGTGGCTGAGCGTCTTCGTCCTCGCCATGGCGGTCGTCTATGGCGTGTGGTCGAAGGAGCCGGCCGGTACCACGGCGCTCTTCCTGGCCTTCGGTCTGTGCATCATGATCGGCTTCTACCTCGGCTTCACGGCCAGGCGGGTCGACGTAGGCGCCCAGGACAACAAGGAAGCGGACGTCGCTGACGACGCCGGCGAGGTCGGGTTCTTCAGCCCGCACAGCTGGCAGCCGCTCGCCCTCGGCATCGGCGGCGCGCTCGCCTTCCTGTCGATCGCGATCGGCTGGTGGCTGCTGTACTTCTCGGCCCCGATCCTCATGGTCGGCCTGTACGGCTGGGTCTTCGAGTACTACCGCGGTGAGAACCGCACCCAGTAGCACGCCCGGCGCGTTCTGGAGCCCGGACACTCCGTCAGGAGGGTCCGGGCTCCTGCTTTTGCCGCACTTCCGGTCCCCCGTAAGAGTTACTCGGCGCGCCGCCGCTGACATACGTCCATAACGTGACGGTATGAACCACTCTCCGCGCACCCGCACCGTCGTCAGCTGCACGCTGCTGGTGATCGCCCTAGGCGCGGGCGGTACCGCTTGCGGCAGCGGCGGCAACCCGCTCTCCGCGAAGCCGTACGACGCGACGGACCAGATCTCCTTCAACGGCCCCACCGACGACGGCAAGAAGGTCGACCCGGACAAGCCCCTGGAAGTGACCGCGTCGGACGACGACGGCCGCATCACGGACGTCACCGCCATGGACGCCCAGGGCCGCTATGTGACGGGCGAACTCAGCGCCGACGGCACTCGCTGGCACAGCACCTCCCCGCTGGCCGCCAGCGCCCACTACACGGTCCGGGTGAGCACCGAGGACGACGACGGCGCGCCCGGCCGCAAGGTGCTCGCCTTCGACACCAGCAAGCCCACCGCCAAGAAGCCCCTGACGGTGAAGTTCGGGCCGGAGGGCGGCAAGTACGGCGTCGGACAGCCCGTCACGGCCGAGCTGAACAAGCCGGTCAAGGACAAGGCGCAGCGGGCGATCGTGGAACGCGCCCTGCGGGTCGACTCCGTACCCGCCGTGCAGGGCGCCTGGTACTGGGTGGACGACAAGGAACTCCACTACCGGCCCAAGGACTACTGGCCCACCCACGCCACCGTGAAGGTCCGCAGCGAGCTGGACGGCGTGAAGATCAGCGACCGCCTCTGGGGCGGCGCCTCCAAGCCCCTGAAGCTCAGCATCGGCGACCGCGTCATCGCCGTCACGGACGCCTCGTCACACTCCATGACCGTCTGGAAGAACGGCAAGGAGATCAACGAACTCCCGGTCACCACGGGCAAGCCCGGCTTCGAGACCCGCAACGGCGTCAAGGTCGTACTGGGCAAGGAGTACTTCGTACGTATGCGCGGTACCACCGTCGGTATCGCCGAGGGCTCCTCGGACAACTACGACCTGCCCGTCTACTACGCGACCCGCGTCACCTGGAGCGGCGAGTACGTCCACGCGGCTCCCTGGTCCGTCGGCTCCCAGGGCTACGAGAACGTCAGCCACGGCTGCACCGGCATGAGCACCAGCAACGCCGAGTGGTTCTTCGACAACATCCGCCAGGGCGACGTCGTCAAGGTCGTCAACTCCGACGGCAACGAAATGGAGCCCTTCGGCAACGGCTTCGGCGACTGGAACGTCAACTGGAAGAAGTGGCGGGGCGGCAGCGCCCTCATCGCCAACACCCCGGACGCACCGAGTCCGGAGGACACGGCACGTCTCAGGCCGGCAGCGGTGTGACCCACCTGGGGGCGCGGGGCTGTGACATTTGCGGCTCCGCCGCGTGGGCGCGACAAGCCACAACGGGCCCGCAGCCGCCGTACAACCGCGCCCCCGAGCTCCTAGGCGCTCAGAGCCTTCTTGTCACGCAACAGGGACGCCAGAGCAGCCGCGAACTCCACCGGGTCCACAGGCAACGTCACAGCCGCCTCGGCCCGACTCCACGTGGCGAGCCACGCATCCTGAGGCCGCCCGATCAGCAGAAGCACCGGCGGGCAGTTGAACACCTCGTCCTTGATCTGCCGGCACAGCCCCATGCCCCCCATCGGCGCGGACTCACCGTCGAAGACACAGACGTCGATCCCGCCCTTGTCCAACTCCGAGAGGACCGCCGCCGGGGTCGCACACTCCAGGAACGAGACCAACGGCGCATCCGGAGCCGGCCGCCGGCCCACCGCGAGCCTCACCTGCTCGCGCGTGTTGGAGTCGTCGCTGTAGACCAGCACCGTGGCAGTCGACTGCATTGTTCCTCCGCGTCTTCGATCGGGAACCCGGGGGGCCGCTGCGGCGGATGCTACTCCCTTGAACACGCCGTCAACACCTGTTGGAACACCGCTTCGATGGGCCATACGGGCAGTACACACGGTGCGGACACTCCGAACGGCACCCCCCGGAGTGAGGGCGGGATAAGCGACCGACATAATGTCGGTCGTGGCGACAGCAACGACAGTAGAAACCGGGCACGCGCACCCGTCGGTCAACCGGCCGAACCTCACCAGCGTCGGAACCATCATCTGGCTGAGTTCCGAGCTGATGTTCTTCGCGGCCCTCTTCGCGATGTACTTCACCCTGCGATCGGTGACCGGTCCGGATCATTGGAAGGAGATGGCGAGCCATCTCAACCTTCCGTTCTCCGCGACCAACACCACGATCCTGGTGCTCTCCTCCCTCACCTGCCAGCTCGGTGTCTTCGCCGCCGAGCGCGGGGACGTGAAGAAGCTCCGGGGCTGGTTCATCGTCACGTTCGTGATGGGTGCGATCTTCATCGGCGGTCAGATCTTCGAGTACACGGAGCTGGTGAAGGAGGACGGACTCTCGCTCTCCTCGGACCCGTACGGCTCGGTGTTCTACCTGACCACCGGCTTCCACGGCATGCACGTGACGGGCGGCCTGATCGCCTTCCTGTTCGTCCTCGGCCGCACCTACGCGGCCAAGAGGTTCACGCACGAGCAGGCGACCGCGGCCATTGTCGTGTCCTACTACTGGCACTTCGTCGATGTCGTCTGGATCGGCCTCTTCGCCACGATCTACCTGATCAAGTAGGCGGGCCCGCTCCCGCGTGCGTCCCGTGGACGCACTTTCCAGAAGCATCGACGCAGAAGATCCTGACACCGGGGTAATCCGTGAAAAAGCTCTCCGCACGACGACGCCATCCGCTGGCGGCTGTCGTCGTCCTACTCCTCGCGCTGGCGGCCACTGGGGGGCTGTACGCCGCGTTCGCTCCCGCGAGCAAGGCGCAGGCCGATGAGACCGCCCAGTCCCTTGCCATCGACGAGGGCAAGAAGCTCTACTCCGTAGGCTGCGCAAGCTGCCACGGCACCGGCGGTCAGGGCACCTCCGACGGTCCGAGCCTGGTGGGCGTGGGCGCCGCCGCGGTCGACTTCCAGGTCGGCACCGGCCGTATGCCGGCCCAGCAGCCGGGCGCGCAGATCCCGAAGAAGAAGGTCATCTACACGCAGGCCGAGATCGACCAGCTCGCCGCGTACATCTCCTCCCTCGGCGCCGGCCCGTCCGTTCCCACGAAGGCCGAGTACGGCCCCGACGGCGCCGACATCGCCAAGGGTGGTGAGCTCTTCCGCACCAACTGCGCCCAGTGCCACAACTTCACCGGCAAGGGCGGTGCGCTGACGCACGGCAAGTTCGCGCCGGACCTCGAAGGTGTCGCCCCCAAGCACATCTACGAGGCCATGCAGACGGGCCCGCAGAACATGCCGTCCTTCCCCGACACCACGCTGTCGGAGAAGAACAAGAAGGACATCATCGCGTACCTGAACGCGGTCAACGGCGACGACACCGAGAGCCCTGGTGGCCTCGAACTGGGTGGCCTCGGGCCGGTCAGTGAGGGCCTCTTCGCCTGGGTCTTCGGACTCGGCGCGCTGATCGCGGTCGCCGTCTGGGTCGCCGCTCGGACCGCAAAGGCCAAGAAGTCATGAGTAGCCAAGACATTCCAGAAGAGAACCTGCCCGCTGAGCAGGACGCGCACGGCGCGGTAGGCGTCGCGAACGAGCAGGACCCGTTCGCCGACCCCGGACTGCCGCCCCACGAGCACCGGGTGCAGGACATCGACGAGCAGGCCGCCAGGCGGTCCGAGCGCGTCGTCGCCTTCCTGTTCACGGTGTCCATGCTCGCCACCGTCGGCTTCATCGCCTCCTACGTGGCGATCCCGCACGACAAGGCGATCTTCGTCTTCCCGATCGGTCACATCAACGCGCTGAACTTCGCGCTCGGCCTGACCCTGGGCCTCGCACTGTTCTCGATCGGCGCGGGCGCGGTCCACTGGGCCCGCACCCTGATGTCCGACGTGGAGATCGCCGACGAGCGGCACGCGATCGAGGCCACGCCCGAGGTCAAGGCCAAGGTGCTGGCCGACTTCAAGCAGGGCGCCAAGGAGTCCGCGCTCGGCCGTCGCAAGCTGATCCGCAACACGATGTTCGGTGCGCTGGCCCTGTTCCCGCTCTCCGGCGTCATGCTGCTGCGCGACCTCGGCCCGCTGCCCGGGACCAAGCTCCGCCACACCATCTGGTCCAAGGGCAAGCTGCTCGTCAACATGAACACCAACGAGCCGCTGCGCCCCTCCGACGTCGCGGTCGGCTCGCTGACCTTCGCCAAGCCCGAGGGCCTGGAGGAGCACGACGAGGAGTTCCAGACCGAGATCGCCAAGGCGGCCCTGATGATCGTCCGGCTCCAGCCGGACAACATCAAGGACAAGCGCGAGCTCGAGTGGTCGCACGAGGGCATCGTGGCGTACTCGAAGATCTGCACCCACGTCGGCTGCCCGATCTCCCTGTACGAGCAGCAGACGCACCACGTGCTGTGCCCCTGCCACCAGTCCACCTTCGACCTCTCCGACGGTGCCCGAGTGATCTTCGGCCCCGCCGGGCACGCCCTGCCGCAGCTGCGCATCGGCGTGAACGA
Source organism: Streptomyces sp. NPDC002499 (assembly GCF_053595415.1). Lineage (NCBI taxonomy): Bacteria > Bacillati > Actinomycetota > Actinomycetes > Kitasatosporales > Streptomycetaceae > Streptomyces > Streptomyces sp. NPDC002499. Next base: position 5,887 of record NZ_JBSFXO010000009.1, read on the forward strand.
CGAGGGCTACCTCGAGGCGCTCGGCGACTTCGAAGAGCCCGTCGGTCCTGCATTCTGGGAGCGCGGATGAGCACCAACGAGAGCACCGCAAGCAACGAGCCCCGGCGCGGCAAAGCCCCGGCGGGCGAGCGCGTCGCCGACTGGGCGGACGGCCGGCTGGGGATCTACGGGTTGGCCAAGGCCAACATGCGCAAGATCTTCCCCGACCACTGGTCGTTCATGCTGGGCGAGGTCTGCCTCTACAGCTTCATCATCATCATCCTCACGGGTGTGTACCTGACGCTGTTCTTCCACCCGTCGATGAACGAGGTGGAGTACCACGGCAGCTACATCCCGCTGCAGGGCCAGATGATGTCCGAGGCCTTCAACTCGACCATGCACATCTCCTTCGATGTGCGCGGTGGTCTGCTGATCCGGCAGATCCACCACTGGGCCGCGCTGATCTTCCTTGCCGCCATGTTCGTGCACATGATGCGCGTGTTCTTCACGGGCGCGTTCCGCAAGCCGCGTGAGGTCAACTGGCTGTTCGGCTTCCTGCTGTTCGTCCTGGGCATGTTCACCGGCTTCACCGGTTACTCGCTCCCGGACGACCTGCTCTCCGGCACCGGTGTCCGCTTCATGGAGGGCGCGGTCCTGTCCGTGCCGATCGTCGGCACGTACCTGTCGTTCTTCCTCTTCGGCGGCGAGTTCCCGGGCGGCGACTTCGTCGCACGGTTCTACTCGATCCACATCCTGCTGCTGCCGGGCATCATGCTCGGGCTCGTGGTCGGCCACCTGATCCTGGTCTTCTACCACAAGCACACGCAGTTCGCGGGCCCCGGAAAGACGAACAACAACGTCGTCGGCATGCCGCTCCTGCCGGTCTACATGGCCAAGGCCGGAGGCTTCTTCTTCCTGGTCTTCGGTGTCATCGCGGCCGTCGCGGCGATCGCCTCGATCAACCCGATCTGGGCCATGGGTCCCTACCGGCCGGACATGGTCTCCACGGGCGCCCAGCCCGACTGGTACATGGGCTTCTCCGAGGGCCTGATCCGTGTCATGCCGGGCTGGGAGATCAACGCCTGGGGCCACACGCTCGTCCTGGGCGTGTTCATCCCGCTGGTGATCTTCCCGCTGGTCCTGGTCTCGATCGCGGTCTACCCGTTCATCGAGTCCTGGGTCACCGGCGACAAGCGCGAGCACCACATCCTGGACCGTCCGCGCAACGTCCCGACGCGTACCGCGTTCGGCGCCGCGTGGATCTCCTGGTACTTCGTCCTGCTCGTCGGTGGCGGCAACGACCTCTGGGCCACGCACTTCCACCTGTCGATCAACGCGATCACCTGGTTCGTCCGCGTCGGCTTCTTCGTCGTGCCGGTCCTCGTGTTCATCGCCACCAAGCGGATCTGCCTGGGCCTCCAGCGCCGGGACCGCGACAAGGTGCTGCACGGCCGCGAGTCGGGCATCATCAAGCGCCTGCCGCACGGTGAGTTCATCGAGGTGCACGAGCCGCTCAGCCAGGACGCGCTGCACACGCTCACCGCGCACGAGCAGTACGTGCCGGCCGCGATCGGCGCGACGGTCGACGAGAACGGCGTCGAGCGCAAGGTCAAGGGCTCCGAGAAGCTGCGCGCCAAGCTGAGCGAGGCGTACTACGGCGAGGAGTCCCAGATCCCCAAGCCGACCGTCGAGGAGTACAAGGAGATCACGAGCGGCCACGGCCACCACTGATCGCTGAGGCGTCGCCACGCCACAGTCGAAGGGCCCCGTCCGAACACCGGACGGGGCCCTTCGCCGTGCCGCGCGCTGGATAGGGTGGGGCACGTCTTGTGAAGCACCTTCTACGACACCCAGGAGCGGCCGTATGAGCGCTGTGACCCCCGCTGGAGGCGACATCGCGGCGGGCCGTTCCTGGCCCGAGGTACTGAACTCCCTGCTGTACGGCAAGGACCAGGACGCCGACGCCACCTTCTGGGCGATGGACCAGATCATGCGCGGCGAGGCGACGGACGCGCAGATCGCCGGGTTCGTCGTGGCGCTGCGGGCCAAGGGCGAGACGGTCGAGGAGATCACCGGTCTGGTGCGCGCGATGTACGCGCACGCCAACGTGATCGAGGTGTCCGGCAAGACGGTGGACATCGTCGGCACCGGCGGCGACGGCGCGAAGACGGTGAACATCTCCACGATGTCCTCGATCGTGATCGCCGGCACGGGCGCGAAGGTCGTCAAGCACGGCAACCGGGCCGCGTCCTCCGCGTCCGGCGCCTCCGACGTCCTGGAGCGGCTCGGCGTCAACCTGGAGCTGACCCCGAAGCGGGTGGCCGAGGTCGCCGAGGAAGCCGGGATCACCTTCTGCTTCGCGATCAAGTTCCACCCGGCCCTGCGTCACGCGGGCGCCGCGCGCGGCCAGCTGGGCATCCGCACAGTGTTCAACGCGCTGGGCCCGCTGACCAACCCCGCCAGGGTGCGGGCCCAGGCGGTCGGGGTCGCTGATCCACGGATGGCGCCCATCATCGCGGGCGTCTTCGCCGAGCGGGGCAACTCCTCCCTGGTGTTCCGCGGCGACGACGGCCTCGACGAGCTGACGACCACGGCCACCTCCCGGGTGTGGATCGTCCGCGACGGCAAGGTCACCGAGGAGTCCTTCGACCCCCGTGACGTGGGCCTTCCGCTGGTCCCGGTGGAGGCGCTGCGCGGCGCCGACCCCGAGTTCAACGCCGGCGTCGCCCGCCGGCTCCTGGACGGCGAGACGGGCCCGGTGCGGGACGCCGTACTCCTGAACTCGGCGGCCGCCCTGGTGGCCCTGGAGCCGGGTGACGAGCCGCTGGCGGACCAGCTCCGGGCCGGGATGGAGAAGGCGGCGGAGTCGATCGACTCGGGCGCCGCCAAGCGGACCCTGGAGCGCTGGGCGGCGGCCAGCAACGCGTAGCGGTACGGCGGTCGTCGTCCCGCGATCCGGACACGGGTTGCGGGACGACGATCACCTCACGTAAGTTTTTGGACCAGGTCATGAGTGACAGTCATGAGGCCCCGGCCGACTGTCCGGCAACCCTCCGTCCGTGGCGGGGTGCCCCGGGTGAAGACCAGGCCGTAGGCAGCGAGGTCTGCGGCAAGCGCGGGCCCCTCGAAAGACACCAGGGGTCCTGGTCTCGAGGGAGTTCTCTGTGAGCAAGCGAATGCGATAGGGCGCCGAGCCCCGCCTCCGCATACCCCCTTCACCTTTCTCCTGCGCCGGAGCCATGTCCGCCCGCGCAGTGAATTCGCCTGCCTCTCACGGGAGTTCGCCATGTCTGTCGCCACCGCTGCCGCCGCCACCTCCGTCTGTGCCCCGCTGCCCGTCCTGGGCCGGGACGTCACCGTCCCGCTCGTCACGGGCGGCGAAGTCACCTACGCGGCGCTCGACTACGCGGCCAGCGCCCCGGCCCTCCAGCGCGTCTGGGACGACGTGGCGGCCTACGCCCCGTACTACGGCAGCGTCCACCGCGGCGCCGGCTACCTCTCGCAGCTCTCCACCGACCTCTTCGAGAACGCCCGCCGGACGGTCGAGGAGTTCCTGGACTGCCGCCCCGACGACCAGCTGATCTTCACCCGCTCCACCACGGACTCCCTCAACCTCCTCGCCGCGGTCCTGCCCGCCGACTGCCAGGTCTTCGTCTTCGAGACCGAGCACCACGCCTCGCTGCTGCCCTGGCAGGACGCCCGCGTCACCTACCTCAACGCCCCGCGCACCCCGGCCCAGGCCGTCGAGACCCTGGAGCGGGCCCTCACCGCCCGTGACCCCTACGGCCCGGCCCTGGTCTGCGTCACCGGCGCCTCGAACGTCACCGGCGAGCTGTGGCCGGTCCGTGAACTGGCCGCCGCCGCGCACGCGCACGGCGCCCGGATCGTCCTGGACGCCGCCCAACTCGCCCCGCACCACCCGGTGTCCGTCCAGGACCTCGACGTCGACTGGATCGCCTTCTCCGGCCACAAGCTGTACGCGCCCTTCGGCTCCGGCGTCCTGGCCGGCCGCGCCGACTGGCTCCAGGCGGCCGACCCCTACCTCGCGGGCGGCGGCGCCAGCCGCAAGGTCAGCCGGCGCGAGGACGGGGGAGTGGACGTGGAGTGGCACGACACCGCCGCCCGCCACGAGGCCGGCTCCCCGAACGTCATCGGCGCCTACTCCATCGCGTCGGCCTGCAAGGCGCTGACCGAGGCGGGCTTCGACACGCTGGTCGCGCGCGAGCAGCACCTGATCGAGACAGTGCGGGTGGGTCTGGCGGAGGTCCCGGAGGTGCGCGTCCTGTCCCTCTTCGGCGATGACGCCCCGCGCGTGGGCGTCATCTCCTTCGTCGTCGACGGCTGGAACAGCTCCCACTTCGCCGCCGCCCTCTCCGCCGAGTACGGCATCGGCGTCCGCGACGGCCTCTTCTGCGCCCACCCGCTGCTGCGCACCCTCCTGGGCACCGACCCCCAGACCCAGGGCGAATGCGGCGCTCCCGAGGCGGCCCCGGGCGAGAAGTCCCTCAACGCGATCCGGGTGAGCTTCGGCGCGGGCACCCCCGACGAGCACGTCGAGCGTTTCATCGGTGCCGTGAAGGAACTGGTGACGGCAGGCGCCAAGTGGACCTACCACACGGAGAACGGCCGCTGCGTCCCGGCGGTGTGAGTGGTTTTCGCCGGGAGGCGGTCTTCAGGTGGTCAGGAGTCCAACCCGATCGCGAAGGCCGCCTCCAGGTCATGCTGGGAGTACGTCCGGAACGCCACGTGCGTGTCCGTGCCCTCCACACCGGGGATCTTGCTGATCCGCCCGGGGATGACCTCCGCGAGGTCCTCGTGCTCCTTGACCCGAACCATCGCGATCAAGTCATACGTACCCGTCACGGAGAACACCTCGCTCACAGATTCCAGCGAGGCAATCGACTCCGCGATCTCGGGGATCCGGTCCACGCTGGTCTTGATGAGGACGATCGCGGTGATCACGGCTGGTTCTCTCCCTCGGGGGCCGGAGCTGGGGCGGCCTTCACTCTAGTCGTACGGCGGAATCGGGCCCACGCGTAACCGAAGCCCAGCGAGAAGCCCACCAGGTGCGCCAGATACGCCACCCCGGGCCCCTGCTCCGCCCGCCCCGCCGCCACCCACTGCAGCGCCGCCCAGAACGGCAGCACGACCCACGCGGGGAACCGCATCGGCAGAAAGAACAGGAACGGCAGCAGGCTGGTCACCCGCGCCCCGGGGAACAGGTACAGAAACGCACCGAGGATCGCCGAGATCGCCCCCGACGCTCCCACCAGGGACTGCTCGGAGGAGGAGTTGGCGGCCGCGTACCCCAGCAGGGCGAGGTAGCCGCAGACGAGGTAGAAGAGCGTGAACCGCACGCGGCCCATCCGCTCCTCGGTCATCACACCGAAGACGTAGAGGAAGAGCATGTTGCCGAGCAGGTGGACCCAGCCGCCGTGGATGAAGAGGGCCGTGGCGGGGGTGAGGACGGATCCCGCGGGGTCCGCGACGAGGTCCGCCGGGACCACGCCCCAGCGGTGGAAATAGGCGCGCTGCGCGGCGAGCAGCGCGTCCCCGGAGCCGTAGGCCGGATTCAGCCCCGAGGCCGGGCCGACCGCGAAGACCAGACAACAGACCGCGATCAGCCCGTACGTGACCGGTGCCGACGGCATCCGGCCGGTTCTGAACGTCCTGCCGACCGTCGCGCTCCAGTTGCTGATCATGGACACAGAGCATGGCGTAACGGGACGCACACGCACAGACCGCCTCGCCGCCGCGGACGGACGGGCGGCGAGTACGCGCCAGGCCGTAGGGTTACGAGCCACACGCACCGGGGAAGCCGGGCGTCACGGACACTAGAAGGAAAGCGGACAGTCACGATGACGGTTCCCCTCCCCACCGCAGCCACGCGGTGGCGCTGCACTCTGTGCGGCAACCTCACGCGTTTCGACGTGACGCGCTCGTCGAAGGTCGTCGAGTACGTCCACCTCGACCTCGCCGGCGAGCCGAGGGTCGAGGAGCGCGAGGTGGTCAGTGAGACCATCGAGTCGGTGCGCTGCCGCTGGTGCAACGCCGTGGATCAGGTGGAACTCGTGGACAGGCCCGGCGCCGGTTCCTGACAGGGCCGGCCCCGCACAGGTGATGGGGTGTGACGGATGGTGGAGAGCGCAGGCGGGGGGCCGGGCGACGGCACCGCTGAGGTGCTCGACCGTCCGCTGCCCGACGGTGTGCGCCGCCGGGTCGTGCAGATCGTCTCGGACGGGTTCGGCGGCCTGACCGTCGCCGAACTGCCCGCGCAGCTGCGGCAGTACGCGCGGTTCGCCCCCAACCGGCGGGCCAAGTTCGCCGGGAACGCGATGGCGGCCGCGCTGGAGACCGACCCGCTGTTCCGGCAGCGGATCGGGGAGAAGCTGAGAGAGGCCCAGGCGGAGCTCGCGGGCGCCCTCGACTCCGGCTCGCCGCCCCCGGCCGCGGACCCGCTCGATGTGGCGGCCGCGGCCTATGTGCTGCGCCCCACGGGCTGGGTCAAGCTCGTGACGGCCGCCGGCGAGGAGGCCCAGCGGGCCGATGCCGAGCGGGCCGACGAGGAGAGCCGGGCGGAGCTGGAGCGGCTGCGGGCGGAACTGGCGCAGGCGCGGGACGCGACCCGGACCGAGACCGAGCGGCTGCGCGCCGATCTGGAGTCCGCCAGGAAAGAAGCGGAATCGCTTCATCGCAAGCTGCGCGCGGCCGTCAGTGACGTCCGGCGCGGCGAGGCGGCCCTGCGCAAGGTGCACGCCGAGGCGGAGATCCTGCGCGCCGAGGGGCAGACGCAGCTGTCCGCCGCGGAGAGCGAGGCGCGGCGGCTGAAGGCGCGGCTCACCGAGGCGGAGGCCTCCCTGGAGGCCACGCGCAAGGCGGCGCGCGAGGGGCGCAGTGTCGAGGACATGCGCGTGCGCCTGCTGTTGGACACCGTACTGGAAGCAGCCCAAGGGCTGCGCAGGGAGCTGGCGTTGCCGCCGGTGTCCGTGCGGCCCGCGGAGACCGTGGACGCGGTCGAACCGGGACGAATGACCCCGAAAGACATCGCCGCGCGGGCGCTGTCCGAGCACGACCCCGCGATTCTCGACCAGTTGCTCGCCCTGCCCCAGGCGCACTTGGTCGTCGACGGCTACAACGTCACCAAGACCGGCTATCCGCAGATGCCGCTGGAGAAGCAGCGTCTGCGGCTGCTCGGCCAGCTCTCGCAGCTCGCCGCGCAGACCGGCGCCGAGGTGACGTGTGTCTTCGACGGGGCCGAGCTGGCCGCGCCGGTGCTGCTCGCGCCGCCGCGCGGGGTCCGCGTGCTGTTCTCCAAGCCGGGTGTCACGGCCGACGAGTTGATCCGCCAGCTGGTGCGCGCCGAGCCGCCGGGCCGGCCCGTCATCGTCGCCTCCACCGACCGTGAGGTGGCCGACGGGGTCGCCAAGGCGGGGGCCCGGCCGATCGCTTCGGCGATGCTCCTGAAGCGGCTGATCTGAGCGGCTGATCCGAGGGCCTGGCCGGCGCCTGTCCCGAAGGTCAAGCTTGCAGGTTTAACGCCCGAATTGGCGTAATCATCACGCAACGTAGCGTCAATCGACCATGACTGCATGTGAGTTGAGTGCAAAGAATGCACTCTGTGACAAACATTTTTCACGTGAGGATTTGAACTGATCACAAGAAGGTCACTAGGGTCTGGGCTCGAACCTCCGAACGGGTGATCACTCTGAAGAAGGAGCCCGCGTCCGTGGCGTCCCATCGTCGACCCAAGCAGCCGAGTCGGGCACGTGTGACCGTGCTCACTACCGCAGCTGCTGCCGCCGTTGCCATCAGCGCCCAGGCCGCGAACGCCGCGCCGAGTGAGAAGCCCACGAAGAACGAGGTCAAGGAAAAGGTCGACAAGCTCTACGAGCAGGCCGAGCAGGCCACCGAGAAGTACACGGGTGCCAAGGAGAAGCAGGAGAAGCTCCAGAAGGAGATCTCCACCATCCAGGACAACGTCGCCCGCGGCCAGGAGGAGCTCAACGAGCTCCGCTCGTCCATAGGCCTGGCGGCCGCCGCGCAGTACCGCACCGGCTCCATCGACTCCTCCCTCCAGCTCTTCCTCTCGTCGAACCCGGACGACTACCTGGACAAGGCGTCCACCGCCGACCAGTTGAGCGCCCAGCAGGTCGAGGCGCTGAAGAAGATCCAGGAGAAGCAGCGCGAACTCGCCCAGGAGCGCGCCGAGGCCTCCGACAAGCTCAAGGACCTCGCCTCCACCCGCACCGAACTGGGCAAGAAGAAGCAGGAAGTCCAGAGCAAGCTCGCCGAGGCGCAGAAGCTGCTCAACACCCTGACGGCCGCGGAGCGTTCGGCGCTCGCCGACGCCGACGCGCGGGCCAGCCGCAGCTCCAGCGAGCGGGTGGACCTCGGCAACAGCACCTCCGCCAACAGCCGGGCCGCCGCGGCCTTCGCCGCCGCCCAGTCCAAGCTCGGCACCCCGTACGTCTACGGCGCCTCCGGCCCCTCGTCCTTCGACTGCTCGGGCCTGACCTCCTGGGCCTACGCCCAGGCCGGCGTCGGCATCCCGCGCACCTCGCAGGCCCAGGCCAACGCCGGTACCCGCATCTACAACCAGAGCGACCTGCGCGTCGGCGACCTGGTCATCTTCTACGGCGACCAGCACCACGTCGGCCTCTACGCCGGCAACGGCCAGGTGATCCACGCCCCGCGCACCGGCACCGTGGTCCGTTACGAGTCGATCGGCAACATGCCGTTCCAGTTCGGCGTCCGGATCTGATCCGGTTCGGCGTCCGGTCGTGACCGGAAGCGATCGACCGTAAGGCCGCGACGCCGCACCGCCCGAACGGGCGAATTACGACAACTCCAGCTGACCCCGCGCCCCGCCCATGACCTGCGTCTTGGGCGGGGCGTCACGTTGTGTGGTCGCGGAGGTCTTTGGTGGGCCCCCGGTAGCGGGGCTACTGTCTGCCGCGTTTCCTCGTCCGCCAGCGGAAGGAGTGCGGCTTCCCGTGGGGTCCCATCGCCGACTTGCATCGCCGTCCGGGTTCAACCGGGGCGCCGGCACCGCCCTGTGCGCGCTGTCCGCCGCGGCCGCCGCCCTCGGCGCCGTACCGGCGAGCGCCGCTCCGCACACCGACACCAAGGCCGAGGTGGACCGCCTCTACGAGCAGGCGGAGGAAGCCACCGAGGCCTTCAACAAGGCCGACGAGACCTCCGACACGCTGCGCCGCGAGGTGGCCGACTCCCAGGACCGCATCGCCCGCCAGCAGCAGCGCATCAACTCCATGCGGGAGACGCTCGGTTCGCTGGCCGGCGCCCAGTACCGGTCCGGCGGCGTCGACCCGTCCCTCGCGCTGCTCTTCTCCGACGACCCGGACGACTACCTCGACAAGGCCTCCGTCCTGGACCGGATCACCGTCCACCAGACCGGCGAACTCAGGGAACTCGAGTCCGCCATGCGCGAACTCGCCCAGGAGCGCTCCGAGGCGACACAGAAGCTCGCCGAGCTGGAGAAGAGCCGCAAGGCCGTCGCCACCCACAAGAAGACCGTCGAGAAGAAGCTCGCCAAGGCCCGGCACCTGCTCAACTCCCTGCCGTCCACGGAACGCGCCGCCTACGACCGCGCCTCCCGCTCCGGCCGCGTGGAGATCCCCGACCTCGGCGACGCGGCCCCCTCCTCGGCACGCGCGGCAGCCGCGGTGGCCGCCGCCCGCACCGCGCTGGGCAAGCCCTACGTGTGGGGCTCCAGCGGCCCCTCCGGCTTCGACTGCTCGGGCCTGATGCAGTGGTCGTACGCGCAGGCCGGCGTCCATCTCCCGCGCACCTCGCAGGCCCAGCGCTACGCCGGCCACCAGGTCCCGCTCTCCCAGGCGCAGCCCGGCGACCTGGTCACCTACCGGTCCGACGCCAGCCATGTCGCGATGTACATGGGCAACGGCCAGGTGATCCACGCGCCCTACCCCGGCGCGCCGGTGCGCTACGACCCGGTCGGCATGATGCCCGTCTCGTCGGTCACGAGGGTCTGACCACACCCGGCGCCGCGGCCGTACGATCGTAAAGTGGCTGGTCGAGGGCGGGCGTCGGGATCCGGAGCGGTGGCGCTCGTTCTGCTGCTCGTCTGCCTGGTGGGCTGCGGTGGCAAGCCCGCCGCCACCACCGACCGCAAGGACCTCCAGCGAGTTCTGGACCGGCGCGCGAGTGCCGTCATGGAGCGCGACCGCACGGCCTTCCTGAAGACGGGCGCGCTCAGCTGGTTCGAGAACCTGCGCGGGGTGCCGCTGGCGAGCTGGTCCTACCGCGTCACCGCCCTGCACCGTTCAGGCGACACCGCCACCGCCGACGTCGACCTGCACTACCAGGTCCAGGGCTACGACAAGGCCCCCGTCACCGCCGGCCGCACCCTGACCCTCAGCCGGGGGCAGGACGGGCAGTGGTACGTGGACGCCGAGGCGCCCGCCAAGAAGTCCGCCCAGCAGCTGTGGGACCAGGGCGAGGTGGCGGTCGTGCGCGGGGCGCACAGCCTCGTCCTGGGGGTCGGACAGACCAGCGAGGCGCTGCACCGGTACGCGGACCTCGCCGATCGCGCCGTACCGGCCGTGACGGGGGCGTGGGGCCCGGACTGGGCCGGGCACGTCGTCGTGCTCGTACCGAAGTCGCTGGACGGCATGGCGGGGCTGCTGGGCTCGCCCGCGTCCTCCTACCGGGGGATCGCGGCGGTCACCACCGGCGAGGTGGGCGGCGCGCCGAACGCGCCCGCGGACCGGGTCATCGTCAACCCGGACGCGTACGCCGTCCTCGGCGCCCTCGGCAAGCAGGTCGTGCTCACCCACGAGACCACCCATGTGGCCACCCGCGCCCACACCAGTGCGGCCACCCCGCTGTGGCTGTCCGAGGGGTACGCGGACTGGGTCGGCTACCGGGGCACCGGCCGCACCCCGGAACAGGCCGCGCCGGAGCTGGCGCGCGCGGTGGCCGACGACGAGGTGCCCGAGGCGCTGCCCACCGACCGGGACTTCGGCTTCAGCGGCGACGCGACCAAGCTCGCGCAGGCCTACGAGGGCGGCTGGCTGGCCTGCCGGCTGATCGCCGGGGAGTGGGGCGAGCCGAAGCTGGGGGAGTTCTACCGGGCCGTGGGCGACCACAAGGCGCGGGCGGGGTCGGTCGAGGGGGCGCTGAAGAAGGTGCTGGGGACCACGCTGGAGGAGTTCACGGACGCGTGGCGGGCGTACCTTCGGGATCAACTCGGCTGACGGGGCCGGGCAGTGGGGCCGGCTCCTCGCGGGGGACCGTGGCGCGCCACAGGGCGCGGGCCGCGAGGATCGTGGCGAGGACCAGGAGGCCGTTGCGGGCCGCGAGCAGGGTGATGCCCGTGGGGGTGCTCTGGACCACGTCGGAGAACCAGATCGGGAACTCCAGGACCGTCACGAAGCTCGCCAGCAGGACCAGGACCGCGGGCGTGCCCATCCGGCTGCCGCGGAAGCAGACGCTGACCGCCGCGAGGCCGATCAGCCAGACCATGTACTGGGGGCTGATCACCCGGCTCGTGACGGTGAACATCAGCACGGCGACGAAGGCCGCGTCCGCCACCGTGGCCGCCTCGAAGCGGGTGGCCGTCAGGCGCCACAGCAGCAGCCAGCCGAAGATCATGCCGGTGAGCAGGAGGGCGGCCGTGCTGACCGCCTGCACATACGGGCCGACGAACTCCACCGAGCCGTAGTTGAGCAGCACCTGGCCGCTCCAGCCGTGGTGGCGGGCGACGTGGAAGACCAGCGAGCCCAGCGACTCCACCTCGGTGCCGCGGTCGCGCTGGAAGGTGAGGAAGGCGAACGGGCCGGGCATCGCCACCGCGAACAGCGCTGCGATCGCCGCGATCGTGCCCACGGCCCAGGCCCACACCCCGCGCCTGCGGACGGCGACCAGGAGCAGCAGCGGCCACACCTTCAGCATCGCCCCGAAGCCCACCAACGCGCCCATCACGCGCGGGTGCCGGGTGCCGGCCAGCACCGCGGCGACCGCGACGGCGGTGACCATCACGTCGTAGCGGGAGTAGACGGTCGGGCCGAGCAGCGGTACGCCCACCACCCACACCCAGGCACCGCGCAGCGACTTGCCGGGGCGCAGGCCCGCGTACAGCAGCAGGGCGAAGGCGGCCAGGTCGGCGACGAAGGCGAGGACGAAGAACGCGTGCGCGTAGCCGAGGAAGGGCAGCAGCGCGGGCGAGAGGATCGGGAGCGCGGCGGCGGGCGGGTACTGCCAGGTCACGTCGTCCAGCGGGAAGGTGCCGGTGCGCAGCACGTCGTACCAGCCCTGGTAGATGACGGACACGTCGCTGGTGACGTCCGGGCCGGGGAAGACGTAGACCTTGAACACGAAGAGGAGCAGCAGCAGCCTGGTCAGGGCCCAGATCCCCAGCAGCCCCACCAGGGACCGCCTCGCGCCCGTCGTCTTCACGTGATCCCCTGCCGTCCGCTGCCCGCATTGAGGGGAACATGATGGCCCGCTCTTCTGTGAGCGTGCCACAAGCACGGCCGCGCCCGGCCGGGGGCGGGCGGTTCGGTAGGGTCTGCGGCGATGCACAAGACCTTGATCGTGACCAACGACTTCCCGCCCCGGCCCGGCGGCATCCAGGCGTTCCTGCACAACATGGCGCTGCGCCTGGACCCGGAGCGGGTCGTCGTCTACGCCTCGACCTGGAAGCGCGGCCGGGAAGGCGTGGAGGCGACCGCCGCCTTCGACGCCGAGCAGCCCTTCACCGTCGTGCGGGACCGTACGACGATGCTGCTGCCGACGCCGGGGGCGACCCGGCGGGCGGTCGGGCTGCTGCGGGAACACGGGTGCACGTCGGTGTGGTTCGGGGCGGCGGCGCCGCTCGGGCTGATGGCGCCGGCGCTGCGCAGGGCGGGCGCCGAGCGGCTGGTGGCCACCACGCACGGGCACGAGGCCGGGTGGGCGCAACTGCCGGCGGCGCGTCAACTGCTGCGCCGGATCGGGGAGTCGACGGACACGATCACCTTCCTCGGCGAGTACACGCGCTCGCGCATCGCGACCGCGCTGACGCCCGAGGCCGCCGCGCGGATGGTCCAACTCCCGCCGGGCGTCGACGAGAAGACCTTCCACCCCGGCTCGGGCGGCGCCGAGGTGCGGGCCCGGCTCGGGCTGACCGAGCGGCCGGTGGTCGTGTGCGTCTCGCGGCTCGTGCCGCGCAAGGGGCAGGACACGCTGATCCGCGCCTTGCCGAGGATCCTGGCCGCCGAGCCGGACACCGTCCTGCTGGTCGTCGGCGGCGGCCCGTACGAGAAGGACCTGCGCACGCTGGCGCACGAGACCGGCGTCGCCGACTCGGTGCGTTTCACGGGCGCGGTCCCCTGGTCCGAACTGCCCGCCCACTACGGCGCGGGCGACGTCTTCGCCATGCCCTGCCGGACCCGGCGCGGCGGCCTCGACGTCGAGGGGCTCGGCATCGTCTACCTGGAGGCGTCGGCGACGGGACTGCCGGTCGTGGCCGGCGACTCGGGCGGCGCCCCGGACGCGGTGCTCGACGGGGAGACCGGCTGGGTGGTGCGGGGCGACTCCGTCGAGGAGACGGCGGAACGGATCGTCGCGCTGCTGGGCGACGCGGAGTTGCGCCGCAGGATGGGGGAGCGGGGGCGCCGGTGGGTCGAGGAGAAGTGGCGCTGGGACTTGCTGGCGGAGAAGCTGAAGGAACTCCTCTAGACGGATGCGGCGCGGGTCCTCGCCGAGGACACCGCGCCATGACACACCGTCAAAGGCCCTGCTACTTCTGGTAGATGGCCTCGATCTCGTTCGCGTAGTCCTTCGCGACCACATTGCGCTTGAGCTTCAGCGACGGCGTCAGGTGGCCCGACTCCTCCGAGAACTGGGAGGAGAGAATGCGGAACTTGCGCACGGATTCCGCCTTGGACACCGCGGCGTTCCCGTCGTCGACCGCGTCCTGGATCGCCGCGACCAGATCGGGGTCGTCGTGCAGCGACGCCGCGGTGGAACCCGCCGGCTTGCCGTGCTCAGCTGCCCAGCGGTCCAGGAACTCGTCGTCGATCGTGATCAGCGCGCCCACGAAGGGCCGCCCGTCGCCGACCACCATGCACTCCGCGACCAGCGCGTGCGCGCGGATCCGGTCCTCGATCACGGCCGGCGCGACGTTCTTGCCGCCCGCGGTGACGATGATCTCCTTCTTGCGGCCGGTGATCCTGAGGTAGCCGTCCTCGTCGAGCGTGCCGATGTCGCCCGTGTGGAACCAGCCGTCGGTCAGCGCCTCCGCGGTCGCGCCCGGGTTGTTCCAGTACCCCGAGAACAGGTGCTCGCCGTGCAGCAGCACCTCGCCGTCGTCCGCGATCCTGATCACCGAGCCGGGCAGCGGCTGGCCGACCGTGCCGATCTTCGTACGGTCCCAGGGGTTGAAGGCGGTGGCCGCGCAGGACTCGGTCAGGCCGTAGCCCTCCAGGACCGTGAAGCCGATGCCGCGGAAGAAGTGCCCGAGCCGCTCGCCCAGCGGGGCGCCGCCGGAGATGGCGTACTCGCCCCGGCCGCCGAGGACCGCGCGCAGCTTGCTGTAGACGAGCTTGTCGAAGGTCTTGTGCTTGATCTTCAGACCGAGCGACGGGCCCGCCGGCGTGTCCAGCGCCTTGCTGTACGCGATCGCGGTGTCCGCCGCCTTGTCGAAGATCTTGCCCTTGCCGTCCGCCTGCGCCTTGGCGCGGGCCGAGTTGTAGACCTTCTCGAAGACGCGCGGGACGCCCAGGATCAGCGTCGGGCGGAACGAGGCGAGCTCGTCGGTGAGGTTCTTGATGTCCGGGACGTTGCCCAGCTTGATCGGCGCCATCATCGGCGCGATCTGCACCAGCCGGCCGAAGACGTGCGCCAGCGGCAGGAAGAGCAGGACGGAACACTCGCCGGTGCGGAACAGCGGACGCAGCCGCTCCACGATGTTCCCGCACTCGGCGAAGAAGCTGCGGTGGGTCAGCACACAGCCCTTGGGGCGGCCCGTGGTGCCCGAGGTGTAGACGATGGTCGCCGGGTCGTCGGCCTTGGCCAGCGAGCCGCGCTCCTCGACCGTCGCGTCGCTGACGTCCTTGCCGAGCCGGCCCAGCTCCTCGATCGCGCCGGCCTCGATCTGCCAGACCTGCTTGAGGGCGGGCAGCCGGTCACGGACCGACTCCACGGCGGCCGCGTGGCCGTCAAGCTCCACGACACAGGCGGTCGCGCCCGAGTCGGACAGGATCCACTCCACCTGTTCCGGCGAACTGGTCTCGTACACCGGCACGGTGACCGCGCCCGCGCTCCAGATCGCGAAGTCCAGCAGCGTCCACTCGTAGCGGGTGCGGGACATCAGGCCGACCCGGTCGCCCGGCTGCACGCCCGAGGCGATGAGCCCCTTGGCGGCCGCGTGCACCTCGGCCGCGAAGGCCGTCGCCGACACGTCCTGCCAGACACCGCCGACCTTGCGGGCGATCACCGCGACATCGGGATGCTGCGCGGCGTTTCTCCGGACGATGTCGGTGAGATTGCCGTCCGCAGGGACCTCGTACAAAGCCGGAAGGCTGAACTCGCGCAAGACTGCTGCTCCTCATAGGGCGCCGGCGCCACGACGTTGTGCGATGCGACGGTGCGGTCCAAGACTGGACTGCCCGGACGTTACCCGCCGGTATGGCTGCTGCGACAGGGGGTCGGGGGGAGATGTTCGCCGTGTCACACAGATTGGTGTTCCAGTCCGTACGGTAGTCCACCCGCAAACTGACTGGCCAGTAACCGCAAGGCCCGTCGCCACTGTTCACGTTCACCGCACACGCTTACCCTTGATCGTCATGGCACCCACACCAGCCGGTAACAGCAGGACACGCGTTCATGTGGTCAGTGACGTGCACGGCAACGCCCGTGACCTGGCCAGAGCCGGCGAGGGTGCCGACGCGCTGATCTGTCTGGGCGACCTCGTCCTCTTCCTCGACTACGCCGACCACTCGCGCGGCATCTTCCCCGACCTGTTCGGCGAGGAGAACGCCGACCGCCTCGTCGAGCTGCGCACCGCCCGCCGCTTCGAGGAGGCCCGCGCGCTCGGCGCCCGGCTGTGGAGCGGCATCGGCACCGACCGGCGGACGGCGATCGAGAAAGCGGTGCGCAAGCAGTACGCCGAGATGTTCGCCGCGTTCCCCACACCGACGTACGCCACCTACGGCAATGTCGACATGCCGCCACTGTGGGCGGAGTACGCCGGCCCCGGCACCACCGTGCTCGACGGCGAGCGGGTCGAGATCGGCGGACGGACCTTCGGTTTCGTCGGCGGCGGCCTGCGCACCCCCATGAGCACCCCCTACGAGATCAGCGACGAGGAGTACGCGGCGAAGATCGAGGCCGTGGGCGAGGTCGACGTGCTGTGCACGCACATCCCGCCGGAGGTCCCGGAGCTGGTCTACGACACCGTCGCGCGCCGTTTCGAACGCGGCAGCCGGGCGCTGCTGGACGCGATCCGCCGTACCCGGCCCCGGTATTCGCTGTTCGGCCATGTCCACCAGCCGTTGGTGCGGCGGATGCGGGTGGGGGCGACCGAGTGCGTGAACGTCGGGCACTTCGCCGGGAGCGGGAAGCCCTGGGTACTGGAGTGGTGAGAGACCGCAGGTAGGGGGTGAAGTAGGGCGGCCGACCGCACGGTAGCCTTCACGCTGCACGCACAGCCGCATGACGACGCCCTGCCGGTCCGCATCTGGAGGAGCCACAGCGATGGCGGAACACACCAGTTCGAGCATCACGATCGAGGCGGCACCGGCCGATGTCATGGAGGTGATCTCCGACTTCGCCCGCTATCCCGACTGGACCGGCGAGGTGAAGGAGGCGGAGGTCCTCGCGACGGACGGTCAGGGGCGGGCCGAGCAGGTACGGCTCGTCATGGACGCGGGGGCCATCAAGGACGACCAGACGCTGGCGTACACGTGGACCGGGGCGAACGAGGTCTCCTGGACGCTGGTCAAGTCCCAGATGCTGAGGTCGCTCGACGGCTCGTACATCTTGAAGGCGGCGGGTGACGGTTCGACGCAGGTCACGTATCTGCTGACGGTCGACGTCAAGATTCCGATGCTGGGGATGATCAAGCGCAAGGCCGAGAAGGTCATCATCGACCGGGCGCTGGCCGGATTGAAGAAGCGCGTGGAGTCGGGGGAGAAGTAGGGTCCTCGCCGCAGGGCCCCTTGGCCGGTCTCCGTTACCGTTCACCATCATGCGTACCCTCCTGATCACCGGCCCTGGCGGCAGCGGACGTACGACTGTCGCCGCTGCCACCGCGCTCCGCGCCTCCCGTGAGGGCGTTCGCACCCTTGTCCTCAGCGCCGACCGGACCGACACCCTCGGTGCTGTCCTCGGCACGGCGACGGGACCGGTTCCGACCACCGTCGCCCCGGACCTCACCGCCTGGCGGCCCGACGCCACCGCCCGTTTCCGGGACGACCTCGGGGCCTTCCAGGAACGTGCCGCGAATGTTCTCGATCTGCTCGGGGCCTCGCGGCTCGAGGCGGAGGAGGTCACGCCGCTTCCCGGGGCCGAGGAACTCACCCTGCTGCGCGCGTTGCGCGATGCCGCGCTCGCCGAGACGCACGACCTGCTGGTCGTCGACCTTCCGGCCGCCCCGCAGGCCCTCGCGCTGCTCGCCCTGCCGGAGGAGCTGCGGCGTTATCTGCGGCGGCTGCTGCCGGCCGAGCGACAGGCGGCCCGTGCGCTGCGGCCCGTGCTGGGGCGGCTGGCCGGGGTGCCGATGCCCTCGGAGTGGCTGTACGAGACCGCCGGGCGCTGGGATCTGGAACTCGGTGCCGTCGAGGCGGTGCTCGCCGACCGGGACACCGTCGTACGGGTGGTCGCGGAACCCGGGCCCGCCGGCGCGGATGCCGTGCGCGACACCGTTCTCGCCCTTGCGCTGCGCGGGCTGCGGCCCGATGTGCTGGTCGCCAACCGGGTGCTGCCCGAGGCCGCCGCGGACGCGCTGCCGGGTCTGGTCGTCCAGCAGCGCAAGGTGCTGGAGGAGTGGCAGGAGTCGTACGAGGTGCGGGCCGTCCGGCAGTTGGGGCACGACCCGCGGGGTGCGGACGATCTCGTCGCCCTCGCCGTTCCCGGGGTCGGCGACACCGTCTCCGCCGTCGAGTGGCCCGTCGAGGACCGGCTCGCCGACGACGGTGTCCTCGTCTGGCGGCTGCCGCTGCCCGGCGCGATACGCGATGAACTCGACCTCATCCGGCGCGGTGACGAACTCGTCGTCGCCGCGGGCAGCTTCCGCCGGATCGTGCCGCTGCCCTCGGCCCTGCGCCGGTGCACCGTCGACGGGGCCTCGCTGCGCGAGGGGGAACTGCGGATCCGGTTCGCGCCGGACCGCAATCTGTGGCCCGAGAGGCCGTGAACGACTTACGCCCGTTCGGGTAACGTCGTAGAGACGAACCGTAGTCAGGAGTCCGTCATGAGCGAAGAGCTCCCTCCGTCCCAGGCCGGTACGGAGGACGTGGACGAGGTGAGGGCCACCGACGCCGACGCGTGGGCGACCGCCTGCGCCGAGGATCTCGCCGCGGAGAAGGCCCGCCGCCGCGTCCAGTACGGCCAGCCGCCGGTCTCGGCCGCCGAGGAACTGCGCAAGCTCGTCGACGCCGTCGGCGACAAGCTGTCGTCGCTCAACTCACCGTTGCTCGGCGCGGTCGCCGGACCGGCCGCCCAACAGGTGGTGAAGCAGGTCGTCCAGCAGGCGAAGGCCGCGGTCGAGCCGGTCATCGAACGCAACCCGGACGTCTTCGACCACCTCGCCGCCGCGGGCAACGAACTCCTCGCCGCCTACCGCTCCGCGGTCCAGGCCCAGGAACAGCGCTGGACGGCCCGCACGACCGACCTCCACAAGGACCTCGACGAGCAGCGCGACGAACGTCACGAGGAACGGGGCGAAGACGGGGACGGTACCGGCCCCGGCCAGCGCATCGACCTAGACTGATTGCCCCCTCAGGTACGGTGGCCCATAGCGGGGCTCGACCGAAACTGAGGGATTCATGGGACTCACCATCGGCGTCGATATCGGCGGCACGAAGATCGCGGCCGGCGTGGTCGATGAGGAAGGCAACATCCTCTCGACGCACAAGGTGCCGACCCCGAGTACGCCCGAGGGCATCGTGGACGCCATCGCCTCCGCGGTGGAGGGCGCTCGGGCCGGGCACGAGATCGTCGGCGTGGGTATCGGTGCGGCCGGTTACGTGAACAGGCAGCGCTCCACCGTCTACTTCGCGCCGAACATCGACTGGCGCCAGGAGCCGCTGAAGGAGAAGGTCGAGGGCCGCGTCGGCCTTCCCGTCGTGGTCGAGAACGACGCCAACGCGGCCGCGTGGGGCGAGTACAAGTTCGGTGCCGGCAAGGGCCACCGCAACGTCATCTGCATCACGCTGGGCACCGGCCTCGGCGGCGGCATCATCATCGGCAACAAGCTGCGCCGCGGACACTTCGGTGTGGCCGCCGAGTTCGGCCACATCCGGATGGTGCCGGACGGACTGCTGTGCGGCTGCGGCTCGCAGGGCTGCTGGGAGCAGTACGCCTCCGGCCGCGCCCTCGTCAGATACGCCAAACAGCGCGCCAACGCCACCCCCGAGAACGCCGAGATCCTGCTCGGCCTCGGTGACGGCAACCCCGACAGCATCGAGGGCAAGCACATCTCGATGGCCGCCCGGCAGGGCGACCCGGTCGCCGTCGACTCCTACCGTGAGCTCGCCCGCTGGGCCGGCGCCGGTCTCGCCGACCTCGCCTCGCTCTTCGACCCCTCCGCCTTCATCGTCGGCGGCGGCCTCTCCGACGAGGGCGAACTGGTCCTCGACCCGATCCGCAAGTCGTACAAGCGCTGGCTGGTGGGCGGCAACTGGCGCCCGGTCGCCGACGTGATCGCGGCTCAGCTCGGCAACAAGGCGGGCCTCGTCGGTGCCGCGGACCTCGCCCGGGAGCCCGACCCGATCATGTGACGCCGGTCCGGTGACATCGCTGTCCGCACGGCCGCGCCCGCCGAGCCCGTACCCCGGGACGGCGGGCTTCGTCGTATGTTGGCGACCATGGCGATTTCGACCCCGCTGCTGCCCAACTCCCGGACCGAATCGGACGGTTCCGCCGTCATCCGGGTCCTCAGCTACAACATCCGCTCGATGCGCGACGACACCGCGGCCCTGGCCCGGGTGATCGGTGCCTGCGCCCCGGACCTGGTGCTGGTCCAGGAGGCCCCCCGGTTCTTCCGCTGGCGCAAGAAGCTGGCCCGGCTCGCGGCCGCCTCCGGGCAGGTGGTCCTCACCGGCGGGGGCACCGCCGCGGGACCGGCGATCCTGTGCAACCTCCGTGCCACCGTCGAGCGCACCGAGGACGTCCTGCTGCCGCTCACCCCCGGCCAGCACCGGCGCGGGTTCGCCACCGCCGTCGTCCGCTTCGGCGGCGCGCGGCTTGGCGTACTGAGCTGTCACCTCTCCCTGCAGAAGGAGGAGCGGCACGAGCAGAGCGGCATGCTCCTGGACCGGCTCGCCGGGCTCGGCACGGACCACGCGATCGCGGGCGGCGACCTGAACGAACGCCCGGGCGGTCCCGCTTTCCAGCGACTGGCCGAGGGGCTCCAGGACTGCCGGACCACCGTCCCCTGGGGCGGCGAGTACACGTTCAACCCCGTCACCCCCTTCCAGCGGATCGACGCGATCTTCGCCACGAAGGGTGTGGAGGTGCTGGGTTGTGGGGTTCCGCTCGGCCAGCCGGGGGTGACCGAGACAGACCTGAGGGCGGCCACGGACCATCTGCCGGTCCTGGCCGCCCTCCGGATCCCCGCGAGCTAGTTGTACTTGTTCCGAAGAGTTCCCTCGACGTGGTCGTCAGGGGAATCCTGGTGGGTCCCCGTGGGCTAGACGACCGCGCCGCGCCCCGGGTCCCCCTCGTCCTCGTCGTCCGTCTTCATCCGCATCACCAGCGTGGCGAACCCGCCGAGGAAGCCGCCGATGCCGACCGTGGTCAGCCACCAGGTCATCTCCCAGCCGAGCAGGACCGCGAGCAGGAGGAGCAGCGGGCCGCCGATCACCCCGAGCCAGGCGAACTTGGCGGTCACGTCGGCGGCGGGCAGGGGCGGCGGCTCCGGCGGGACGAAGTGGCCCTCGTCGTCCTCGTCGAAGTCCGACTCGGCCGGCTCGGGCGCCGGGTAGTCGCGCGGGCCGACGCCGGGGGCGAAGGAGACGGAGCCGCCGAGGGGCTCCGCCGGCTTCTTCTCCTCCTCCTTCGACGGTTTCGAAGAGGGCTCGGCCGACGGCGCGTCATTGGTCTCCGGCTCCAACAGGGCCAGATCCTCGATGGACTTGAAGGGTTTGGCGCCCGGCGGATCCTTGGGCTCTTCGCCGTACCCCTCGACGATCGCCGCCCACGCGGCCGCCTCGTCGAACGGGACGCCCTGCTCTTCGGGTTCGCGGTCCTCGCGATCCGAGTCGTGCTCAGCCACCTGCGGCCGTCCCTTCCTTGCCGACACTGGGTGCGAGCCGGCCGATGAACGCGAGGCTCTCCTCGAAGATCCGGTCCGCGTCGTGGTCCAACGTCGCGACGTGGTAGCTCTGTTCCAGCAGGATCTCCGTCACGTCCCGTGAGGAGACGCGGCCGAGGATCCGGGCCGAGTCGGCCGGCGGCACCACATGGTCCTGCGGGCTGCGCAGCAGCAACAGCGGCTGGGTGACCTGGGGCAGCTCGCGGTCGACCTGCTTGAACAGGTTCCGCAGGGCGTACGCGGCGTGCAGCGGCACCCGGTCGTAGCCCAGCTCCTCGCCGCCCTCCTTCGCGATGTCGCTGGCGATGCCCTTCGTCGACGGCACGAGATGGCGGACCACCGGAAGGGCGTGGGCCGCGGCGCCGTGCATCTTGTTCGCCGGGTTGACGACGATCACGCCGCTGATCGCGTCACCGTGCTTGGCCGCGAGGCGCAGCGCGAGGGTGCCGCCCATGGACAGGCCGGCCACGAACACCTCGGCGCAGCGCTCGCGCAGGGCCCGCAGCTCGCGGTCCACCTCCGCGTACCAGTCCTGCCAGCCGGTGAGCTGCATGTCCTCCCAGCGGGTGCCGTGGCCGGGCAGCAGCGGCAGCGAGACCGTGAGGCCGTGCGCGGCGAGATGCTGTGCCCAGGGGCGCAGCGACTGGGGGGAACCGGTGAAGCCGTGGCAGAGCAGGACCCCTGCCTCTCCGCCCTCGTGGCGGTACGGCTCGGCTCCAGGAAGGACCGGCACCTTCGGTCTCCTGTTCATGAGAGTGGCGGTTCATGCAAGTGGCGGTTCGTCGAAGGGACGTGAAGTCCAGGTGATTCACCGTACGCGACCGCACTGACACCGACCAGGGTCGTCGGCTCCTTTGGCGGCAGGCCGCGTTAAGGTCTGATCTACAGACACAGGAGGCAGTCGGTTGTTGTACGGCACGATGAAGGTCGCCATCGGGGGGCCGCTGAAGGTCGCCTTCAGACCCTGGGTGGAAGGCATGGAGAACATTCCGGCCGAGGGCCCCGCGATCCTGGCGAGCAACCACCTGTCCTTCTCCGACTCGTTCTTCCTGCCCGCGGTCCTGGACCGCAAGGTGACCTTCATCGCGAAGGCCGAGTACTTCACCACCCCCGGCGTCAAGGGCCGGCTGACGGCCGCGTTCTTCAAGGGGGTCGGCCAGCTTCCGGTGGACCGTTCCGGCGCGCGTGGCGCGGGCGAGGCGGCGATCCAGAGCGGTCTGGACGTGCTGGCGCGCGGTGAGCTGTTCGGGATCTATCCGGAGGGCACGCGCTCGCCCGACGGCCGCCTCTACCGCGGCAAGCCCGGTGGCCTCGCGCGCGTGGCGCTCGCCTCCGGCGCGCCGGTGATCCCGGTCGCGATGATCGACACCGAGAAGATCCAGCCGCCGGGCAAGGTCATGCCCAAGCTGATGCGCCCGGGCATCCGCATCGGCAAGCCCCTCGACTTCAGCCGCTACCAGGGCATGGAGCACGACCGCTTCGTCCTGCGCGCCGTGACCGACGAGGTCATGTACGAGATCATGAAGCTCTCCGGCCAGGAGTACGTCGACATCTACGCGACGGCCGCGAAGCGCCGCCTCGCGGAGGCGACGAAGGCCGGCAAGGAAGCGGAGAAGGCCGCAAAGGCGGCCCTGACCCAGGCCGAGAAACAGAAGACGGCAGCGACCAAGACGGAGTCGGACGCGACGGCGGCCGAGCTGGCGGCGAGTACGGCGGCAGCGGCTGTGACGCGAGCCGACACTGTGGCACCGGACGAGACCGACCCGGACAAGTCCGTCGCGAGTGCGGCAGCGGGCGAGCCGACAGCAGCCGAGGCCGGGGCGGACGAGTCCGCAGCCGATACCGGCGCAGCGGCGGAGGATTCGGCGCGAGCTGATACGACGGCGGTGGGCGAGCCGGCAGCAGGTACGGCCCAAGCGGGCACTGCGGCAGCGGGCGAGGCCGAGGAGGGCAAGCCCGCAACGCACGCGGACGGGTCGGCAGCAGCGGCAGAGGCTTCGGCGCACGCCGACGCTGCGGCAGCGGACGAGACCGAGTCGGGTAAGCCCGCAGCGGTCTCGGCGCAGGCGGGCGAGTCTGCAGCGGGTACCGCCCAGGCGGGCACGGCAATGGTGGGCGGGCCGGCAGAGGGTGCGGCGCGAGCCGATGCTGCGGCAGCGGACGACGCCGAGGCGGGTAAGTCCGCAGCGGGCACGGCGGCAGCGGGCGGGCCGGCAGAGGCCTCGGCGCAGGCCGACACCGCGGCAGCGGGCGAGGCCCAGGCTGGTCAGCCCGGCGCGGGCACCGCGCAAGCAGGCGAGCCCTCGGCTGATGACGCGGCAGCCGGCACAGCCGCAGTGGACGAACCGGCAGCGGACACGGCGGCACCGGCGGCCGCGCGCGAGCTGTCGACGGACGCACCCGCACCAAGCGAGCCGTCGACGGACACACCGGCAGCCTCCAAGTCGTCAACGGACATGCCCGCAGCCTCCGAGTCGTCGGCAGACACGCCCGCAGCCTCCGAGCCGGCGGTAGACGGACCCGCAGCCTCCAAGCCGGAGGCAGACGCGCCCGCAGCCCCCAAGCCGGAGGCAAACGCACCCCTGCCCGCCAAGCCGTCGGCAGACAAACCCGCGGGGGTCGATCGGCGGAAGTCCGGGTCCTAAGGGTCCGGACACGGCAGGCTGGGGGCGTGTGGGCGGTTGCGCAAGGGCGTGTGGGAGTGCGTGGAGGGGGACGGGGCATGGCCAGGCGTGAGCAAGTGATGAGGATGTCGGTCGAGCAGCCGCTGTGGCGTGCGCTGACCGCCTACCGGGTGCTCACGATGCTGTACGCGGTCGGCCTGTTCGCCACCGCCTACGACGAGTACGACCGGCCCGGGATCGCCATCGCCTACTTCGCCGTCCTGTTTGTTTGGACTCTCGCCACGCTGCCCCGCGTGCAGAACGCGGTCGCCTGTACCAAGCGCTTCCTCGCCGTCGACCTCTCCATCGCGCTCATCGGCATCCTGCTCACCCCGCTCGTCGCCGACGACCACCACGTCAGCAGCGGTGGCCCCACCCTGCCGTCGATATGGACCGCCGGCTCGGTGCTCGCGTTCGCCATCAAAGGCGGGTGGCGCTGGGCCGCCTTCGCCTCCACGCCCGTCGCCGCCGCCAACCTGATCGAGCGCGGCTCCCCGGCCCGCGACACCGTCCACAACGTGATCCTCGTCTGGGTCGCCTCCATCGCCATCGGCTACGTCGTCGAGGTCGCCCGCGCCTCCGAACGCACCCTCGCCCGCGCCCTGGAGATCGAGGCCGCCACCCGGGAACGCGAGCGGCTCGCCCGGGACATCCACGACGGCGTCCTCCAGGTGCTGGCCATGGTGCAGCGGCGCAGCCTGAGCCTGGGTGGCGAGGCGGCCGAGCTGGGCCGGATGGCCGGCGAGCAGGAGGTCGCGCTGCGCATGCTGGTCTCCGGCGGCCTGGTACCCGTATCGCATGCTTCGGAGGACGCGGCCCAGGGAGCGGTCGTACGAGCCGTCGAGGCGCCCGAGGAGGAGGACGACGGGCCCGTCGACCTGCGTACCCTGCTCGCGCCCTACGCCGCCGCGAAGGTCGGCTTCGCCGAGCCCGGCGCGCCCGTGCTGCTGCCCGCGCCGGCCGCCAGGGAACTGGCCGCGGCCGTCGGGGCCGCCCTGGACAACGTCCACCGGCACGCCGGCGAGGACGCGCGCGCGTGGATCCTCGTCGAGGACGAACCCGCCGAGGTCGTGGTGACCGTACGGGACGACGGACCCGGCATCCCCGAGGGCCGGCTCGCCCAGGCCGAGGGCGAGGGCCGGATGGGGGTCGCCCTCTCGATCCGCGGCCGGCTGCGCGAACTCGGCGGCAGCGCCGAACTGATCTCGGTGCCCGGCCAGGGCACGGAGGTCGAGCTGAAGGTGCCCAAGAACCGGAAGACGGACCGCACGACGGACGGGAAGGCGGAGCGGCGATGAGTGAGCAGGGCCCGATCAGGGTCATGGTGGTCGACGACCACCCGATGTGGCGCGACGCCGTCGCCCGCGACCTGGCCGCGTCCGGCTTCGAGGTGGTCGCCACCGCGGGCGACGGCGACCAGGCCGTACGCCGTGCCAAGGCCGTCGGCCCCGACGTCCTGGTCCTCGACCTCAACCTGCCGCTCAAGCCCGGCGTCCAGGTCTGCAAGGAACTCGTCGGCCACAACCCCGCCCTGCGCGTCCTCGTCCTGTCCGCGAGCGGCGAGCACGCCGACGTCCTGGAGGCCGTGAAGTCCGGCGCGACCGGCTACCTCCTCAAGTCCGCGTCGACCGAGGAACTGCTGGACGCGGTGCGCCGCACGGCCGTCGGCGACCCAGTGTTCACGCCGGGCCTGGCCGGACTCGTCCTCGGCGAGTACCGCCGCCTCGCCTCCGACCCGGCGCCCGCCGCGGGCAGCGACCAGCCCAAGGCCCCGCAGCTCACCGACCGGGAGACCGAGGTGCTGCGCCTGGTCGCCAAGGGCCTGAGCTACAAGCAGATCGCGGAACGCCTGGTCATCTCCCACCGCACGGTCCAGAACCACGTGCAGAACACCCTCGGCAAGCTCCAGCTGCACAACCGGGTCGAGCTGGTCCGGTACGCCATCGAGCGCGGTCTGGACGACGAGTAGCGGCGCCCGCAGCCGTCGTCGAGCGGTCGAACAGACCGACGCTTCAGCGGAATTGACCTTCCCACCCATCCCGCTGTGACCTGGATCACCATTAGCGTGGCTGTCACAGGAAACTGCGGCGAAGGGAATCTTCCATGCGCGTCGGAGTACTGACCGGAGGCGGCGACTGCCCCGGGCTCAACGCCGTCATCCGGGGCATCGTCCGCAAGGGCGTGCAGGAGTACGGCTATGACTTCGTCGGCTTCCGGGACGGCTGGCGCGGTCCACTGGAGAACGACAGCGTGCGTCTCGACATCCCCGCCGTACGCGGCATCCTGCCCCGCGGCGGCACCATCCTCGGCTCCTCCCGCACCAACCCGCTCAAGCAGGAGGACGGCATCCGCCGGGTCAAGGAGAACCTGGCCGAGCAGGAGGTCGAGGCCCTCATCGTGATCGGCGGCGAGGACACCCTCGGCGTCGCGGCCCGACTGTCCGACGACCACGGCGTCCCCTGTGTGGGCGTACCCAAGACCATCGACAACGACCTCTCCGCCACCGACTACACCTTCGGCTTCGACACCGCGGTCGGCATCGCCACCGAGGCCATCGACCGCCTGCACACCACCGCCGAGTCCCATATGCGCGTCCTGGTCTGCGAGGTGATGGGCCGCCACGCGGGCTGGATAGCGATCCACTCCGGCCTGGCCGGCGGTGCCAACGTCATCCTCATCCCGGAACAGCGCTTCGACGTCGACCAGGTGTGCGCCTGGATCACCTCCCGCTTCCAGGCCACGTACGCCCCGATCGTGGTCGTCGCCGAGGGCGCGATGCCCAAGGACGGCGACATGGTGCTCAAGGACGGGACGCTGGACTCCTTCGGGCACGTCAGGCTCTCCGGGGTCGGCGAGTGGCTGGCCAAGGAGATCGAGAAGCGCACCGGCCACGAGGCACGCACCACCGTCCTCGGGCACATCCAGCGCGGCGGCACGCCCAGCGCCTTCGACCGCTGGCTCGCCACCCGCTTCGGCCTGCACGCCATCGACGCCGTCCACGACGGCGACTTCGGCAAGATGGTCGCCCTGCGCGGCACGGACATCGTCCGCGTCCCGATCGCGGAGGCCACGGCCAAGCTGAAGACGGTGGATCCGGCGCTGTACGAGGAGGTGGGGGTCTTCTTCGGCTGACCTCTTCCTCCGGCGGGCTCCCTGTGGGCTTCCGACCGGCTCCCGCTGACCGGCACGGGTGGGTTATGGGCCATATATTCGAAATATTCGGAATGTCGTGCCCATAACCCACCGGAACGGGAGCGGTCGTGGAGGTCCTTGCCTTCGGTGTCCAGGCCGACGAGCGGCCGCTGATCGAGAGCGCGTTCGCCGGTCACCAGGAGATCCGCTGTCTGAGCGTCTTCCTCGACGAGGACACCGCCCCGATCGCCACGGGCCACGAGATCATCTCCACCAGCGTCAACGCCGACCTCAATCCCCGTGTCCTGGAGACCCTCGCCTCCGGCGGCACCCGGATGATCGCCCAGCGGTCCACCGGCTTCAACAACATCGACCTGGACGTCGCCGAACGCCTCGGCATCACCGTCGCCCGCGTCTCGTACTACTCGCCGTACTCCGTAGCCGAGTTCGCCTGGACCCTCGCCATGGCCGTCAACCGCCGGATCGTCCGGGCCGCCACGCGCACGCGTGACTTCGACTTCCGGCTGGACGGGCTGATGGGCCGGGACATGCACGGCCGGACCGCCGGCGTCCTCGGCACCGGCAAGATCGGCGAGGCGTTCGCCCGGATCGCCCACGGCTTCGGCATGGACCTGCTCGGTTGGGACGTCGCCGAGAACCCGGAGTGCGTGCGGCTCGGCATGAAGTACGTCCCCAAGGAGCGGCTGCTCGCCGAGTCCGACCTGGTCACCCTGCACGTCCCGCTGCTTCCGGAGACCCAGCGGCTCATCGACGCCGACGCCCTGAAGGCGATGAAGGACGACGCGATCCTCATCAACTCCAGCCGCGGCGGCCTGATCGACACCGCGGCCCTCGTCGCCGAACTGCGCGAGGGCCGCTTCACGGGCGTGGGACTCGACGTCTACGAGGCGGAGGCGGGCCTGTTCTTCCTCGACCGGTCCCTGGAGGCCGTCGACGACGACACCCTGGCCCGCCTGGTCACCTTCCCGAACGTCCTGGTCACCTCCCACCAGGCGTACTACACCGAGGACGCCGTCGGTCAGATCATCGAGGCCACCGTCCGCAACGTCCTCGACTACACGGCCGGCCGCCGCTCCGAGAACGTCCTCGTGCCGCGCAGCTGACCGATCAACTCCCGCACCACCGCAGCCCCGTTGAGCGTCAGCACCGACTCCGGGTGGAACTGCACGCCCGCGAATCCAGGGGCCCGCAGCGCGTGCACCTCGCCGTTGGCGGCCCGGCTCACCTCGATGCCGTGCGCGGCGAGTTCGGTCAGCTCCTCGTCGTCGCAGCGCGCCACGAAGCTGTTGTAGAAGCCGACGGTCTCGGTCCGCCCGAACAGGTCGATCGCCGTCTGCGCACCCTGGTACGGGACTTCCTTCCGTACGATCTCCAGGCCCAGCTCGGCCGCGATCAGCTCGTGCCCGAGGCAGACGCCGAGCACGCCGTGCCGGCGGTCCCGCAGGACCCGGGCGGTCAGCTCGCGCAGGAAGCGCATCTTGGGGTCGGCCGTGTCGGAGGGGTCGCCGGGACCGGGGCCGAGGACGACCGGACCCTCGTGCGCGAGCACCGCCTCCCGCAGCCTCGGCTCGTCGTACCGCCGGACGGTGACGTCGAGCCCGCCGGAGCGCAGCACGTGCGCGAGCATCGCCGTGAAGGTGTCCTCGCCGTCGACGACCAGGGCGTGTCCCGCCAGGGCGTCCGTCCGCTCCTGCATCCGCAGCCAGAACGGCGCGAGGAAGGCCCGGCGCCCGTCGAGCGCGGCACGCACGCGTGGATCCTCGGCGAGACTCACGCGCGCGTGCTCCTCGCGCGGCCGTGAAGGACGTACGCCCAGGGCCGCCAGCACCCCCGCCGCCTTCGCGTGGGTCTCCGCGACCTCGCTCGCCGGGTCCGAGCCCCGCACGAGGGTCGCGCCGACCGGCACGCGCAGGCGTCCGTCGGGGGAGATGTCGGCGGTGCGGATGAGGATGGGGGAGTCGAGGGTCTGGGCCCCGCCGGAGTCCCGGCCGAGCAGGGCCAGCGCGCCCGCGTAGTAGCCGCGGCCTCCGACCTCGTGCCGTTCGATGACCCGGCAGGCGTTCTGCACCGGCGACCCGGTGACGGTCGCCGCGAACATGGTCTCCTTCAGCACCTCCCGCGCGTCCAGGGACGACTTGCCGCGCAACTCGTACTCCGTGTGCGCGAGATGGGCCATCTCCTTCAGCCGCGGTCCGATCACGACCCCGCCCATGTCGCCGACGGTGCACATCATCTTGAGCTCCTCGTCGACGACCATCGACAGCTCCTCGATCTCCTTGCCGTCGGCGAGGAAGCCCAGCAGGTGCTCGGGGGTGGGGCCCTCGGCGAGATAGCGGTACGTGCCGCTGATCGGGTTCATCACGACCGTGCCGCCGGACATCCGCACATGCACCTCGGGGCTCGCGCCGACCAGCGTGCGGTCCCCGGTGTGCACGACGAACGTCCAGTACGCGCCCCGCTCGCCCTCGAGGAGCCGTCGGAACAGCGCGAGCGCGTCGGCCCGGCCGAACCCCGGGATCACGCCCTCGTACGTCCGCCGGATCACGAAGTTGGCGCCCTCGCCGCTGCCGATCTCCTCGTGCAGCACGCGCCCGACGATCCCGGCGTACTCCTCGTCGGCCACGTCGAAGCCGCCGTCCTCGACGCGGACGTCGTGCGCCGGGAGCTGGGTGAGCGCGTCGGCGAGCGGGATCCCGTACGACTCCTCGGGGGTCAGGACCGCCAGGGGTGTGCCGTCGTCGCGGACGTCGAAGCCGCGTTCCCGGATCTGGCGGAACGGGATCAGTGCCAGGCCCTCGTCGGGGAGGTCGGCGAGGCGGTCGTACGTGGCGACCGGGCCGAGGAACACCTCCACGGTGTTCTCGTCGTGGCCCGGTGTGCGGCGGCGCAGCAGGGCGAACGGGCGGTCGTCGTGCAGCAGTCGGGTCAGGTCCATGGTTCCTCTGCCATCTGTCGGTGAGGAACGACCCCGGAAACGCCGAAGGCCGCCCTCGGGCGGCCTTCGCGAAGTCTTGCGTACGCGCAGTCAGTGGGCCGCCGGATGAGCGGTCCACCACCAGTTCTGGATCGAGTGCGCGAGCATGCGCGGAACCCTACACCACCCCACCACCTTCACAGGAGCCACTCAGCCCGTTCATTGACGTGTTCATGATCTGCGGTGACGCTGGAGGCTCACCGTGTGAAGGGGGACACATGAATCGCTTCCGCATGTCATGCGTCACTGCGGTCGTCATGGCCATGGGGTTATCAGGCATCCAACCGGCCCTCGCGCAGGCCGCGTCCACGCCCGCGAAAGCCGTCTCGGTCGCCGACGCCGAGAAGTCCGTGACCAGCATCGACCGCACCGAACAACGGGCCGGCGCCCCGCTCGACACCAGACCGGTCGACGCCCAGGGCAGACCCCTCGCCGCCGCCGAGCCCGCGCGTGTCGTCTGGCCCGAGCCCGGCGCGGACACCGTCACGGTGGGGACCGAGCCGGTCCGCGCCGCCGACACCGCCGTCTCGGTCACCGCGCCCCGCAGCCGCTCCGCCGCCCCCGACACGGTCGACGTCCGGGCGTACGACAACACCAAGGCCCGCCAACTGGGCGGCCACGCAACGGCATTCACCCTCAAGGCGGCCGAGCCGACCGACCGGGTCGGCGTCCGCGTCGACACCACCGGCTTCCGTCAGGCCTTCGGCGCCGACTTCGAGACCCGGCTGCGACTGGTCGCCAGGCCCGCGTGCGCGCTGACCACGCCCCGGGCCGCAGGGTGCGAGCGGAGCGCGCCGGTCAAGAGCCGGATCGACCTGACCACCCACACCCTCTCCGCCGAGGTGGCCGCCGACCCGGACACGGTCTTCGTGGTCGCCGCCGCCCCGAACGGCGAGACGGGTTCGGCCACCGCGACCACGCTCTCCTCGTCCAGCAAGTGGCAGGTCGGCCTCAACTCCGGTGACTTCTCCTG
This sequence comes from Streptomyces sp. NPDC002499, assembly GCF_053595415.1. NCBI lineage: Bacteria > Bacillati > Actinomycetota > Actinomycetes > Kitasatosporales > Streptomycetaceae > Streptomyces > Streptomyces sp. NPDC002499. The sequence goes on from NZ_JBSFXO010000009.1 coordinate 37,125, forward strand.
GTCGTTGCCGCTGCCGCAGGTCCCCGCGATCGCGGGCGACGCACCCGACATCAACCTCGGCTACTCCTCGCAGGCCGTCGACGGCATGGTCGCCGCCGAGAACAACCAGCCCTCCTGGGTGGGCCAGGGCTGGGACCTCGCCCTGCCCTACATCGAGCGCCGCTACAACGGCTGCGCCGACGACGGCGGTGACACCGGCGACCTGTGCTGGGCGGGCGACGAGTACCGCATCTCCCTCCAGGGCACCTCGTCCTCGCTGGTCAAGGACACGGCCGCGGGCGGCGACAGCTGGCGCGCGCAGGAGGACCCGGGCTGGCGGATCCAGCGCAGGACGGGCGCGGAGAACGGTGACAACGACGGCGAGTACTGGGTGGTGACCACCCCGCAGGGCACCCGGTACACCTTCGGCCGCGGCAAGCAGGCCACCACCGGCACCGCCACCGACTCCGTCTACACCGTCCCGGTCTTCGGCGACGACGAGGGCGAGCCCTGCCACAAGAGCGATGTCGAGGACTCGTACTGCACACAGGCCTGGCGCTGGAACCTCGACGGTGTCGTGGACGCGCACGGCAACTCCAACACGTACTTCTACACACAGGAGTCCAACCGGTACGCCCGCAACGGCGACCCGGACAAGTCGACTTCGTACGTCCGCGGCGGTCACCTCAAGGACATCGTCTACTCGCAGCGCTCCGGCGCCGAGGACCAACAGGCCCCCGCCCGGCTGCACTTCACCACCGGCCTGCGCTGTGTCGAGGCCGCCGACGGCAGCGGCGACTGCCCGGCCTTCGACGCCGACCACGCGAGCTCGTATCCCGACGCACCCCTCGACTCCCTGTGCGCGAGCGGTGACTGCACGGGCGAGGAGCAGAAGTCGCCGACGTTCTTCACCGACAGCCTGCTGCGCGGCGTCACCGCCCAGCGGTCGAACGCCGACGGCGGCTGGACGGACGTGGACCGGCTCGACTTCACCTACGACTATCCCGAGCCCTCCGACGGCACCAGCGCCATGCTGTGGCTGGCCAAGGTCCAGCAGACCGGTCTCGCAGGGGACGGCGAACTCAAGCTGCCCGCCGTGGAGTTCACCGGCAAGGAGTACGCCAACCGCGCCGACGCCGACCCGGCGGCGGGCGCCCCCGAGATGCGCAAGCTGCGCATCACGCAGTTCGTCGACGAGCTGGGCCGGCAGGTCGACGTCACCTACGGACAGCCCGACCCGTGCCCGGTCGACGACCTGCCCGAGGGCCGCTACGACTCCAACACCCAGGACTGCTTCCCGGGTTGGCGCGCCAACGGCGAGTCCTCCGGCTTCGGCGTCTGGCACAAGTACCTCACCACCAAGGTCACCGTCCGTGACAACGGCGGCGGTTCACCTCCGCAGACCACCGAGTACCGCTACCGGGGCACCCCCGCCTGGCACCACGACGACGACCCGGTCACCAAGGCCGAGCGCCGCTCCTGGAGCGACTGGCGCGGCTACGGCAGCGTCGACGTCGCCAAGATGACCGACCCCGGCTACCGGGGCGAGAGCTCCAGTCGCGCCGCCCAGATCACCCGGACCCTGCACTTCCGCGGGATGGACGGCGACTCCAAGGCCGACGGCTCGACCAAGTCCGTCGAGGTCACCGACTCGCAGGGCACCGCGCTGAAGGACCTGCCGTATCTGCGGGGCAAGGAGCGCGAGAGCCAGCAGTTCCAGGTGGACGGCTCCGGCGCCATCGCCTACGAACTCGGCGGCACCCTGCACGGCTACACCTCCGCGCACACCACCCCGGCCAAGGAGGGCGAGACCGACCCCGAGAAGGACGCCCACTTCGTCGTGGAGAACGACGCGGTGACCCGCGAGACGGTCACCGCCGACGCGGGCCAGCGCTCCACCCGTACCACCAGTCTCAAGACCACCTACGACACCTACGGCCAGGCCACCGAGGTGGTCGACACGGCCGGGGACGACGTGCGGTGCACGAAGACGTCGTACGACCGCTCGGCCGCCACCCTCGACGGCTGGATGCTCGCCTTCCCCTATCGCGTCCGCGCCTATTCGGGCACTTGCGCGGAGCCGAAGGCGCTGATCAACGGCAAGGACCAGTACTACGACGGCTCCGGCGAACTCGGCGGGGCGGTCACCGAGGGCGACCTGACCCGGTCGGTCGCCGCGGTCACCGCCAGCGGGCCCGACGCGGTCGGCGACACCTCCGCCACCTCGGCGACCTTCGACGCCTACGGGCGCACGCTCACCGAGACCGACGGGCGCGGGAACACCGACCGCACCGTCTACGCCCCGGCCGCCGGCCGCCCGGCCACGGTCACCGAGACCAACGCGCTCGGCCAGGCCGAGACCACCACCCTCGACGCCGACCGCCAACTCCCGGTCGCCGTCAAGGACTCCAACGGCAACACCCAGACCAACGCCTACGACCAGCTCGGCCGGCTCGTCTCCGTGCACGAGGCCGACCAGGCCGCCGACGACCCGCCCGCGCAGACCTTCGCGTACGCCCTGGACCAGGAACACCGACGGCCGCCGCTGGTGACGACCCGTCAACTCCAGTCCGGGAACACCTACTTGACCAACTGGAAGTACCTGGACTCGCTCGGCCGCGACCGGCAGAGCCAGGAGGTCTCGCCCGCCTCCACCGACGACGACAGGAAGACCGTCGTCATCGACACCCGGTACGACGACATCGGCGACATCGCGGCCGAGTCGCTGCCCGCGGTCGCCGCGGGCGCGCCGGGCGACGCGCTGCTCACCGTCCCCGCCGACCAGGTCGACGAGACCCGGCGCACGTACGACTCGATGAGCCGCGTCATCCGCTCCGCGCGCTACGGCGACGGGCGGGAGCTGTGGGCGACCAGTGTCGTCTACTACGGCGACCACGTCCGTTCCACCCCGCCCGCCGGCGGCACCGTCACCACCGTGTGGACCGACGCCCGCAGCCGGCAGATCCGCCAGCAGGAGGGCGCCGACCCCAAGCAGACGACCACCTACACCTACACCCCGGCCGACCAGGTCGCCACGGTCACCGACCCCGCCGGACACACCTCGTCCAGCACCTACGACCTGCTCGGCCGCCGGGTCTCCGGCGACGACGCCGACGCGGGCAGGTCCCGTACCGCGTACGACGCCAACGGCAATGCCATCGCGGTCTGGGACGCCGAGGCGCTCGCCGCCGGCGGCGCCACCCCGACCCTGTCCACCGACTACGACGCCCTCGACCGCCCGGTCGCCCGCTGGGACGGCGCCTCCGGCTCCGGCGAGAAGACCGCCACCTGGAGCTACGACTCCACCGGCATCGCCAACGGCGTCGGCCAGCCCGCCTCGATGACCACCCACCGCGACGGCAAGGACTACACGATCGCCGTCGACGGCTACGACGAGCGGGGCCGCGCCACCGGCCGCACCTGGACCTTCCCGGCTGGCCTCGGCGGCGCCCTGCACAAGTCGTCGTACAGCGTCGACTACGGCTACGACGACGCCGACCACACCGTCAGCGTCGAGTACGAGAACGCCGTCATCGGCGCCCCGAAGGAGAAGATCACCACCGGCTACGACGCCCTCGGCAACCCGGACACCCTCACCGGCGTCCAGACCGACCCGCTGACCGGCAAGGACGTCACCGTCCCGTACGTCTCGGGCACCGGCTTCGCCGCCGACGGCAAGCTCGCCTCCCGCGACTACGCCAACCCGCACCACGACCTGCGGCGCGCGTACGCCTACGAGAGCGACACCCAGCGCCTGTCCCGCGTCCAGACCCTGACCACCGGACTCACCGGCGACCAGGAGGCGCGGCAGGACGACACCTACGCCTGGGACCAGGCCGGCAACCTCACCTCGGTCACCGACACCACCGGCCACAAGGACGTCGCCACCTGCTACGGCTACGACGACCTGGCCCGCCTCGGGCACGCCTGGACGACGTACGAGACCGACTGCTCGGACGCCGACTCCAGGCTCACCCACGACGGCCCGGCCGGCTTCAACCAGTCCTGGACCTACACCGCCGACGGCAACATCGCCTCGCAGCGCAGCCTCCTGGACACCGACACCTACGAGTACGACGACCCCGACCACCCGCACGCGGTGACGAGTCAGGGCGCGAGCCACTACGCCTACGACGAGAACGGCGCCCTCAAGAAGAAGACCGAGGGCCTGGTCCCGACGTCGTACGAATGGAACGCGAACCAGGAACTCACCCAGGTCACCAAGGCCCTCCTGGAGAAGACCGACTTCGTCTACGCCCCCGACGGCACCCGCATGGCGCGGATCGCGCCCGGCGGTGTCGCCACCCTCTACATCGAGGGCCAGGAGATCACCGTCGTCCTCGGCATCGGCAAGGGCACCCGCCTCTACACGGAGGACGGCATCACCGTCGCCGTCCGCCAGCCGACCGGACTGCTGACCTGGCAGCTCAACGACATCCAGGGCTCCGCCCAGGTCTCGGTCCTCGCGGGCACCTCGCTCGCGACCAGGACGTACTACAACCCGTACGGCGAGATCCGCGCCGGCTCCGCGCCACCACCGTCCGACCACGGCTTCCTCGGCAAGGTCAAGGACCCCACGACCGGCCTCAACGCCCTGGGCGCCCGCTACTACGACGCCGACCTCGGCCGCTTCATCTCCACCGACCCGGCCGTGGACAGCTCCTCCACCCAGTCCCTCAACCCCTACGCCTACGGCAGCAACAACCCGGTCGTCTACATCGACCCGACCGGCCTGTGGTCCCTGTCCGGCGTCTGGAACTCCGTCAAGGAAGGCGCCTCCGCGGCCTGGGACTGGGCCAAGGAGAACAAGGGCCTGATCGCGGACGTCGCCGTCGGCATCGGCGTCGGCATCGCGGTCGGCGCGCTCTGCTCGACCGGCGTGGGCTGTCTGCTGGTCGCCGGAGCCGTGGCCGGGGCCGCGGGCGCCGCCGCCGGATACGGGGTCGACGTCGCCGAGGGCAAGACCGACTTCTCGCTCGGCGGCCTCGCCACCCGGGTCGGTGTCGGTGCCGCCGCGGGTGTCCTGGGCGGGGCCATCGGCAAGGGTGTCGCGGCCGTCGCCCCGAAGGTCGTGGGCGCCATCGCCAAGACGGCCGTCGGCAAGGCCGTCGCGTCCGGCAGCTCCAAGGCCGCATCCGCCATCACCGGCAAGGCCGCCACCGCCGGACGGGCCATCGCCAACTCCCGGGCCGGCAGCAGGGTCGCCGAGCTGGGCAAGGCGGCGGCCGACGGGATCAAGTCGCTGGCCGGACGCGGCGCGCCCAAGGGCAATGTCGTCGACATCCCGCTCACCAAGGCGACCACCCAGGCCGAGATCGACGCCATCCACGAGTACGCCAAGCGCACCAACGAATGGCTGGCCAAGAACGGTCCCAAGGTCATCCAGCCGACCAAGGGCACCCCGCTCGGGGCGTCCTCCAGGGCGGCCGCCCGCGCCGAGCGCCTCCGCGCCGCCCGCGCCGGCAGCCCGTACACCGGCCAGGCCGGTCACGTGCCCGACTCGGCGGTCTCCGGCACCGGCCAACCGCCCGCCGGCTGGCTCGACATGCCGGGCAAGTCCAACAGCATCGCGGGTGGTGTACTGGGCCCCCGGGTCGGAGTACTGCTCCGAGGATTCACGGTCAACGGAGGACCGCCACTGTGATGCCGCACGCCGAGGAACTCCCGTCGCTCGCCGACCACGTCGGGCCCCGGCCCGACCGGTCGGCGGCGACGGGCACGCCCGCCGAGCACTTCCCCGCCGCCCACCGCGAACTCCTGCTCCGGCTCAACGGGTTCACCGTGCACCACGGCGCCTTCCGCCTCCTCGGCATCGGCCGCGAGGAGCCCGCGCTCGACCTCGCGGCCTGGAACGCGCCCGAGACCTGGCGGTTCGCCTGGGACGACCGGCTCGACCCGTTCGTGATCTTCGGGGAGACCGCCTTCGGCGACTCCTACGCCTACCGCCGCCTCCCCGGCGGCGGCCTGGCCCCCGAGGTCCACTTCCTGGAGGGCGTCCTGCTGCGTCCCGAGATCATCGCCCCGAGCTTCGAGGCCTTCCTCGCCGACGAACTGCTGCGCAACGCCAAGGAGCCCTACGACGACCTCGTCGTCGGGGCCGTCGACCACCTCGGCCCGATCGCGCCGGGCAGCCACTGGGTCTACGTCCCCTCCGTCGCCCTCGGCGGCGAGGAGGACGTGGAGAACATCTCGGTGCTCCCGGCGACGGTCGCCATGACCTTCGCCGGCGACATCGCCACCGCCATGGAGAGCGGCGAACGGGCCGCCACCGGAGTGGAGCCGTACACGGACGAACAGGGGCGTCCCAGGCTCCGGGTGCGCTTCGAGGAGTGATCCGAGAAATGAGGGGAGAAGCGAGGGGAGAAGTGAGGTGACGGACGAGCGGAACACGTCTCAATTGATGAGCAGAGGAAGGGGCGCCCGACACGACCGCGTAATGTTTACGACGTGACCGTGAACGCTAAGACCAGCGCGAGCGCTGGCAACACCTGGCGAGATCTGCCCGCGGCGCAGCAGCCCGAGTACCCCGACACCGAGGCTCTGCGCGCAGTGATCGCGGACCTCGAGTCGTATCCGCCGCTCGTCTTCGCGGGCGAGTGCGATCAGCTGCGCGCCCGGTTGGCTGCCGTCGCCAAGGGAGAGGCGTTCCTCCTCCAGGGCGGCGACTGCGCCGAGGCCTTCGACGCGGTGTCCGCCGACCACATCCGCAACAAACTCAAGACCCTGCTCCAGATGGGCGCCGTGCTGACGTACGCCGCCTCGGTGCCGGTGGTCAAGGTCGGGCGCATCGCCGGCCAGTACTCCAAGCCGCGCTCCAAGGGCACCGAGACCCGTAACGGCGTGACGCTGCCCACGTACCGCGGCGACTCGGTCAACGGCTTCGCCTTCGACGAGAAGTCCCGCATCCCGGACCCCGAGCGCCTGAAGCGGATGTACAACGCCTCCGCCTCGACGCTCAACCTGGTCCGCGCGTTCACCACCGGCGGCTACGCGGACCTGCGCCAGGTGCACGCCTGGAACCAGGACTTCGTGAAGTCCTCCCCGTCCGGCCAGCGCTACGAGCAGCTCGCGCGCGAGATCGACAGCGCGCTGAACTTCATGCGGGCCTGCGGCACGGACCCGGAGGAGTTCAAGACCGTCGAGTTCTACTCCTCGCACGAGGCGCTGCTGCTCGACTACGAGTCCGCCCTGACCAGGGTCGACTCCCGCACCGGGCAGCTGTACGACGTCTCCGGGCACATGGTGTGGGTCGGTGAGCGCACCCGTCAGCTGGACGGCGCGCACATCGAGTTCGCCTCGCGGATCCGTAACCCGATCGGCATCAAGCTGGGCCCGACGACGACGGCCGAGGACGCGCTCCAGTACATCGAGCGCCTCGACCCGGACCGCGAGCCCGGCCGGCTCACCTTCATCGTGCGGATGGGCGCGGACAAGGTCCGCGACAAGCTGCCCGAGCTGGTCGAGAAGGTCACCGCGTCCGGCGCGACCGTCGCCTGGATCACCGACCCGATGCACGGCAACACGTACGAGGCGGCCTCCGGTCACAAGACCCGCCGCTTCGACGACGTGCTCGACGAGGTGAAGGGCTTCTTCGAGGTCCACAAGGGCCTGGGCACCCACCCGGGCGGCATCCACGTCGAGCTCACCGGTGACGACGTCACCGAGTGCGTGGGCGGCGGCGACGAGATCTTCGTCGACGACCTCCACCAGCGCTACGAGACGGCCTGCGACCCCCGGCTCAACCGCAGCCAGTCGCTTGACCTGGCCTTCCTCGTCGCCGAGATGTACAGGGACCAGTAACCGTTTCGCCTGTTACAGCAGTGTGCCGTGGGGCGGGGATCACATACGATCCCCGCCCCACGGCACTTTTGCGGCACCTGCGCGGCGGGTAAGGTTAGGTTAGCCTCACCGATTGTCGGGATGGCACGACTGATTTCGAACCCGCCCGGGAGGTGACCCGCGTGTACGTCTGCAACTGCTTCGGTGTGACCGAGGCGCAGGTCGCGAAGCACGCGGAGGGCGGTGCCTGCACCCCCCGGCAGATAGCGTCGGCCTGCAAGGCGGGCACCGACTGTGGGTCGTGCGTACGCCGTATCCAGGCGCTGCTGGGCCGGGGCGCCTGTCCGCGCCGCGAGCCGGTCGACCAGGGCGAGCCGATGCTCACGGGACTGGCCGCGACGGCGTTGGCCGCGCAGGCCGAGCTGGAGGACGCGGCCTAGGTCCGCGGGACGCGGCCCAGGTCCGGGCGGTTCTCAGCTGGGCTGCTCGATCTGCTGCGCGATGTAGAGCGCCTCACCGAGCTGCTCGATCAGCTGGAGCTGGGTGTCGAGGTAGTCGATGTGGTGCTCCTCGTCCTCGAGGATGTCCTCGAAGATGTTCGCGGACGTGATGTCGCCCTTCGTGCGCATCACCTCGATCCCGCGCTTGAGGCGGTCGATCGCCTCGACCTCCACTTGCCGGTCCGCCTGGAACATCTCGGTGACCGTCTGACCGACCCGGACGTGGAACAGCCGCTGGTAGTTCGGCAGACCGTCGAGCATCAGGATGCGCTCGGTGATCTTGTCCGCGTGCTTCATCTCGTCGATGGACTCTTCACGCGTGTACTTGGCGAGCTTGGTCCAGCCGTTGTTGTCCTGGATGCGGTAGTGCAGCCAGTACTGGTTGATCGCGGTCAGCTCACCGGTGAGCTGCTCGTTCAGGAACTCGAGGACCTCGGGGTCGCCCTGCATCGCAGAGGCTCCTTCCAAAACAAGGGGAACTGGCGGGTTGCGCCGCATCCTTGCACCGCGCACGGAAGATCGTCCAGTAAGTCTTCACTTAGTAAGTAAGGGCATGCTTAGTCCGATTTCAGGCGGATTGAGCGGATGCTGGTCCGATGCACCGTCTCCGGTCTGTCAGGATGGAGGGCATGGGTCAGTCGGTGCAGCGGGGAAGTGGCGAAGCGGCCTACTCCGAGCTCCCACCGGGTCAGCGACTGCAACGCGGCTGGCCGGTCACCCACTACGGCCCGGTCCCCAAGTTCCGGCCCGAGCGCTGGGAGTTCCGGGTCTTCGGCGCCACCGCGGACGGCGAGAAGCGCTGCTGGAACCACGAGGAGTTCTCCGCGCTGCCGTACGACACCGTCGTGGGCGACCTGCACTGCGTCACGAAGTTCAGCATGCTCGGCGCCGAGTGGGGCGGTATTCCCGCCCGGGCGATCCTGGAGATCGCCCCGCCCGCGCCGACGGTCACCCATGTGATGGTCTGGGCGGAGTACGGCTTCAGCTCCAACCTCCGCCTCGCGGACTTCGCCGCCGAGAGCACGATCTTCGCCACCCACAAGGACGGCGAGCTGCTGACCGCGGAGCACGGCTTCCCGCTGCGCCTGGTCGTCCCCCATCTGTACGCATGGAAGGGGCCCAAATGGGTCCGCGGCGTGGAGTACATGACCGCCGACCGCCGGGGCTTCTGGGAGGAACGCGGCTACCACAACATCGGCGACCCGTGGCGGGAGCAGCGGTACTCCTACCAGGAGGAGCCGGAGGACGGCCCGGAGGTCTGACGCCCGGCGTCCTCGCCGTGGTCAGTGGTGGTACTGGTGCACCACCGCGTGGCCCTTGCCCCGGCCGATCATCCACTTGTTGACCGGCACGGTGACCACGAAGGCGATCACCAGGGACAGCGCCAGCGAGACCCAGAACAGCGCGTCGGCCAGCTCCGCGTCCATCGCGTCCGGCCACAGCACGATCACGCCGTTGTCGATCAGCTCCATGACGGCGATGGACAGGGTGTCGGCGGCCAGCGCCACCCGGAACGCGGCACGCAGGCCGAGGCCCGCCTTCAGCACTCCGCGCAGGGTGAGCGAGTAGCCGAAGAAGAACGCCAGGACGATCGCGAGGACGGTGGTCGGCAGGTTGCCCCAGCCGAACGCCGTGCCGATGACCATGCCGAGCACCTCGCCGATGGCACAGCCGGTGAGGCAGTGGAGGGTGGCCTGGACAGCGGTCTGCCAACTGGCGGCGCCGGTCGGCTGGTGCTGGTGGCCGTGTTCGTGCTGGTCATGGCCGTGGTGCTCGTCGTGGTGCTGGTCGTGGTGTGCGTGCGCCTCGTGATCCATGGGTGCCCCCAATGCCAGGTAGCGGTTCCTGCCTCACGCAGGAACCGTATACCCCCAGGGGGTATTCCCCAACAGGCTGCGCCGGTTACGCGTCCCGGAGTTTCTTCAGCCGCTCCACGTCCGCCGCGTGCCCTTCCTTGCCGCCGGGCGTCTCGATGACCAGCGGGACACCCTCGGTCGCGGGGTGGGTCATGAGCGCCCGGAACGGGTCCTCGCCGATGTGGCCGGAGCCGATGTTCTCGTGCCGGTCCTTGTGCGCGCCCACGACGTCCTTGGAGTCGTTGGCGTGGATGAGCTTGAGCCGGCCCTCGCCGACGGTGTCCACCAGCAGATCGAGGGTCTGGTGCATACCGCTCGGCCCCGTCAGGTCGTGCCCGGCCGCGAAGATGTGGCAGGTGTCCAGACAGACGCCCAGCTTCGGATGGGCGTCCAGCGCCTCGAAGTACGGCCCGAAGTCCCAGGTCCGCGAGCACAGCGAGAAACCCTGCCCGGCCGTCGACTCCAGCAGCAGGAACGGGTCGTCGTCGTGGGTGAGTTCGTCGAGCAGCGGCAGCATGTGCTCGCGCACCTGCCGCAGGGCCACGGACCGCTCCCGGCCGCCGGTCGCGCTGCCCGTGTGGACGACCACGCCGAGCGCCCCGATCTCCCGCCCGCGGCGCAACGAGTGCCGCAGCGACTCCACCGACTTCTCGACCGTGGCCTCGGTGTGCGAGCCGAAGTTGATCAGATACGGGGCATGGACGTACGCCGGGATCGCCTCGGCCTCGCAGGCCGCGCGGAACTCCTCGTCCTGGCGCGGACTGCCGGCCGGAGTGGCCCAGCCGCGCGGGTTGGCGACGAAGACCTGCACGGTCTCGGCCTGCAACTCACGGGCGTAGGACAGCCCCACGGAGTTCAGACCGCCGGCCACGGGCACATGACCGCCGACGGGGTTGCGGGAGGGGAACGGGCTCTTCACTGGTCCAGGGTGTCATGCGGTACGACCCGTTCCGGCACCGCGTCCTGAGGCGGGCGGCCCTCGTCCCGCGCCGGGCCGCCCGCGACGGTCAGCGGATCTCGATGGTGATCGTCGACCCCTTGGGCGCCGTCTCCCCGCCCTCCACGGACTGGCTCTTGACGGTGTCGCCGAACAGGCCGAGCAGACCGCGGTCCTCGTCGACCTGGAACCCGGCGTCCTCCAGAGCCTGCTTCGCGTCGTCGACGCTGTCACCGGTGACGTCCGGGACCTCGACCTGCTCCGGGCCCTTGGAGATCGTCAGCGTCACCGTGTCGCCCTCGCCGGCCTGGCTGTCGGCCTCCGGCGTCTGCGCGGCGACCTGGCCCTTGTCGTACTCGGAGTTGACCTGCTCGGCGGCGACCTTCACCTTCAGGCCCGCGTCCTCCAGGTCGGCCTTCGCGTCCTCCAGGTCCTCGCCGGTGACGTCCGGGACGTCCACAGCGCTGCCCTTGCTGACGGTCAGCGCGATCGCCGAACCGGCGTGCCGCTCGGTGCCCTCCGCCGGGTCCGTGGAGATCACGGAGCCCTTGGGGACGTCGTCGTCGAACTCCCGGGTGACCATGCCCGGTTCGAGGCCGGCCGTCTTCAGCAGGGCCTTCGCCTTGGCGAGGGTGGAGCCCTTCAGCTCGGGGACCGGCACGATCTCCGGGCCGTCGGAGACGGTCAGGGACACCGAGGCGTTGTCGCGGATCCGGGTGCCGGGCACGGGGTCCGTGCTGATGACCCTGCCGCGCTTCACCGTGTCGCTGTAGGCGTGCTTGACCGACCCGAGGTCCAGGCCGGCGTCGTCCAGCTGCTTGCTCGCCTGGGCCTGCGTCTTCGCCAGGACCGCCGGGACCTTGGTGAACTGGCCGGAGTTGATGTACCAGAGGCCCGTGCCGACGCCGAGGACCAGCAGGATCGCGACGACGATCGCGAGCGGCCCGCGCCGGACCCCGCCGCCCGTGCGCCGCCGGGGCGGCAGCGGCGGGGGAGAGGCCAGCACGCTGGTGCGGTGCACGTCCCGCTGATCCTCGTCCTCGTTGACCGGCAGCAGGCGCGGCACGGTCAGCGAGCGCGGGATGACGCTCGTACGGTCCTCGGCGATGCCCCGGTCCGCCGCGAGCGCCTGCGGCGGGATCGCGTCGAGCTGGTCCTCGCGGAGCGCGGCGCGCGTCTCGCGGGCGTGCGCGAGCAGCGCCACCGCGTCGTAGGGGCGCAGTTCGGGGGTGCGGGCGGTGGCCGAGGCGACCAGCTCGTCCAGCTCGTACGCCAGACCCGGCACGACGGCCGAGGGCGGCGGGACGTCCTCGTGGATGTGCTTGTAGAGGACGGTGGCGGGGGAGTCGCCGTAGTGCGGGCGCTCGCCGGTCAGCATCTCGTACAGGACGACACCGCATGCGTACACGTCGACCCGGGGGTCGGCGGTACCGCGCTCGATCTGTTCCGGCGCGAGGTAGGAGACGGTGCCGAGGACGGCGCCGGTGGTGCTGGTGACCGTGTCCACGGAACGGACGAGCCCGAAGTCGGCGACCTTGACCCGGCCGTCGTCCCCTATGAGCACGTTCTCCGGCTTCATGTCGCGGTGCACGAACCCCGCGCGGTGCGCGGCGCCGAGCGCGGCGAGGACCGGCTCCAGGATGTCCAGGGCGGCGCGCGGCTGAAGTGCCCCGCGCTCGCGCAGCACGTCGCGCAGGGTGCAGCCGGCGACGTACTCCATGGCGAGATAGACGTACGACCCGTCGGCGCCCTGGTCGAAGACCTGTACCACGTTCGGGTGGGCCAGCCGGGCGACCGACTTGGCCTCGCGGATGAACCGGTCGACGAAGGAGACGTCGGCGGCGAGCGCGGGGTGCATCACCTTCAGCGCGAGCACGCGGTCGAGGCGGGTGTCCACGGCCCGGTAGACCGTGGCCATCCCGCCGACCGCGATCCGCGCGTCCACGCGGTAGCGCCCGTCGAGCACCTGCCCGACCAGAGGGTCCTGAAGGGTCGTATCCACGCAGGTGAGTGTACGAGCCGGGACCGACAGGCCTCTCGGTTCGGGCGATTTCGGGGCGTGACTGCAGCCGAGCTGTGACGGACGTCGCACCGGATTCCGGCCATGGTCGAACGTGTGTTCAGAACGCGGGCCGCTCCGGATCCAGCCGCGCAAGCCCCTCGGTGGGGGACGAGGCGTCCGCGAAATGCCGCCGGGGAATGCGCCCCGCGAGCCGGGCCAGCCGCCCCGCCTCCACCGCGTGCCGCATCGCCTCGGCCATCAGCTGGGGCTCCTGCGCCCGCGTCACCGCCGAGGCGAGCATCACACCCGCGCACCCCAGCTCCATCGCCAGCGCCGCGTCCGAGGCGGTGCCGGCGCCCGCGTCCAGGATCACCGGCACGCGCGCGTGCTCGACGATCAGCTGGAAGTTGTGCGGGTTGCGGATGCCGAGCCCGGAGCCGATGGGCGAGCCGAGCGGCATGACCGCCGCGCAGCCGACGTCCTCCAGCTTGCGGGCGAGCACCGGGTCGTCGTTCGTGTAGGGCAGCACCGTGAAGCCGTCGTCGACCAGGGTCTCGGCCGCGTCGAGCAGCTCGATCGGGTCGGGCAGCAGAGTGCGCTCGTCGGCGATGACCTCGAGTTTGACCAGGTCGGTGCCGAGCGCCTCGCGCGCGAGGCGGGCGGTGAGGACGGCCTCGCCGGCGGTGAAGCAGCCGGCGGTGTTGGGCAGCACCCGGATGCCGAGCCGGTCCAGGACGGACAGCACCGAACCGTGCACCGAAGGGTCCACACGGCGCATCGCGACCGTCGTCAGCTCCGTCCCGGAGGCCACCAGCGACCGCTCCAGGACGTCCAGGCTGGGGGCGCCGCCGGTGCCCATGATCAGGCGGGACGTGAAGGACGTACCGCCGATGACGAAGGGGTCGTCGGCCATGGGTCAGCCTCCTTGGACGGCGGTGAGGACCTCGACGCGGTCCCCCTCGGCGAGGGACGTCGAGGACCACTGCCCGCGCGGGACGACGGTTTCGTTCAGGGCGGCGGCCACTCCCGAGGGGGCCGGGGTGAGGGCGCGTACGACGGTGTCGAGAGCCGTGCCGGGGGCGAACTCCCGGGGCTCCCCGTTGACGGAGATGTTCATGCGGGCTGCTCCAGGAGCGCGAAACGCTTCGGGGTGAAGGGGCGGGCCTCGTCCGGGAGTTCACCGGCGGCGAGGGCGTGCGCCAGGGCGTCGCCGGTGACCGGGGTCAGCAGCACGCCGTTGCGGTAGTGCCCGGTGGCCAGCAGCAGCCCGGCGAGGGCGGTCGGGCCGAGCAGCGGGGCGTTGTCGGGGGAGCCGGGGCGCAGTCCCGCGCGGGTCTCCGTCAGCGGCAGCTCGGTGATGCCGGGGACCAGTTCGTGCGCGTCCCGCAGCAGCTCGTACACCCCGCCCGCGGTGACCGTGGTGTCCCAGCCCAGCTCCTCGCTGGTGGCGCCGACGACCAGCTCGCCGTTCTCGCGGGGCACCAGGTAGACCTGGCTGCCGCGGACCATCGCGCGGACGGTACGGCTCAGGAAGGGCGCGTAGCGCTGCGGCACGGTGAGCCGCAGCACCTGGCCCTTCACCGGACGCACCGGCGGCAGCACCTCGTCCGGCACCCCCGCGAGCCGCCCGCTGAGGCTGCCGGCGGCCAGCACGACCTGGTCCGCGTCCAGTTCGGTGCCGTCCGCGGTGGTGACCCCGGCGGCCCGGTCCCGGACGACCCGGAGGCGCTCGGTCCACGTGCGGTGGAAGGTCACTCCGGCCCGCTCGCAGGCGGTCACCAGCGCGCGTGCCAGGCGCCGGGGGTCGATCTGGTGGTCGCCGTCGACGCGGAGACCGCCGCGCACGCCCGGCGCGAGCATCGGCTCCAGGCGCCGGCAGTCCCGCCCGGACAGCCACTCCGACTCCAGGCCCGACTGGCGTTGCAGGGCGTGCAGTTCGCGCAGGTGGGCGCGGTCGTCGGCGTCCAGCGCGACGGCGAGCGTGCCGCAGCGGCGGTAGCCGAGGTCCTGGCCGGTGAGGTCGGTCAGCTCGGCTGTGAACGCCGGGTAGCGGCGCGCCGAGGCGAGGTTCAGGCCGAGCAGGGTCTGCTCGCCGTAGTGCAGCTCCGTGACGGCGGCCAGCATGCCGGCGGCCACCTGGGCGGCCCCGCCGCCCGGTTCGGGATCCACGACGGCCGTCGCGAAGCCGCGCTGCGCGGCCCGCCACGCCGTGACCAGGCCGATGATTCCGCCCCCGATGACGAGGACGTCTGACGTACGTGACGACATGGGCGTCCAGCCCCTCCCTTCGCCGGCATGACCCGGATCAGGTTCGTACGGTCGGAGGCCGCCAGCCTCCCTCTCAGCCCGGTGCGTCCGGGCTCCCGCGAGTGCTTGTACGTTGACCAGCCTAGCCCTTGATTCCGCGCCTCTGTAAGGGAGCCTTCCGCCATGGCCCGCTCGCTGGACGGCCTCGTCCTCGCCCCCGTCGCCGACCAAGCCGCAGGTCAGGTGGGTACCCGCACCCGGTTCGCCTACCACGAGAAGGACGGCGAGATCTGGGCCGAGTACGCGGGCGGTGACGTCGTGCGCGGGCACCTCGTGGGCACTCGGTCAGGTGACCGGCTGGACTTCCGGTATGTGCAGTTGAGGACCGACGGGACGACGGCCTCGGGGCACTGCGTGTCGACCGTCGTGGAGCTGCCGGACGGGCGCGTGCGCCTTGAGGAGACCTGGGAATGGGAGTCGGCGGCGGGCACCGGGACGAGCGTTGTGGAGCAGGTCACTGAGCACGACCACTGACTGACGATTTGTCAGGTGTCTATGGTGATCAGGTGAGCGAGCAGACGCGGGACGAGAGCACGGCACCGAAGCGGCGCGTGGTCGTCGTCGGCGCGGGCATGGCCGGGGTGCAGACCGCGGTCGCCCTCAGGGAGCAGGGCTTCACCGGCGATGTCACCCTCCTCGGCGCCGAACCCCATCAGCCCTACGACCGGCCACCGCTGTCCAAGGCCGTCCTGCTGGGCAAGGCCGAGGGCTCCGCCTTCGACGTCGACTTCGAGGCGCTCGGCATCGAACTGCGCCTGGGCCGCGAGGTGCTGGGCGTCCGCCCCGCCGACCGGGAACTCGACACCGAGGCCGGGCCGGTCCCGTACGACGTCCTGGTCCTGGCCACCGGCGCCGAACCGATCCGGCTGCCCGGCACCGACGGCGTGCCCGGCGTGCATCTGCTGCGCACCCTGGACGACGCCGAGCGGCTGCGCCCGGTGCTCGCCCGGCAGCACGACATCGTGGTCGTCGGCGCGGGCTGGATCGGCGCGGAGTTTGCCACCGCCGCGCGCGAGGCGGGCTGCGCGGTGACCGTCGTCGAGGCCGCCGACCGGCCGCTCGCGGGCGCGCTGCCCGCCGAGGTCGCCGCGCCGATGGCCGCCTGGTACGCCGACGCGGGCGTCACGCTGCGTACGCACGCACGCGTGGAGCGCGTCGAGCCCGGTGAGGTGGTCCTCTCCGACGGCTCCCGGCTGCCCGCCGGCGCCGTCGTGGTCGGCATCGGCGCCCGCCCCGCCACCGGCTGGCTCACCGGCTCCGGCATCGCCCTCGGCGCCCACCGCGAGGTCCTCGCCGACGACCGGCTGCGCACCTCGACGCCGGACGTCTACGCGGTCGGCGACTGCGCGTCCTTCCCCTCGGGGCGGTACGGCGAGCGCCTGCTGGTCCACCACTGGGACAACGCCCTCCAGGGCCCGCGCACGGTCGCCGCGAACATCGTGGGCGAGGCGCCCGTGGTCTACGACCCCGTCCCGTACTTCTGGTCGGAACAGTTCGGCCGCTTCGTCCAGTACGCCGGCCACCACCCGTCGGCCGACACGCTGCTGTGGCGCGGAGACCCGTCAGGACCCGCCTGGTCGGTGTGCTGGCTGCGCGAGAACCGCCTGGTCGCCCTGCTCGCGGTGGGCCGGCCGCGGGACCTGGCGCAGGGGCGGCGGCTGATCGAGGCGGGGGCCGTCATGGACCCGGAGCTGCTCGCGGACGCGGGGCGCCCGTTGAAGGCCGCGCTGGTCTGAGGCCGTTGGAAAACCGCAGGTGGAGGGCGCCTGGCTTCCGACTGTCAGTCCGGGATGGCAGGCTTGTCGTCGTGACCGAGATTGACGCAAAGATCGATGCTCTCGTCCCCGCGTGGCTCACGCTCCCCGACATCGCCGAGCAGTTCGGCGTCGAGGTGACGCGTGTGCGGCAGCTGGTCAAGGACGGCCAGCTCATCGCCGTACGCCGTGGTGAGAACCGCGCGCTGCACGTCCCCGCCGCCTTCATCGACGAGGCCGAGCAGAAGGTCGTCAAGGGCCTGACCGGGACCTTGACGCTGCTGCGGGACGACGGCTTCACGGACGAAGAGATGCTGGAGTGGCTCTTCACGCCCGACCCGAGCCTGCCGGGTACGCCCGCGCAGGCCCTGAGCGAGAACCGCGGTACGGAGGTGAAGCGCCGCGCCCAGGCGCTCGCCGTCTGACGGGCAGTACTGATCGACGGGCCGGGGCGGGCAAGGGGCCACGGCCGTGGCCGACCGCAGCCTCGGGGCGGAGTGGCGACCTCGTCCGACGGTCGCCGCTCCGCCCCGCATGCCGCCGAACCCCCGGAGGGACCCGCACATGTCCGACACCGCACGCGCCGAACTCGCCGACGCCCGTGTCTACCTCTGCACGGACGCCCGCAAGCGCCAGGGTGATCTGCCGGAGTTCCTCGATGCCGCGCTGGCCGGCGGTGTGGACATCGTGCAGTTGCGCGACAAGGGCATGGAGGCGGCCGAGGAGCTGGAGCACCTCGCGGTCTTCGCCGAGGCCTGCGCCCGGCACGGCAGGCTCCTCGCGGTGAACGACCGCGCGGACGTCGCCCATGCCGCCGGCGCCGACGTCCTTCACCTGGGCCAGGGCGACCTCCCGGTCCCCGCGGCCCGCGCGATCCTCGGGGACGACGTCCTCATAGGCCGCTCCACACACGCGGATGCGGAGGCCGAGGCCGCCGCCGTCCAGGAGGGCGTCGACTACTTCTGCACCGGCCCCTGCTGGCCGACCCCCACCAAGCCCGGCCGGCACGCTCCGGGCCTCGACCTGGTCCGGCACACCGCCGCCCTCGGCACCGACCGCCCCTGGTTCGCCATCGGCGGCATCGACCTCGGCAACCTCGACGAGGTGCTGGCGGCGGGCGCCCGCCGGGTGGTCGTGGTGCGGGCGATCACGGAGGCCGACGATCCCGGGGCAGCGGCGGCGGAGTTCGCGAAGCGGCTGCGGGAGGCGTGACGGGGGGCGGGTGACCGGGCGGACGGTCCGTGGGGGGACCCGGGGCCGCCCGGCTGTTGCCCGATCGCCCACCCGACTTGCCCGTCCGACGTGCCCGCCCGGCTGTCCGTTCGGTTGTCCGATGGGTGGACAACAGGCAGACAATCCGGGCAAATATCCGGCATCCGGTTGGGTGACCGCCGCCCCCTGGTTAACCTGCGGGTATGGCTCTCGGAACCGCATCCACCAGGACGGACCACGCACGCACCGTGCGCGACATCCTGGCGTCCGGCAAGACGACGTACTCGTTCGAGTTCTCGGCGCCGAAGACCCCCAAGGGGGAGCGGAACCTGTGGGGCGCGCTGCGGAGGGTCGAGGCGGTCGCCCCGGACTTCGTCTCCGTGACGTACGGCGCCGGCGGCTCCACCCGCGCGGGCACCGTCAAGGAGACGCAGCAGATCGAGGCGGACACCACGCTGACCCCGGTCGCCCACCTCACCGCGGTCAACCACTCCGTCGCCGAACTGCGCAACATCATCGGCCAGTACGCCGACGCGGGGATCCGCAACATCCTCGCGGTGCGCGGCGATCCGCCCGGCGACCCGATGGCCGACTGGGTGCCGCACCCGCGAGGTCTGACCTACGCCGCCGAACTGGTGCGGCTCATCAAGGAGTCCGGCGACTTCTGCGTCGGCGTCGCCGCCTTCCCGGAGATGCACCCGCGTTCCGCCGACTGGGACAGTGATGTCGAGCACTTCGTCGACAAGTGCCGGGCCGGCGCCGACTACGCCATCACGCAGATGTTCTTCGAACCGGAGTCGTACCTGCGCCTGCGCGACCGCGTCGCCGCCGCAGGCTGTGCCACCCCCGTCATCCCCGAGGTGATGCCGGTCACCAGCGTGCGGATGCTCGAACGACTTCCGCAGCTCAGCAACGCGGCGATCCCCTCCGTCCTGAAAGAGCGGATCCTCACAGCAAAAGACGATCCGGCCGCTGTACGCTCCATTGGGATCGAATTCGCCACGGAGTTCTGCGCGCGGTTGCTGGACGAAGGCGTGCCAGGACTGCACTTCATCACGCTCAACAACTCCACGGCGTCCCTGGAAATCTACGAAAACCTGGGCCTGCACCACCCCCCGCGGGCCTAGACCGGCCGCACGGACATACGACACACTGCGTAGCGGCCACTGGGAGAGGGGCGTACATGGGCTGGACGGTCCTCTACATCGCGTTCGGCATCGTCGCGCTATGGCTTCTTGGCGAGGTGCTGCTGCAGTACAAGGCACGGTTGCGCTGGCGACTGCTCGCCTTCGTCGGCTTCCTCGGCGTCGTGCTCGGGGTGCTGATCCCCTCGGTGATCGTCATCGGACTGGGTGCCGCCGCGTTCGCGGTCGGGCAGACCTACGTCACGCTGTCGTTCCGCCGCGGCTTCGCCTCCGGCTGGGCGGTCAGCCGACCGGGCGCAGGCGACGACTCCAAGCGCCGCCGCGGCGAGCCCGATCTGGACCCGAACCTGGAGGTCGGCGACCTCCAGTCGGCCGACGGCGGCTACGGCGACGGCGGTTACGCCGACGACCGGGCGGCCTACCGCCAGGACGCCGACGACTTCGACCGCGACGACGTCTTCGCCCCCGCCCGCTCCGCGCAGCCCACGGCCGCCGAGTCGACCGCGGTCTACGAGCCGCAGCCGCTGCCCGACGACACCGGCTCGTACGGCGTGTACAGCGACGCCGCGTACGCCGCCGCCAACAACGGCGACCAGTCCGGCGCGTACCCCGGCCAGGACCAGTACGCGACGGCAGCCCAGGGCGCCGAGCAGAACTACGCGTACGACTACTCCGGTTACGACCAGCAGCAGTACGGCTACGACACCACCGGGCAGCAGCAGTACGCCGCCTACTCCGACCCGTACATCGGCACCCAGGCCTACGGCGGCAACTACGACGCCGGCTACGACCAGTACGGCCAGCAGCAGGGCTACAGCCAGGACCAGTACGGCAACACCGGCTACGGCACGGACACCCCGGGCAACGGCGTGTGGGTCCCGCAGCAGCGCACCGACGAGTCCTACGGCGGCGAACTCCCGCCGGAGCAGGGGTACGGCTACCAGGACAACGGCCAGGGCCAGCACGACGGCCAGGGTCAGGGCCAGCAGCAGCACGGGTACGACGAGCAGCAGTACCGTTTCTGACCTCTCGGCGACGACCGCCGTAACTCACTGAGAGTTACGGCGGTTTCTGCTGTCGTCGGTCGAGCGCGGAACTCACTGAGAGCCCCGGAACTCCGGTCCCTCCACGATCAGTCCGGCCACCAGCGCGCCCGACATGCCCGCGTGCGCGAGCCCGCCGCCCGGGTGCGACCAGCCGCCGACGGTGAACAGACCGGGCAGGGCGGTGGTGTTGGCCGGGTGCAGCAACGCACCGCCGGCCGCGGCCAACGCGGGCGCGGGTACGCCTCCACCTGCCACGCCGGTCGCCTCCGCCAGGTGAGCGGGGGTGCGGACCTCATGCCACAGCAGGCGCTCTCGCAGCTGCGGTACGGCCCGCTCGGCGACGTCGATCAGGTGCTGGGCGTGCTGCTCGTACCCCTCGAACTCCGCCCGCGCGGCGTCGAGTTGGGCCGGCACCACTGCCGTGAGCGTGATCGCCTCGTGCTCGGCGTCGGGGACCAGCCCCGGATCGTCGGGGCGCAGGACGGTGACCGTGGGTCTGGTGGCCGGCCCGGACGACGTGCCGGTGTTGGTGACCGCGCCCGTGCCGAACAGCTGGTCCAACTCCCGCTCGCGGTCCTCCGCGTGCACGACGGTCCGATGAGCCGTCCCCTCCGGGCGCCCGCCCCGCAGAGCCAGCAGGACCGAGAGTCGGCTCGGCAGCCCGCGCTGCGGTGGAACCTCGCCGTCACCCCGACCCGCCGTACCCCGCACCCGGTCCAGCACGTCGGGAGCGACCCCGGCGACCACGAAGTCGGCCTCCGCCACCGAGCCGTCCGCCAGCTCGATCCCCGCCGCCCGGCCGTCCTTCTCCAGGATCCCGGTGACCTCGGTGCCGAAGTGGAACTCGACCCGGCGGGCCAGGCATCGCTCGTACACCGCGCGCGCCAACTCCCGCAGCCCGCCCCGGACGTACCAGGTGCCGAAGGCGTGGTCCAGGTAGGGCAGGACGGCCGCGCTCGCCGGGGCGACCCGCGGATCCAGGCCGTACGCGAGCGCGTGGCTCTCCAGCAGGGCGGTCAGTCGGGGGTCGCGCAGCTCCCAGGTGCCGATCTCGGCGAGCGTGGCCGCCCGCCGGGTGCGCAGCAGCCGCTTGTGCGGGACCGAGGGGTAGGGCTCGCGCTCGGCCAGCACCGGCCAGTCGGACCACAGGGGCTCCTCCAGGAGGGGCCGGCGGGTGCGGTCCCAGGCCTCGCGGGCCCGCACCAGGAAGTCGCCCCAGCGGTCGCCCGCGCCCGCACCGAGTGCCTCGTCCAGGGCGGTGACCGCTCCCGCGCGCGAAGCGTTCGGCAGCGTGACCTCGGTGCCGTCCGCGAAGAGGTGCCGCGCGGACGGATCGACCTGGACCAGCTCGACGCACGCCTCCAGCGGCTCCTTGCCCGTCTTCACGAACAGGTCGCGCCAGACCGCGGGCAACGGCAGCAGACCGGGACCGGTGTCGAAGGCGAAGCCGTCCCGCTCGACGCGGCCCAGCGCTCCGCCGTACGTCTCCCCACGCTCGTACACCGCCACCCGGTGGCCCGCGACGGCCAGCCGGGCGGCGGCCGCCAGCGCGCCCATTCCGGCGCCGATCACCGTGATCCGTCCCATGCCAGCGACTTTATCGACCGCCACTGACAATCCCGGCACGGGCCGTCGGTCCGGCGGCTGGCCAACCGTCAGTCGGGCGGCCGGTCCACCCGTGAGACGAGTCTGCGTTCCTCCCGCCGTTGGGCCCGGCGGCGCAGGTAGCGGCGGATCCGGGAGATCAGGAAGATCAGCACCGTCAGTCCGGCCACCAGCAGCACGGCCGCGATGATCGCCGCCGCCTGTGGATGGAACATCGCGAACGTGACGAGCCCGCCGACCCCGAGATCCTCGGCCAGGCTCACGATCACATTGCTGAACGGCTCCGGCGAGGTGTTGATCGCCATCCGCGTCCCGGCCTTGACCGTGTGGCTGGCCAGCGCCGTCGAACCGCCGACCAGGCCCGCCACCACGTCGTTCATCGACCCGCTCTGCCCGGCGAGCAGCGCGCCCACCCAGGCACCGGCGACCGGCCGGACCACGGTGTGCACCGAGTCCCAGGCCGAGTCGAGGTAGGGGATCTTGTCGGCGACGGCCTCGATCAGGAACAGCACACCGGCGATGACGAGGACCTCGGGGCGCTGCATCGCCTCGGGCACGTCGTCGGTCAGTCCGGTCGCACCGAACACGCCGAGCAGCAGCACCACCGCGTAGGCGTTGATGCCGCTGGCCCAGCCGCTGGTGAAGACCAGGGGAAGTACGGACACGGGGGCGATCGTAACCAGTCGGCGAACCGGCGTCCTGGGGCTGAGTGCGGATGGCTGAGTATGCGTACCTAGTGAGTGAGTTGAGTACGCGCGCGGATGGGGCCCGACCTGCGTGAACGAGAGAGTGGAGACACGGAAAGGGGATCGGCTCCGGCACCGGCGACACGGGGCGCCGGAACGGAGCCGCCCACGATCCGCTCCTTCCGCCGGCGCTGTCGGCGGGAGCGAGGCACGGGGGAACCCGGGGGAACGACCGGAACGGGGTCCCAACAGGGGGAACGGGAAACACGGGGGAGCACGAGAAGGCGCCGGTTCGAGGTGGCCCGCGGGGGACGCGGCCACAGCGGACCGGCGCTTTCGTGTGTCGGGGCTCAGCCAGGGTGGCCGCTGACGCGTCCCTGGAGCAGTCGGGACATCGCCGCGTGGACGTCGTCCAGGGAGCGTTCCGGCTGGAAGGACTGCCAGTCCAGGGCGACCACCAGGACCATGCCGACCAGCGCGGCCGCGGTCAGCCGGATGTCGATTTCGTCGCTGAACTCGCCGCCCGCCACGCCGTCGCGCAGCACGTCCTCGACGACGGTGTTGACCTGCTGGCGCACCACCATGAGCGTGGACTGCCAGGTCCGGTTGGTGCGCCACAGCTCCGCCACGTACAGCTGGGTGAAGGCCGGGTAGCGGGCGATGAAGCCGAGTCCCGCGCG
This sequence comes from Streptomyces sp. NPDC002499, assembly GCF_053595415.1. NCBI lineage: Bacteria > Bacillati > Actinomycetota > Actinomycetes > Kitasatosporales > Streptomycetaceae > Streptomyces > Streptomyces sp. NPDC002499. Next base: position 60,613 of record NZ_JBSFXO010000009.1, read on the forward strand.
GATCATCGCGTCCAGGGCGTCCACCTTGCTGCCGCCGTCCCGGGCCGTCTGCTCGGCGGCCTCGCGCAGGGAGGCGGTGAGCAGGCCGACGCCGTGTCGCAGCAGCTCCTCGAAGAGGACCGACTTGCTGGCGAAGTTGTAGTAGACCGTGCCCTTGGCGACCCCGGCACGCTCGGCGATCTCGTCCACCGTGGTGGCGGAGAAGCCCTGCTCGGCGATGAGCGTGACGGCCGCCTCGTAGAGCTTCTGTCGGGTGGCCTCGCGGCGGGTGCTGCCGCCCGACGGGATGCTGCTGCTTTCCATGGTCCCGATTCTCACAGGCTCAGCTCCGGGTGCAGACGGTCGAGGGTCCACACCTGGCGGCGGCGGGCCGACAGCGCGGTCAGCGCGAGGGCGCCCGCGGTGAAGGCGACGAGCACCACGCACGCGTGCCACACCGGTCCGAGGCCCCCGCCCGTGATGAGCCTCCTGAGGGCCTCGACGACGTAACTCATCGGCAGGAAGGGGTGGATCGCGTTGAAGAAGTCCGGACTGGTCTGCACGGGGTAGGTGCCGCCCGCGGACGTCAACTGAAGCATCAGGAGGGCGAGTACGAGGATCCGGCCGGCCGCGCCGAAGCGCGCGTTCAGCCACTGCACGAGCGCCGCGAAGCACGCCGTGACCAGGAACAGGAAGCCCACGGTCCCGGCCGCGCGGACCATCTCCAGGCCGATCGCCCAGTGCAGCACGGACATCAGGGCCACCGTCTGGAGGACCCCGATCGCCACCACCGGCAGCCAGCCCGCCAGCGCGATCCGCCACGCCGAGGCACCCGCGGCCAGCGCGCGCCGGTTCATCGGCGCGATCAGCATGTAGGCCACCATCGCGCCCACCCACAGGGACAGCGGGATGAAGTATGGGGCGAAACCGGTGCCGTAGTTGGGCGCCTTGTGCATGTCCTTGGAGACCAGCTGGACCGGGTCGGCCATCACGTCGGTGCGCGCGTCGCGGTCCTGCTGGTCGTAGTCGGGGATCTGCCCGGCGCCGTCGTGCAGCCCGCCCGCGAGCTTCCCGGAGCCGTCGACGAGCTTGTACATACCGCCGTTGAGGTCCTCGGCGCCCGTCTTGAGCTTGCCGACGCCCGCGTCCAGGTCCGTCGCACCCGAACTGGCCGTACCCAGCCCCTTGTTCAGTTTCTCCGCGCCCGCGGCGACCTTCCCCGCACCCTCGTTCAGCTTGTTGATCTTGGCGACGGCGCCGGCCAGGTCCTCGGAGAGGTGCGGCGCCCGGTCGGCGAGCGCCTGGGCCTGCTCCTGGAGTGTGGCCAGGTTCTTGTCGAGCTTCTTCAGGTCGCCGTCCTGGTCGCCGATCAGCGTGTTCAGGTCGTCGGCGACCGTGGCCACCTGGGCGGCGGCGTCCTTGGCCTTCTTCAGGTCGGAACAGGCCGGGTCCGGGAGTACGGGGTTCACGCAGCGCGCCTTGTAGACGTCGCTCAGCGTGTCGGCGGCCGTGTGGGCGCCCTTGGCGGCGATGGGGGCCGCCTTCACCAGGGTGCCGAGGTTCGCGCGGACGGCCTTCGAGGAGTCGGCGACCAGCTGAGCGGTGTCCCCGATGGTCTTCTCGTTGTCCTTGAGGAAGGGCCCCACCTTCGCGTCGACCCCGTTGACCTTGTCGGCGAGCGTCTGCGTACCGTCCGCCACGCGCGCGGAGCCGTCCGCCAGATCACCGGCGCCCTGGTCCAGCTTCTTCAGCCCCTTGGACAGCTTGCCGCTGCCGTCCTTGGCGTCCTTCAGCCCGTCCGCGAGGTCCTGCGAACCTTTCTCCGCCTTCCCGATGCCACCGTTGAGCTGGTCGGCGCCGTCGGCCGCCTTCACGGTCTGGCCGTGGATGTCGGAGAACGAGATGAAGATCTTGTCCAGGAAGGACCGTGACGCCTTGGTGGACGCGGCCTGACGCACCTCGCCGAAGACCGTCCGCGAGATCTGCCCGACGATGTAGTTGTTCGCGTCGTTCGTACGCACCTGGAGCGCGCCCGTCTCGGGGGAGTCGCCCGCGCTGGAGGCGATCCGCCTGCTGAGGTCGGCCGGCATGGTCAGCGACAGGTAGTACGTCCCGTCCTCCACGCCCGCGCGTGCCTCGTCGGCGCTCACCTCGTGCCAGTCGAAGACGTCGCTCTCGCGCAGCCCCTCGGTGATGTCGGCGCCCGCCGTGACCTTCTTCCCGTCGGCGCTCGCCCCCTTGTCGTCGTTCACGAGGGCCACAGGGATGCGGTCGAGCCGGCCGTACGGGTCCCAGAACGACCACAGGTACAGGGCGCCGTACAGCAACGGCAGCACCAGGAGCGCGACCAGGGCGGCGCGGGGCAGCTTGCCCCGGCCGAAGCGGCGCAGCTCAAGAGCGGCGAGTCTCGGCGAGCGCATCGGCCTGCTCCTCCTTCGTGGATGTCTTCGGGGACGATTTCGAGTACGCGTGCGTGGAGGACGACTTCGGGGACGCGTGCGTGGACACCGCGACAGTGCCTTCAGGGGCCTCGCCGCACACGGCCAGGACGGTCGTGCCGGACGCGGCGATCGACCTCAACAGCGCCCAGACCTCCGCTCGTTCGGCGTCCGTGAGCTTGAGGTCGGTGTCGTCGACGCCGAGCAGCCGGGGCCGGCCGACCAGGGCGAGGGCCACGGACAGCCGCAGCGCCTCCAGCCGCTCCAGATCCCGTACGGCCGTCCGGGAGCCCTTGGGCAGGGCCTCCGGGTCCAGCCCGGCGGTGGCCAGAGCGCTGTCGATCCGCAGCCGCGTCTCCGTCGCCCGCTCGGCCCGGGGCCGCAGCAGCCCGCGCAGGGAGTCGCCGAACCGCCGTTGCAGCAGCGCCCGTTCGAGCAGGTGCTCGCCGACGGTCAGCGCCGGGTCGAGGTCGGTGACGCCGGGGACATGGGCGAGCCCGCTGACGTGCCGCACGGCCGCCAACTGCTTCGGCAGCCGCCACTCGCCCACGGTCGCCGAACCCTCCGTAGGCCTCATCCGCCCGGTGAGCGCGAGCAGCAGACACGTACGGCCGGAGCCGGACGGTCCCTCGATCGCGATCAGCGAGCCCGGCTCCGCGTCGAGCGAGACACCGCGGAAGGCCCAGCCGCGCGGGCCCTTCAGCCCGAGACCCCGGGCCGTGACGCCGACACCGGTCACGGTTTCCCCCATTCCCTGCACCCGTCCCCATCCGTACTGCCGTATCGCTTTTGAACTGACTGGTCAGTGCAAAAACTATCCCGAACCTTAGATCGAAGCAAAAGCGCAGGTCAGATCGGATTGTCAGTGGCATACCGCACGATGGACACATACGGCCACACAGCCGTCACGCAGACGACAGGAGGTTCGTCATGGCCAGCTACCACGCAGCCGCCGCCCGTCGGCGCCGCGCCACCGGCCCTGCCCCCTCACTGACCGGACCGGCGAGCGATGTGCACCCCGTACTGCGCCGGACCACGGCCCCACCTGCCGCCCTCGACCTGCTCGCCCAGGCCCGCGCCGGACTCGACGAGGCCGCCGCCCTGGAAACGTCCAACGAGCGTTACGCCACGGCCCATCTCGCCGCCCTGCGCACCGCCGCCGCGGTGCTCGCCGCCCGCGGGCGCCCCGAGCCGACCTCCCGACGGCGGGCCCGCATACGGAGCGCCTGGGAAGTGCTCCCCGAGATCGTGCCCGAACTCTCCGAGTGGAGCGCCCTGTTCGCCTCCGGCGCCACGCGCCGCGCCCGCGCCGAGGCCGGCATCCAGGGCGCGGCCAGCCGCCGCGACGCCGACGACCTGATACGCGACGTGGCGATGTTCCTCCGTCTGGTCGAGCGCATGCTCGTCCTCCAGCCGGTCCTCCCACAGCCACGCCAGGACACCGATCACCAGGAGGCGACTTCGGACGTGAACAGGGAACGCGACTACCCGGACGCGGGATGAGGCCGGGCTCCGATGCCCCCAGGTCCGGCTCGTGAGACGGGTCGTCCGGGGACGCCGTCGGGTGACCGGGGCAGGCATGGGAGGCAATAGGGTGGAGGGCGCCTGAAGCCTCCCGCATGCCCCGGCAGGGGAGGCGTTCCGTTCGCTCCGCCGCGCAAGAGGCGGTGCCGCGCCGAGGAGTCAACTGCCGTGTCGGACCCGATGCGCCCGCCCGTCTCCCACGACCGCCCGCAAACGACGCCGCCGCGCTCCGAGCCCTCCCGTCCGCGCGCCTCCCTCCGTACCGCCGTGGTGTGGGAGGTCCTCCAGGACGCCCTCGACCGGCAGGTCAAGGCCACCGGCCGGGAGGCGCTGGACGTCCTCGACACCGGCGGCGGCAGCGGCAACTTCGCGGTGCCCGTCGCCCGCCTCGGTCACCGCGTCACCGTCGTCGACCCGAGCCCCAACGCCCTGTTCGCGCTGGAGCGCCGCGCCGCCGAGGCCGGAGTCGCCGACCGCGTCCAGGGCGTCCAGGGCGACGCCCACGGGCTCTTCGACGTGGTCGAGCGCGGCGGCTACGACGCGGTGCTGTGCCACGGCGTCCTGGAGTACGTGGACGACCCGGCGGAGGGCGTCCGCAACGTGGTGGCCGCCCTGCGCTCCGAGGGCGTCCTCAGCCTGCTCGCCGCCGGACTCGGCGGAGCCGTGCTCGCGCGCGCCCTCGCCGGCCACTTCAACGAGGCCCGACAGGCCCTCACCGACCCGAACGGCCGCTGGGGCACGGGTGACCCCGTTCCGCACCGCTTCACGGCCGAGCAGCTCACCGCGCTGGTCGAGGGCGCGGGCCTCACGGTCGGTGCCGTGCACGGCGTCCGGGTCTTCGCCGATCTGGTCCCCGGCGTGCTCGTGGACACCGAGCCCGGCGCCCTGGAGGCGCTGCTCAAGCTGGAGGAGGCGGCGGCCGAGCTCCCCGCCTTCCACTCGGTCGCCACCCAGCTTCACGTGCTCGGTGAGACGCGAGGGGCCGACGAGGTCTGAGCGGCCTCCTGTGCCGCGCCGCTGATCAGGTACTTGACTGCACATGGAGTACGCCACAGGCCCCCCGATCGGGCGCTCGTCGCCGTATGATCGAGGGAGACCACCCGGCATGACGGGTCGGCCGCTGGGGAATGGAAGATTCAGCGGACCGGGACGCTCATGGCGGATTCCGGTTGGCCAATTGGCGCAGAGGGGCGGGTTTCACGGGGGCGATTCCCTGCCTATCCTGAAGGGACCCCCCGAGTCGCCCCGGCGACTGCACGATGAGGAGGACTCCGTGCCGCTCTCGGAGCACGAGCAGCGAATGCTCGAGCAGATGGAGCGAGCGCTGTACGCCGAAGATCCCAAGTTCGCGACAGCGCTTGAGGGAAGCGGGCTGCGCACGTACACCCGGCGACGGGTCTACCAGGCGGTCGCGGGCTTCCTCGTGGGTATCGCGCTCCTCATGGCTGGAATGGTCGCCAAGCAGGTCTGGCTCAGCGTGGTGGGATTCCTCGTCATGCTGGGCTGTGCGGTACTCGCCGTGACCGGCTGGCGCAAGGCCCCCAAGCCAGGTGAGCAGCCCGCCGGTGCCCCGCAGGCGCGCCGTCAGGGACGGCAGAAGCGCTCGATGATGGACAGGATCGAGCAGCGCTGGCAACGGCGCCGCGACGAACAGCAGGGCCAATAGCTCTACGAGCCGCTCTTCACTACGCGGTTGAGGGGGTGACCACCGGACGGGTGGTCACCCCCTCACGCACGCCCTGACGCCGGACGCAGCTGGAGGGCGCACGGCACGGTCGGCGGCATGCGGCGGGTACCGGCAGACCGCTGCCGACACCTGTGACGCTGCCCGTGGCACAGGGCTGCCGACAGCAGCAGACGGCCCCGGCCTCCGGAGGGGATCCTCCGTGAAGCCGGGGCCGTCTCGGGCCTCTCGGGCCGTCTCGCTCACACGGACGGCTCAGCCGCCCTGCTGTTGTCCGGACGGGCGCCGCAGCGCGGTCGCCCACCGTTCGGCCCAGCGGGCCTTGAGCGCCGTCCAGCGGTCCGAGGCGTCCCAGAGCGCCCGGACGGCCGAACGGGGCGCCACGACCGCACGCAGCCGGGTGCGCCGGCTCGCCCGGGACCGCAGGGCCACCCGCAGCTTGCGCACATCGTCGGCCAGGCCCGGCACGGCCCGCGGCTGCGGTGCGAACAGCACCTGCTCCACGGCGTGCGCCACCCGGTGCACCGACTCGGCCGGCTCCGGCTCCAACTGCCCCAGCCGCACGATCCGCGCGGCCGCCTTGCGCGGGGTCAGCGCGTCGTCCGGCTCGATGCCGTAGTCCCAGGCGGTGTCCGTGAGCTCGCGCCAGACGGCCAGGACATGCCCGGCGGCCGCTTCGGCGGAGTACTCGGGCACCATCTCGCCCGGCAGGACCGCCACGGCGACACCGTCGGCGGTGGCCGTGCCCCCGGCTCCCGCCTTGCGCCGGCCCTGGGGCAGCCCCGGGCCGGACGAGGCGTGCTGGGCCGAGGCCAGCCGCACCTGGCGCCTTCTCAGCCGCCACAGCATGGGCAGCAGCGGTGCCACGACCGCCAACAGGCCGAGCAGCGTCCAGCCCACGATCTCGTACCAGGGCGGGCCGGCGTCGCCCGGCGTCGACGTGTCCAGCGGGAGCGCGCCCGCGCAGGCCTCCAGCTTCTTGTCCTGGGCGTCGCAGCTCGTGCTCGCCGAGGGCGCCGCCGAGGTGGACGCGCCCGCGGACGTCGAGGGCCGTGCCACATCGGGGAGCGAGCTGCCGGGCGCCTCCGTCTGGGTGTACGAGGGGGTCGTACCGCGGTTCGGGGTCGGCTCGAAGCGGGTCCAGCCCACGCCCTCGAAGTACAGCTCGGGCCAGGCGTGCGCGTCCTTCAGACCCACCGTCACCGAACCGTCCGCCTGCGGCGTTCCGGGGGCGAAGCCCACCGCGACCCGGGCCGGGATGCCCAGGCTGCGGGCCATCGCCGCCATCGCGAAGGAGAAGTGGACGCAGAAGCCCTGCTTGTCCTTCAGGAACTTGGCTATCGCGTTCGGTCCGGTGCCGACGTCCACCTGGGTGTCGTACTCGAAGCCGCCGTCGAGGGTGAAGTAGTCCTGGAGCTTGACCGCCTGCTCGTAGTGGTTCGTCGCCCCCTCGGTGACCTGACGGGCCGTCCTCGCGACCACCGCGGGCACCGAGTCCGGCACCTGGGTGTACTGGCGCTTCAGGGCGGCGGGCGGCTCCGGCGCGTCGGCGAGCTGCTCGGCCGTCGGCTGCACGTCCAGGCTCTTGACCGTGTACGTCTCTCCGCGCGTGGTTTGGCCGTGGTCGCCGACGAGCGTCATGCCCATCGGCTCGTAGCGCCAGTTGCCCGTGATGTCCACGCCGCTGGGCGGGTAGGGCATCGGCAGCCAGTCCTGCGCGTACCAGCCGGCGGCCGAGACGCGGGTCTCGATCTCCGCCCGCTTGACGTTGCCGCTGAGGCCGGTCGGGGTGGGCAACTGGTCGGGTACGGAGGTGATGTGACGCTTGGCCGGCTTCCAGGTGCTGCCGTCGAAGTCGTCCAGCGAGACGATCCGCAGGTACATGTCCGAGAGGTCGTCGCTGTTGGTCTTCAGGGTCAGGACCTGGCGGTCCTCGTCCACGTTCAGACTGTCGCGCAGCGAGACGAGGGGGTTCACCGCGGAGATCGTGCCCCCGCTGCCGTTGCCCGCGCCGACCCCCGTGCCCGCGCCGTCCAGCAGACCGCCGTCCATCGACGGCAGGGCGATGGGCACCACCAGGGCGAGGCCGAGTGCGACCACGCCGATGCGCCGTCCCGCGCGGACCGGCGCCACCGCGCCGGGCTCGCCGCCCGGGGTGCGTGCCGCCGCGCCGAAGACCCGACCCCACTGGGAGAGCCGGTCTCTGCCCTCGGCCAGCAGCAGCATCAGATAGCCGGCCGCCGCGACCAGGAACCACAGCCAGTCGGCGCCGCCCTCGGACAAGCCGGCGGCCACCGAGTACAGCGCGAGCAGCGGCAGGCCGGCCGGGGCCGCGCTGCGGAAGGTCACCGCGAGGGTGTCCACCGCGAGCCCGATCACCAGGACACCGCCGAGGATCATCAGCCGGATGCCGTCGGACTCGAGCGGGGCCGGGATCGCGTACCGGGAGATGTCGTCACCGCCCTGCCGCAGCAGGTCGGCGAAGTGCTGGAAGGCCTGCGGACCGGGCACAATCCCGAGGAGGGCCTGCTGCCGGGCGAAGATCAGGGTCAGCATCATCAGCGTGACCAGGGCCTGCGCGGCCACGGTCAGCGGCCGGGCCAGCGGCACCCGCCGGGTCGCCGCGCCCACGCCGGTCTGCACGGCCAGCAGGAACGCCACCTGGAGGATCCAGGTGGCCGGCTCGACCAGCGGCAGCAGGGCGCAGGACGCCAGCAGCGTGGCCGCCCAGGCGAACACCGCCAGTCGTGCCCGTCCGCTCATGATCCCGTCCCCTCACCGATCGTCCCGCCGGCGGCGGTCAGGCCCGTGCGCTCACGGTCCGCCTGGCGCCACAGCTCGGTCAGCGAGGCCGCCCGCGGCACCAGCACGGCCGTCCAGCCCGCCTCCCGCAGCATCCGCAGCCGGTCCTCGCTCCTGTCCAACGCCCCGGGCACATCGGTCGGTTCCCGCACCCAGGAGTCGCTGTCCAGGACGAAGGCGACCGCACCGCCGCTGCGCTGGCGCATCTTGGCGGCCACCGCGGCCTGTTCCTCGTCGAGGTCGCCGAAGAACGCCACCAGCAGCCCCTCGTTGCCGCCGCGCAGCACGTCGTAGGCGCGGGACAGGCCCGTGCCGTCCGAGTGGTCGATCACCGCGAGCGTGTCCATCATCAGGCCGGCCGCGTCGGCCGTCTCCTGACTGGCGCCCGCGAACCCGTCGGCGCCCTCGCCGGGCACCGAATTGCCGGTGTCCGTCAACAGCCGTACGGAAAAGCCCCGTTCGAGCATGTGCACCAGCACCGACGCGGTGGCCGAGACGGCCCACTCGAAGGCCGAGTCCGGGCCCGCGCCCTCGAAGGCGAGGCCCCGGGTGTCCAGCAGTACCGTGCACCGGGAGCGCTGGGGCTGCTCCTCGCGGCGCACCATCAGCTCGCCGTACCGAGCCGTCAGCCGCCAGTGGACGCGGCGCAGGTCGTCGCCGTAGCGGTACCCGCGCGGGATCACGTCGTCCTCGCCGGCCAGGGCGAGCGAGCGCTGGCGCCCCTCGCCGTACCCCTTGGACTCGCCGGTCAGCCGCACCGGCGGCAGCGCCTCCACGCGCGGGATCACCGTCAGGGTGTCGTACGTCGAGAAGGAGCGGGTCAGCTCGCACATCCCGAACGGGTCGGTCAGGCGCAGTTGGAGGGGGCCCAGCGGATAGCGGCCGCGCAGGTCGGAGCGGACCCGGTAGGACACCTCGCGGCGGCCGCCCGGCTCCACCCGGTCGAGCACGAAACGAGGGCGCGGGCCGAGGACGTAGGGCACCCGGTCCTGGAGCATCAGCAGGCCCGTGGGCAGCCGGGAGACGTTGTCCATCCGCAGATGGACGCGGGCCTCGCTGCCGGCGGGCACGCGCGCGGGGGAGAGCCGGCGGCTGCCGGCCACCCGGTAGCGGGTGCGGTACAGGAACAGCGCGCAGACCAGGGGCAGCGCGGCGAGCAGCAGGCCCACCCGCAGCAGGTCGCTCTGGCCCAGGACGTAGGCGCAGATCGCGGCCGCGATACCGGCCGCGAGGAAGGAGCGGCCGCGGGTGGTCAGACCCGCGAGGGCCGTACGGACGCCGCCCTTCTCGTCGCGCTCGGCGTCCGGATGCCCGGTGCTCCCGGTGGACATCACAGCCTCCGTGGCGGCTGCTGGCCGTATCCGGGCGAGCCGTGGCCGATGCCGTAGCCGCCCTGCTGCTGGGGCGTCGCGGGCACCGGGGTGCGCTGGAGGATCTCCTGGACCACCTGCTCCGCCGTGCGGCGGTTGAGCTGGGCCTGGGCGGTCGGCAGCAGCCGGTGGGCCAGGACGGCGACGGCGAGCGCCTGGATGTCGTCCGGCAGGGCGTACTCACGGCCGCTGAGGGCGGCGGACGCCTTCGCCGCGCGCAACAGATGCAGCGTCGCGCGCGGTGAGGCGCCGAGTCTGAGGTCGGGGTGCGTGCGCGTGGCCGAGACCAGGTCCACCGCGTACCTGCGGACCGTGTCGGCCACGTGGACACCCCGGACGGCCTCGATCAGCTTCACGATGTCGTGCGCGTGCGCCACCGGCTGGAGGTCCTCCAGCGGGGACACGCCACCGTGCACGTCGAGCATCTGCAGCTCGGCCTCCACGCTGGGGTAGCCCACCGAGACCCGGGCCATGAAGCGGTCGCGCTGCGCCTCGGGCAGCGGGTAGGTGCCCTCCATCTCGACCGGGTTCTGGGTGGCCACCACCATGAAGGGGCTGGGCAGCTCGTAGGTCGTCCCGTCGATGGTGACCTGGCGCTCCTCCATGGACTCCAGGAGCGCGGACTGCGTCTTCGGCGAGGCCCGGTTGATCTCGTCGCCGATCACGATCTGCGCGAAGATCGCGCCCGGTTTGAACTCGAAGTCCCGGCGCTGCTGATCCCAGATGGACACCCCTGTGATGTCCGAGGGGAGCAGGTCAGGGGTGAACTGGATTCGCCGTACCGAACAGTCGATGGACCGTGCCAGCGTTTTGGCCAGCATCGTCTTGCCCACGCCGGGGACATCCTCGATCAGAAGATGTCCCTCGGCGAGCAGCACGGTCAGCGAAAGCCGTACGACCTCGGGCTTGCCCTCGATCACTCCTTCCACCGAACTGCGGACGCGCTCCACAGTGGCGGTCAGATCAGTGAGGCTCGCTCGATCGTCATAGGTCGTCACCCGGCCCTCCTCGGCCCGTTCTTTCCACGGGCCGTCGCGCTGTGCTGCGGACCGGCCCACCCCGAACACGGACACCGCCCGGGAAAAGTTCCCTGCGGCGTCACACCCGCATTCTTGCTGCCGTTACCGTTTCGTGTCACTCGACTGTGGACAACTGGCCGCGATATGTCGGGTTTTACCGTGCTTGGCATCCAGCATGCCTGGGATTTACGCCGGGTCGACCTCGCGCAGCAGGCCGGTCTTCACGTCGAACACGAAACCGCGCACGTCGTCGGCGTGCAGCAGGAACGGCGAGGTGCGCACGCGCTGCATGGACTGGCGTACGTCCTGGTCGACGTCCCGGAAGGACTCCACGGCCCAGGCGGGGCGCTGACCGACCTCCAGTTCCAGCTCGGTGCGGAAGTCCTCGGTGAGGGCCTCCAGGCCGCAGCCGGTGTGGTGGATCAGGACGATGCTGCGGGTGCCGAGCTTGCGCTGGCTGATGGTGAGCGAGCGGATCACGTCGTCGGTGACCACACCGCCCGCGTTGCGGATGGTGTGGCAGTCGCCGAGCTCCAGGCCGAGCGCGGCGTGCAGGTCCAGGCGGGCGTCCATGCAGGCCACGACGGCGACGTGCAGGACGGGGCGGGCGTCCATACCGGGGTCGGTGAAGGCGGCGGCGTACCGTTCGTTCGCCTCGACGAGGCGGTCGGTCACGGTGCCGCCGTCGGATATGGCGCCTTCGGTTGCGGTGGCAGCGGATGCGGAAGTCGTCATATCTACGACGGTACTGGTCACAGTCGTTCCGGTCCTGTGGTGAGGAGGGAAAAAGAGCGTCATCACGTGCACTGTGTGAGGTAAGCCACACAGGTGACGGAGCGGAGTCCGTCCGGGTGGTTTATACCGGTTCGCGGCTTCGTCCGACAGCCCGGCCGCGACGCGCAGGCCGGTTGATTGACCGCGGGAGGCCGTGGACTAAAGTGACGCGAAGCGGGAGCCGAGGCGCTCCCTGCTGACTGAAATCCCCAGGAGACCCCGGCGGCAGCGCCGGAATTCTCCCCGCGGGCGGGGACCCGGCGGTGCGGGCCGGCCGCGCCGGACCTGAGAGGGCCCCTTGAGCCAGAGTCGACATGTTCCGGTGATGCTCCAGCGGTGCCTGGACCTTCTGGCGCCCGCCCTGGAGGCGCCCGGAGCGGTGGTCGTCGACTGCACCCTGGGTCTCGGCGGCCACAGCGAGGCCCTGCTGGAGCAGTTCCCCGAGGCCCGTCTGGTCGCCCTGGACCGCGACAAGGAGGCGCTGCGCCTGTCCGGCGAGCGGCTCGCCCCCTTCGGCGACCGCGCCACCCTCGTGCACGCCGTCTACGACGAGCTGCCCGAGGTGCTCGACCGGCTCGGCATCGCGCGCGTGCAGGGCGTCCTGTTCGACCTCGGTGTCTCCTCCATGCAGCTCGACGAGGCCGACCGCGGCTTCGCCTACGCCCAGGACGCCCCGCTCGACATGCGCATGGACCAGACGACCGGCGTCAGCGCCGCCGAGGTCCTCAACACCTACCCGCCGGGCGAACTCGTCCGCATCCTGCGGGCCTACGGTGAGGAGAAGCAGGCCAAGCGGATCGTGTCCGCCGTGGTGCGCGAGCGCGACAAGGAGCCGTTCAGCAACAGCGCGCGGCTGGTCGAGCTGATCCGCGACGCGCTGCCGCAGGCCGCCAAGCGCACCGGCGGCAACCCGGCCAAGCGCACCTTCCAGGCGCTGCGCATCGAGGTCAACGGCGAGCTGTCCGTGCTGGAACGGGCGATCCCGGCCGCCGTCGGCGCGCTCGCCGTGGGCGGACGGATCGCCGTCCTGTCGTACCACTCGCTGGAGGACCGCCTGGTCAAGCAGGTGTTCGCGGCCGGCGCCGCCACCACCGCGCCGCCCGGACTGCCGGTCGTCCCGGAGCAGTACCAGCCCAGGCTCAAGCTGCTCACGCGTGGTGCCGAACTTCCCACCGAGGAAGAGGTCGCCGACAACCGGCGGGCAGCGCCGGCCCGCCTGCGCGGCGCCGAGCGCATCAGGGAGGCCATCGAGTGAGCAGGAAACCCGAACTGAGGGGGCGGGCCGCGCGGCTGGCGCGGCTCTTCCCGGGCAACACGGGCCGCGGCCAGGCGGCGGCCCGCACGCCCTTCGTCCTCCTCGTCGTCCTCCTCCTGGGCGGCGGTCTGATCGGGCTCCTGGTGCTGAACTCGGCGCTCAGCGAAGGCTCGTTCAAGCTGGACGACCTCCAGAGGGACACCAAGAACCTCACGGACGAGGAACAGGCCCTCCAGCGGGACATCGACTCCTACTCCGCCCCCGACGCCCTCCAGCGCCGCGCACGCGAGCTGGGCATGGTCCCCGGCGGCGACCCCGCCTTCCTGAACCGCGACGGCACCGTCAAGGGCGTCCCCTCGGCCGCCGCCGCCCGGGAGCCCGCCGTACAGATCCCGCTGGTGCTGCGCCCGCCGGAGACCATCACGCACTCACCGGCGCCCACCACCTCCCCGGCCACGGCGGCAACCCCCTCGGCGACGCCCTCGGCCACGTCGGCCGTACCGACCTCGACGCCGACTCCGACCACGACCCCCGGCAGGTGACGGAAGTGTCCGACAGGGAACCGCCGCGCCGCCGCGTCCCCGGCCCCGCACGCTCCTCCTCCGGCCGGCCCGTCTCCGGCCAGCGGCGCCCGGGACCCGGCGCCCGCCCGACCCGGCGCCCGGCACCGGCCCGCCCGGCGGCCCCCAACGCACTGCGCCTGGGCAGCCCCCGTCCCCGGCTGCGCATGGTCGGCCTGGCGCTGGCCCTGGTGCTGATCGCCTTCGTCGTACGACTGCTCCAGGTGCAGGCCGTCGACGCGAGCGCGTACGCCGCCAAGGCCGACCAGAACCGGTACGTCGGCCACGTACTGGCCGCCGAGCGCGGCGGGATCACCGACCGCAACGGCGTCGCCCTCGCCGCCAGCGTGGACGCCTACGACCTCACGGCCGACCCGACGATGTTCAACCGCAAGATGCTCGGCATCGACGACGGACCCGAGCAGGCGGCCGCGCTGCTCGCCCCGATCCTCGGCCAGGACCAGGCCACGCTCGTCAAGAAGCTGCGGCCCGCCAACAAGGAGAGCCGTTACGTCCTGCTGGCGCGCCGTCAGACCCCGCAGGTCTGGACGCAGATCAAGGATCTGAAGAGCGCGCTCAACGAGAAGGCGGACACCGACTCCTCCACCGTCAACGTCCTCGCCGGCGTCTTCGCCGACCCCAGCAGCAAGCGCGTGTACCCCAACGGCGACCTCGCCGCCGGGATACTGGGCTGGGTCAACGACGAGGGCAAGGGCGGCGGTGGCGTCGAGCAGCAGCTCAACAAGGTGCTCACCGGCAAGGACGGCAAGATCCGCTACGCCCAGTCCGGCGGCCGTCTGGTGCCCACCGTGGGCTCCACGGAGACGCCCGCCGTGCCCGGCAGCGACGTCGAGCTCACCATCGACCGCGACATCCAGTGGGCCGCGCAGAACGCCATCTCCAAGCAGGTCAAGGAGTCGAAGGCCGACCGCGGTTACGTGATAGTGCAGGACACCCGCACCGGCGAGGTCCTCGCGATGGCCGACTCACCCGGCTTCGACCCCAACGACCTGTCCGACGCGAACCCCGCGGCGCTCGGCAACGCGGCCCTCCAGGACGCCTACGAGCCCGGCTCCACCGCCAAGGTCATGTCGATGGCCGCCGTCCTGGAGGAGAACGTCGCCACCCCGCTGACGCACGTCGTCGTGCCCAACCGGCTGCACCGCGGCGACCGCCTCTTCAAGGACGACATCGACCACGCCACCTGGAACCTGACGCTCAACGGCGTGCTCGCCAAGTCCAGCAACATCGGCACCATCCTGGCCACCGGCCAGCTCGGCAAGACCCAGCCGCAGGCCAACCAGGTCCTCTACTCCTACCTGCGCAAGTTCGGCCTCGGCAGCTACTCCGGGCTCGACTTCCCCGGCGAGACCAAGGGCATCCTCGCCCCGCCCGACAAGTGGTCGACCTCGCAGCAGTACACGATTCCTTTCGGCCAGGGCGTGTCCCTCAACGCGATGCAGGCGGCCTCCGTCTACTCGACGATCGCCAACGGCGGTGTCCGCGTCGAACCCACGCTCGTACGCGGCGAGAAGGGTCCCGACGGACGCTTCACGCCCGCCGCGAAGCCCAAGGAGACGCGGGTGGTCAGCGAGAAGACGGCGAAGACGCTCGCCAAGATGCTGGAGTCGGTCGTGGACGACCAGGAGGGCACCGGCACCAAGGCGCGCATTCCCGGCTACCGCGTCGCGGGCAAGACGGGTACGGCCAACCGTGTGGATCCGGCCACCGGCAGGTACAGCGGCTACACCTCGTCGTTCGCCGGCTTCGCGCCCGCCGACAATCCCCGGATCACCGTCTACTGCGCCATCCAGAACGCCACCAAGGGCAGTTACTTCGGCGGCCAGATCTGCGGACCCATCTACAAGGAGGTGATGGAGTTCGCGCTGAAGACCCTTCAGGTCCCGCCCACTGGGGCCAAGGCCGCGAACCTGCCCGTCAGTTTCACGCCCTGACCGACCGCCCCATGCCCTGATCAGCGCTACCAGCCAGGAACGCTCCGTGACCATGATCACCCCCGATCCCGGGGACCACGCTTCGCCCGCGCCCTCGCTTCGCTCCCGGGCGGGTGCGCCCGGTACGCTCACCGCCGTGCCACACGCTGATCAGTCCCAAACCACCCAGAAGGGCGTTTCCGTGACCTATCCGGGGCCGCCACGACCGGTCCGGGTCTCCGCCACACCCCTCGCGGAGCTCGCCGATCAGCTGAGCGTCGCCACGCCGGACAGCACCGCGGAGGTCACGGGCATCACCCATGACTCGCGCGCCGTCCGCCCCGGCGACCTGTACGCCGCCCTCCCGGGCGCCCGCGCGCACGGCGCCGACTTCGTGACGCAGGCCGTCGGCCTCGGCGCGGTAGCCGTGCTCACCGACCCGACCGGCGCCGAGCGCGCCGCCGCGACCGGCCTGCCGGTCCTGGTGGTCGACGACCCGCGCGGGCGGATGGGCGAACTGGCGGCCACGATCTACGGCCACCCCGGCCGCGACCTGCTCCAGATCGGCATCACCGGCACGTCCGGCAAGACCACCACCGCGTACCTCGTCGAGGGCGGTCTGCAGACCAAGAACAACACCGGCCTCATCGGCACGGTCGAGACGCGCATCGGCGACGAGCGCATCAAGTCCGAGCGGACCACCCCCGAAGCCACCGATCTGCAGGCCCTGTTCGCGGTGATGCGCGAGCGCGGGGTCGAGGCGGTCGCCATGGAGGTCTCCAGCCACGCGCTGGTCCTCGGCCGGGTCGACGGCTGTGTCTTCGACATCGGCGTCTTCACCAACCTCAGCCCGGAACACATGGAGTTCCACTCCGACATGGAGGACTACTTCCGGGCCAAGGCACAGCTGTTCACGCCGGAGCGCAGCAGGCTCGGCGTGGTCAACTTCGACGACGAGTACGGCCGTCGGCTCGCCCAGGAGGCCACGGTCCCGGTCGTCACCTACTCCGCCGAGGGCCACCCGGACGCCGACTGGCGCGCCGCGGACGTCGAGATCGGCCAGCTGGACTCGACCTTCACCGTGATCGGCCCCGAGGGCGAGCGGATCCACGCCAAGGCGCCGCTGCCGGGGCCCTTCAACGTGGCCAACACCCTCGCCGCGATCGTCTCGTTGGCCGCCGCCGGGCTCGACCCGCAGTCCGCCGCCGACGGCGTCGCCGCGGTGCCGGGCGTGCCGGGGCGCCTGGAGCGCGTGGACGCCGGACAGCCCTATCTCGCGGTCGTCGACTACGCCCACAAGACGGACGCCGTCGAATCGGTCCTGCGCGCCCTGCGCAAGGTCACCGAGGGCAGGCTGCACGTCGTGCTCGGCTGCGGCGGGGACCGGGACAAGACCAAACGCGAGCCGATGGGCGCCGCGGTGGCCCGGCTCGCCGACACCGCCGTACTGACCTCCGACAACCCCCGCTCCGAGGATCCCCTCGCGATCCTCGCAACCATGCTCCGGGGCGCGGCGTCCGTGCCGGTACACGAACGCGGTGAGGTCCAGGTCTTCGAGGACCGGGCCGCCGCGATCGCCGCGGCCGTCGCCCGCGCGGAACCGGGCGACACGGTGCTGGTGGCCGGAAAGGGCCACGAGCAGGGCCAGGACATCGCCGGGGTGGTCCGTCCCTTCGACGACCGCCAGGTGCTTCGAGAAGCCATCCAGAAGACCCAGGGATGAACTTGTGATCGCCCTCTCTCTCGCCGAGATCGCAGAAGTCGTCGGCGGGCGGACTCACGACATACCGGATCCGTCGGTGCAGGTGCACGGACCCGTCGTCATCGACTCCCGCAAGGTGGCGGACGGCAGTCTGTTCGCCGCCTTCGTGGGGGAGCACGTCGACGGCCACGACTACGCGGAGGGGGCCGTCCACGCGGGCGCCGTCGCCGTGCTGGCGCAGCGCCCCGTCGGAGTGCCCGCGATCGTCGTCGAGGACGTCCAGACGGCCCTCGGCGCCCTCGCACGGCACGTCGTGCGACGGCTCGGCGCCACCCTCGTGGCCCTCACCGGCTCCGCGGGCAAGACCAGCACCAAGGACCTCATCGCCCAGGTGCTGGCGCGCAAGGCGCCGACCGTGTTCACGCCCGGCTCGCTCAACAACGAGATCGGACTGCCGCTGACGGCCCTGTCCGCCACCGAGGACACGAAGTTCCTCGTGCTGGAGATGGGCGCCCGCGGCATCGGACACATCCGCTACCTCACGGAGTTGACGCCTCCGAGGATCGGCCTCGTCCTGAACGTCGGCACCGCCCACATCGGCGAGTTCGGCGGGCGCGAGCAGATCGCGCAGGCGAAGGGCGAGTTGGTGGAGTCCCTGCCGGCGGACGGCACCGCGATCCTCAACGCGGACGATCCCCTCGTACGGGCCATGGTGTCCCGGACGAAGGCGAAGGTGCTGCTGTTCGGGGAGGGCGACGAAGCGGACGTACGCGCCGAGAACGTGCGACTCACGGACAGCGGACAGCCCGCCTTCAGCCTTCGCACACCCTCCGGGTGCAGCGAAGTGACCATGCGCCTGTACGGTGAGCACCACGTGTCGAACGCGCTCGCCGCGGCCGCCGTCGCCCATGAGCTGGGCATGTCCGCAGCTGAGATCGCCACCGCGCTCTCCGAGGCGGGCTCCCTCTCCCGCTGGCGTATGGAGGTCACCGAGCGCCCGGACGGCGTCACCGTCGTCAACGACGCCTACAACGCCAACCCCGAGTCCATGCGAGCCGCACTGCGCGCGCTCGCGGCCATGGGGAGGGGACGGCGGACCTGGGCGGTGCTCGGCAAGATGGCCGAGCTCGGGGACGAGGCGCTCGCCGAGCACGACGCGGTCGGGCGGCTCGCCGTCCGGCTCAACGTCAGCAAGCTCGTCGCGGTCGGGGGCAGGGAAGCGTCCTGGCTCCAACTGGGCGCATATAACGAGGGTTCGTGGGGTGAGGAGTCGGTGCACGTGTCCGACGCACAGGCGGCGGTCGATCTGTTGCGCAGCGCATTGCGCCCGGGAGACGTCGTGCTCGTGAAGGCGTCCCGTTCGGTCGGCCTGGAGAGTGTCGCTGAGGCGCTGCTCGAGACCGGTGCCGAGGGCGAGGTCGCTGCCCGATGATGAAGCAGATCCTGTTCGCAGGAGTCATTGGCCTCTTCCTGACCCTGGTCGGCACTCCGCTGCTGATCAAGCTGCTGGCCCGCAAGGGCTACGGCCAGTACATCCGGGACGACGGCCCGCGCGAACACGCGAGCAAGCGCGGTACGCCGACGATGGGCGGTATCGCCTTCATCTTCGCGACGGTCGCCGCGTACTTCCTGTCCAAGGTGATCACCGGCTACACGCCCACCTATTCGGGCCTGTTGGTGCTCGGTCTGATGGTCGGCATGGGGCTGGTCGGCTTCCTGGACGACTACATCAAGATCGTCAAGCGGCGGTCGCTCGGTCTGCGGGCCAAGGCGAAGATGGCCGGCCAGCTGATCGTCGGCATCAGCTTCGCGGTGCTCGCCCTGCAGTTCCAGGACGTCCGAGGCAACACCCCGGCCTCCACGAAGCTGTCGTTCATCACGGACTTCGGCTGGACGATCGGCCCGGTGCTCTTCGTGGTCTGGGCGCTGTTCATGATCCTGGCGATGTCCAACGGCGTGAACCTGACGGACGGTCTGGACGGCCTCGCCACCGGCGCCTCCGTCCTGGTCTTCGGTGCCTACACCTTCATCGGCGTCTGGCAGTTCCAGGAGTCCTGCGCCAACGCGACGACGCTGACCAACCCGAACGCCTGCTACGAGGTACGGGATCCGCTGGACCTCGCGGTCATCGCCTCGGCGCTGATGGGTGCCTGTCTCGGCTTCCTGTGGTGGAACACCTCGCCGGCCAAGATCTTCATGGGCGACACCGGTTCGCTCGCGCTCGGCGGTGTCCTCGCGGGTCTGGCGATCTGCTCCCGCACCGAGCTGCTGATCGCCCTCCTGGGCGGTCTGTTCGTCCTGATCACCATGTCGGTGGTCATCCAGGTCGGCTCCTTCAAGCTCACCGGCAAGCGCGTCTTCCGCATGGCACCGCTCCAGCATCACTTCGAACTCAAGGGCTGGTCCGAGGTCCTGGTGGTGGTCCGTTTCTGGATCATCCAGGGCATCTGCGTGATCGTCGGCCTCGGCCTCTTCTACGCGGGATGGGCAGCGGAAAAGTGACCGACTGGCAGGGCACGCGCGTCACCGTCGCCGGACTCGGCGTCTCCGGCCTCCCGGCGGCCAAGGCGCTGCACGCGCGCGGGGCGGAGGTCACCGTCGTCAACGACGGCGACGACGCACGCGCGCGTGAGCAGGCCGCGGAGCTGGAAGCGCTCGGCATCACCGTCCGCCTCGGCGACGGCGCGTCCCTGCCCGAGGGCACCGAACTCGTCGTCACCGCGCCCGGCTGGCAGCCGGACAAGCCGCTGTTCACGGCGGCCCGCGCGGCCGGCGTCGAGATCTGGGGCGACGTCGAACTGGCCTGGCGCCTCAGGGGCCCCGACGCGGCCCCCTGGCTGGCCGTCACCGGCACCAACGGCAAGACCACCACCGTCCAGATGCTGGCGTCCATCCTGAAGGCGGCGGGCCTGCGCACGGCCGCCGTCGGCAACATCGGCGTCTCGCTCCTGGACGCGGTGCTGGGCGAGGAGACCTACGACGTCCTCGCCGTGGAGCTGTCGAGCTATCAGCTCCACTGGGCGCCCTCCCTGCGCGCCCACTCGGCCGCGGTGCTGAACCTGGCCCCCGACCACCTCGACTGGCACGGCTCCATGGAGGCGTACGCCGCCGACAAGGGCCGTATCTACGAGGGCAATCGCGTCGCCTGCGTCTACAACCTGGCCGACAAGGCCACCGAGGAACTGGTGCGCGAGGCGGACGTCGAGGAGGGGTGCCGGGCGATCGGGTTCACCCTCGGCACGCCGGGGCCGTCCCAACTCGGCGTCGTGGACGGCATCCTGGTCGACCGCGCCTTCGTCGAGAACCGGCAGAAGAACGCCCAGGAGCTCGCCGAGGTCTCCGACGTCGACCCGCCGGCCCCGCACAACATCGCCAACGCCCTTGCCGCGGCGGCCCTCGCGCGCGCGTTCGGGGTGCCCGCGACGGCCGTACGCGACGGGCTCAGGAACTTCACGCCGGACGCGCACCGCATCGCCCACGTGGCCGACGTCGACTCGGTCGCGTACATCGACGACTCCAAGGCGACCAACACGCACGCGGCGGAGGCCTCGTTGGCCGCGTACGAGTCGATCGTGTGGATCGCGGGCGGGCTCGCCAAGGGCGCGACCTTCGACGAACTCGTCGCCAAGTCGGCAAAGCGACTGCGCGGCGCCGTCCTGATCGGCCGGGACCGCGCCCTGATCCGCGAAGCCCTGGCGCGACACGCGCCGGAAGTACCCGTCGTCGACCTCGACCGGACCGACACTGGGGCGATGCTCGCGGCTGTCCAGGAGGCCCAGGCGCTCGCCCGCCCCGGCGACACGGTGCTGCTGGCCCCCGCCTGCGCCTCGATGGACATGTTCGCCAACTACAACAAGCGCGGTGACGCGTTCGCGGCGGCGGTCCGCGAACTCGGCGCGGGCGCCTGACGGCGGGTCTCGGCCTCATAGGGTGCTGCGGGACCCTTGGAGGGACGACGGGATGACGCGGATGTTGCTCGGGTTCGGTCGGCGGATGCGAGGAGCCGGTGATGTCCAGTAGCCGTACGGGCCGTCCTCCGGTCCAGCGGGCGGTCCGGCGGCCCACCGCCTCCCGGCCGCCCCGCGACAACCCCGTGCAGCGCCTGTACGACAACGCCAGACGCGCCTGGGACCGGCCGCTGACGGCGTACTACCTGATCCTCGGCGGCAGCATGCTGATCACCGTGCTCGGTCTCGTGATGGTCTACTCGGCCTCCCAGATCACCGCGCTGCAGCTTTCGTTGCCCGGGTCGTTCTTCTTCCGCAAGCAGTTCCTCGCCGCCTGCATCGGCGGGGTGCTGCTGCTGGTGGCCTCCCGGATGCCGGTCAAACTGCACCGGGCGCTGGCCTATCCGATCCTCGCGGGCGCCGTCTTCATGATGGCGCTGGTGCAGGTGCCGGGGATAGGGATGTCGGTCAATGGCAACCAGAACTGGATCTCGCTCGGCGGCTCCTTCCAGATCCAGCCCAGCGAGTTCGGCAAGCTGGCGCTGGTGCTGTGGGGCGCGGACCTGATGGCCCGCAAGCAGGACAAGGGCATGCTGATCCAGTGGAAGCACATGCTGGTGCCGCTGGTCCCGGTCGCCTTCCTGCTGCTCGGCCTGATCATGCTCGGCGGCGACATGGGTACGGCGATCATCCTGACGGCGATCCTGTTCGGCCTGCTGTGGCTGGCCGGGGCGCCCACCCGGCTCTTCGTCGGGGTGCTGTCGATCGCCCTCACCCTGGGCTTCATCCTCATCAAGACCAGCCCCAACCGCATGGCCCGGCTCTCCTGCATCGGCGCGACCGAGCCGAAGACCGGGGTCGCGGACTGCTGGCAGGCCGTGCACGGCATCTACGCGCTGGCCTCCGGCGGAATCTTCGGATCGGGGCTCGGCGCGAGTGTGGAAAAATGGGGTCAACTCCCGGAAGCGCACACGGACTTCATCTTCGCCGTCACCGGTGAGGAACTGGGTCTGGCGGGGACGCTGTCGGTGCTCGCCCTCTTCGCGGCTCTAGGCTATGCGGGTATCCGCGTGGCCGGACGCACGGAGGACCCCTTCGTCAGGTATGCCGCCGGAGGCGTGACCACCTGGATCACCGCTCAGGCGGTGATCAACATCGGTGCGGTGCTCGGCCTGCTGCCGATCGCCGGAGTCCCGCTCCCGCTGTTCTCCTACGGAGGATCCGCCCTGCTGCCGACCATGTTCGCCATCGGGCTGCTGATCGCGTTCGCGCGTGACGATCCCGCTGCGCGGGCGGCGCTTTCCATGCGGCAACCCCGCTTTGGTAGAAAGCGGGCGGGAGGCACCGTGCGGGACCGGGGGCCTCGGAGATGGAACACGATGCGACGGCGTGCCCCGGGGGCGCGTTCGTCCGGAGAGCGGTGAATTTCGGTGCATGTCGTACTCGCCGGTGGGGGGACCGCCGGCCACATCGAGCCGGCGCTCGCCCTCGCGGATGCCCTGCGCAGGCAGGACCCGACCGTGGGGATCACGGCCCTGGGCACCGAGCGCGGCCTGGAGACCACGCTCGTACCGCAGCGGGGCTACGAGCTGGCGCTGATCCCCGCCGTCCCGCTGCCCCGCAAGCCCACCCCTGAACTGATCACCGTCCCGGGCCGGCTGCGCGGCACGATCAAGGCGACCGAGCAGATCCTGGAGCGCACGAAGGCGGACGCGGTCGTCGGCTTCGGCGGTTACGTGGCCCTGCCTGGCTATCTCGCCGCCAAGCGCCTGGGCGTGCCGATCATCATCCACGAGGCCAACGCCCGCCCCGGCCTCGCCAACAAGATCGGCTCGCGCTACGCCGCGAAGGTCGCCGTCTCCACCCCCGACAGCAAGCTGCGGGACGCCCGCTACATCGGCATCCCGCTGCGCCGCACGATCGCCACCCTGGACCGGGCCGCGGCCCGCCCCGAGGCGCGGCAGCTGTTCGGCCTCGACCCCAACCTGCCCACGCTGCTGGTCTCCGGCGGCTCGCAGGGCGCCCGCCGCCTCAACGAGGTGGTCCAGCAGGTCGCTCCCTGGCTCCAGCAGGCCGGCATCCAGATCCTGCACGCGGTCGGCCCGAAGAACGAACTGCCGCACGTACAGCAGATGCCGGGAATGCCCCCGTACATCCCGGTAAGTTACGTGGACCGGATGGACCTCGCGTACGCCGCGGCCGACATGATGCTCTGCCGCGCGGGCGCGATGACCGTCGCCGAACTCTCCGCCGTCGGACTGCCGGCCGCCTACGTCCCGCTGCCCATCGGCAACGGCGAACAGCGGCTGAACGCCCAGCCGGTGGTCAAGGCCGGCGGCGGACTGCTGGTCGACGACGCGGAACTGACGCCCGATTGGATCCGGGCGAACGTGCTGCCCGTGCTCGCCGACCCGCACCGGCTGTACGAGATGTCCCGCGCCGCCGCCGAGTTCGGCCGCCGGGACGCCGACGACCTGCTCGTCGGCATGGTGTACGAGGCGATCGCCGCCCACCGTGCACACCGTTAGGGATCGCACGACTGTGTAGCTGGAGGGCAGGGAGCGTGGCCGGATCGACCACCGCCGAACGCGGTGAACGCCAACAGGAGTCGTCCGGCCCGCCCCTCGTCCGAAGGCTCGGCGGCCCACGGCGAGTTCGTACGATCATCGTTCTCGCCGTCGCGCTGCTCCTCCTCTCGGCCGCGGGTGTCTGGGTGTTGTACGGATCCCACTGGCTGCGCGTTGAACGCGTATCGGTTTCCGGCACCTCGGTCCTGACGCCGGAACAGGTGCGCGAGGCCGCCGATGTGCCGGTCGGGTCACCGTTGATTTCGGTCGACACCGATGCGATCGAGTCACGTCTGCTGCGGAAATTGCCGCGAATCGGCGCGGTCGACGTGGTGCGTTCCTGGCCGCATGGAATCGGGCTGAAAGTGACCGAGCGCACGCCGGTTCTGATTGTCCAAAAGGGCCGAAACTTCATCGAAGTGGACGATGAAGGTGTCCGTTTCGCCACGGTTTCCACTGCGCCGAAAGGCGTTCCTGCACTCGAATTGAGCCTCTCACGCACGGGTTCGTCCGCGGCGAGTCTGCGGCGATTCGGCGAGGACCGGCTGGTGCGCGAGGCGGTCGCGGTGGCCGGTGCCCTTCCCGCCGCCGTCGCGCACGAGACCCGGACCGTCAAGGTGCGTTCCTATGACGAGATCTCGCTGGAGTTGAGCGGCGGTCGGACCGTGGCTTGGGGAAGTGGCGACAAGGGCGCGGCGAAGGCGCGTACGCTCACCGCTCTGATGAAAGCGGCGCCCGGTGCGCGGCACTTCGACGTCAGCGTTCCCACCGCCCCTGCGTCAGCGGGGAGTTGACGCACATCCGCGCAGGCCAGCACCCTGGCTGGGCATCGCTATGGCTGATCACATAGGGTGAAAAGAAAAACGGGAGGTTCGGCGTGTTCGTTGAACGTGCGCCACTTGTCGACTTAGTGTCCTGTTCGGAAGAGTCCAGCGAACAGTCACACTGGTAACCCTAAACTTCAACGTTAGGGTTCGGGTCGGCGATACGGACCGTCCCATTCGGCATCAGTCGTCGGATCGCATCCCCTGCGAAGCGACGACACGTAACTCGAGGCGAGAGGCCTTCGACGTGGCAGCACCGCAGAACTACCTCGCAGTCATCAAAGTCATCGGTGTCGGCGGCGGTGGTGTCAATGCCATCAACCGGATGATCGAGGTCGGTCTCAAGGGCGTCGAGTTCATCGCCATCAACACCGACGCGCAGGCGCTGTTGATGAGCGACGCCGACGTCAAGCTCGACGTCGGCCGCGAACTCACCCGCGGACTCGGCGCCGGAGCCAACCCGGCCGTCGGCCGCAAGGCCGCCGAGGACCACCGCGAGGAGATCGAGGAGGTCCTCAAGGGGGCCGACATGGTCTTCGTGACGGCCGGCGAGGGCGGCGGCACCGGCACCGGCGGCGCGCCCGTCGTGGCCAACATCGCCCGCTCCCTCGGCGCCCTCACCATCGGCGTGGTCACCCGCCCGTTCACCTTCGAGGGCCGGCGCCGCGCCAACCAGGCCGAGGACGGCATCGCCGAACTCCGCGAAGAGGTCGACACCCTCATCGTCATCCCGAACGACCGGCTGCTGTCCATCTCGGACCGCCAGGTCTCGGTGCTCGACGCCTTCAAGTCCGCCGACCAGGTCCTGCTCTCCGGTGTGCAGGGCATCACCGACCTCATCACCACGCCGGGTCTGATCAACCTCGACTTCGCCGACGTCAAGTCCGTGATGTCCGAGGCCGGTTCGGCCCTCATGGGCATCGGCTCGGCCCGCGGCGACGACCGCGCGGTGGCCGCCGCCGAGATGGCGATCTCCTCGCCGCTGCTCGAAGCCTCCATCGACGGCGCCCGGGGCGTGCTGCTCTCCATCTCCGGCGGCTCCGACCTCGGCCTGTTCGAGATCAACGAGGCCGCCCAGCTGGTGAGCGAGGCCGCGCACCCCGAGGCCAACATCATCTTCGGCGCGGTCATCGACGACGCGCTCGGCGACGAGGTCCGGGTCACGGTCATCGCGGCCGGCTTCGACGGCGGCCAGCCGCCGACCCGCCGGGACACCGTCCTCGGCTCGTCCTCGACCTCGTCCTCCTCGTCGTCGGCCCGCCGCGACGAGCCCACTCCGGTACGGCAGTCCGAGAGCCGTCCGTCCTTCGGCTCGCTCGGCAGCGTCACGCCGAAGGAGGAGCCCGAGCCGGAGCCGGTCGCCGACCTCCCGGTCGCCCCGCCGGTCCCGCCGTCGCGCTCCTACTCGGACAGTGCGGCCGAGGAGCTGGACGTACCGGACTTCCTCAAGTGATCCTTCTGACGTGATGGAACAGCGCTCGGCGACGAGCACCGTGAACGGCGCGCACTTCGCCTTCACCGACAGGTGGGGTGGGGTGAGCGCCGTTCCGTACGAGCAGCTCAACCTCGGCGGAGCGGTCGGCGACGACCCCGAAGCCGTACGCGCCAACCGGGAGTTGGCGGCCAAGTCGCTCGGCCTCGACCCGGCCCTGGTGGTCTGGATGAACCAGGTGCACGGGGCGGACGTGGCGGTGGTCGACGGACCCTGGGGTTCCGATGCCGAGATCCCCTCGGTCGACGCGATCGTCACCGCCCGCCGCGGACTCGCCCTTGCCGTGCTGACCGCGGACTGCACGCCCGTTCTGCTGGCCGACCCGGTCGCCGGGATCGCCGCCGCGGCCCACGCGGGCCGGCCCGGCATGATCGCCGGGGTGGTCCCCGCCGCCGTACGGGCCATGACCGAACTCGGCGCCGATCCCGCCCGGATCGTCGCCCGCACCGGACCCGCCGTCTGCGGCCGGTGCTATGAAGTCCCCGAGGAGATGCGCGCCGATGTCGCCGCGGTCGAACCGGCGGCGTACGCCGAGACGAGCTGGGGCACTTCCGCGGTCGACGTGACCGCCGGGGTGCACGCGCAGCTCGACCGGCTCGGGGTGCGCGACCGGGAGCAGTCGCCGGTGTGCACGATCGAGTCGGGCGACCACTTCTCATATCGACGCGATCGCACCACGGGGCGACTCGCGGGATATGTCTGGCTGGACTGATGGGACATGACGGACCGTAAGCACGAACTCGCCGGGAACCTGGCGAAGGTGGAGGAACGTATCGTCGCCGCGTGTGCCGCGGCGGGGCGCAAGCGGGCGGAGGTGACCCTGATCGTGGTCACCAAGACCTACCCGGCGAGCGATGTGCGGATCCTCTCCGAACTGGGCGTCCGGCACGTGGCGGAGAACCGCGACCAGGACGCGGCACCCAAGGCCGCCGAATCCGCGGACCTTCCGCTTACCTGGCACTTCGTGGGGCAGTTGCAGACCAACAAGGTGCGTTCCGTGCTCGGTTACGCCGATGTCGTGCAGTCCGTCGACCGCGCGCGGCTCGTCGGCGCGCTGTCGAAGGAGGCGGTGCGGCGGGAGCGCGAACTGGGCTGTCTGATCCAGGTCGCACTCGACGCGGACGAAGGGGGTCGCGGGCAGCGCGGGGGTGTCGGGCCCGACGGGATCGAGGAGTTGGGCGAAATCGTCTCGCGATCGGAAGGGCTGCGACTGGACGGTCTGATGACCGTCGCGCCGTTGACCGGCCCCTACGCGGGACGCGAACAGGCGGCGTTCGAGCGGTTGATGGATTTGTCGACCGCGCTGCGCCGGAGCCATCCGGCTGCGAACATGGTCTCGGCAGGAATGAGTTCGGACCTCGAAGGGGCCGTGGCGGCCGGAGCGACACATGTGCGCGTCGGTACGGCGGTACTCGGAGTCCGTGCTGGGCTCGGGTAACGTCGCCAGGAAGTCGGACCACAGCAGAAAATATGGTCATTACCGCCGAAGGGCGGGCGTAACGACCTCGTGGATCGCGGGCACTTGGCAGTCGTCAGCCGATCCACCACAGAGCGGAGGACTCAGAGCATGGCCGGCGCGATGCGCAAGATGGCGGTCTACCTCGGCCTCGTGGAGGACGATGGGTACGACGGCCGGGGCTTCGACCCCGATGACGACTTCGAACCCGAACTCGACCCAGAGCCCGAGCGGGACCATCGACGGCACGAGCCGTCCCACCAGTCGCACGTCGCACATCAGTCCCAACGGGACGAAGAGGTACGAATCGTGCAACCGCCCTCGCCTCGCGAGCCGGTGGCGCGTTCCGCTTCGCTACCCGCGGAATCCGGGCGTCCGGCGCGCATCGCGCCCGTGGCGTCCATCACACAAGAGCGCGCCAGCCTGGAGAAGAACGCACCGGTGATCATGCCCAAGGTCGTGTCGGAACGAGAGCCTTACCGGATCACCACGCTTCACCCGCGGACCTACAACGAGGCCCGTACCATCGGGGAACACTTCCGTGAGGGCACCCCGGTGATCATGAATCTGACTGAGATGGACGACACAGACGCGAAGCGACTTGTCGACTTTGCGGCCGGTCTGGTGTTTGGTCTTCACGGCAGCATCGAGCGGGTGACGCAGAAGGTGTTCCTGTTGTCGCCTGCTAACGTCGATGTCACGGCGGAGGACAAGGCTCGCATCGCAGAGGGCGGGTTCTTCAACCAGAGCTGAGACACACCACCGGAAAAAGCAGTAAGCAGTACGTGCAGCACGGAAACAGGGGAGAGGGAAGCGCGGGTCATGAGCGTGGTTCTGGATGTCGTCTACATCGCTCTGATGTGCTTCCTCATCGTGCTCATCTTCCGGTTGGTCATGGACTACGTCTTCCAGTTCGCCCGCTCATGGCAACCCGGCAAGGCGATGGTGGTCGTTCTGGAGGCCACCTACACTGTCACTGATCCACCGCTCAAGCTTCTGCGGCGGTTCATTCCGCCGCTGCGTCTCGGGGGCGTGGCGCTCGACCTGTCCTTCTTCGTACTGATGATCATCGTCTACATCCTGATCTCGATCGTGAGTCGGCTGTGATCGATGTGACCTACCGTCTTGCCGAATGCCGACGACTACGTTGAGGTGAAGAGATGCCGTTGACCCCCGAGGACGTGCGGAACAAGCAGTTCACGACCGTCCGCCTCCGAGAAGGCTATGACGAGGACGAGGTCGATGCCTTCCTCGACGAGGTCGAAGCCGAACTGACCCGCCTGCTGCGCGAGAACGAGGACCTGCGCGCCAAGCTGGCCGCCGCCACGCGCGCCGCTGCCCAGAACCAGCAGAACATGCGCAAGCCCCCGGAGGGTCCCGGCGGTCCGCAGGACCAGGGCATGCAGCAGGGGATGCCGCAGCAGGGCATGCCCCCGCAGGGGATGCCCCAACAGGGCATGCCTCAGCAGGGGATGCGAGGCCCGGGCGGCCCGGTGCCGGCCGGCATATCGGGCCCGCCGCAGCAGCAGATGGGCGGCCCCATGGGCGGTCCGCCCCAGCTGCCGAGCGGTGCGCCGCAGCTGCCCCCCGGTCCCGGTGGACAGGGCGGCCCGCAGGGTCCCGGTCCGATGGGCCAGGGCCCCATGGGTCAGGGTCCGATGGGCCAAGGCCCCATGGGCCAGGGCACGATGGGCGGCCAGCCCATGCAGCAGCAGATGGGCGGCCCGATGGGTGGCCCCATGGGCGGTCCGATGGGTGGCCCCGGTCAGGGCGGTCCCATGGGTGGCCCGATGGGCGGCCCCGGTCAGGGTCCCGGTGGCGACAGCGCCGCCCGCGTTCTCTCGCTGGCCCAGCAGACCGCCGACCAGGCGATCGCCGAGGCCCGTTCCGAGGCCAACAAGATCGTGGGTGAGGCGCGTTCGCGTGCCGAGGGTCTCGAGCGTGACGCCCGTGCCAAGGCCGACGCCCTGGAGCGGGACGCGCAGGAGAAGCACCGCGTCGCGATGGGCTCCCTGGAGTCCGCCCGCGCCACGCTGGAGCGCAAGGTCGAGGATCTGCGCGGCTTCGAGCGCGAGTACCGCACGCGTCTGAAGTCCTACCTGGAGTCCCAGCTGCGTCAGTTGGAGACCCAGGCCGACGACTCCCTCGCCCCGCCGCGCACCCCGGCCACGGCCTCCCTGCCGCCGTCCCCGGCGCCTTCGATGGCCCCGGCCGGCGCGAGCGCCCCGTCCTACGGCGGCAACCAGGGCATGGGCCCCGGCCCCGCCGGCCCGTCCTACGGCGGCCAGCAGCAGATGTCCCCGGCGATGACCCAGCCGATGGCGCCGGTCCGCCCGCAGGGCCCCGGTCCGATGGGCCAGGCACCTTCGCCGATGCGCGGCTTCCTGATCGACGAGGACGACAACTGACCGGCCATGGCCAGTAGTACGCCGTAGTCGGCGGCAGCGTTCAACAGGGCGGGGCCCCGGATTTCGATCCGGGGCCCCGCCCTGTTGTGCGTGTGCGGCGGAGGTGGGCGAGTCGGGTCCAAGGGCGACCGTGCCCACCTGAAGGGGCGCGGGGAACTGCGCGACCAGCCCCCACGCCCCTGCGACCGCCGACGGCGAGGCGGTTACGCCTTGCGCAGGCGGAACACCAGGGACAGTCCCTCGTCGGTGAAGGGCTCGCCGTACGCCTCGTCGGCCTCGCCCTGAGCGAAGTCGGTGGCGAGGACCTCGTCGGCGATCAGGGCCGCGTGCTCGGACAGGGCCGCGATCACCGCGGGGTCGGTCGACGTCCAGCGCAGGGCGATCCGGTCCGCCACGTCCAGGCCGCTGTTCTTGCGGGCCTCCTGGATCAGGCGGATCGCGTCACGGGCGAGGCCCGCCTGCCGCAGCTCCTCGGTGATCTCCAGGTCCAGGGCGACCGTGGCGCCCGAGTCGGAGGCCACCGACCAGCCCTCGCGCGGGGTCTCCGTGATGATGACCTCGTCCGGGGCGAGGGTGACGGTCTCGCCGTCCACCTCCACGGACGCCGTGCCCTCGCGCAGTGCCAGGGACAGCGCGGCCGCGTCCGCGTTCGCGACGGCCTTGGCGACGTCCTGGACGCGCTTGCCGAACCGCTTGCCCAGGGCGCGGAAGTTGGCCTTCGCGGTCGTGTCGACCAGGGAGCCGCCGACCTCGCTGAGGGACGCGAGCGAGCTCACGTTCAGCTCCTCGGTGATCTGCGCGTGCAGTTCGCGGTCGAGGGCGTCGAAGCCGGTCGCGGCCACCAGCGCGCGGGACAGCGGCTGGCGGGTCTTCACGCCCGACTCCGCGCGCGTGGCGCGGCCCAGCTCGACGAGCCGGCGCACCAGGACCATCTGCCGTGACAGCTCCGGGTCGATCGCGGAGAGGTCCGCCTGCGGCCAGCTGGTCAGGTGGACGGACTCCGGGGCGCCCGGCGTGACCGGCACGACCAGGTCCTGCCAGACCCGCTCGGTGATGAACGGGGTCAGCGGGGCCATCAGTTGGGTGACCGTGCCGACGACCTCGTGCAGGGTGCGCAGCGCGGCCTTGTCGCCCTGCCAGAAGCGGCGACGGGAGCGGCGGACGTACCAGTTGGACAGGTCGTCGACGAACGCCGACAGGAGGCGGCCGGCGCGCTGGGTGTCGTAGGACTCCAGCGCCTGGGTCACCTGGTCGGTGAGCGCGTGGAGTTCCGACAGCAGCCAGCGGTCCAGGACCGGGCGGTCCGCCGGGGCCGGGTCGGCCTCGCTGGGCGCCCAGCCGGCCGTGCGGGCGTACAGGGCCTGGAAGGCGACCGTGTTCCAGTACGTCAGGAGCGTCTTGCGGACGACCTCCTGGATGGTGCCGTGGCCCACGCGGCGTGCCGCCCACGGCGAGCCGCCGGCCGCCATGAACCAGCGCACCGCGTCGGCGCCGTGCTGGTCCATCAGCGGGATCGGCTCCAGGGTGTTGCCCAGGTGCTTGGACATCTTGCGGCCGTCCTCGGCGAGGATGTGGCCGAGACAGACCACGTTCTCGTACGAGGACTTGTCGAAGACCAGGGTGCCGATCGCCATCAGCGTGTAGAACCAGCCGCGGGTCTGGTCGATGGCCTCGGAGATGAACTGCGCCGGGTAGCGCGACTCGAACAGGTCCTTGTTCTTGTACGGGTAGCCCCACTGCGCGAACGGCATCGAACCCGAGTCGTACCAGGCGTCGATGACCTCCGGCACGCGCACGGCCGACTTGGCGCACTTGGGGCAGGCGAAGGTGACCTCGTCGATGAACGGGCGGTGCGGGTCCAGCTCCGACTGGTCGGTGCCGGTCAGCTCGGTGAGCTCCGCGCGGGAGCCGACGACCGTGAGGTGGTTGTCCTCGCAGCGCCAGATCGGCAGCGGGGTGCCCCAGTAGCGGTTGCGGGACAGCGCCCAGTCGATGTTGTTGTTCAGCCAGTCGCCGTACCGGCCGTGCTTGACGGTCTCCGGGAACCAGTTGGTGTTCTCGTTCTCCTGGAGGAGGCGGTCCTTGACGGCGGTGGTGCGGATGTACCAGGACGGCTGCGCGTAGTAGATGAGCGCGGTGTGGCAGCGCCAGCAGTGCGGGTAACTGTGCTCGTACGGCAGGTGCTTGAACAGCAGCCCGCGGTCCTTGAGGTCTTCCGTGAGCTTTTCGTCCGCCTTCTTGAAGAAGACACCGCCGACCAGCGGGACGTCCTCGGCGAAGGTGCCGTTCGGCCGGATCGGGTTCACCACCGGGAGGCCGTAGGCGCGGCAGACCTTGAGGTCCTCCTCACCGAAAGCGGGGGACTGGTGGACCAGACCCGTACCGTCCTCGGTCGTCACGTACTCGGCGTTCACCACGTAGTGGGCGGGCTCGGGGAACTCCACCAGGTCGAACGGACGTTGATACGTCCAGCGCTCCATCTCGGCGCCGGTGAAGGTCTCACCGGTCAGTTCCCAGCCCTCGCCGAGGGCCTTCTCGACGAGCTGGGTGGCGACGACGAGCTGCTCCTCGCCGTCGGTCGCGACGACGTAGGTGACGTCGGGGTGGGCGGCGACCGCGGTGTTGGAGACCAGCGTCCAGGGGGTCGTCGTCCACACCAGGAGCGCGGCGCGGCCGGCCAGCGGACCGGAGGTGAGCGGGAAACGGACGTAGACCGACGGATCCACGATCGTCTCGTAGCCCTGCGCCAGTTCGTGGTCCGACAGACCCGTCTCGTCGCGCGGGCACCACGGGGCGACGCGGTAGTCCTGGACCAGCAGGCCCTTGTCGAAGATCTGCTTCAGCGACCACCAGACCGACTCGATGTACTCGGGGTCCATCGTGCGGTAGGGGTCGTCGAGGTCGGTCCAGTAGCCCATGCGGGTCGTGAGCTCGGCGAAGGCGTCCGTGTGCCGGGTCACCGACTCGCGGCACTTGTCGTTGAACGCGGCGATGCCGTACGTCTCGATGTCCTGCTTGCCGCTGAAGCCGAGTTCCTTCTCGACGGCCAGCTCGACCGGGAGGCCGTGGCAGTCCCAGCCGGCCTTGCGGGCCACGTGGTAGCCGCGCATGGTGCGGAAGCGGGGGAAGACGTCCTTGAAGACGCGTGCCTCGATGTGGTGGGCGCCCGGCATGCCGTTGGCGGTGGGCGGGCCCTCGTAGAACACCCACTCGGGGCGGCCCTCGGACTGCTCCAGGGTCTTGGCGAAGATCTTCTGCTCGCGCCAGAAATCGAGCACGGCGTGCTCGAGTGCGGGCAGGTCGACCTGGGCGGGCACCTGGCGGTACGTCGGCGTTGTCATCAGCGAGCTTCCTCCGGCGGACTTTCCGTTCCGTCCGGAGGGACGAGAGCTGTCTTCGTACGCCGTCCTCGGCGCGCTCCCGCGGTACCACCCTCCTTGGTCCCCCGGCGCACCCTGCGCTTCGGCGGACCCCCTCATTGGGGTCGCGATGCCGGTTCTACTGGCCCCTCACGGGCGTTCCTCCGGCGGCTCCGGGGTGATCTTCACGTCGCGCTCGCCCCCGGGCTTCCACCGTCCCCGGGTCGCTCTGGGCTGCGTACGTCGCTACTCGTCCCCATCCACGCTTCTCGCTCCGCCCAGTGTACGGCGCCGCGCGGACACCGGCCGACCGGATTTCGCGGTCCGGCGGCGGGGGTGCCGCGGGCCCGGGGAACGCCCTGGTGTGACCCGAATGGAGCGGTGCGTGTGTTCGCATCCTGGGATGTGCGATCGGGCGGATTACCCCGTGGGGAGCTGGGCACAACGCTTGAAGGCTTGCGGAGCGGCACGCGCGAGCCGGGCGAATCGGGCGGTGCGTCCCGTTGCCGCGGGGCTGAAGTCGATTTATCGTCCCAGCACGATTCGCGTGCAAGATCACAATATGTGAAGGGGCCGCGGCCATGGTGGCGAAGAAGACCGCCGTACAGCAGTCGGCGTCGGGCAGGTCCACGCATGTCTCCGGTGGCGCGGCCAAGGATGTGAGCGGCAAGAAGAGCACGGCCAGGAAGAGCACGGCCAGGAAGGCGGCCAAGGGGGAGGAGCCGGCGAGACCCGGGGCGTCGGCCGGGGCTTCGAGCAGGGCGGACGCGGAAACGGATGCGGATGCGGTGACGGACGCGGCGGTCGGCAGGAAGACGGTGGCCAAGAAGGCCGTCCCGAAGAAGACCGCTGTGAAGAAGGCCGTCACCAGGAAAGCGGTGGCCAAGAAAGCGGTGGCCAAGAAGGGCGTGGCGAAGACCTCGGGGACGAAAGCCGCGGCGACGAAGACTGCGGCGACGAAGAGCGCGGCCACCAAGGCGGTGGCTGCCGAGAAGACCGTCACCAAGAAATCGGCCACCAAGAAGGCGGCTGTGAAGAAGACGGCAGGCAAGGCGCCGGCCGCGAAGAAGGCGGTCGCCACCGAACCGGCGGCCACCAGGGCCGACGGCACGCAGTCCGCAGGTACGAAGCGCAAGAGCACGGTGAGCAGGAGCACGGCCAAGAAGGTGGGCGCGGCGCGGGCCGCGAAGGAGACGGGAGCCACGACGGTGGTTGCGAAGAAGACCCCTGGCACGGCCACGGCGGCGAAGACCGCCGTCCCCAAGGCACGCCTCGCCGCGGCGGCGGAGCCGGGCGAACTGGCGGTGCGTCCCGGAGAGGACCCCTGGACGCCGGAGGAGGTCGAGGAGGCCCGCACCGAGCTGCTGTCCGAGGCGGAGCGGCTGCGCGAGGAGATCTCCTCCAGCGAGCGGGCCCTCGCCGGTCTGATGCGGGACTCCGGGGACGGCGCCGGCGACGACCAGGCGGACACCGGCACCAAGAACATCACGCGCGAGAGCGAGATGGCGCTGGCCGCCAACGCGCGCGAGATGCTGATCCAGACCGATCACGCCCTGGAGAAGCTCGACGCGGGCACGTACGGCCTGTGCGAGAACTGCGGCAACCCCATCGGCAAGGCGAGGATGCAGGCGTTCCCGCGGGCCACCCTGTGCGTGGAGTGCAAGCAGAAGCAGGAACGCCGGTACTGAGGGTCCCGGGAGGCGTGTCGTACCCTCTCCTCAGTCAGGTACCTAGGTTGAGGGACTCACGTGGCAGAGGCGGAGCGCATCATCGGTACGCCGGATACCCCAGAGGCGGCGGGGGCCGAACCGGAGCAGCCGGACCAGCCGGGACGGAGCGAGGCCACGCGACCCAGGGGCAAGCGCCGTATCGCCGTGCTGTTCGCGGTGGCCACCTTCGCGTACCTGCTGGACCTGGGCAGCAAGCTGCTGGTGGTCGCCAAGCTGGAGCACCACGCGCCGATCGAGATCGTCGGGGACTGGCTGAAGTTCGAGGCGATCCGCAACGCGGGCGCGGCCTTCGGCTTCGGTGAGGCCTTCACCGTGATCTTCACGGTGATCGCGGCGGCCGTGATCGTGGTGATCGCCCGGCTCGCCCGCAAGCTCTACAGCCTGCCCTGGGCGATCGCGCTGGGCCTGCTGCTCGGCGGTGCGCTCGGCAACCTCACCGACCGCATCTTCCGCTCGCCGGGCATCTTCGAGGGCGCGGTCGTCGACTTCATCGCCCCCAAGGGCTTCGCCGTCTTCAACCTGGCCGACTCGGCGATCGTGTGCGGCGGCATCCTGATCGTGCTGCTGTCGTTCAAGGGCCTCGACCCGGACGGGACCGTCCACAAGGGCTGAGGGGGCGGGGGCCGAGGGGCCTTGTGGACGGGGCTGTCGGTGCTGTCCGGCATACTCGACGGGTGAGCACCGTTCCCGATATCCGTACCCTGCCCGTGCCCGACGGCCTGGAGGGCGAGCGTGTCGACGCCGCCATCTCCCGCATGTTCGGCTTCTCCCGTACGAAGGCCGCCGAGCTGGCCGCGGCGGGGAAGGTCATGGTCGACGGCTCGGTGGTCGGGAAGTCCGAGCGGGTGCACGGCGGGGCCTGGCTCGAGGTCGAGATGCCGCAGGCGCCCGCGCCGGTGCAGATCGTCGCCGAGCCGGTCGAGGGCATGGAGATCGTGTACGACGACGACGATGTCGTCGTGATCGACAAGCCCGTCGGTGTCGCCGCGCATCCGTCGCCCGGCTGGACCGGGACGACGGTCATCGGCGGGCTCGCCGCGGCCGGCTACCGGATCTCCACCTCCGGTGCCGCCGAGCGCCAGGGCATCGTGCACCGCCTAGACGTGGGCACCTCCGGCCTGATGGCGGTCGCCAAGTCGGAGCGCGCGTACACCTCGCTCAAGCGCCAGTTCAAGGAGCGCACGGTCGACAAGCGCTACCACACGCTCGTGCAGGGCCACCCGGACCCGACCAGCGGCACCATCGACGCCCCCATCGGCCGGCACCCCAACCACGACTACAAATGGGCGGTCACCGCCGAGGGCAAGCCCTCCGTGACGCACTACGACCTCATCGAGGCGTTCCGCGCGGCCTCCCTCCTCGACGTGAAGCTGGAGACCGGCCGCACCCACCAGATCCGCGTCCACATGGCCGCCCACCGCCACCCCTGCGTCGGCGACCTCACCTACGGCGCCGACCCGACGCTCGCCAAGCGGCTCGGCCTGACCCGCCAGTGGCTGCACGCGGTGCGCCTGGGCTTCGAGCACCCCGGGGACGGCGAGTGGGTGGAGTTCGCCAGTGAGTACCCGGCCGACCTCCAGCAGGCCCTGGACAAGGTCCGCGAGGAGACGTACGGATGAGCACGCGCGCGTACGAGGTGCGGGTAGCCGAGGACCCCGCCGACCGGGAGGCGTGCTTCCGGGTCCGCAAGGACGTCTTCGTCGGCGAGCAGGGCGTGCCCGAGGACCTGGAGTACGACGAGTACGACGCCGTGGCCGTGCATGTGCTGGCCGTGCGCGAGGACGGGGTGCCGCTCGGCACCGGGCGGCTGCTCCACGGCGAGCGGGCCGCGGCGAAGACCGGCGGGGACCTCTCGCTCGGGTCCCTGGGGCGGCTCGCGGTGACCAAGGACGCGCGCGGTCTCGGCGTCGGGGTCGCGCTGGTGCGGGCCATCGAGGACGCGGCACGCGCGTGGGGGCTCGCGGCCGTGGACCTGCACGCGCAGACGCACGCGCTGGGTTTCTACGAGCGGTTGGGGTACGAGGCGTACGGGCCGGAGTACCCGGAGGCTGGTATCCCGCACCGGGCGATGCGGCGCGCTCTGTAGCGCGGGGCGGCGAGCGGGGCGGGGTTCCGAACGCGCGTCAGGGTTCCTGACGTGTCCGCGTGACGAACGCGTCAGGGCGCCGAACGCGCTGGTGAGGTCGGTGGCGTGGCACGCTTGGGGCCTGCTGTCCGTCCGTCCACCTGTTCCTACCTGTTCGGAGCGCTGACCGTGGATCAGTTGGCCCTGCTGTTCGTGCTGTTGCTCGGGGCCCTGGTGAGCGTCCCGGTGGGGGACCGGTTCGGGTTGCCGGCGCCGGTGCTGATGACCCTGTTCGGGATCGTGCTCGCGATCGCCGACTTCGTCCCGAACGTGAACATCCCGCCCGAGCTGATCCTGCCCGGACTCCTGCCGCCCCTGCTGTACGCGGCCGTACGACGCACCTCCTGGCGGCAGTTCACGGCCAACATCCGGCCGATCTTCCTGCTGGCGGTCGCCCTGGTGTTCGTCACCACCGCGGTCGTGGCCGCCGTGGCGAGCGCGATCGTGCCCGGGCTGCCGATCGCCGCCGCCGTGGCCCTGGGCGCGCTGGTCGCCCCGCCCGACCCCGTCGCCGCCACTGCCGTCGCCGGTCAACTCGGGCTGCCCCGGCGCCTGGTGTCGATCCTGGAGGGCGAGGGCCTCTTCAACGACGTGACGGCGATCGTGCTCTACCACGTGGCCATCGCCGCCGCCGTGAGCGGCAGCTTCTCGCCCTGGCGGGCCGGTCTCGACCTCGTCCTGTCCGCGGTGGTGGCGCTCGCCGTCGGCCTCGTGCTCGGCTGGGGCGCGAACAAGCTGATGGACCTGCTGGACGACCCGACCCTGCAGATCGGGATGACCCTGCTCGTCCCGTACGCCTCCTACGTGCTCGCGGAGGAGCTGCACGGCTCCGGAGTGCTCGCGGTGCTGACCACCGCGCTGTTTCTCGCCGAGTACGCGACCGACGCCGACGACGTGATGACCCGGCTCGCCGGACACACCTTCTGGAACGTCGTCGACACCCTCGTCACGGGCGTCGCGTTCGGGCTGATCGGCCTCGAACTGCACAACGCGATCCGGACCGCGTCCGGGCGGTGGGGCGAGATGCTCGGCTGGGCCGCGGCGATCGTCGGCGTGGTGGTGCTGGTGCGGCTGGCCTGGCTGCTGCCGGCGACCTGGCTCACCAAACGGCTGCACGCCAGACGTGACCAGGACGAGGACATCCCGACCAGCTGGCGGGAGACCGTCGTCATGTGGTGGTCGGGGATGCGGGGCGTGGCCTCGGTCGCGCTGGCGCTGGCGATCCCGCTCAAGACCGACGACGGCTCACCCTTCCCGGACCGCGACGAGATGGTGTTCATCGCGTTCGGCGTGATCATGGTCACCCTGGTGCTCCAGGGTCTGACCCTGCCCTGGCTCGTGAAGCGGCTGGGGGTGAAGGCCGACACCGAACGGGAGCAGGAGTTCGAGCGGGCCCTTGCCATCCGCGCGGCCAAGGCGGCCAAGGCGCGGCTGAAGGAGATCGAGAAGGACGAGGAGCTGCCGGAGGAACTGTCCGAGCAGATGCTGCGGCGGGCCTTCGAGATCGGCGTGCGGATCAGCCCCGACATGGGGGACGAGGAGCGGCGGGAGGCGCACGAGCAGCGGGTGCGACGGCTGAAGCGTGTGCGGCGCATCCAGGGCGAGATGCTGAGCGCCGCCCGCCACGAGGTGCTCGCGGCGCGCAGCGAGCCGGGCGCGGATCCGGAGATCGTGGACCGGGTGCTGCGCCATCTCGACGTACGCAGCCTGCGCTGACCTTCACAACTCCCGTCCGTATGCCGACCTTCGCCGTTCCGTGCCGACGGCGCCCGGTGCTTCGTACGATCGGATCATGACGCGCAATGTGGTGATCAGCGGCGGAGGTACGGGAATCGGGCTCGCGGCGGCGCGGGCGTTCGCGGCGGACGGGGATCAGGTGCTGCTGCTCGGGCGGCGGGCCGAGGTGCTGGAGAAGGCCGGGGTGCCGGGGGCGCTGGCCTTCGCCGCCGATCTCGCGGAGCCGGCCGAGGTGCGGCGGGTCGCCGCCTTCGTGGAGCGGGAGTTGGGGACCGTGGACGTACTGATCCACAGTGCCGGCGGCACCGGGCAGTTGGAGCCGCCCGTCGACAGCGAGGATCCGCTCGATCGGGTCGCGCACAACTGGACCGTCAACTTCCGGATCAACACCCTGACCGCGGCCCTGCTCACGGAGGCCCTCAAGGACCGGCTCGCCTCACCGGGCGGACGGGTGCTGTTCGTCAGCTCCATCGCCGCCTACCGGGGGTCCGGCAGCGGGGCGTACGCGGGGGCCAAGGCCGCGCTGCACCCGTACGCCCATGACCTGGCCCGGGAGCTCGGGCCGCGCGGGATCACCGCGAACGTGGTCGCGCCCGGCTACATCGAGGACACCGAGTTCTTCGGGGCGCAGATCGACCCCGCCCGGCGCGAGCGGCTCATCGGGGACACCGTGAACAAGCGGGCCGGTACGCCGGGAGATGTCGCGGTGACCCTGCACTGGCTCGCCTCGACGGCCGCCGGGCACGTCACCTCGCAGGTCGTCCAGGTCAACGGCGGGGCCGAGCGCGGGCAGTGAGCCTCAGCCGCGGCCCGTGCGCGGCGGTTCGTGGGCGCGGCGGGTGGCCGCTACGCCCTCGGCGCCGTCGCGGGCCCCGTCGCCGGCACCGTTCGGGGAAGCGGCGCTGCCCGGCGGCAGGGCCGCGTCCGCCGTGTTGACGCGGGGCAGGGCGTAGGGGTGCTGCTCGCCCAGCCAGCGGATCATCTGCTCGCGGACCGTGACCCGTACCGTCCAGATGTCGTCGGCGTCCTTGGCGGTCACCAGGGCCCGTACCTGAAGGGTGTTCGGGGTGGCGTCGGTGACGGCGACGCCGTAGTCGCGGCCGTCCCAGGCGGCGCACTCGCGCAGGATGTCCCGCAGCTTCTCCCGCATCAGCTCCACCGGCGCCGAGTGGTCGAGGTGCCAGTAGACGATGCCGGTCATCTGGGTGCCGCCGCGCGACCAGTTCTCGAACGGCTTCGAGGTGAAGTACGAGACCGGCATGGTGATCCGGCGCTCGTCCCAGGTCCGCACGGCGAGGAACGTCAGGGTGATCTCCTCGACCGTGCCCCACTCGCCGTCCACGACGACCGTGTCGCCGATGCGCACCATGTCGCCGAAGGCGATCTGCAGCCCGGCGAAGAGGTTGGCGAGCGTGGACTGGGCGGCGACACCGGCGACGATGCCGAGGATGCCGGCCGAGGCCAGCAGCGAGGCGCCGGCCGCGCGCATCGCCGGGAACGTCAGCAGCATCGCGGCCACCGCCACCACGCCGACGACCGCGGCCACCACCCGCGTGATCAACGTCACCTGGGTCCGCACCCGCCGGACCCGGGCCGGATCGCGGTGCACGCGTGCGTACCGCGCGTACGACGACTCCACGATCGCCGCCGCGATCCGGACCATCAGCCACGCCGTGGCACCGATCAGCACCAGGGTCAGCGTCTGGCCGATGCCGGCCCGGTGCTCCTTCAGCAGCCGTGCCTGCTCGTAGGAGCCTCTGAGCAGCGCGGCGCAGAGCACGAGCTGGTAGGGCACCCGGCCGCGGCGCAGCAGGCCCCACAGCGAGGTGTGCTCATACCGTTCGTCGGCCTTGCGCAGCAGCAGGTCGGTGACCCAGCCGATGAGCAGCGTCAGCACGACCGAGCCGCCGATCACGATCAACGGACGCAGTACGTTCTCCATGCCTGAGAACGTAACCGGCTGCGCGCGGCTGACACCATGACCCCATGAACATCGTGCTCTTTCACTCCACCTACGGGCTCAGGCCGGCCGTGCGCGCGGCGGCCGACCGGCTGCGGGCAGCGGGCCACGTGGTGTGGACGCCGGACCTCTTCGACGGACGTACATTCGAGACCGTCGAGGAGGGCATGGCCTTCAACGACGGGATCGGCAAGGACGAGTTGCTCAAGCGGGCCGTGCTGGCCGCCGCGCCCTACTCCGAGCGGGGGCTGGTGTACGCCGGGTTCTCGCTGGGCGCCTCCGTCGCGCAGACCCTCGCGCTCGGCGACGAGAAGGCGCGCGGGCTGCTGCTTCTGCACGGCACCTCCGACCTCGCGCCGGGCGTCACCGTCGACGGCCTGCCGGTCCAGCTGCACGTGGCCGAGCCGGACCCGTTCGAGACGGACGACTGGCTGAGCGCCTGGTACCTCCAGATGGGCCGCGCGGGCGCCGACGTGGAGATCTACCGGTACGCCGGGGCCGGCCACCTCTACACCGACCCCGACCTGCCGGACTACGACGAGGAGGCCGCCGAGGCCACCTGGCGGGTGGCCCTCGGCTTCCTCGACAGCCTCTAGCTACACCGGGTCGTACGTCCGCTCGACCTTCTGCGTGCCGCTGCGCGTGCGGTACGAGCGGGCCCAGGACGCGGTCGCCGTCGTGGTGGTGCGGTCGGACAGGACGTAGTAGTCCATCTGCGCGCGGTCGGCGGTGATGTCCAGGACGCCGTAGCCGTGGCGGTCGGTGTCGACCCAGTGGACGTGCCGGTTGGCCAGCTGGATGACCGGCGCGGCGAGCGCGGAGACCGTGCCCTCGGGGACCTTCACCAGGTCGTCGAGGTTGTCGGAGGTCACCGAGGTGACCACGAACTCGGTGGCGGCGGAGGCGGACAGCGGGTAGGTGCCGGCGTTCACCGGCACGTCGTTGGCCCACGCCATGTGGATGTCACCGGTCAGGAAGACGGTGTTGCGGATCGCGTTGGTGCGCAGGTGGGCCAGGAGTTCGCGCCGGTCGTCGGTGTAGCCGTCCCACTGGTCGGTGTTGAGGGCGATGCCCTCCTGCGGCAGACCGAGCAGCTTGGCCAGCGGTTTGAGCAGGTCGGCGGAGAGCGAGCCGATGGCGAACGGCGAGATCATCACCGAGTTGCCGACCAGCCGCCAGGTGGTGTCGGAGGCCTTCAACCCGGCCTTCAGCCAGTCGAGTTGGGCCCGGCCCGTGATCGTCCGGTCCGGATCGTCCACCGCCCCGCTGGCCGTGGACGCCTGCTGCGAGCGGAACGAGCGCAGGTCGAGCAGCGAGAGGTCGGCGAGCCTGCCGAAGCGCAGCCGGCGGTAGGTGGTGCCGGCGATCGCCGGGCGGACCGGCATCCACTCGAAGTAGGCCTGCTTGGCGGCCGCCTGCCGGGCGGACCAGGTGCCCTCGGCGCCCTCGGTGTGGTTCTCCGCGCCGCCCGACCAGGCGTCGTTGGCGAACTCGTGGTCGTCCCAGATCGCGATGACCGGCGCCTTGGCGTGCAGGGCCTGGAGATCCGGGTCGGTCTTGTACTTGCCGTGCCGGGTGCGGTAGTCGGCGAGCGTGATGATCTCGTTCGCCGGCGCGTGCGGCCGCACGACGGTGCCGCGGGTCCCGTACTCCCCGCTCTTGTACTCGTAGATGTAGTCCCCGAGGTGCAGCCAGGCGTCCAGGTCGCCACGGGCCGCGAGATGGCGGTACGAGGAGAAGTAGCCGGCCTCCCAGTTGGCGCAGGAGACCACGCCGAAGCGCAGGCCGGACACGCTCGCGTCGGCCGCGGGCGCGGTGCGGGCGCGGGCGACGGGGGAGTCGGTGCCGCCGGCCGAGAAGCGGAACCAGTAGTCGGTGGCCGGCGCGAGACCGCGGATGTCCGCCTTGACGGTGTGGTCGGAGGCGGCGGTCGCGGTGAGGGAGCCCTTGGCGACGACGTTCGTCAGCGCCTTGTCGGTGGCGACGGTCCAGCCGACCTCGGTGTCCGGGCCGAGCCCGGAGCCGGGGGTGGCCTCGGCGGTCGGCGTCACACGGGTCCACAGGAGGATGCCGTCGGGCAGCGGGTCGCCGGAGGCCAGACCGTGCAGGAAGGCGGGGGCCTCGGTGGCCGCGCGGGCCGGGAGGGCGGCGGCGAGCGGGCCGGCCAGGACGGCGGTGGCGGCCGCGGCCTTGACCACTGAACGGCGGCGCGGGGAGCGCCAGTCGGGGCGCTCGGCGGGTGAGGCTGCGGGATCGGATGATCTGTATCGACTGGTCACGGGCGATCAGGTTACTGACCGGTACGGCGAAGAGCGGGCGAACCGTCAAAAGTTCGCCCGCTCTTCGACTGGAAGTCGGTTCGGTATCAGCCCTTCAGGGCCGCCGTGATCGCGGTGTTGAAGTCCGCCACCGTCATCGGCGCGTTGCCCTGGCCGTCGGAGCCGGTCAGGGCCTTGCCGTCCATCTTCAGGGTCGGGGTGCCCTGGATGCCGTCCTTGTCGAAGATCTTCGACTCCTCGATCGCCCAGCGGTCGTAGGTGCCGTCCTTCACGGCCTTCTGGAAGGCCGTGTTGCCCTTCAGGGCGGAGACCGTGTCGGCGATCTTGATCAGGTAGGCGTCGTCCTTGAACTTGTCCGTGGTCTCCTCGGGGTGCCACTTCGTGGAGTACATCGCGGTCTTGTACTCCTCGAACGCCTCGGGGCTGACGTTCAGCGCCGCGCCCAGGGCGCTGAGCGCGTTCTTGGAGCCCTCGCCGCCCAGGTTGCCGTCGAGGAACGTGGCCCCGACGTACTGGATCTTGAACTTGCCGGCGTCCAGGTCCTTCTTGACGGTCGGGCCGACGGTCTGCTCGAACTGGGCGCAGACCGGGCAGCGCGGGTCCTCGTACATGACCAGGGTCTTCTTGGCGGTGGACTTGCCGAGGGTGACGACCGTGCCGTTCGTGCCCGTGGTGTTGGCCGGCTTGACGAGCTTGTCGTCCTTCGCCGCCTCCCAGTAGCCGGGCTTGTTGCCCTGCACGACCGCGTAGCTGATGCCGCCGGCTATCGCGAGGACGCCGACGATGGAGCAGGCCACGATGACCTGCCGCTTGATCTTGGCGCGCTTGGCCTGGCGCTCGCGTTCCTGGCGCAGCCGCTCGCGGGCCTGCGACTTCGCTGCGGCGCTGTTGCGCTTGCTCATGGTGGTGTTCTCCGTACGGGGAGGCGCACATGTCGTGTGCGGGGATACGTGAAAGGGGACGGGCGGTGCTCAGGTGCTGTGCTGTGGGCCGTACCGGCGGTGGTTCAGGCGACAGCGACCGAGCACGGCGGTCCACGCCGTCCCAGGGAGTGCACGAGGATCCGGTCGAGTGCGGAGGCCGTACGGCGTACGGGGGGCCGCGGCAGGCGGGTGCGCGGCGCGCGGCGCACGGTGACCGCGGCGACGGCCAGCAGCAGCGGGCGGAACGTCGTCGCGGCGACCGCCGCCAGCAGCTGGTCCAGCGCTCGCTCGCCGCGGCGCAGCCAGGCCGCCGCGAGCAGCCCGACGCCGATGTGCGCGCCCAGCAGTAGCCAGGCGGTGGCGGGGTCGGCGTGCGCGAGCAGCGACGTGA
Organism: Streptomyces sp. NPDC002499; assembly: GCF_053595415.1. NCBI lineage: Bacteria > Bacillati > Actinomycetota > Actinomycetes > Kitasatosporales > Streptomycetaceae > Streptomyces > Streptomyces sp. NPDC002499. The sequence goes on from NZ_JBSFXO010000009.1 coordinate 104,852, forward strand.
CATGGCCGGGGTCGGCGCCGGTCACGCGGGCCAGCGGGGCGCCGACCTGGGTGTTGTTGCCGCAGAGCAGGTCCCAGCCGACGGAGCGCAGGGGGCCGGCGACCGGGCCGCCCGCGGGGCCGTAGCAGACGTGCTGACCGGTGGTGAACACCGTGTCGGCGGCCAGCTCCAGCGGGATCAGCAGGGCGGCGATGCCGGCGAAGCCGCGCTCCCGGCCGGCCAGCGCGTAGGCGACCGCGAACACGGCGACGGCGACCGCGGCCACCGTGTTCAGCGGCAGCGGGACCCGCGACAGCAGCACGTGCGACGCGGTGCTGAGCGTCACGACGAAGGCCGTGAACAGCGCCGCGCGAACGGCTCGTGGCTGGGTCCCGGATATGTCCATAGCGGAGAGAGTGTGTCACGTGGCCGGGTAAGGGACCCCTAAAAGATCCCTGTGAGACCACGGACCGTTAGAGACCCGGAATCCGGCCGTTGCGGAACAGGTCCACGAAGATCTGGTGGTCGTAGCGCGCGCGTGCGCCGTAGTCGTGCGCGAAGGACGTCAGCATGTCCGCGAAGCCGTCCTCGTCGGCCGCGATCGCCGCGTCGATGGCACGCTCCGTGGAGAAGGGCACCAGCGACTCGCCCGAGGTGTCGTCCGCCGCCGCGTGCATGGTGGCCGTGGCCCGGCCGAGGTCGGCGACGACGGCCGCGACCTCCTCCGGGTCGTCGATGTCGCTCCAGTCCAGATCGACCGCGTACGGCGACACCTCGGCGACCAGCTGGCCCGCGCCGCCCAGCTCGGTCCAGCCCAGCCACGGGTCCGCGTGCGCCTGGAGGGCGCGCTGGGAGATCACCGTGCGGTGGCCCTCGTGCTGGAAGTAGTCCCGGATCGCCGGGTCGGTGATGTGCCGGGAGACGGCGGGGGTCTGGGCCTGCTTGATGTAGATCACCACATCGTTCTCCAGGGCGTCGCTGTGGCCCTCCAGAAGGATGTTGTACGACGGCAGCCCGGCCGATCCGATGCCGATGCCGCGCCGGCCGACCACGTCCTTGACCCGGTAGGAGTCCGGGCGGGTCAGGGAGGTCTCCGGCAGGGTCTCCAGGTAGCCGTCGAAGGCCGCGAGGACCTTGTAGCGGGTGGCCGCGTCCAGCTCGATGGAGCCGCCGCCGGGCGCGAAGCGGCGCTCGAAGTCACGGATCTCCGTCATCGAGTCCAGCAGCTCGAAGCGGGTCAGCGAGCGGGCGGTGCGCAGCGCGCCCAGCAGCGGGCCGTCGGCGGTGTCCAGCGTGAACGGCGGCACCTCGTCGCTCTTGGCGCCGGTCGCCAGCGCGTGGATGCGCTCGCGGTACGCGCCCGCGTACACCTCGACCAGCTCGGTGATCTGCTCATCGCTGAGCGCCTTCGCGTACCCGATCAGCGCGACGGAGGCGGAGAAGCGCTTGAGGTCCCAGGTGAAGGGGCCGACGTAGGCCTCGTCGAAGTCGTTGACGTTGAAGACCAGGCGGCCGTTGGAGTCCATGTACGTGCCGAAGTTCTCCGCGTGCAGGTCGCCGTGGATCCACACGCGCGTGGTGCGCTCGTCCAGGTACGGTCCGCCCCGCCGGTCGCTGTCCACGTCGTGGTAGAAGAGGGCCGCCGTGCCCCGGTAGAAGGCGAAGGCGGAGGCCGCCATCTTGCGGAACTTCACGCGGAACGCGGCCGGGTCGGCGGCCAGGAGCTCGCCGAAGGCGGTGTCGAAGACGGCGAGGATCTCCTCGCCGCGCTGCTCGTCGTTGAGCTGGGGGACCGACATCGCTGGGTGCCTCCTGGTGCATGGATGTGTACGACAGCGTTTCTGTCGTTTCCAACGGGCGACGGGCCGCGGAAGTGCCCGCGACCCTCGCTGTGAAGGTACGCGGGGCAGGGCCGCGAGTGTCAGTGCCGAGGCATAGGATCCGATGTTGTCCCCCGGACTGTCCGCAGCCTGTCGCCCAGTGTTTTTCCATGGAGGCCACGCCGTGTCAAAGCCGCCGTTCACGCACCTGCACGTCCACACCCAGTACTCGCTGCTGGACGGTGCCGCGCGGCTGAAGGACATGTTCGACGCGTGCAACGAGATGGGCATGACGCACATCGCGATGAGCGACCACGGCAACCTGCACGGGGCGTACGACTTCTTCCACACGGCGAAGAAGGCCGGGGTCACCCCGATCATCGGCATCGAGGCGTACGTCGCCCCCGAGTCGCGGCGCAACAAGCGCAAGATCCAGTGGGGCCAGCCGCACCAGAAGCGCGACGACGTGTCCGGTTCGGGTGGTTACACGCACAAGACGATCTGGGCGGCCAACTCGACGGGCCTGCACAACCTCTTCCGGCTCTCCTCGGACGCGTACGCCGAGGGCTGGCTGCAGAAGTGGCCCCGGATGGACAAGGAGACCATCTCCCAGTGGTCCGAGGGGCTCATCGCCTCCACCGGCTGCCCCTCCGGGGAACTCCAGACCCGGCTCCGCCTCGGTCAGTACGACGAGGCCCTGAAGGCGGCGGCCGAGTACCAGGACATCTTCGGCAAGGACCGCTACTTCCTGGAGCTGATGGACCACGGCATCGACATCGAGCACCGGGTCCGCGACGGCCTCCTGGACATCGGCAAGAAGCTCGGCATCCCCCCGCTGGTCACCAACGACTCGCACTACACGTACGCGCACGAGGCCACGGCCCACGACGCCCTGCTGTGCATCCAGACCGGCAAGAACCTCTCCGATCCCGACCGCTTCAAGTTCGACGGCACCGGCTACCACCTCAAGACCACCGACGAGATGTACGCCATCGACTCCTCGGACGCGTGGCAGGAGGGCTGCCGCAACACCCTCCTGGTCGCCGAACAGGTCGACACCTCCGGCATGTTCGAGGCCAAGAACCTCATGCCGAAGTTCGACATCCCCGAGGGCTACACCGAGGTCACCTGGTTCAAGGAGGAGGTCCGCCTCGGCATGGACCGCCGTTTCAACGGCAACGTCCCCGAGGACCGGCAGAAGCAGGTCGAGTACGAGATGGACGTCATCATCCAGATGGGGTTCCCGGGGTACTTCCTCGTCGTCGCCGACTTCATCATGTGGGCCAAGAAGCAGGGCATCGCGGTCGGTCCTGGCCGAGGCTCGGCGGCCGGTTCGATCGTCGCGTACGCCATGGGCATCACCGACCTCGACCCGATCCCGCACGGCCTGATCTTCGAGCGGTTCCTCAACCCCGAGCGCGTCTCCATGCCCGACGTCGACATCGACTTCGACGAGCGCAGGCGCGTCGAGGTGATCAGGTACGTGACGGAGAAGTACGGCGCCGACAAGGTCGCCATGATCGGCACGTACGGCAAGATCAAGGCGAAGAACGCCATCAAGGACTCCGCGCGCGTGCTGGGTTACCCGTACGCGATGGGCGACCGCCTCACCAAGGCGATGCCCGCCGACGTCCTCGGCAAGGGCATCGACCTCAACGGCATCACCGACCCCTCGCACCCGCGCTACAGCGAGGCCGGCGAGATCCGCGCGATGTACGAGAACGAGCCGGACGTCAAGAAGGTCATCGACACCGCCAAGGGCGTCGAGGGCCTGGTCCGGCAGATGGGCGTGCACGCCGCCGGCGTCATCATGTCCAGCGAACCCATCGTCGACCACGCCCCCGTGTGGGTGCGGCACACCGACGGCGTCACCATCACGCAGTGGGACTACCCGCAGTGCGAGTCGCTCGGCCTGCTGAAGATGGACTTCCTGGGCCTGCGCAACCTGACGATCATGGACGACGCCGTCAAGATGGTGAAGTCCAACAAGGGCATCGACCTCGACCTGCTGGCCCTGCCGCTCGACGACCCCAAGACCTTCGAACTCCTCCAGCGCGGTGAGACGTTGGGCGTCTTCCAGTTCGACGGCGGCCCGATGCGCTCGCTGCTGCGCCTGATGAAGCCCGACAACTTCGAGGACATCTCCGCCGTCTCCGCGCTCTACCGTCCCGGCCCGATGGGCATGGACTCGCACACCAACTACGCCCTGCGCAAGAACAAGCTCCAGGAGATCACCCCGATCCACAAGGAGCTCGAAGAGCCCCTCGAAGAGGTCCTCGCGGTCACCTACGGCCTGATCGTGTACCAGGAGCAGGTGCAGAAGGCCGCCCAGATCATCGCCGGGTACTCGCTCGGCGAGGCCGACATCCTGCGCCGCGTGATGGGCAAGAAGAAGCCCGACGAACTGGCGAAGAACTTCGTCCTCTTCCAGAAGGGCGCCCGCGACAAGGGCTTCAGCGACGAGGCGATCCAGTCCCTGTGGGACGTCCTGGTCCCCTTCGCCGGCTACGCGTTCAACAAGGCGCACTCCGCCGCGTACGGACTGGTCTCGTACTGGACCGCGTACCTCAAGGCCAACTACCCGGCCGAGTACATGGCCGGACTGCTCACCTCGGTCAAGGACGACAAGGACAAGTCCGCGATCTACCTGAACGAGTGCCGGCGCATGAAGATCAAGGTGCTCCCGCCGAACGTCAACGAGTCGGTGCACAACTTCGCCGCGCAGGGCGACGACGTGATCCTCTTCGGCCTCGAAGCCGTGCGCAACGTCGGTACGAACGTGGTCGAGTCGATCATCAGGAGCCGCAAGGCCAAGGGCAAGTACGGCTCCTTCCCCGACTACCTCGACAAGGTCGAGGCGGTCGCGTGCAACAAGCGCACCACGGAGTCGCTGATCAAGGCCGGCGCCTTCGACACCATGGGGCACACCCGCAAGGGCCTCACCGCGCACTTCGACTCGATGATCGACAACGTGGTCGCGGTCAAGCGCAAGGAGGCCGAGGGCCAGTTCGACCTCTTCGGGGGCGGCGAGGAGAGCAGCGAGCCGGGCTTCGGGCTCGACATCGAGTTCACCACCGACGAGTGGGAGAAGGGCTATCTGCTCGCCCAGGAGCGGGAGATGCTCGGTCTGTACGTCTCCGACCACCCGCTCTTCGGCCTGGAGCACGTGCTGTCCGACAAGGCCGACGCGGGCATCGCCCAGCTCACCGGCGGTGAGCACGCGGACGGCGCGGTCGTCACCATCGGCGGCATCATCTCGGGCCTCCAGCGCAAGATGACCAAGCAGGGCAACGCCTGGGCGATCGCCACCGTCGAGGACCTCGCCGGCTCCATCGAGTGCATGTTCTTCCCCGCGACCTACCAGCTGGTGTCGACCCAACTCGTCGAGGACGCGGTCGTGTTCGTCAAGGGCCGCCTCGACAAGCGCGAGGACGTGCCGCGCCTGGTCGCGATGGAGCTCCAGGTCCCCGACCTGTCGAACGCGGGCACCAACGCGCCCGTGATCCTCACCATCCCGGCCACCCGGGTCACCCCGCCGATGGTCAGCCGCCTCGGCGAGATCCTCAGCCACCACAGGGGCGACAGCGAGGTCCGGATCAAGCTCCAGGGCCCGACGAAGACGACGGTGCTGCGTCTGGACCGGCACCGGGTCAAGCCCGACCCGGCGCTCTTCGGCGACCTGAAGGTGCTGCTCGGACCGTCCTGCCTGGCAGGCTGAGTCCACCGCGGCACATGAGCACGCACGAGGGGCGCACCCGGTACCGGGTGCGCCCCTTCGTCATGCCCGCACTGCTGATGTCAGTTGTGGCCGAAGCGCTTCTGCCGGCCCTTGCGCGCGACATCCGCGGGCGTCACCTGGGATATACGCTGCTCGGCCTGTGCCTCCATCGAGGAGCGTTCGGCCTGCTGCTGACCACGCTCCGCCTGCGGCTGCTTGCGGTCCTGTTTCTTGTTCTTGGCCATGGTGATCTACCTCCTGAGGGGGATCTGGGGGCCAGAGTCGGGACCAGATTCACATAGCCTGACAAAGAACGCATTTCGGATAATTACCGTCTGTGACTTGGGGCAACGCCACGCCGAAGATCGAGTTCGGGCCGTTAACCTCCGCGCTGTCGGGCAGACTCGAAGGAAGCCCGAAGCAAACCTCCCGGAAAGAGGGTGGATCGCGTGGACCGCTGCATCGTCCTGGTGGACGCCGGGTATCTGCTGGGGGCCGCCGCGAGTCTGCTCGCCGGGGAACCCTCACGCTCCCGCATCACCGTCGACCACGCCGCCCTCATCCAGGGGCTGCGCGAGCGCGCCGAGTCCGACACCGAGCGCCCGCTGCTGCGCATCTACTGGTTCGACGGCGCCCCCGACCGCGTGCCCCAGCCCGAGCACCGCAGACTGCGCGTGATGCCCCGCGTCACCGTCCGGCTCGGCGCTCTGACCCGCAGCGACGGCCGCTGGGCGCAGAAGGGCGTGGACGCCGCGATGCACGCCGAGCTGACCGAGCTGGCCCGCAACCGCGCCTGCTCCGACGTCGTCCTGGTCACCGGCGACGGCGATCTGCTGCCGGGCATGATGGCCGCCAAGGAGCACGGGGTCGCCGTACACCTGTGGGCCGTGCAGGCCGCCGACGGCGACTACAACCAGTCCGAGGACCTGGTCGCGGAGGCCGACGAGCGGCGCGTGCTCGACCGGGCGTGGATCGTCAAGGCCGTACGGGCCAAGGACCTCGGCGGGGTGTGCGCGCCGCCGCCGGTGCCGCGGCCCGAGATCGCCGCGATCCTGTCCGCGCCGCTGCCGGACGCCCCGCTCGCCCCGGCCGGCGAGCGGCCCGAGGAGGAGGCCGAGCACGCCCCGGCCGCGGCCGACTCGGAGAACGGGGCGCAGGAGCGGGTGCCCGCGCCCAAGGGCGTGCCCACCCCCAAGGACCTCGCCGCGCTGCGCGCCCCCGGTGCCCAGCCCGACCGGCATCCGGCGAGCGCGACCCTGCGCTGGTCCTCCGACAAGGGCTGGGTCGACCGGCCCGTCGCCGAGGCGCCCGACGCGGCCTCGATGCCCACGCTGGCCCAGCTGACCACGGCGGAGCAGCGGTGGGCCGACCGGGAGGAGGACATCACCACGGTCGGCGGCGACCCCTACGAGGTCGGACAGGTGTTCGCCCGGCGGTGGATGGGCCGCCTCGGCGAACAGGTCCAGCTGCAGAAGCTGTCCGGGATGTACCCGCGCGTCCCGCACCGGATCGACGGCGAGCTGCTGCGCTACGCGGCCCGGTTCGGCCTGCTCGCGCACAAGGACGACCAGATCGACGAGCACGACCGGTACGCCATCCGGGCCGGTTTCTGGCGGGAGATCGACGTCCGCACGGCGGCCGAGCACGCCCCCGCGGGTGAGTAGTTCCTTACCGGTGGATTTGCCGTTGTGGGCCAACCCGGGAGCGGGCGGGGCTCGTCGACCCCGTACTCTCGTCCTTTGTGAGTACGCGCGCGGCACAGGCACATCGGCACGGTGGCGATGTCGTGTGCGCGGTGCGCGGACTGACCAAGACCTATCCGGCGGTACGGGGACGGCGCGGCGCGCCCGCGACACCCGCGGTACGGGCCACCGACGACGTACGCCTCGACATCCGCGGCGGTGAGATCTTCGGGCTGCTCGGGCCGAACGGAGCCGGCAAGACCACCCTCGTACGGCAGCTGACCGGGCTGATGCGGCCCGACGCGGGCCGCGTCGAGATCCTCGGGCACGACATCGTGCGGCACCCGGAGCGGGCCGCGCGGATCCTCGCCTACCTCGGCCAGGAGTCGACCGCCCTGGACGAGCTGACGGTGTCCCTGGCCGCCGAGACCACCGGTCGGCTGCGCGGCCTGGAAGCGCGTGACGCGCGGGCCGAGCGGGACGACGTGCTCGACGAACTGGGGCTCACCGCGCTCGCCGGGCGGCCTCTGAAGAAGCTCTCCGGCGGGCAGCGCAGGCTCGCGTGTCTGGCCGCCGCGCTGGTCGGGGAGCGGCCGCTGCTGGTGCTCGACGAACCGACCACCGGGATGGATCCGGTGGCCCGGCGGGCCGTGTGGGCGGCCGTCGACCGGCGGCGGGCCGAGCGCGGCACGACCGTCCTGCTCGTCACCCACAACGTCATCGAGGCCGAGACCGTCCTTGACCGGGTCGCCGTCCTCGACCAGGGCCGGGTCATCGCCTGCGACACCCCGACCGGGCTCAAGGAGCAGGTCGCCGGAGAGGTCCGGGTCGACCTGGTGTGGCGCGAGAAGGCGCCGCTGCACGTCCCCGAGGTCGCCGCGCTGCGCGAGCGGGCCGTCGAGTCCGGCCGCCGCTGGACGCTGCGGCTGGCCCCGGAGGAGGCGCGTACCGTCGTCGCCACGGTCACCGGCGGCAGCGCGTTCGCCGCACTGGACGACTTCACCCTGACCACGCCGTCCCTGGAGGACGTGTACCTGGCGCTGGGCGGCGCCGCGCGGCAGGGGTTGGTGAAGGCGTGAGCGCGCGAGCCGCCGTATCCGTATGGAACGGGGACAGGGCGGGCGAGCCTCGCGCAACGGGCTCTCGGGCCGCAACGGACGCTGAGCAGAAAACGGACGCTGAGCAGAAGGGGAGCCGCGCGACGTGAGTGTCGTACCCGCCGAAGTCCTGCCGGGCAGTGCCCTGGCCGTCGAGGAGGCCGCCCCCGTGGGCGCGGCCGAGCTCGCGCCGCGGGCCCGCCTGTGGCCGTCCCTGTGCGCGATCTACCGGGCGCAGCTGTCGCGGGCGCGGGTCGCGCGGATCCCCCTGTTGTTCGTGGCGACCTTCCAGTCGATCGGGATCATGATCCTGATGCGCGGGGTCGTGGACGGCGGCGGCGAGGCCGAGTCGGTGGTGGCCGGATCCTCCGTGCTCGTCGTGGCGTTCGTCGCGCTGAACCTGCTCGCCCAGTACTTCGGGCAGCTGCGGGCCAGCGGGGGGCTCGACCACTACGCCACCCTGCCGGTGCCGCCGGCCGCCGTGGTGCTCGGGGCGGCCGGGGCGTACGCCTCCTTCACCGTGCCGGGGACCGTGGTGACCGCGGTGTTCGGCTGCGTGCTGTTCGGGCTGCCGCTGACGCATCTGTGGGTGCTCGTCGCGGTGATCCCGCTGGCCGGGGCCGCGCTCGCCGGTCTCGGGGCCGCGCTCGGACTGCTCGCGCCGCGGCCCGAACTGGCCACGCTGCTCGGGCAGTTGGGCATGTCCGCGGCGCTGCTGCTCGGGGTGCTGCCGGCCGACCGGATGCCCGACGCGGTGCGCTTCACGCGGGATCTGCTGCCGTCCACGTACGGCGTCGAGGCCTTCGCACGTACCTTCGGGCCGCATCCCGACTGGGCCTTCGTCCTCGGTGACCTGGCCGTCTGCGGAGTCGTCGGGGTCATCTCGCTCGCCGTCGCCACCTGGGCGTACCGCCGGGCGGCCGTCCGGTGACGCGCCGCACAGACGCGCCTGGCACGATGTCAGGGTGACCGCACCGTTGACTCCGCCTCCGCCGCCGCACGAACACTCCTCGCACGACGCGTGGCAGCCTCCGGGGGCCGCGCCGGGTGGCGATCCCGGTGCCGGGCCGGGGGCCGGTCCCGGTGCCGGGTACGCGGCTTCCGCGCCGCGTGACTCCCTCTGGGACGGTGCCTACGGGCAGGACGGACCCGGGATGAAGGCCGAGCTGCGGGAGGCCGGCATCGTCGCCGTGGCGGTCGCGCTCTCGGGTGTGCTGCTGGGGGTGCTGTGGTGGTGGCTCGCGCCGCATGTGCCGCTCGTGGGGGACGTGGTCGAGAAGAGCTGGGTCGTCTATCTCGCGGACAGCGAGGGAGAGCAGGCGATCGGGGTCGACGGGACGTTCGCGTTGCTCGCGTTGGCGTTCGGGGTCGTGAGTGCGGTGGCGGTGTTCGCGTGGCGGCGGCGTGGGGGTGTGCCGTTGGTTGTGGCGGTGGGGGTCGGGGGACTGCTCGGGGCGTTGCTCGCCTGGCGGGTGGGGGTGTGGCTCGGGCCCACGGACGATGTGATCGCGCACGCGAAGGATGTGGGCAAGGGGGTCACGTTCTCCGCGCCGTTGAAGTTGGGGGCGAAGGGGGCGTTGCTGGCGTGGCCGTTCGCGGGGTTGCTCGTCCACCTGGGGCTGACGGCGTTGTTCGGGCCGCGGGATCCTGAGGTGTATCAGGCGGGGGTTGTGCCTAAGGACGGGTACGGGGCGCCGCTGTCGTAGGCGGGTTTTCTCGCCCCCGCCGCCCCTACCCGTCCCATCCTTCTGGGGCTCCGCCCCAGACCCCGCTCCTCAAACGCCGGAGGGGCTGAGTTTTCACCGACCTGGGCTTGAATCTTTCAGCCCGTCCGGCGTTTGAGGACGAGGCCGTTCAGGCCGAAGCGGGGGTCTGGGGGCGGCAGCCCCCAGAGATGGGGCGAGAGAGGCCCGTTATGCCGGGCGGTGGCCGTGGTTGGCCTTTCTGGTGCGCCACTTGCGTTTGCGGGTTTTCTTCGACATGGGTGTGGGTCTAACCGAGGATCGGGCCCGCGTCGAGGGGTCAGGCGCGGCCGATCGGGGCCAGTACCGCGCCAGTGAGGGTGGCCAGGGAATCCGGCGAGAGTTCCACCTCCAGGCCCCGGCGGCCCGCCGAGACGCAGATCGTGGAGTGGGACGACGCCGACTCGTCCAGCACCGTGGGGAGCTTCTTGCGCTGGCCGAGCGGGGAGATGCCGCCGCGGACGTAGCCGGTCGTTCGTTCCGCCAGCGTCGGGTCCGCCATCGCCGCCCGTTTGCCGCCCACAGCGGCCGCCAGCGCCTTCAGATCCAACGTGCCCACCACCGGGACCACCGCCACCGTCAGCGTGCCGTCCACGTCCGCGACGAGCGTCTTGAAGACCCGGTCCGGGGACACGCCCATCGCCTCGGCCGCCTCCTCGCCGTAGGACGGGTGGGAGGGGTCGTGGTCGTAGGAGTGGATCGTGTGCGACACCCCCGCGGACGTCAGGGCCACCGTCGCCGGTGTGCCGCCCGCGGAGGGCTGGTGCTTCTTGGACTTCTTCGCCATGGGTGCCGTGCCTCAGTTCAGGCTCGTCGGGCTGCGCGTCAGTTCCGACGCCGGTAGGGACGGCAGGTTACGGATGATCGCCGTCTCGGTGCGAAGGAGTTTCAGTTCCTCGCGGAGACGGGAGGCGATGTCCGGCGCTTGCAGCAGACGCTGCTTCGTCGGCGTGTCGAGCATGATCGCGGCGGCCACGAGGTACGAGACCACGGACGGGTCGTCGGGGAGGTCCGCGCCCGTCGACAGCGAGCGCTCCCGCGCCCCTGCCAGCCGCTTCTGATACTGGCGGAACGCCCGCAGCACCCCCTCCGCCAGCGCCCCGGCCTCCTCGCCCTGCTCCTCCGGCAGCTCCTCCACCTCGGCCGTCAGGAACGGGCCCGACGCGTCGACCGACAGCAGCCGCGCCCTGGCCGTGCCCGTGGCGAGCACCTCGAAGGTGCCGTCCGCGCGCTCCCGGATCGTCGCCGCGTCGGCGATGCAGCCCGTGCCGTGGAAGGACTTGAGCGGGTCGGGACCGAAGCCGGCCGCAGGTCCCACATCGCGCGGCGCGGTCGGGTCGGGCATGCCGGGCGCGGTCGGCGCCACTTCATGCCCGTCGCGGATCGCCACGACGGCGAACCGGCGCGGTTCGTCCTCGGGGGTCTTGAGCAGTTCGCGCATCATGGCGCGATAGCGCTCCTCGAAAATGTTCAGAGGCAGCACCAGCCCCGGGAACAACACCGAGTTCAGGGGGAAGAGCGGGAGCTGGACGGTGGTCACGGCGCAGAAGCCTAATGGTCTCCGGAGCGGGCGCGTCCGCCCCGCTCACTCCGTGGATGCCGGGGCGACGACGACAGCACCGCTGAACGGATCTCGTCGCGGGTCCTCAGGAACAGCGCGAGCGGGTCGTCCGACTGCCGGTCCCACGGGAAGGACGTGGCGTACGGGCCGATCAGCCGCAGCTGCGCGTAGGCGTCGTCCCAGCGCTCCAGGCGTACGAGGACGTACATCAGTTTGTTGCGCAGCTCGGCCGGCCAGGGGCGGGCCGCGGGGAAGCGGGCGGAGAGCGCGATCGCCCGGTCGGCCGCCGCGTCCAGCCGGTGCCGGGGCACCTCGGGGCCGCAGTCGTCGGTGAGGTAGGCCAGGACCGCGCGGGCCGGCAGCCCCTGGACCAGCGAGTCCGCGGGCGCGTCCTGTGCGGCCCGGTCGGCGAAGTCCAGGCACTCGCGGTGCGAGCCGTGCCAGAAGGCGGCGAGGTAGTTCAGGGCGGCCACATGGCAGCCGTAGTGGTGCGGGGCGCGGCGGACCGCGGCCTCCCACAGCTCCTCGAAGTACTTGTGCCCGGCGTTCGCCCCGCGCGCGTGGTCCAGCGCGATCCGCCACGGCACCGGGTCGCGGTCGTCGCCGCGCGCCGCGGCCGTGATCAGCGGGCTCACCTCGCGCAGCAGCTCCGCGCGCGCCGGGGAGGGCCAGGCCCGGTCGACGGCGAGCTGGGCCGCGACCACGCGCGCGTCGGGGTCGTTCGGGGCGGCCTCGTACCACTGCTCGAACCACTCCGCGCGTGAGCACGCGAAGGCCGCGAGACGGCGTACGCAGCGGTCGCGGCCCTCCCAGTCGGCGCCCCGGCGGGTGGCGGCGAGCAGATCGGCCGCCGGCCGGTGCTCGCCACGGGCCGCCGCGACCAGCACGGCGCCGAGACCGTCGTCGGGCACGTCGAGCAGCACCTCGTCGTCGGCCGGGAGGCCGGGGGAGAGGCGCGGCTCGGCCCGGGGTGTGCGGGCCGCGCGGCTGAAGGGGTGCAGCAGAGCCATGGTGTCGACCATTGAAGGACCGCAGGTCAGCCCGGCGCCAGATGGAGCGGGCAACTCATCGAAAGTTGTACGCGCCTAGGTCAAGGGAAGGTAAAAGGTGATGACTGTTCAACAACCGTTCGGTCGGGGCAGGCGCGAGATCTGGAGGTCATGTGCGTTCGGTGCGCATTCCGTGTGCACCCCTTGCGCGCCCGGAGACGACTCCAGGCGGCCGCCCCGACGACAGGCCCTAGTTCCGCCGCAGCAGCCGGGTCGCGCCCGCCGCGACCGTCGTCGCCAGGATCCAGCCCAGGATGATCATCGTGGCCGCCAGCCACTGCCAGCCGCCCCTCAGCTGCCAGACGCCGACCTGACCGAGGTCGATCACCGGGAGCAGCAGGTCGAGGGCGAACAGGGCCGGGTTCCACGCCGGATGGCCCCCGGCCTGCACCGGCGGATGGCTCGCGTGCGCGAACGCCACCGAGCCCGCGGCCCACAGCACCGCCATCCACACCGCGGCCCGCCCCGGCCGGTACCCGTAGGCCACCGCCCAGTCCTGCACGTACCCCCAGAGCTTGGCCGCCGGTGGCAGCGTCTCGCGGCGCCGGCGCTGCTTGGCGAGCAGCACCTCGCGCGCGTCCTCGTCCTCGCCGCCGGCCCGCAGCACGGCGGCCAGCCGCTCGTACGGCTCCGGGTTGTACTCGGCGGTCGCCGCGGCCACCCAGCCCAGCCGCTCCTCCAGCGGGAACCGGCCGGTCGGCACCAGGTTCTCGTACGCGAAGCCGCCCATCTGCAGGTTGCCGGGGGTCGGCCAGGCGCTCGACCGGTCGACCAGGTTGATCACCTTCGCGCCCGACAGGACGACCGCCCCGCGCTGCGGCCGCTCGCCCAGGAAGCGCAGTTCGGGCGTCTGCACCCGGCGCAGCGACAGTTCCTGGTCGTCGGTGAAGGTGAACCGGGCCCGTTCCAGGTCGACCGAGTCGCCGAACCGTCCGTCGTCCAGACGCACCCCGCCCTGGCACTCGAAGCGCTGGATGCGGGTCCCGCGCGCGGGCGTCGAACCGCTCAGCGCGGGGCTGCCGACGCCCGCCGGGGTCAGGTACAGGGTCCGGCCCACGGTCAGCTGGGGCGCGTTCAGCGCGAGCCGGGTGTACGGGTTGGCAAGGCGCGCCCCGCGCAGGCTCAGCGAGACGCCGACCTTGGCGCTGCGCAGGCTCAGCTCGCCGTGCGACTCCAGCAGCTCCGCCTGGAGGTCCTGGCCCACCGTCATGCCGTCGGCGGCGATCGAACGGCCGCTGCGGTCGCGGTAGACGATCGCCTGGTTGAGCAGCAGATCGGTGCCGATGTGCGCGTCGGTCAGCCGTACGCCGTTGTGGAACCGGCAGCGGGGCAGGTGCAGGTCACCCTCCGTGTGCACCCGGGCCGCCTCCAGGCGCGGCACCGAGCAGTCCACCATCCGCATGGTCTGGAACCGTGCCTCGGGCAGCAGGACCTCCCGCTCGAAACGGCAGCCGCGCAGCTCCACGTACGGCGTCACCGTGCCGCCCGCGAGGTCCAGCACCCCGCTGATCTGCACGCCACGGAGTTTCAGTGACGCCACCCGGCCGGAGAGCGCGGGCGGGCCGTCCAGCAGCAGCCAGCACACGATCCGCGCGCGTACCGTGCGCTCGGGGCCCCAGGGATGGCCGCCGTGCGGATCGTCGACGACGGTGTCCCCGCTGCTCAGGTCGTACACGCTGCCGTTGCGGAAGGCCTGCCACATGCCGGCCTCGGCGGCGGTCAGATCGTCCGGCAGATCCCCCGCGCGAATGCCGGCACCCTCAGTCACTGCTTTTCCTTCCTCCCCGTCCAGTGACGGGTTTCGCACCCCGGGTGATGCCCGCTCAGTAACGCCCGGAACACTAGACGCGACGACGATCTTCCGGGTTCCGGCCACGTTCTGTATCAGCCATTGATACGCGCGGACGACGGCCGATCGCCGTCTGAGAGAATTGGCCCCGTGATCTCCCGAATCGATCTGCGCGGCGATGCCCTCCCTCAAGGGCCCGCCCTGCGCGACCTGCTGCCCCGAGCCGACTTCGACGTCTCGGCCGCCCTGGAGAAGGTGCGGCCGATCTGCGAGGCCGTGCATCATCGGGGCGACGCGGCGCTGATCGACTTCGCCGAGAAGTTCGACGGGGTGCGGCTGGAATCCGTACGGGTCCCGGTCGAGGCGCTGCGCGAGGCTCTGGAGCAGCTCGATCCGGCCGTGCGCGCGGCCCTGGAGGAGTCCATCCGGCGCGCCCGTCTCGTCCACCGCGAGCAGCGCCGTACGACGCACACGACCCAGGTCGTGCCGGGCGGTTCCGTCACCGAGAAGTGGGTGCCGGTCGACCGGGTGGGGCTCTACGCGCCCGGCGGGCGGTCCGTGTATCCGTCGACCGTGGTCATGAACGTGGTCCCGGCCCAGGAGGCGGGCGTCGAGTCGATCGCCCTCGCCTCCCCGGCGCAGGCCGATTTCGGTGGTCTGCCGCACCCGACGATCCTCGCGGCCTGTGCGCTGCTCGGCGTCGACGAGGTGTACGCGGCGGGCGGCGCGACCGCCGTCGCGATGTTCGCGTACGGCACGGAGTCCTGCGCCCCCACGAACATGGTGATGGGCCCCGGCAACATCTGGGTCGCCGCCGCCAAGCGCTACTTCGCGGGCAAGATCGGCATCGACACGGAGGCCGGTCCCACCGAGATCGCGATCCTCGCGGACGAGACCGCCGACCCGGTGCACGTCGCCTCCGACCTGATCAGCCAGGCCGAGCACGACCCGCTCGCGGCCGCCGTCCTGGTCACCGACTCCGTGACGCTCGCGGACGCCGTCGAGAAGGAGCTGGAGCCGCAGGTCGCGGCCACCAAGCACATCGAGGACCGGATCGTCCCCGCGCTGCGGGGCAGGCAGTCCGCGATCGTCCTCGTCGACGGCGTCGACGAGGGGCTGCGGGTGGTCGACGCGTACGGCGCCGAGCACCTGGAGATCCAGACGGCGGACGCGGCGGCGGTGGCCGACCGGGTCAGGAACGCCGGCGCGATCTTCGTCGGACCCTGGGCGCCGGTCTCCCTCGGGGACTACGCGGCCGGCTCCAACCACGTGCTGCCGACCGGGGGTTGTGCCTGCCACTCCTCCGGCCTGTCGGTGCAGTCCTTCCTCCGGGGCATCCACGTCGTCGACTACACGAAGGACGCGCTGGCCGACGTGGCGCATCACGTGGTCACGCTGGCGGAGGCGGAGGACCTGCCCGCGCACGGCGCGGCGATCAAGGCAAGGTTCGGTTGGAAGGTGCCCGGGAAGTGAGCTTCGGAATCGACGATCTTCCCGTACGGGACGAGCTGCGCGGCAAGTCCCCTTACGGCGCGCCCCAGTTGGACGTGCCCGTACGGCTGAACACCAACGAGAACCCCTACCCGCTGCCCGAGGCCCTGGTCGAGCGCATCGCCGAGCGCGTCCGCGAGGCCGCCCGCGACCTCAACCGCTACCCGGACCGGGACGCGGTCGAGCTGCGCACCCAGCTCGCCAAGTACCTGACGGACACGGCGGGTCACGCGGTCGGCCGGGCCAACGTCTGGGCCGCCAACGGCTCCAACGAGGTCATCCAGCAGCTGCTCCAGACCTTCGGCGGACCCGGCCGCACGGCGATCGGCTTCGAACCGTCGTACTCGATGCACGCGCTCATCGCGCGCGGCACGGGCACGGGCTGGATCTCCGGCCCGCGCAACGCCGACTTCACGATCGATCTCGCCGCCGCCGAGCGGTGGATCGCCGAGAACAAGCCCGACGTCGTGTTCATCACCACCCCCAACAACCCCACGGGCAACGCCGTTCCGCCCGAGACGGTCCTCGCGCTCTACGAGGCCGCGCAGGCCGCCAAGCCCTCGATGGTGATCGTCGACGAGGCGTACATCGAGTTCAGCCACGGCGACTCGCTGCTGCCGCTGCTCGAAGGTCGGCCGAATCTCGTCGTCTCGCGGACGATGTCGAAGGCGTTCGGGGCGGCGGGCCTGCGGCTCGGCTATCTCGCCGCGCACCCGGCCGTCGTCGACGCCGTGCAGCTCGTACGGCTGCCCTACCACCTGTCGGCCGTCACCCAGGCGACCGCGCTGGCCGCCCTGGAGCACACCGACACACTGCTCGGGTACGTGGAGCAGCTGAAGGGCGAACGGGACCGGCTGGTGGGCGAGTTGCGGGCCATCGGCTACGAAGTCGTCGAATCGGACGCCAACTTCGTGCAGTTCGGGCGGTTCGCGGATTCCCACACCGCCTGGCAGGCGATCCTCGACCGGGGTGTCCTGGTCCGGGACAACGGCATCCCGGGGTGGCTGCGGGTCTCCGCCGGAACCCCGGAGGAGAACGACGCGTTCCTCGACGCGGTCCGTGAACTGAAGAAGGAGCAGAGCGCATGAACCGCGTAGGACGTGTGGAGCGGGTGACCAAGGAGACCTCGGTCGTCGTCGAGATCGATCTCGACGGAGCCGGCAAGGTCGACGTGTCGACAGGGGTCGGCTTCTACGACCACATGCTCGACCAGCTCGGCCGGCACGGTCTGTTCGACCTCACGGTGAAGACCGAGGGCGACCTGCACATCGACTCGCACCACACCATCGAGGACACCGCCCTCGCCCTCGGCGCCGCCTTCAAGCAGGCGCTCGGCGACAAGGTCGGGATCTATCGGTTCGGGAACTGCACGGTCCCGCTGGACGAGTCCCTCGCCCAGGTGACCGTCGACCTCTCCGGCCGCCCCTACCTCGTGCACACCGAGCCCGAGAAGATGGCGCCGATGATCGGCGAGTACGACACGACGATGACCCGGCACATCCTGGAGTCCTTCGTCGCCCAGGCCCAGATCGCGCTGCACGTGCACGTGCCGTACGGGCGCAACGCGCACCACATCGTGGAGTGCCAGTTCAAGGCGCTGGCCCGGGCCCTGCGCTACGCCTCCGAGCGCGACCCGCGCGCGGCCGGCATCCTCCCCTCCACGAAGGGCGCGCTGTGACCGGCCTGTCGACCATCCTGATCGTCGTCGGCCTCTTCCTGGTCGGCGGCATCATCTCCTTCGTCAAGCAGGAGATGCCCAAGAGCCTGATCGTGCTGCTGTCGATCGCCGCCGCGATGTGCCTGGTGGCGGGTGTGGTCCGGCTGGAGGTGTGGAATTGAGCGCGGCCAAGAAGGTCGTCGTCTTCGACTACGGCTTCGGGAACGTCCGTTCCGCGGAACGTGCCCTCGCGCGCGTGGGTGCCGAGGTCGAGATAACGGGCGACTTCGACAAGGCCATGAACGCGGACGGTCTGCTGGTGCCGGGCGTCGGCGCCTTCGCCGCCTGTATGCGGGGTCTCAAGGACGCGCGCGGTGACTGGATCGTCGGCCGCAGGCTGGCCGGCGGGCGCCCGGTGCTGGGCATCTGCGTCGGCATGCAGATCCTGTTCGCGCGGGGCATCGAGCACGGCGTGGAGACCGAGGGTCTCGACGAGTGGCCCGGCACGGTCGGACCGTTGCAGGCCGACATCGTGCCGCACATGGGCTGGAACACCGTCGAGGCACCGGCCGACTCCCAGCTCTTCGCAGGCCTGGACACGGACGCGCGCTTCTACTTCGTGCACTCCTACGCCGTCCACGACTGGTCCCTGGAAGTCCACAACGGCCTGCTGCGCGCACCCAAGGTGGCCTGGTCGACGCACGGCAAGCCCTTCGTGGCGGCCGTGGAGAACGGCGCCCTGTGGGCCACCCAGTTCCACCCCGAGAAGTCCGGCGACGCCGGAGCACAGCTGCTCACCAACTGGATCGGAACCCTCTAGACCATGGCCAAGCTCGAACTCCTTCCCGCCGTCGACGTCCGTGACGGTCAGGCCGTCCGCCTCGTGCACGGCGAGTCCGGCACGGAGACCTCGTACGGCTCCCCGCTGGAGGCCGCCCTCGCCTGGCAGCGGTCGGGCGTCGAGTGGCTGCACCTGGTCGACCTGGACGCCGCGTTCGGGACCGGCGACAACCGTGCGCTGATCGCCGAGGTCACCGGAGCCATGGACATCAAGGTGGAGCTGTCCGGCGGCATCCGCGACGACGACACCCTCGCCGCGGCCCTCGCCACCGGCTGCACCCGGGTGAACCTCGGCACGGCCGCCCTGGAGACCCCGGAGTGGGTCGCCAAGGTCATCGCCGAGCACGGCGACAGGATCGCGGTCGGTCTCGACGTACGCGGAACGACCCTGCGCGGCCGCGGCTGGACCCGTGACGGCGGCGACCTCTACGAGACGCTGGAGCGCCTCGACAAGGAGGGCTGCGCGCGGTACGTCGTCACCGACATCGCCAAGGACGGCACGCTCCAGGGCCCCAATCTGGAGCTGCTGCGCAACGTGTGCGCGGCCACCGACCGCCCGGTCGTGGCGTCCGGCGGCGTGTCCTCGCTCGACGACCTGCGCGCCATCTCCGAGCTGGTACCTCTCGGTGTCGAGGGCTCCATCGTCGGGAAGGCCCTGTACGCGAAGGCGTTCACCCTGGAAGAGGCCTTGGAGGCGGTAGCCAAGTGAGCGGTGTACGACGCGTGTCGAGCGGAGCGCCCTGGGAGGAGCAGTTCGGCTACTCCCGCGCGGTGGAGCTGCCGAACGGACTGGTGCTGGTCGCCGGCTGCACGTCGATAGTGGACGGCGAGATCGCCGGGGGCGGTCCCTACGAGCAGACGATCAACGCGTTCAAGGTGGCGGTCGCGGCACTCGAACAGCTGGGTCTGGGCCGGGACGACGTGGTGCGTACGCGCATGTACATCACGCATGCCCGGGACGTGGACGACGTCGGGCGCGCGCACAAGGAGCTGTTCGACACGGTCCGGCCCGCCGCATCGATGATCATCGTCTCCGGCTTCGTGGACCCCAGCCTGGTCGTCGAGGTCGAGGTGGAGGCGTACCGAGGGGAGTCCTCCGCATGACCCTCGCGGTACGCGTCATCCCCTGCCTGGACGTCGACAACGGCCGGGTCGTCAAGGGCGTCAACTTCCAGAACCTGCGCGACGCGGGCGACCCCGTCGAGATGGCCAAGGTCTACGACGCCGAGGGCGCCGACGAGCTGACCTTCCTGGACATCACCGCGTCCTCGGGCAACCGCGAGACGACGTACGACGTCGTGCGCCGCACCGCCGAACAGGTGTTCATCCCGCTCACGGTCGGCGGCGGTGTCCGCACCGCCGAGGACGTGGACAAGCTGCTGCGGGCCGGCGCCGACAAGGTGGGCGTCAACACGGCGGCGATCGCGCGCCCCGAGCTGATCCAGGAGATCGCCGAGCGCTTCGGCAGCCAAGTGCTGGTCCTCTCGGTGGACGCGCGGCGCACGGAGAGCGGGTCCTTCGAGGTCACCACGCACGGCGGCCGCAAGGGCACCGGCATCGACGCGGTCGAGTGGGCGCACCGGGCCGCCGAGCTGGGCGCGGGCGAGATCCTGCTCAACTCGATGGACGCGGACGGCACCAAGGACGGCTACGACATCGAGATGATCGAGGCCGTCCGCAAGCACGTCACGGTCCCGCTGATCGCCTCCGGCGGCGCGGGCCGGCTCACCGACTTCCCGCCGGCCATCGGCGCGGGCGCGGACGCCGTGCTCGCCGCGTCCGTCTTCCACTTCGGGGATCTGCGGATCGGGGAAGTGAAGCGGGCGCTCAGGGACGCGGGGCATCCCGTTCGCTAGCTGAAGAGGGGCGCCCTTCCAAAGAAGAGCGCCCTTCCGGATGCCTGGGATGCCTCAGATCCCGAGCTGCTTGGCCTCCTGGAGCTTGGCGATCGCGTTCTCGTCGCCGTCCAGCTCCACCTTGGCCACGTTCTGCCGGCCGTGGACGAACAGCAGCAGCTCCGAGGGCTCACCCGTCACCGTCACGACCGGTGCGCCCTTGTGGGCGACCGCGGTCTGGCCGTCGGGACGGCGCAGCACCAGGCCGGTGGGCGCGCCGCGGCCCATCAGCCGGGCCATGCGCTCCAGGCGGGACCACAGGGCGTCCTGGAACACCGGGTCCAGCTCGCGGGGCGTCCACTCCGGCTGCGCACGCCGTACGTCCTCCGTGTGGACGTAGAACTCGACCGTGTTGGACGCCTCGTCGAGCTGCTTGAGCTGGAACGGCGAGAAGCGCGGCGGCCCCGTACGGATGAGCTGGATCAGCTCCTCATAGGGCTTCGCCGCGAACTCCGCCATCACCCGGTCCAGACGTGGCGCGAGCTGCTTGATCATGATGCCGCCGGCCGCGTCGGCGCGGCGCTCGCGCACCACCACGTGCGCGGCGAGGTCCCGGGCCTGCCAGCCCTCGCAGAGGGTCGGGGCGTCAGGGCCCGCGGTTTCCAAGAGATCGGCGAGCAGAAGCCGTTCGCGCTTGGCAAAGGTCGACATGCTGCCAGCGTACGACCGTCCACCAAGTCCGCACAGTGGACACCGTCCCGTCACTGTCAGTGCCGCGCGGCACAATGGCACCCATGACCAGCAAGCCCCAGTCCAGCGGTCTCGACCCCGAGATCGCCGCCCGCCTCAAGCGCAGCCCCGACGGGCTCGTGCCCGCCATCGCCCAGCAGTACGACACCGGAGAGGTGCTGATGCTCGGCTGGATGGACGACGAGGCGCTGCACCGCACCCTGACCACCGGCCGCTGCACGTACTGGTCGCGCAGCCGCCGGGAGTACTGGGTCAAGGGCGACACCTCGGGGCACGTCCAGCACGTCAGGTCCGTCGCCCTGGACTGCGACGCGGACACGGTCCTCGTGAAGGTCGACCAGGTCGGCGCCGCCTGCCACACCGGCGCGCGCACCTGCTTCGACGCGGACGTGCTCCTCAAGGACGGTGCCGAGGCGCTTCTCAAGGACGGCTCCGAAGCGCTCCTCAAGGACGGCTCCGATTCCGGCTCCGCCGTCCCGAATCAGTAGGGTCAGCCGCCATGGACCTCGAGACCTTCCGCAAGCTGGCCACCGACCGTCGGGTCATCCCGGTCACCCGCAAGCTCCTCGCCGACGGCGACACCCCGGTCGCGCTCTACCGCAAGCTCGCCGCCGAGCGCCCCGGCACCTTCCTGCTGGAGTCCGCGGAGAACGGCCGCTCCTGGTCCCGGTACTCCTTCGTGGGAGTCCGCAGCGCCGCCACGCTCACGGCCCGCGACGGCCAGGCGCACTGGCTGGGCACCCCTCCCGTCGGCGTCCCGGTCGACGGTGACCCGCTGGCCGCCCTGCGCGCCACCATCGAGGCCCTGCACACCCCCCACCAGGAGGGCCTGCCGCCCTTCACCGGCGGCATGGTCGGCTATCTGGGCTACGACATCGTGCGCCGCCTGGAGAAGATCGGCCCCGGCGAGCGGGACGACCTCAAGCTCCCCGAGCTGACCATGCTCCTGACCAGCGACCTCGCCGTCATGGACCACTGGGAGGGCTCGGTCCTGCTGATCGCCAACGCGATCAACCACAACGACCTCGACACGGGCGTCGACGAGGCCCACGCGGACGCGGTCGCCCGCCTCGACGCCATGGAGGCCGACCTCTCGCGCGCGGTGGCCCAGCCGCCGGCCATACTCCCGCCCTCCGAACTGCCCGAGTACACCGCGCTGTGGGGCGGCCCCGACTTCCGGGCCGCCGTCGAGGACGTCAAGGAGCGCATCCGGGCCGGCGAGGCCTTCCAGGTCGTCCCCTCCCAGCGCTTCGAAACGCCGTGCACGGCAAGCGCGTTGGACGTCTACCGGGTCCTGCGGGCAACCAATCCGTCGCCGTACATGTATCTCTTCCGCTTCGAGGGCTTCGACGTGGTCGGCTCCAGCCCGGAGGCGCTGGTGAAGGTCGAGGACGGGCGGGCCATGGTCCACCCCATCGCCGGCACCCGCCCGCGCGGGGCCACTCCGCAGGAGGACCAGGCCCTCGCCGACGAGCTGCTCGCCGACCCCAAGGAGCGCGCCGAGCACCTCATGCTGGTCGACCTCGGACGTAACGATCTGGGACGGGTCTGCGAGCCGGGCTCGGTCGAGGTCGTCGACTTCATGTCCATCGAGCGCTACTCGCACGTGATGCACATCGTCTCCACGGTGACCGGCCGGGTGGCCCCGGGCCGCACCGCCTACGACGTCCTGACGGCCTGCTTCCCGGCCGGCACCCTCTCCGGCGCGCCCAAGCCCCGGGCGATGCAGATCATCGACGAACTGGAGCCGTCCAGGCGGGGGTTGTACGGCGGCTGCGTCGGCTACCTCGACTTCGCGGGCGACTCCGACACCGCCATCGCCATCCGCACGGCCCTGCTGCGCGACGGCACAGCGTACGTCCAGGCGGGCGCCGGCATCGTCGCCGACTCCGATCCGGTCGCCGAGGACGAGGAGTGCCGCAACAAGGCGGCGGCGGTCCTGCGCGCCGTCCACACGGCGAACCGGCTGGGCAGTTAAGGCCGCAAACCGGACTCTTTCCGGGCAGTGGGGCGCGTATCACGTGAGCCCCGGGTGACGGTTCGCCCGGGGTTCAGGCGATAGTGGGGTACGTGACTGCTGTTCCTCACCCCCGATCCGAAGCCGCGGGACCCGCTCGGGCCGCCCGCCGGAGTCTTGCCGTGGCCCTGACGTCCGGCGCGCTCGGCGCGGCCGTGGCCCTGTTGTCGACGCGACAACGCTGGTCGGAGGGCACCGCGACGGTGGCCGGCGGCGCGTTTCCGCTGACCGCCAGGGGAAGCGACGTCACGGGTGTGCCCGCGGCGCTGGCGATAGTCGGCCTTGCCGCGCTGGTCGCCGTTTTCGCCGTTCGCAAGGCGGGGCGGTTGCTGGTCTCGGTGCTGCTCGCGCTCTCGGGCGCCGGCACGGTTGCCGCTGCGCTGCTTGGCGTGTCCGACAGCTCGGCGTTGGACGAGCAGGCGGCGAAGGCGGCGGGCGATACGTCGGCGACTGTGGATGCGCTCTCGCATACCGCTTGGCCGTACGTCGCGGCGGTGGGCGGGGCGCTGATTCTGCTGGCCGGTCTTCTCGCCATTCGCTATGGGCGCCTGTGGCCTGCGATGTCCGGTCGTTACGAGCGCAATGGGGCCCCGAGGGTTCGCCGTAGGGCCGCGCCGGTCGACCCGGATCGGCCGGAGGAGATCTGGAAGGCACTCGACAGGGGTGAAGATCCGACGGGCGCCTAGCCGTTCCGGAGTGACCCCGGGATAGGTTGCACCGGCGTATGCGGAAGAATGAGATCTGAGCGTTCCTGCTCGGAGACGTACACGACGTACACACAGCAACGAGGAGCAAGTCATGGCGGGCAGCAGCCACGGTCACACCCCGGCCGCCTGGACCGGTGTCACGATCGCCTTCATCGGGTTCTGCGTTTCGGGTGTCTTTATGGTGATGGCTGAGCCCGCGGGCTTCTGGGCCGGCATGGTCGTCGTGGTCCTCGGCGGGGTCGTCGGCCTCATCATGCGCGGGATGGGCCTCGGCCAGTCGAAGGAGGACCCGCACGCGGAGGCGCGGGCCGCCGCGGCTGCCGCGAGCAACCCGGTGGGCGTCAAGAGCTGACGCGCGTACACACCTTTTGTGAGGGGCGATCCGGTGCCGGGTCGCCCCTCACTCGTGTCGCATTCGTGTGCGAGGGGGCAGAATGCGAGACGTGAACGCCGACAGCCAGAGGGTGACGCCGTCCGACTCCGGGTCGGCACTGGGACGGATCGCGGTCCCCGCGGGGATCCTCGCCGCGGTCGTCGGAGCCTTCGCCTACGTGGGCACCGTGGACCCGAACGAACCCGGCCACTACCCGGCCTGCCCCCTGTACAGCCTCACCGGCATCTACTGTCCCGGCTGCGGCGGCCTGCGCAGCGCGCACGCCTTCGCGCACGGGGACTTCCTGGCGGCGCTCCAGGACAACGCGCTGGCCGTGGTCGCCTATCTGGGCTTCGCCGTGGTGTGGACCGTATGGGTGGTGCGCGCGGCGCGCGGACGGCCGCTGCGGATCGATCTCGGGCCGGTGCACCTGTGGTCGCTGGGGACATTGCTGCTGGTCTTCACGGTTGTCCGGAACCTGCCCCTCGGTGGCTGGCTGCACCCTTGATCAATTGCCGAATGTCCAGGTAGTGGGACCGGCGTCAACCGGATGTGAGGCCTACGCCCCGCTCCGGATACCATCGACGTGACCACCGGTTTTATCTCCGGGTCAACCGCTTCAACAGTCAACCGTCTGGAAGGGGGCCGCTCGCGTGAGTGTGCTCGACGAGATCATCGACGGAGTCCGTGCCGACCTCGCGGAGCGGCAGGCGCGCGTCAGCCTCGACGAGCTCAAGGAGCGCGCGGCGAAGGCTCCCGCGGCCAAGGACGGACTGGCCGCGCTCAAGGGCGACGGCGTCAAGGTCATCTGTGAGGTCAAGCGCTCCAGCCCCTCCAAGGGCGCGCTGGCCGCGATCGCCGACCCGGCCGGACTCGCCGCGGACTACGAGGCGGGCGGCGCGGCCGTCATCTCCGTGCTGACCGAGCAGCGCCGCTTCGGCGGCTCGCTGGCCGACCTGGAGGCCGTCCGCGCCCGCGTGGACATCCCGGTCCTGCGCAAGGACTTCATCGTCACGTCGTACCAGCTGTGGGAGGCCCGCGCGTACGGCGCCGACCTCGCGCTGCTGATCGTGGCCGCCCTGGAGCAGCCGGCCCTGGAGTCGCTGATCGAGCGGGCCGTCTCCATCGGGCTGACCCCGATCGTCGAGGTGCACGACGAGGACGAGGTCGAGCGGGCGGTGGACGCGGGCGCCAAGATCATCGGCGTCAACGCGCGCAACCTGAAGACCCTGGAGGTCGACCGCGGCACCTTCGAGCGCCTCGCGCCCGAGATCCCCGCCGGCCTCGTCAAGATCGCCGAGTCCGGCGTCCGCGGCCCGCACGACCTCATCGCCTACGCCAACGCCGGCGCCGACGCGGTCCTGGTCGGCGAGTCCCTGGTGACGGGCAAGGACCCGAAGACCGCGGTCGCGGACCTGGTGGCCGCGGGCGAACACCCCGCACTCCGCCACGGCCGCGGCTGATCTCCGGCTAGAGTTGCCCCGATGACGCTCACCCTGACCCCCATGGACCGGCACGCCCGCCTCGCGCGCGGCTGCCGCCCTCGGGGCTGCCGCGCCCCGGCGCGCAGGATCCACGGCCGCAGGGTCCGTTACGTCATCGGAGACGAACCCGGGCAGGTGAACGGCCGCCGATGGCAGCGCCCCGTAAGGGGCGCGGGGCTCTTGTCGACGTGCGGCTACCGCCGCGTGAGCGCGAGCAACCACTGACGGCCTGCCGTCAACAGACAAGTCCCCGCCCCCACGGCGAACAGTGTCTTTTCACACGCACTCACCGTGAGGTTTCCGCATGCCCAGCGAGTTCTTCATTCCCGACCCCGAGGGTCAGATCCCCAGCGCCGAAGGCTACTTCGGCGCGTTCGGCGGCAAGTTCATCCCGGAGGCTCTCGTCGCCGCCGTGGACGAGGTCGCCGTCGAGTACGAAAAGGCCAAGCACGACGAGGAGTTCGCCCGCGAACTGGACGACCTCCTGGTCAACTACACCGGCAGGCCGAGCGCGCTCACCGAGGTGTCCCGTTTCGCCGCGGAAGCGGGCGGTGCCCGTGTGTTCCTCAAGCGCGAGGACCTCAACCACACCGGCTCGCACAAGATCAACAACGTCCTCGGCCAGGCCCTGCTCACCAAGCGCATGGGCAAGACCAGGGTCATCGCGGAGACCGGCGCCGGCCAGCACGGCGTGGCGACCGCGACGGCCTGCGCGCTGTTCGGCCTCGAATGCACCATCTACATGGGCGAGATCGACACCCAGCGGCAGGCCCTGAACGTGGCCCGCATGCGCATGCTCGGCGCCGAGGTCGTCGCCGTGAAGTCCGGCAGCCGCACGCTGAAGGACGCGATCAACGAGGCCTTCCGCGACTGGGTCGCCAACGTCGACCACACGCACTACCTGTTCGGTACGGTCGCCGGCCCGCACCCCTTCCCGGCCATGGTCCGCGACTTCCACCGCGTGATCGGCGTCGAGACCCGCCGGCAGATCCTGGAGCGCGCCGGACGCCTCCCCGACGCGGCGATCGCCTGTGTCGGCGGCGGCTCCAACGCCATCGGCCTGTTCCACGCCTTCATCCCGGACGCCGGCGTACGCCTCATCGGCTGCGAGCCCGCGGGGCACGGCGTGGAGACCGGCGAGCACGCGGCGACCCTCACCGCGGGCGAGCCCGGCATCCTGCACGGCTCCCGCTCCTACGTCCTCCAGGACGAGGAGGGCCAGATCACCGAGCCGTACTCCATCTCGGCCGGCCTGGACTACCCGGGCATCGGCCCCGAGCACTCCTACCTCAAGGACAGCGGCCGCGGCGAGTACCGCGCGGTCACCGACGACGCGGCGATGCAGGCCCTGCGCCTGCTGTCCCGCACCGAGGGCATCATCCCGGCCATCGAGAGCGCCCACGCGCTGGCCGGCGCCCTGGAGGTCGGCCGGGAGCTGGGCAAGGACGGGCTGATCGTCATCAACCTGTCCGGCCGCGGCGACAAGGACATGGACACGGCCGCACGCTACTTCGGCCTGTACGACACCGACGCCGAGGTCGCGGCCGACGCCGCCGCCACCGCCGAGATCGAGGGGGACGCCAAGTGAGCGGGAACATTCAGCTGCTGTCCGACACCCTCGCCGGTGCCAAGGCCGAGGGCCGCTCCGCGCTCATCGCCTACCTCCCGGCCGGGTTCCCGACCGTGGACGGCGGCATCGAGGCGATCAAGGCCGCCTTCGACGGAGGCGCGGACGTCGTCGAGGTGGGGCTGCCGCACAGCGACCCCGTCCTCGACGGTCCCGTCATCCAGACCGCCGACGACATCGCCCTGCGGGGTGGCGTCAAGATCGCGGACGTCATGCGTACGGTCCGCGAGGCGCACGCGGCGAGCGGGAAGCCCGTACTCGTCATGACGTACTGGAACCCCATCGACCGCTACGGCGTCGAGCGCTTCACCGCCGAGCTCGCCGAGGCCGGCGGGGCGGGCTGCATCCTGCCCGACCTGCCGGTGCAGGAGGCGGGGCTGTGGAGGGAGCACGCCGAGAAGCACGGGCTCGCCACGGTCTTCGTGGTCGCGCCCAGCAGCAAGGACGAGCGGCTCGCACGGATCACCGCGGCGGGCAGCGGCTTCGTCTACGCCGCCTCGCTGATGGGCGTCACCGGTACCCGCGCCTCCGTGGGCGCGCAGGCCCAGGACCTGGTGGCACGCACCCGCGCCACCGGCACCGACCTGCCCGTCTGCGTCGGGCTCGGGGTCTCCGACGCCAAGCAGGCCGCCGAGGTGGCCGGCTTCGCCGACGGTGTGATCGTCGGCTCGGCCTTCGTCAAGCGCATGCTGGACGCGCCGGACGACGCGGCCGGCGTCGAGGCGGTCCGCGCGCTCGCCGGTGAACTGGCCAAGGGCGTGCGCGGACAGGCGTAGGCCGAACGGAGGCGTGAAGGCGTGGACACGCGCGCCTGAAAGCTCGTGACAGAACAGCCAGTCACTCGAACGGGTGGAGCTGGGACCGGGGAGGCGCGCTGCGCCTCCCCGGTTCGTTCTGGGGGTGTGAGTGAGAAGAACCGTGACGGAAAGCGCACCGCTCGCGAGCGGCTGGCGGTCGAGCGTGAGAAGCAGAAGGCCGGGGAGCGGCGACGGCGGACGCTGATCGTGGGCGCGAGCGTCGTCTGCGTCCTGGGTCTTGCGGCGGTGATCGGCGTGGTCGCCGCCAACTCGGGCAAGGACGACGGCAGCAAGTCCGCGGGACCGGTCGTGGCACCCTCCGGGGCGCAGGGCAAGGACAGCCTGGCGATCCCGGTCGGCAAGGACGGGGCGAAGACGACCCTCACGGTCTGGGAGGACTTCCGCTGCCCGGCCTGCAAGGCCTTCGAGTCGGCGTACCGCTCGACGCTGCACGAGCTGACGGACTCCGGCCAGTTGCGGGTCGAGTACCACCTGGTCACGATCATCGACGGCAACCTCGGCGGCACCGGCTCGCGCAACGCGGCCAACGCGGCGGCCTGCGCCCAGGACGCCGGAAAGTTCCGCGACTACCACGACACGCTGTACGAGAACCAGCCGACGGAGACAGACGACGCCTACGCCAAGAACAGCAAGCTGATCGAGCTGGCGGGCAAGGTCGACGGACTCGACACGGCGACGTTCCGTACATGTGTCGAGGACGGTACGCACAACAGCTGGGTCGCGAAGTCCGCGCAGGCCTTCTCCACCGGCGGCTTCACCGGCACGCCGACCGTCCTGCTGAACGGCAAGAACATCTACGCGGACCAGTCGATGACTCCCGCGAAGCTGAAGCAGCAGGTGCAGGAGGCGGACAAGGGGTAGCGATCCAGGGTGCGCCATCAAGGGTGAGCGATTCTCACCACCCTGTTATGGACCCGTTGCCGGGCCGCCCGTCGTGTGCCCGGTCCGGCACGGTAGCGTCGACCCTGCCATGGAACTTGCCTACATTCCCAGCCCGTCGCGCTCGGTGGTGCACCTCTTCGGTGTCATTCCGCTCCGCGGCTACGCGTTCTGCATCATCATCGGCGTCTTCGTCGCGGTCTGGCTCGGCAACAAGCGCTGGATCGCCCGCGGCGGGCGGGCCGGCACAGTGGCCGACATCGCGGTCTGGGCCGTGCCGTTCGGCCTGGTCGGCGGTCGCCTCTACCACGTGATCACGGACTACGAGCTGTACTTCAGCGAGGGCCGTGACTGGGTGGACGCCTTCAAGGTGTGGGAGGGCGGCCTCGGTATCTGGGGCGCGATCGCCCTCGGCGCGGTGGGCGCCTGGATCGGCTGTCGGCGCCGGGGCATCCCGCTGCCGGCGTGGGCCGACGCCCTCGCACCCGGCATCGCCCTCGCACAGGCGATCGGCCGCTGGGGCAACTGGTTCAACCAGGAGCTCTACGGCAAGGCGACGGATCTGCCCTGGGCCGTGAAGATCACGTCCTCGACGGACGGGCGGGTGCCCGGCACCTACCAGCCGACCTTCCTCTACGAGTCCCTGTGGTGCGTCGGCGTCGCCTTCCTGGTCATCTGGGCCGACCGGCGCTTCAAGCTCGGCCACGGGCGGGCCTTCGCGCTGTACGTCGCCTCGTACTGTGTGGGCCGCGCCTGGATCGAGTATCTGCGCGTCGACGACGCCCACCACATCCTGGGCCTGCGGCTGAACGACTGGACCGCGCTGGTCGTCTTCCTGCTGGCGGTCACGTACTTCGTGATCTCGGCGAAGAAGCGGCCGGGACGCGAGGAGGTCGTGGAGCCGGGTGCCGCGGAGGACGGCGAGGCCGACGGCGACGGGGACGAGAAGAAGACTGACGTCTCCGCCAAGGCGGACGCCGGTGACAAGGAGGCGTCCTCGGAGGCGAAGGAAGCCGCCGAGGACGACACCACCGACGAGAAGGCCGTAGCCGGCGAAGACGTGAAGGACGAGGCCGAGTCGGCCAAGAAGGGCTGACCGGCCAGCTTTTCCGACTCTCAGCGTCGGCGGGCGAGTGACAGGGTGCGGTGCGCCGCTGTCACCACCGCCGCGTCGATGAACCTCCCGTCCGGCAGCGCCTGGGCGCCCTGTTCCCTCGTCGCCGCCTTCACGACCGTCTCCGCCTCCTCGATCTCCCGTTCCGTGGGCAGGTAGGCCCGTTCGATGATCGGGAGTTGACGGGGATGGATGGCGGCCCGGCCCAGGAGACCCAGGGTGCGGCCGTGCGCGCAGGACGCGGCCAGGCCCTCCAGGTCACGGATGTCCGGATGGACCGATTGCGGCGGCGGGGGCAGCGCGGCCGCCCGTGCCGCCACCACGACCCGCGACCGGCACCAGTCGAGCCCCGCGTCCTCGCGTACGCCCAGGTCGGCCCGTAGATCCGCCTCGCCCAGCGCGATACCGCGCAGCGCGGGGTGGGCGGTGGCGATGGCGTGGGCGTGTTCGATGCCGAGGGCGGATTCCAGGAGGGCGTGGAGGGCGGGCGCGTCTCCCTCGGCGGGGGCGGCGGGGGCCGTGGCCTCCGCGACGACGATCACCTGTGCCGCGGACGTCACCTTCGGGAGGCGGAGACCGGAGAGACCGGGGAGGGCGGCCAGTACGGCGAGGTCCTGGACCGCGAGCGGGCCGTCGAGGGCGTTCACGCGGACGTGGACGGGGACGGGCTGGGGTGCGGTGAGGAGTTCGGCGGTGGCCGCGCGGGCGTACTCCTTGCGGTCCGGGGCGACCGCGTCCTCCAGGTCGACCACCACCACATCGGCGCCGGACGCGAGCGCCTTGGCCACCACGTGCGGGCGGTCGCCGGGGGCGTAGAGCCACGTCAGTGGGGTCGTGGGCAGGAGGGTCGTGCTCGTCGCGGTTGCGTTCAGCGGGGTTGCGTTCATACGGCGCCCGCCGCGCGCAGGGTGGCCAGTTCGGCCGGGGTCAGGCCCAGGTCGGTCAGGACCTCGTCGGTGTCCGCGCCGTGCGGGCGGCCCGCCCAGCGGATCGCGCCGGGGGTGGCGGAGAGGCGGAAGAGGACGTTCTGCATGCGCAGGGGGCCCAGTTCGGGGTCCTCGACGGTGGTGATCGTGTCGAGGGCCGCGTACTGCGGGTCCTCCATCACATCCCGTACGTCCTGGATCGGGGCGACCGCGGCCTCCGCCTTCTCGAAGGCCGCGAGCACCTCGTCGCGAGGGCGCTCGGCGATCCAGCCGCCGACGGCCTCGTCGAGCAGGTCGGCGTGGCGGGCCCGTCCCTCGCCCGTCGCGAACCACGGTTCGTCGATCAGCTCCGGGCGGCCCACCAGGCGCAGCACCCGCTCGGCGATCGACTGGGCGGAGGTCGAGACGGCGACCCAACTGCCGTCGGCGGTGCTGTAGGTGCCGCGCGGGGCGTTGTTGACGGACCGGTTGCCGGTGCGCGGCTGGACGTGGCCGAGCTGGTCGTACCAGAGGGGCTGCGGGCCGAGCACGGTGAGGATCGGCTCGATGATCGCCATGTCGACGACCTGACCCTCGCCGGTGCGGTCGCGGGCGGCGAGTGCGGTCATCACGGCGTACGCCGTCGCCAGGCCCGCGATCGAGTCGGCCAGGCCGAACGGCGGGAGGGCCGGGGGCGCGTCCGGTTCGCCGGTGATGGCGGCGAAGCCGCTGAGCGCCTCCGCGAGGGTGCCGAAGCCGGGGCGGTGCGCGTACGGGCCGAACTGACCGAAGCCGGTGACCCGGGCGAGGACCAACCCGGGGTTGGCGGCGGAGAGTTCGGCCCACCCGAGGTCCCATTTCTCCAGGGTGCCGGGGCGGAAGTTCTCGATGATCACGTCGGCGGTGGCGGCGAGGCGCAGGAGAGTCTCCCGGCCGCCGGGTTTGGACAGGTCCAGGGTGATCGTGCGCTTGTTGCGGCCCAGCAGCTTCCACCACAGGCCGACGCCGTCCTTGGACGGGCCGTGGCCGCGCGAGGGGTCGGGTTTCGTCGGGTGCTCGATCTTGACGACCTCGGCGCCGAAGTCGCCGAGCAGGGTGGCGGCGAGGGGGCCGGCGAAGAGGGTGGCGAGGTCGAGGACGCGCAGGCCGGTGAGCGGGGGAG
Organism: Streptomyces sp. NPDC002499; assembly: GCF_053595415.1. Lineage (NCBI taxonomy): Bacteria > Bacillati > Actinomycetota > Actinomycetes > Kitasatosporales > Streptomycetaceae > Streptomyces > Streptomyces sp. NPDC002499. The sequence goes on from NZ_JBSFXO010000009.1 coordinate 136,948, forward strand.
AGGTCATGGAGGCAGAGGTAGTGGCGGGGGTGGTCGTGGTGGCGGGGGTGGTTCTGGTGGGTTCGGTGTTCATGAGGCGTACTCCGTCTCGATCTCGGTGCGGTACGGCATCGACGCCGACGCGCCCCGACGCTGTACCGACAACGCGGCTGCCGCTGCTGCCCACTTGAGGGCCTCGCGGATCGGGCGCTCCTCGGCGAGGGCCACCGCGAGGGCGCCCACGAAGGTGTCGCCGGCGCCGGTCGAGTCGACGGCGGTCGCTTCGGGTGCGGGGACGGCGAGGGGTTCGGCGCCGCGGGTGACGTAGAGGCAGCCGGCCGGGCCGAGGGTGACGACGGCCGCCGGCACGCTGTCGAGCAGGGCGGTGGCCGCGGCGATCGGGTCGGCGAGGCCGGTGAGGGTGGTCGCCTCGTGCTCGTTGGGGACCAACAGGTCGACGGCGGCGAGGAGTTCGGGTGGGAGCGGTTGGGCGGGGGCGGGGGTGAGGATCGTGCGGACGCCGTGGGCGCGGGCTGTCTGCGCGCCCACGATCACCGCCGCGAGGGGGATCTCCAACTGGAGGAGCAGGGCGTCGGCGGAGGCGATGAGGGCCTCGTCGCCGGGGGCGAGGTGGTCGACGGTGCCGTTGGCGCCGGGGATGACCACGATCGCGTTGCCGCCGTCGTCGTCCACGACGATGTGGGCGGTGCCGGAGGGGGTGTCGATCGTGCGGAGGAGGTCGGTGTCGACGCCGGAGTGTTCGAGGGCGGACCGGAGTTGGGGGCCGTACACGTCATTGCCGACGGCGCCGATCATTGTCACGGTGGCGCCGGCGCGGGCGGCGGCGATCGCCTGGTTGGCGCCCTTGCCGCCGGGGATCGTACGGAACTCCCGTCCCGTCACGGTCTCTCCGCGCTCCGGCGCCCTGTCGACGTACGCGACCAGGTCCATGTTCGTGCTGCCCAGCACGACGATGTGGGTCATGGGCGGGAAGCCTCCCGGTGGGTGAGGTGGGCCAGGGTGTCGAAGCCGGTGCCGTCGAAGTCGCCGACGGAGGTGGCGAGTCGGTTCTTCAACGGGGTCGTCCAGTGGTCGGGGAGGGCGGTGGGGGTACCGGCGAGGAGTCCGGCGATGCTGCCCGCGGTGGCGCCGTTGGAGTCGGTGTCCCAACCGCCGCCCACCGCGCGGGAGATGGAGCCGGTGAAGTCGCCGTTCGCGTGGGTGAGGGCGGCGGTGATCAGGGCGGTGTTGGGGATGGCGTGGACCCAGTGGTGGGTGGGGGTGTAGGTGGCGTGGAGTTCGTCGACGACCGTGTCGAAGTCATCGTGTTTGTGGGCGAGTTGGATCGCGTGGTGGATGGCTTCGGCGAGGCGGGATCGGGGTGGGATCACCGTGAGGCCGGTGCGGAGGCAGGTGTGGATGTCGTGGGTGCCGGTGGTCGCCTGGGCGATGGTGGCCGCGATGAACATCGCCGCGTAGACGCCGTTGGCGGTGTGGGTGAGGGTGGCGTCGCGGTGGGCCTGTTCGGCCGCGGCGGCGGGGGCGGCGGGGTTGGTCCAGCCGTGGACGTCGGCGCGGATCAGAGCGCCGATCCATTCTCGGAAGGGGTTGCGGTGGCGGGCGGTCTGTGGGGGTTCGATGCCGGTGAGGAGGTTGCGGTAGGCGATTCGCTCCGCGGTGAAGGTGCGGCCGGCCGGGAGTTCGTCGAGCCAGAGGGTGGCCAGGTCGGTGGGGGTGAAGTGTCTGCCGTGGCGTTGTAGCAACAGGAGGTTCAGGAGGGGGTAGTTGAGGTCGTCGTCCTCTGGCATGCCGTCGATGTTCTCGGCGAGGGAGGTGGGGGCGGAGCGGCGGTTCCAGGGGTGGGTGGAGAGGAGTTCGGTGGGGACGCCTTTCGCTGTGAAGTAGGTGTTCAGGGGCCAGTTGTCGGTGGATTTGGCCAGTTGGCGGATGGCGGGGAGAGGGAGTTTCTCCACTGGTTTGCCTAGGAGGCAGCCGATGGCTCTGCCTAGCCAGGCTGCTTCCAGGCTCGCCTGGGTGGGGGTTGTCGTAGGGGTGGGGTCGCTTGCCCGCGCTTGCGGGGTGCCGCCTTTCTTTGGGTCGGGAGCCGCCCCAGCGGCACGACTGCCCGCAGCTGGGGCGGGAGGGGGGCAGGTGGGGCCGCCAGCTTGGGCTGGGTGGGGCAAGTCTGGGCCGCTGGGTTGGGCTGGATAGGGCCAGTGGGGGCAGCTTGCTTTGATTTTTGCTAGGTCGGTGGGTTCTTGGTCGGTCAACTTGCTTGGTAGGTCTGTTAGTTCGTCGAGTAGGTCTTCTGCCAGTTGGCGTAGGTAGCGGGTGGTTGGGTCGGGGGACGCGCCTGCTCTGGGAGGGGCTTCGTGGCCTCCCGCTGCTCGCCAGCGGGTTGCGATTGTTGTGGGTTCTCGGCCGTCCAGGGTTGCCTGGTGGAGTTCGTGGCCGATCAGGTCTTCTGGTTGGACCCAGGTCAGTCGGAGCATCTGGGGCCTGCGATCTGCGTGAACGCGGCCTCGTGGGCTCGGCGTCGGTGGACGTCTCCTTCGAAGATCTCGCGCGCTACGGCGGTGAGGGTGGTCGCCGGTTCCCAGAGGTCCAGGCGGCTGGCCTCCGCGATTGTCTTGGACCAGTCCTGTGGGACCGGTGAACCCAATGCGCCGGCCACCGCGCCCGCCATCGTCGCGATCGAGTCGCAGTCCCGGCCGTAGTTCACCGAACCCAGCACCGCGTGGCGGAAGTCGCCGCCGGAGACCACCAACATGCCCAGGGCGATGGGGAGCTCCTCGATCGCCCGGGTGCGGGAGGGGCGGCGGGCGTCCAGGGAGGGGGAGCGGTAGTCGGGGCCCACGGTGTCGTACGGCGCCACCGCCTCCCGTAGGGGAGTCAACGCCGATTCGAAGTCCGAGTAGTGCGTGGCTACTTCGCAGACCTGCTCGATTGCCGTGCGGGTGCCGTCCTTCGCCACGGTGAGGCAGGCCGCGACCACCGAGTCGGGGGTTGCGCCCGGTACGCAGGCCGCCGCCACCGCCGCCGCGAAGACCGCTGCCGCCTCGCGGCCGTACGAGGACTGGTGGGCCGCCGCGATGTCCAGGGCTTCGGTGTACGCGCCCCTCGGGTTGGCCGCGTTGACCAGGCCCACCGGGGCCATGTACATCGCCGCACCGCAGTTGACGATGTTGCCCACGCCGGCCTCGCGTGGGTCCACGTGGCCGTAGTGGAGGCGGGCCACCAGCCACTTCTCCGCGAGGAAGATGCGGTGGAGGGGGAGGGCCTCCGCCTCCAACTCCGGGATCCAGCGCGGGTTCGTCGTCAGGTCGGGGACCAGGTGGTCGGCGATCGCGTACGCGTCCAGGTGGTCGCGGACCTTCGCGTAGACGCGGATCAGCGCGTGCGTCATCAAGGTGTCGTCGGTGACGTGGCCGTCGCCCTTGTGGTACGGCGCGATCGGGCGGGCCGTGCGCCAGTCGTCGCCGTTCCAGGGGCCGACGATGCCGTGGACGCGGCCGCCGTGGCGTTCGAGGATCTGGTCGGGGGAGTAGCCCTCGACCGGGCCGCCGAGGGCGTCGCCGACCGCCGCGCCCACCAGGGCTCCGGTGATGCGGTCCTCAAGGGTGGTTTCTTGTTGTGCGGGTTGTTTGAGAGGCATGTACCGAATCATGCTCCTGGCGGGGCCGGTTGTGCGGCTTCCAGGAGTCCGGCGAGTTCCACCAGGTCGGTGCCGGTGAGGCGGGGGAGTGCGCAGCCGGAGAGGGTGCGGCAGGCGTCCCGCCAGGTGGCGGGGATGGCGTCGCCGCCGCTCAGTGCGCCGGTGAGGGCGCCGACCAGGGCGGGGGCGGAGTCGGCCACGCGGGAGAGGCAGGCGGCGGCGGGGACCGCCTCGGCGATACGGCCCCGTGCGGCGGTTGCCAGGGCGAGGGCGACCGGGACGGTTTCGGCGGCGGCGATGCCGTAGCTGTAGACGTGGTCGACGATTTGGTGTTCGAGGAGGGGGATCAGGGCGAAGGCGGATTCGATGGTTGCGGCCAGGTGGAGGGCGTGGCGGGCGTTGCGGCCGATCTCTGTGGATTCGGGGAGTTCGGTGAGGGCTGCGGATACGCAGGTGTCCACGTCGGCTCCGGTCAGGGCGAGGGATACCGCCGCGGCCATCGCCCTTGCTCCGTGTACGCCGTCGCCGTCCTGGGTGTAGCGGGCGTCGAACTCGGCCAGGGCGGCGGCGCGTTCGGGGTCGCCGGGGTGGGCTACTGCGAGGACGCAGGCTCTTACGCAGGCCGCGTCGTCGAAGTAGTGGGGGTTGTCGTGGCCGGTGGCGGGTGGGCGTAGGCCGGCTGCGAGGTTTCCTAGGCCTGCTCTTACTGAGATGCGGGCGCGGAGGGGGAGGACGGCGGATTCGACTTCCGGGGCGCGGTTTGCTGCGGCGGCTACTTCTGCGGCGAGGGCGTTCCAGGTGAGGTCGATGGCGGCTCTTGTGCGGCGGTCTCTTGAGAGGTCGCCCAGGGCGGTGTCGTCGCCGGCCTTCAGTAGGGCTTCTGCGGCGAAGGCTGCCCATTCCGCGTCGTCCGAGGGGCCGAGTTTGAGGGGCTCGGGGGGTTGGTTCAGGGCGATGGGGACGGGGAGGGTGGTGGTTGCGTTCTGTTCGGCGAAGGTGTCGAGTTCGCGGGTGAGGCGGCGGGTCCAGTCGGGCATGCGGGTTGCTCTGTGACGGGCGGAGGGCCAGCCGGCGGCGTCGCCGGAGGCCAGGCCCAGTAGGAGGCCGAGGGTTGCTTTGCGGGCCTCGGCTTCGCCTTCGGCCCGGTTGTTCCCACCCGCACCACCCGTACAACTTTCGTTGTCGGGTGCCGGTGGCCCCTGTGGGGCGATCCCGCCATCGGCGACCTCCGGTCCGATCGGCTTCGCCGCGGAAGTCGGTTCGCTGGTGGTCGGCGTGATCGTGGACGTGGGCTCGCTGGTGGTGGATGTCATCGCGGGCGTCGGTTCGCTGGTGGTCGGCGTGGTCGTGGGCGTCGGCTCGTCGGTGGTGGGCGTGCTCCTGGGCGTCGCCTCAATGGTGGCCGGCGTGATCCTGGGCGTCGGCTCGTCGGTAGGTGTCATGGTCGTCGGGGCGCTCGTGCCCATTCCTTCGGTCCACGGTCCCGGTGGTCTCATCGTGTCGCCCCCGATCCGTCGACCGTCGGCTCGGCGGCCTCGTATCCCCTGGGCATCGCCCGGGTCAGCAGGTCCGCCACCTCCAGGACGTGGTGGCCGGACATCGCCGGTAGGCAGCTTCCGCGTGCTGGGCCGATTCGTGTTGCCCACTCCTCCGGGATCGACGACATCCCCCGCGTCGCTCCCGCCAGCGCCCCCGCCACCGCCGCTGTCGTGTCCGCGTCGCGGCCCATGTTGACCGCCGTGAGGACCGCTTCCGCGAAGTCGCCGTCCGCTGCCGCGTACGCGCCGAAGGCCAGGGCGACCGCCTCGGGGGCCAGGTCGGTCCAGGGGTAGCCGCCGATGACGACCGCGGAGCGGACGGCGCGTTCGCCTCGGTGGGCCACTGCCACGGCTCGGCGCAGGGAGCGGGCCGTCCAGGAGTCGTCCGGGATCACCGCCAGAGCCGAGGCCACCACCGCGATCGTGGGGGCGCCCGCCATCGCCGCCGCGACGCCTGCCGCTACCGCCTGGCCGCCGTAGATGCCCTCGCCGTCGTGGCTCACCGAGCCGTCGATCGCGACCAGGCGGGCCGCCTCGGCGGGGCGGCCCGCGGCGAAGACGCCGAAGGGGGCCGCGCGCATCGCCAGGCCGTCGCTCCAGGCATGGCGGTGTTGCGCGGAGATGGGGGCCGCCAGGCCTCGGCGGAGGTTCTCCAGTGTGCCGCGTTCGCTGAAACCCGCGCCCTTGAACGGGCCCTCGTCCCGGTCCGCGATCCACTCGTGCCAGGCCGCCTCCACGTGGGAGGGGGAGAGGGCCGAGCCGTGGCGGGCCAGGAGCAGGCCCGAGAAGATCGCGTACTCCGTGTCGTCCGTGCCCGCCGGTTCCTCGGCCACGTAGCCCGTGATGCGGCCCCAGCGGGCGCGGATCTCGGATGGCTTCATGTTCTCGGCGGGGGCCCCGAGGGCGTCGCCGACGGCCAGGCCGAGCAGGGCGCCGCGGGCCCGCTCGCGGAGTTCGGGGGCGTTCCCGGGGGCCGGGGCCGAGGGGATGCAGGCGATCGATGTCATGGACGGCCTCTCCGGGAGGGGGTCCGCACAGGGCGCGGCACCTTTGCGGATGTGTCCCACCATCGGCGGTTGACCAGAGCGTCCGGAGGTCTCATGTCACCCGGTCGACATCTGGGCGGAGCCCCGCACGGGTGAGCGGGAGGCGGTAAAGCCGCAGGTTAGCGCAGCCTTTCCTTGCTGGTGAGCGGGAATGGGCGTGTGTATCTTTGGCGTTGTTCAAGAGTAGAACTTGTCTAAAGTTAGCTTTGGCTTAGCTTGCTGGGGAGATTCGCGCATGGCCATCATCGAGACCGAGGCCGCCCTTCATGAGGCGCACCGTGACAACCACACGCACCGGGATGTGACGGGAGGGTGGCTGCGGCCCGCCGTGTTCGGGGCCATGGACGGGCTGGTGTCCAACCTCGCGTTGATGACCGGTGTCGCCGGTGGGTCCGTCGGGCATCAGGCGATCGTCCTCACGGGGCTGGCAGGGCTTGCCGCCGGCGCCTTCTCCATGGCCGCCGGGGAGTACACGTCTGTGGCGTCTCAACGCGAGCTCGTCGAGGCCGAGTTGGACGTGGAGCGCAGGGAGCTGCGGAAGCATCCGCAGGATGAGGAGGCCGAGCTGGCCGCCCTGTACGAGGCGCGGGGGGTCGACTCCCACCTTGCGCGTGAGGTGGCGCGGCAGCTCTCTCGTGATCCCGAGCTTGCTCTTGAGATCCATGCTCGCGAGGAGCTCGGCATCGACCCGGGGGATCTGCCCTCGCCGGCGGTCGCGGCCGTGTCGTCGTTCGGGGCCTTCGCGCTGGGGGCCCTGCTGCCTGTACTGCCGTATCTGCTCGGTGCGACCTCGCTGTGGCCTGCGGTGCTGCTCGCGCTGGTCGGGCTGTTCGCGTGTGGGGCCGTGGTGGCTCGGGTGACGGCTCGGAGCTGGTGGTTCAGCGGGCTTCGGCAGCTCGCTCTCGGGGGTGCCGCGGCCGGTGTGACGTACGCCCTGGGCGGGTTCTTCGGGACGGCCGTAGGATAGGGGGACCGCTAGGTATGCGGACTGACGCATAAGTAGCCGTTACTAGCTGGTTTCGAGTGCTTAACCACCGGGCATGAGCCGTAAGCGCTGCGGGCAATGAGGCCTGTCGCGCATCCGTGAGGTGGGCGACGCAGCCCTCCTCGCGCTCGGACCGACGGGCATCGATCTGTCCGCTCGGGTCCCCTATGGCTTCCGTCGCTGGGCCCGGTACCCCCACCGCGACCCCGTGACGTCCGCATGTTGGGACGTAGTATCCAGTTCCCGAGAACCGCCCCATCATGTAACCTGCACGAAATTTTGCACTCCGCAGAGGGCCAACGTCGTCCCTCGGCAATATGCATATGCCACTTGAGACGACGACGGGAGAGCCGATGCGTACGCCGCGCCAGCCGTCCCAGCATTCCGAGAATGGCCAGAACTGGTCCTTCATGGATGCTCGCCCTGCTGCGCAGGGTATGTACGACCCCCGCAACGAGCACGACGCGTGTGGCGTCGGCTTCGTGGCCACCCTCACCGGCGAGGCGTCCCACACCCTGGTCGAGCAGGCCCTGACGGTCCTGCGCAACCTCGAGCACCGCGGCGCCACCGGCTCCGAGCCCGACTCCGGCGACGGCGCCGGCATCCTGTCCCAGGTCCCCGACGCGTTCTTCCGCGAGGTGGCCGGATTCGAGCTGCCCGAGGCGGGCGGCTACGCGGTCGGCATCGCCTTCCTGCCGGAGGCCGGCCTCCAGGACGCCGTCTCGCGGATCGAGACGATCGCGGCCGAGGAAGGCCTCACCGTGCTCGGCTGGCGCGATGTGCCGGTCGCTCCCGAACTGCTCGGTGCCACCGCCCGTTCGACGATGCCCGCCTTCCGGCAGATCTTCGTCACCGACGGCGAGTCGAAGGACATCGTCCTGGACCGCCGGGCCTTCGTGCTGCGCAAGCGCGCCGAGCACGAGGTCGGCGTCTACTTCCCCTCGCTGTCCGCGCGGACCATCGTCTACAAGGGCATGCTGACCACCGGCCAGCTGGAGCCCTTCTTCCCGGACCTGTCCGACCGCCGCTTCGCCTCCGCGATCGCGCTCGTGCACTCCCGCTTCTCCACGAACACCTTCCCGTCGTGGCCGCTGGCCCACCCGTACCGCTTCGTGGCGCACAACGGTGAGATCAACACCGTCAAGGGCAACCGCAACTGGATGGCCGCCCGCGAGTCGCAGATCGCCTCGGACCTCTTCGGTGACAAGGGACTCGAGCGCGTCTTCCCGATCTGTACGCCGGACGCCTCCGACTCGGCGTCCTTCGACGAGGTGCTCGAACTCCTGCACCTGGGCGGCCGTTCACTGCCGCACTCGGTGCTGATGATGATCCCGGAGGCGTGGGAGAACCACGACTCCATGGACCCGGCCCGCCGCGCCTTCTACACCTTCCACTCCACGATGATGGAGCCCTGGGACGGCCCGGCCTGCGTCACCTTCACCGACGGCAAGCAGGTCGGCGCGGTCCTCGACCGCAACGGCCTTCGCCCCGGCCGCTACTGGGTCACCGACGACGGCCTGGTCGTCCTCGGCTCCGAGGTCGGCGTCCTGGACATCGACCCGGCCAAGGTCGTCCGCAAGGGCCGCCTCCAGCCCGGCCGCATGTTCCTCGTCGACACCGTCGAGCACCGCATCATCGAGGACGACGAGATCAAGGCGGAGCTCGCCGCCGAGAAGCCGTACGCCGAGTGGATCGAGGCCGGCGAGATCGAGCTGGGCGACCTGCCCGAGCGCGAGCACATCGTCCACACCCACGCCTCCGTCACCCGCCGTCAGCAGACCTTCGGTTACACCGAGGAGGAGCTGCGCGTCATCATCGCGCCGATGGCCAAAGCCGGTGCCGAGCCGATCGGTTCGATGGGTACGGACTCGCCGATTGCCGCGCTGAGCGAGCGCCCCCGGCTGCTCTTCGACTACTTCACCCAGCTGTTCGCGCAGGTCACCAACCCGCCGCTGGACGCCATCCGCGAGGAGCTCGTGACCTCGCTGCGTTCCTCCCTCGGGCCCGCGAGCAACCTCCTCGAGCCGACGGCTGCTTCGTGCCGTAGCGTCACCCTGCCCTTCCCGGTGATCGACAACGACGAGCTGGCCAAGCTCATCCACGTCAACGCCGACGGCGACATGCCCGGCTTCAAGGCCGCGACCCTTTCCGGTCTCTACCGGGTCTCCGGCGGCGGCGACTCCCTCGCCGCGCGCATCGAGGAGATCTGCGCCGAGGCCGACGCGGCCATCGAGAACGGCGCCCGGCTGATCGTCCTGTCGGACCGCCACTCCGACGCCGAGCACGCGCCGATCCCGTCGCTGCTGCTCACCGCGGCCGTCCACCACCACCTCATCCGCACCAAGCAGCGCACCCAGGTGGGCCTGCTGGTCGAGGCCGGTGACGTCCGCGAGGTCCACCACGTGGCCCTGCTGATCGGCTTCGGCGCCGCCGCGGTCAACCCGTACCTGGCGATGGAGTCCGTCGAGGACCTGGTCCGCGCGGGCACCTTCCTGCCCGGCATCGAGCCCGAGCAGGCCATCCGCAACCTGATCTACGCGCTCGGCAAGGGCGTCCTGAAGGTCATGTCCAAGATGGGCATCTCGACCGTTGCCTCCTACCGCGGCGCCCAGGTCTTCGAGGCCGTCGGTCTCGACCGGGGCTTTGTGGAGACGTACTTCAGCGGCACCGCCACCAAGATCGGCGGCGTCGGCATCGACGTCATCGCCAAGGAGGTCGCCGCCCGGCACGCGAAGGCGTACCCGGCGAGCGGCATCGCCCCTGCGCACCGCGCCCTCGAAATAGGCGGCGAGTACCAGTGGCGCCGTGAGGGCGAGCCGCACCTGTTCGACCCGGAGACGGTCTTCCGCCTCCAGCACTCCACGCGTGCCAACCGCTACGACATCTTCAAGAAGTACACGGACCGTGTGAACGAGCAGTCCGAGCGCCTGATGACGCTGCGCGGTCTGTTCGGCTTCAAGAGCGGCCGCGAGCCGATCTCCGTCGACGAGGTCGAGCCGGTCTCCGAGATCGTCAAGCGCTTCTCCACCGGCGCCATGTCCTACGGCTCCATCTCGCGCGAGGCGCACGAGACGCTGGCCATCGCCATGAACCAGCTGGGCGGCAAGTCCAACACCGGTGAGGGCGGCGAGGACGCGGACCGGCTCTACGACCCGGCCCGGCGCAGCGCCATCAAGCAGGTCGCCTCCGGCCGCTTCGGCGTCACCAGCGAGTACCTGGTCAACGCGGACGACATCCAGATCAAGATGGCCCAGGGCGCCAAGCCCGGCGAGGGCGGCCAGCTGCCCGGCCACAAGGTCTACCCGTGGGTCGCCAAGACCCGGCACTCGACGCCGGGTGTCGGGCTCATCTCGCCGCCGCCGCACCACGACATCTACTCCATCGAGGACCTCGCCCAGCTGATCCACGACCTGAAGAACGCGAACCCGCAGGCGCGGATCCACGTGAAGCTGGTCTCGGAGGTCGGTGTCGGCACGGTCGCCGCGGGTGTGTCGAAGGCGCACGCGGACGTCGTCCTGATCTCCGGCCACGACGGCGGTACGGGTGCCTCGCCCCTGACCTCGCTCAAGCACGCCGGTGGACCTTGGGAGTTGGGGCTCGCCGAGACCCAGCAGACCTTGCTGCTCAACGGACTGCGCGACCGGATCGTCGTCCAGACCGACGGTCAGCTGAAGACCGGCCGTGACGTCGTCATCGCCGCGCTGCTCGGCGCCGAGGAGTTCGGTTTCGCGACCGCGCCGCTCGTCGTCTCCGGCTGCGTCATGATGCGCGTCTGCCACCTCGACACCTGCCCGGTCGGCATCGCCACCCAGAACCCGGTGCTGCGCGACCGGTTCGCCGGCAAGGCCGAGTACATCGTGAACTTCTTCAAGTTCATCGCCGAGGAGGTCCGCGAGATCCTCGCGGAGCTGGGCTTCCGCACCATCGAGGAGGCCGTCGGCCAGGCCGGCACGCTCGACGTCGAGCGCGCCGTCAACCACTGGAAGGCGCAGGGCCTGGACCTGGCCCCCCTCTTCTACGTGCCCGAGATGCCCGAGGGTGCCGCGCTGCACCAGGTCATCCAGCAGGACCACGGCCTGGAGAAGGCGCTCGACAACGAGCTGATCAAGCTCGCCGCCGACGCCCTGGCCGCGTCCAGCGCCACCGACGCCCAGCCGGTGCGCGCCCAGGTCGCGATCCGCAACATCAACCGCACGGTCGGCACGATGCTCGGCCACGAGGTGACGAAGAAGTTCGGCGGTGCGGGCCTGCCCGAGGACACCATCGACATCACCTTCACCGGCTCGGCGGGCCAGTCCTTCGGCGCCTTCCTGCCACGCGGTGTCACGCTGCGCCTGGAGGGCGACGCCAACGACTACGTCGGCAAGGGCCTTTCGGGCGGCCGGGTCGTCGTCCGCCCGGACCGGGGCGCCGACCACCTCGCCGAGTTCTCGACGATCGCGGGCAACACCATCGCGTACGGCGCGACCGGCGGCGAGCTGTTCCTGCGCGGGCGTACCGGCGAGCGGTTCTGTGTCCGCAACTCCGGTGCCACGGTGGTCTCGGAGGGCGTGGGCGACCACGGCTGCGAGTACATGACCGGCGGTCACGCGGTGGTCCTGGGCGAGACGGGCCGCAACTTCGCGGCCGGCATGTCCGGTGGCATCGCGTACGTCATCGACCTGAACCGCGACAACGTCAACGTCGGCAACCTGGGCGCGATCCAGGAGCTGGACGACGCGGACAGGCAGTGGCTGCACGACGTGGTGCGCCGCCACCAGGAGGAGACCGCGTCGACGGTCGCCGAGAAGCTGCTGGCCGAGTGGGACACCGCGGTCGAGCGCTTCACCAAGATCATCCCCAGCACGTACAAGGCAGTGCTCGCCGCCAAGGACGCCGCCGAGCAGGCGGGACTCTCCGAGTCCGAGATCACCGAGAAGATGATGGAGGCGGCGATCAATGGCTGACCCGAAGGGCTTCCTGAACCACGGGCGCGAGGTCGCCAAGTCCCGCCCCGTCGACGTACGGCTGAAGGACTGGAACGAGGTCTACGTCCCCGGTTCGCTGCTGCCGATCATCAGCAAGCAGGCCGGCCGGTGCATGGATTGCGGCATCCCGTTCTGCCACAACGGCTGTCCGCTGGGGAACCTGATCCCCGAGTGGAACGACTACGCCTACCGCGAGGACTGGTCGGCCGCGCAGGAGCGCCTGCACGCGACGAACAACTTCCCCGAGTTCACGGGGCGGTTGTGCCCGGCTCCGTGCGAGTCGGCGTGTGTGCTCGGCATCAACCAGCCGGCCGTCACCATCAAGAACGTCGAGGTCTCGATCATCGACAAGGCGTGGGAGACCGGTGACGTCGCCCCGCAGATCCCCGAGCGGCTGTCGGGCAAGACCGTCGCCGTCATCGGCTCGGGCCCGGCGGGCCTGGCCGCCGCCCAGCAGTTGACCCGGGCCGGTCACACGGTCGCCGTCTACGAGCGCGCGGACCGCATCGGGGGCCTGCTCCGGTACGGCATCCCCGAGTTCAAGATGGAGAAGCGGCACATCAACCGCCGTATCGAGCAGATGCGCGCGGAGGGCACCCGCTTCCGGACCGGCATCGAGATCGGCGTCGACCTCAAGGCGACCGACCTGAAGAAGCGCTACGACGCCGTCGTCATCGCCGCCGGTGCCACCACCGCCCGTGATCTCCCGGTCCCGGGGCGGGAGTTGACCGGCGTCCACCAGGCGATGGAGTACCTGCCGCTGTCGAACAAGGTCCAGGAGGGCGACTACGTCACCTCCCCGATCTCGGCCGAGGGCAAGCACGTCGTGGTCATCGGCGGCGGCGACACCGGCGCCGACTGCGTGGGCACCGCCCACCGTCAAGGCGCCGCCTCCGTCACGCAGTTGGAGATCATGCCCCGCCCGGGCGACGAGCGGAACCCGGTCTCCCAGCCGTGGCCGACCTTCCCGATGCTCTACAAGGTGACGTCCGCGCACGAGGAGGGCGGCGAGCGGGTCTACTCCGTCTCGACCACCCACTTCGAGGGCGACGAGGACGGCAACGTCCAGTGGCTGCACCTCACCGAGGTCGAGTTCGTCGAGGGCAGGCTGACCCCGAAGCCGGGCACCGAGCGCAAGATCCCCGCCCAACTGGTCACCCTCGCCATGGGGTTCACCGGCACCGACCGGGACAACGGCCTGGTCGACCAGTTCGGCCTGGACCTCGACGAGCGCGGTAACATCGCCCGCGACGCCGACTTCCAGACCAATGTGCCGGGCGTCTTCGTCGCCGGTGACGCCGGCCGCGGCCAGTCGCTCATCGTGTGGGCGATCGCCGAGGGCCGTTCGGCCGCCCGCGGCTGCGATCGGTTCCTGGCCGGCGCGAGCGACCTGCCGGCGCCGATCCGCCCGACGGACCGGTCGTTGATGGTCTGACGGTTCATCAAGAAACGTCCGTACAAAGGCGTACGGAGCACTGACGGCGTCTGCCCGACAAGTCCCCGACCGGACCCAAGGGCAGGCGCCGCCGCGTTGTCCCGCCGCAGCGCCGACCGCGCGCCCGTCAGGGCACCTTGTACGTCTCCCCGTACACCTGCCACGTCAGCGGGGTCTTCAGGGCCAGGTTGCCGTCGTACAAAAACCGCCGCTGCTCCGTGTCGACGCGGGAGGTGTCGAGGCCGGGGCTCTTGGCCTTCATGGCGGCGCGGCGGATGTCCAGGAAGATGTCCAGGTACGCCTTCTCCGAGCCGCCCTGGGCGGGGGTGTCCGCCTCTCGGATCGCGCGCTCGCGCAGGCCGTGGAAGCTGGTCGCGTCGTCGCCCGGGCCGTGGAAGACCATGGCGTCGTAGTAGATGAACTGGCCCAGGGTGCCCAGGCCGTCGAGCTTGGCCTCGCGGACCGCCGGGTCGAAGTAGACGCGGTCGCGCTCCTCGTCCTGGGCCGCGCGGAAGGCGGGCAGCTTCGCCTCGGCCTTCCAGGCGGCGGTGAAACCGGGGTCCAGGCCCTCGTGCGAGTCCGTGCCGTCGACCTTGCGCAGAGCGGGGAGGTAGCCGGCCAGGCCGTTGCCCGGATGGGTCTTCGTGTAGCGCTGGACCAGGGTGAGCAGGTCGTGGGTGCCGGTGCAGAAGCCGACGAGGCCGGCCGTGTAGCCCTGGCCGTCGCCGATGTCCTCGATGTAGCCGTAGGCGCTGCGCCAGTCGAGGGTCGAGTTCTCGGCGCTCGCCACCAGCTGCTGGGCCAGCTCCTTCTTCGCGGGCGCGGCGAGCCCCGGGGGCAGGCCGGCGAGCGCCCTGTCGTCCTGCGAGGCGGCGGCGGAGGGGTTCTTCGACGCGCCGTCGGAGGTGCCGGACGGGTCCCCGGGCAGGAAGTAGAACCCCGCCGCGAGGGCGACGGGGACCGCCGCGAACAGGAGGAAACCGGCACGTCTCATGACGCACAGATTAGGCCAAGGTGTTTCAGCCACCCGCGCCCAGGTCGCTCACACGGTCAGCTCCGCGACCCTCGCCAGCGACAGGACCACCAGCAGCGTGAGCAGTGCCACGCAGGCGCCCGCCTGGACGAAGGGGCGGCGCCGGTCGCGCGGGGCGTAGGCGAAGGCGACCGTGACCAGGCTGCCGGCCAGCAGACCGCCGAGGTGGCCCTGCCAGGAGGTGAGGCCCGCGGAGATCAGCAGCCACAGCAGCAGGCCGGCCATGAAGCGGTTGACGCTCGCCATGTCGGCGCCCAGCCGGCGGGCCATGACGTAGTAGGCGGCGCCGAGCCCGAAGATCGCGCCGGACGCGCCGAGGGTGGGGGTGTCGGGGGCGATCAGCAGCACCAGGACCGAGCCGCCGAGGGCGGACAGAAGATAGAGGGCGAGGTAGCGGACCCGGCCGAGCTGGGCCTCGACGACCCGCCCGATGTTCCACAGCGACACCATGTTCATCACGATGTGCAGGATCCCGAACGACCCACCGGTGGGCGGCAGATGGAGGAAGGCGCCGGTGAGCAGCCGGTACCACTCGCCGTCCACGACACCCTCGGCGTGGAAGGTGCCGGGGTAGACCGCCTGCCACACGTAGTGGCCGCCGTCCGGCCCGACCAGACCCCGGCCCAGCATCTCGAACCGGTCCACGACCGCGGGCCGCGCCACCTCGGCCACGTAGGCGAGCACATTGAGCGCGATCAGTACGTACGTCACCAGCGGCACCGTCGAGATCCGGCCACCGAACGCCGTCCGCGGCTCACGCACCGACCGCGCGCCCTCGCGTACGCACTCCACGCACTGGTGGCCGACGGCGGCCTCCCGCATGCAGTCCGGGCAGATGTACCGCTCGCAGCGGGTGCACCGGACGTGGGACTCCACCTTGGGATGGCGATAGCAGGTGGTGACGGCGGACTCGGAATCCACGGCCGGCTCCTCGGACAGGGGTTGGACGGAGGGGTGGGGAGGGGTGGGACGGAAGGGTGGGGCGGAAGAGCGAGCCGGTTGGGGCGGCGGCGAACAAAATATCGAACACCCGGGTGATCAGGAAAACGGGTCGGCCGGCCGGACGGGCCGCACGCACCGTTGGCTAAGTCCCCCGCCCGTGCAACCCTGATGTCGATCCGACGGGGAGGCTGCTGCATGGACGGGGCGCGATCGGTCAACGGGGCTGCGGAGACGGGTGGTTCGGCCCGTCGAAGCCCGGCCGGGAAGGGCGAGAAACTCGCCGACTGGGCCGACGGACGGCTCGGGCTCTACGGCCTGGCCAAGGCCAACATGCGCAAGGTCTTCCCGGACCACTGGTCCTTCATGCTCGGCGAGATCTGCCTCTACAGCTTCATCATCCTGATCCTGACCGGCATCTACCTCACCCTGTTCTTCGAGCCCAGCGGCGTCGAGGTCGTCTACCACGGCTCGTACGAGCCGCTCAACGGTGTCGTCATGACCCGGGCCTACGAGTCCTCGCTCGACATCAGCTTCGATGTGCGCGGCGGGCTGCTGATCCGGCAGATCCACCACTGGGCGGCCGTGGTCTTCATCGCCGGCATGCTCATCCACATGATGCGGGTGTTCTTCACCGGCGCCTACCGCAAGCCGCGCGAGGTCAACTGGATCTTCGGCTGGACCCTGTTGATGCTCGGCATCATCACCGGCCTGACCGGCTACTCGCTCCCGGACGACCTGCTGTCCGGCACCGGCATCCGCTTCGCCGACGGCGCGATCCTGTCGATCCCGATCGTCGGCACGTATCTGTCGATGTTCCTGTTCGGCGGCGAGTTCCCGGGGCACGACATCATCTCGCGGCTCTTCCCGGTCCATGTCCTGCTGCTGCCCGGGATCATGCTGGGCCTGGTGGTCGCCCATCTGATCCTGGTCTTCTACCACAAGCACACCCAGTACCCCGGGCCGGGACGCGACCAGAAGTCGGTCGTCGGCATGCCGTTCCTGCCGGTCTACATGGCGAAGGCGGGCGGCTTCTTCTTCCTCGTCTTCGGCGTCCTGACGATCATGGGCGGCATCGCCAGCATCAACCCCGTCTGGGCCTTCGGCCCCTACCGGCCCGACCTGGTGACGACCGGTGCCCAGCCCGACTGGTATCTCGGCTTCTCCGAGGGGCTGATCCGGGTGATGCCGGGATGGGAGATCAGCGCCTGGGGCCACACCCTCGTGCCGGGCGTCCTGATCCCCTTCTCGCTCTTCCCGCTGATCCTGCTCGCCCTCGGCGTCTACCCGTTCGTCGAGGCGTGGATCACCGGCGACAAACGCGAGCACCACATCCTGGACCGGCCGCGCAACGCGCCCGTGCGCACGGGGCTCGGCGTCGCCTGGCTCAGCCTGTACGGGGTGCTGCTGATCGGCGGCGGCAACGACATCGTGGCCACGCATCTGCATCTGTCCATCAACGCGATCACCTGGTTCGTGCGGATCGGCTTCTTCGTGGTGCCGGTGCTGGCCTTCCTGATCACCAAGCGGTTCTGCATGGGGCTGCAACGGCGCGACCGGGACAAGGTGCTGCACGGCCGGGAGACCGGGGTCATCCGGCGGCTGCCGCACGGGGAGTTCGTCGAGGTGCACGAGCAACTCCCGCAGGACCAGCTGCACACCCTCACCCAGCACGAGCAGGACCCGGCCTACGAGATCGGCCCGATGGTCGACGCCAACGGTGTACGGCGACAGGTCACCGTCTCGCAGCGGGTACGGGCCCAGCTCGCCCGGGCGATGTTCGGGCCGGAGTCACGGATCCCGAAGCCGACGCCGGAGGAGTACAAGGAACTCACCAGCGGCGACCACCACCACTGAGGTCGTTCACCAGCGGCGACCGCCGCCGCTGAGCACCGTCTCCCGGCACTCGGTGGGGCCGCCCCAAGCGGTGCGCAGCGCACGGGCCTTGGTCAGCCACAGGGAGAGGTCGTACTCCGCGGTGTAGCCGATCGCGCCGTGCAGTTGCAGTGCCGTACGGGCGGTCGTGTACGCCGCCTCGCAGGCCGCGACCTTGGCGGCGGCCACGTCGGCCGGGTCCAGGGTGAGCGCGGCGCCGAACACCAGGGGCCGTGCGAACTCCAATGCGATCTTGGCGTCGGCCAGTTGGTGCTTGACCGCCTGGAACGACCCGATGAGGACGCCGAACTGGAGCCGCTGCTTGACGTAGGCGACGGTCCGGTCGAGCAGGGCGAGTCCGACGCCGAGGGCCTGGGCGGCGGTGGCGAGCCGGGCCCAGGTGAGGGCCTCGCCGAAATGCGCCTCCGCGCGCAGGAGTTCACCGCCGGTGGCGGGTAGGGTCAGCCGCCGTGCCGGGTCCAGCGAGGCGCGTACGGGGCCGTGGCCGGGGGCCAGGCGCAACTCACCGTCGGTCAGGGTGAACAGCGCGGTCGCCGCGTCCCCGTCCAGCGCGTACCCGCCCGCGGTGGCGAGCGTGGCCACGGTCTCGCCCGAGGCCAGCGCCGGCAGATACCGCTTCGCCGGGCCCGGTTCGGTCAGCAGGGCCGCCGCCGTCACCGTCTCCACCAGTGGCCCCGGGACCGCGTGCCGGCCCAACTCGACGAAGGCGACGGCCAGTTCGACAGGTCGCGGCCCCAGACCCTCGTACGCCTCCGGCACCGCCAGCGCGAACACGCCCGCCCCGGCGATACGGCCCCACAGGTCGAAGCCGCGCGCGTGGTCGCCGGCGCTCCAGGACCGGATCGCCGACGGGGTGTCCGCGGACGCCAGCATCGAGTCCAGGGAGGCGGCGAACGCGCGCTGTTCCGTGTCGAGCAGGAAGCGCATCAGCGGCGTCCCTTCGGCAGGCCGAGCAGGCGCTCGGCGATGATGTCGCGCTGGATCTCGTTCGTGCCCGCGTAGATGGGTCCCGCGAGGGAGAAAACGTACCCCTCGGCCCACTCGTTCTCCGTCAACTCGCCCTGTTCGCACAGGAGATCGAGTGCTGTCTCGTGCAGCGCGATGTCGTACTCCGACCAGAAGACCTTGTTCAGGCTGGACTCCGGGCCGAGGGACTCGCCGTCCAGGAAGCGGGAGGCGTGGGCGTAGGTGAACAGGCGGTAGGCGCGGGCACCGATCACCGCGTCGGCCACCCGGTCGCGCATCGCCTCCGGGGCGCCCTGCGCCTGCCACAGCCGGTGCAGCCGTCCCGCGCCGGCCAGGAAGCGGCCGGGGGAGCGCAGCATCAGCCCCCGCTCGTTGCCCGCCGTCGACATGGCGATCCGCCAGCCCGCGCCCGGCTCGCCGATCACGTCCTCGTCCGGCACGAACACCTCGTCCAGGAACAGCTCCGCGAACGCCGGTTTCCCGTCCAGGCGTCCGATCGGGCGGACCGTGACGCCGGGTGCGCGCAGGTCGAACATCAGGTAGGTCAGGCCCTGGTGGGGCTTCGGGGTGTCCGGGTCGCTGCGGAACAGGCCGAACGCGCGGTCGGCGAACGCGGCCCGCGAGGACCACGTCTTCTGCCCGCTCAGCAGCCAACCCCCGTCCGTGCGCACGGCCTTGGACCGCAGGGAGGCCAGATCGGACCCGGCCTCGGGCTCCGACCAGGCCTGCGCCCAGACGGTGTCGCCGGTGGCCATGGACGGCAGCACGCGCGCCCGCTGCTTCGCCGTGCCGTGGTCGAAGAGGGTGGGCGCGAGCAGACTGATCCCGTTCTGCCCGACCCGGCCCGGCGCGCCCGCCGCCCAGTACTCCTCCTCGAAGACCAGCCAGGAGATCAGGTCGACGCCCCGGCCGCCGTACTCCACCGGCCAGTTGACGACCGACCAGCGGTCCGCGGCCAGTTCGGCCTCCCACGCGCGGTGCGCGGCGAAGCCCGCCTCGGTCTCCAGGGACGGCAGGGCGGTGCGCGGCACATGGTCCGCGAGCCACGCCCGGGCCTCCGTGCGGAAGGCGTCCTCGTCCTGCGTGAAGGCGAGATCCATGGGCTGCCATCCTTCCCTAACAAGTGTTTGGTAGGTTAGCGTGGCCCTATGACAGGCGTCGAGAGTCCCGCGTACGAGCCGGGGCACGGGCTGCTGGCGGGGCGGTCCGCGGTCATCACGGCCGCCGCCGGAGCCGGCATCGGGGGCGCCACCGCCCGACGGTTCCTGGAGGAGGGCGCGCGCGTGCTGATCAGCGACGCACATGTGCGCCGCCTCAAGGAGCACGAGGCCGAGCTGGCCGGGGAGTTCGGGACGGACGCGGTCACCGCGCAGCCGTGCGATGTGACCGACGAGGGGCAGGTCACGGCCCTCTTCGAGACGGCCGTACGCGCGCACGGGCGGCTGGACGTCGTCGTCAACAACGCGGGTCTGGGCGGGACTTCGGACCTCGTCGACATGACCGACGAGCAGTGGGGCCGGGTCCTGGACGTCACCCTCAACGGCACCTTCCGCTGCACCCGGGCGGCCCTGCGGCTGATGCGGGAGGCCGGCGCCGGGGTCATCGTCAACAACGCCTCCGTGGTGGGCTGGCGCGCCCAGGCAGGCCAGGCGCACTACGCGGCGGCCAAGGCGGGCGTGATGGCGCTGACCCGCTGTGCGGCGATCGAGGCCGCAGCGTACGGGGTGCGGGTGAACGCGGTCTCGCCGAGCCTGGCCATGCACGCGCACCTGGCGAAGGTGACGACGCCCGAGCTGCTGGAGCAGCTCACCGCGCGCGAGGCGTTCGGACGGTACGCGGAGCCCTGGGA
The DNA here is from genome assembly GCF_053595415.1 of Streptomyces sp. NPDC002499. Taxonomy (NCBI): domain Bacteria; kingdom Bacillati; phylum Actinomycetota; class Actinomycetes; order Kitasatosporales; family Streptomycetaceae; genus Streptomyces; species Streptomyces sp. NPDC002499. The sequence goes on from NZ_JBSFXO010000009.1 coordinate 157,236, forward strand.
GGTGGCCAACGTGATCGTGTTCCTCGCCTCCGGCTATTCCTCGTACATGACCGGCGAGATCGTCTCCGTCAGCAGCCAGCATGCGTAGGGCCTGTCCGGCGGATCAGCCTGGCTGTGAGGTGCGGTGCGTCTTGGACGCCGGGCTGATCCGCCGGACAGGCCCTGGCCGCACAATGGTCGCGTGCCGACCAAGAAGAAGCCCCAGGTGACCGCCGCTCCCGCGCGCCGCCGCGAACTCCTCGACACCGCCGCCGAGGTCTTCGCCGAGCAGGGCTACAACGCCACCACCGTACGCAAGATCGCGGACCACGCGGGCATGCTCGCGGGCAGTCTCTACTACCACTTCGACTCCAAGGAATCGATGCTGGAGGAGATCCTGCGGACCTTCCTCGACGAGCTCTGGAGCGGCTACGACGCCGTCCTGGACGCCGAGTCGGGGCCCCGCGAGACGCTCGCGGCCCTGGTCACCGAGTCGTTCCGGGAGATCGACCGGCACCGCGCCGCCGTCGCGATCTACCAGAAGGAGAGCAAGCAGCTCGTCGCGCAGGAGCGGTTCGCGTTCCTCGCCGAGTCGCAGCGCAAGTTCGAGAAGGCGTGGCTGTCCACGCTGGAACGCGGCGTCGCCGCCCAGGTGTTCCGGGCCGACCTCGACGTCCGGCTCACCTACCGGTTCGTGCGCGACACGGTGTGGGTGGCCGCGTCCTGGTACCGGCCCGGCGGACAGCACAGCCCGGAGGAGATCGCCCGGCAGTACCTGTCGATGGTGCTGGACGGGATCGCCGTACGCACATAGCTCGTAACGCGCACCACTCGTAACACTCACAACTCAAGGGCGAGTCTGGGGAGTTGGCATGGCCGAGGCCTACATCGTCGAAGCGGTCCGGACGCCCGTCGGGCGGCGCAAGGGAGGGCTGAGCGGAGTCCACCCGGCCGACCTCGGGGCGCATGTGCTCAAGGAGCTGGTCGCGCGGTCGGGTGTCGATCCGGCCGCCGTCGAGGACGTCGTCTTCGGGTGCCTGGACGCGGTGGGGCCGCAGGCCGGGGACATCGCGCGGACCGCCTGGCTGGCGGCCGGGCTGCCCGAGGAGGTGCCGGGCGTGACGATCGACCGGCAGTGCGGATCCTCGCAGCAGGCCGTGCACTTCGCGGCGCAGGGCGTGCTGTCCGGCACGCAGGACCTGGTGGTCGCGGGCGGTGTGCAGAACATGTCGCAGATACCGATCGCCTTCGCGACCCGCCAGGCCGCCGAGCCTCTCGGCTTCACCCAGGGACCCTTCGCGGGCAGCGAGGGCTGGCGCGCGCGGTACGGGGAGCGGCCGGTGAACCAGTTCGCCGGCGCCGAGATGATCGCCGCGAAGTGGGGGATCAGCCGGGAGGACCAGGAGGAGTTCGCGCTCCGCTCGCACCGGCGCGCGCTGTCTGCCATCGACGAGGGCCGCTTCGAGCGGGAGACCGTCGCCTACGGTCATGTGACCGTCGACGAGGGGCCGCGCCGGGACACCTCCCTGGAGAAGATGGCCGGACTCAAGCCGGTCCTCGACGGCGGCACCATCACCGCCGCCTGCTCCTCGCAGGTCTCCGACGGCGCGGCGGCGATGCTCCTGGCCTCGGAGCGGGCGGTACGGGAACACGGACTGACCCCGCGTGCGCGCGTCCACCATCTCTCCGTGCGCGGCGAGGACCCGATCCGCATGCTCTCCGCGCCCATTCCCGCCACCGCCCACGCCCTGAAGAAGACCGGCATGACCATCGACGCCATCGACCTCGTGGAGATCAACGAGGCGTTCGCGCCGGTGGTGTTGGCCTGGCTGAAGGAGACGGGCGCGGACCCCGATCGGGTCAACGTCAACGGCGGCGCGATCGCCCTCGGTCACCCGCTCGGCGCGACCGGCGTCAAGCTGATGACGACCCTGCTGCACGAACTGGAGCGCACGGGCGGGCGGTTCGGCCTGCAGACCATGTGCGAAGGCGGGGGACAGGCCAACGTGACGATCATCGAACGGCTTTGACCTGCACGGCCGTTGAAGGATTGTGGGCCGCGCGGTCACCGGACAGTCGTGAACCGCGCGCTCACTGATCGGCTCTGAGCCGTTCCGTCACCTCGTCCGCCTCCTTCATGATCCGGTCCACCAGCTCCGCGCACGAGGGCAGGTCCCCGATCACCCCGGCGACCTGCCCGGACGCCATCACACCGAGGTCCGTACGGCCGTCCACCATCGCCGACCTGAGCAGCATCGGGGTGTTCGCGGCGAGCAGGACCTGGCTCCAGCTCAGTTCCTTGCCGTGCTTCATGGCGAGTCCGTCGCGCACCAGTTGGCGCCAGGTGAGCCCCGACAGCTTCCGGAACCCGGCCGCCCGGCGGACGGCGTGCGACAGGGCTCGCGCGCGGCCCGAGTTCTCCAGGGAGTCCACCAACTCCGTGCGCAGCATGCGGTGCGGCAGGCCGTCCACCGCCGTGGTGACGGTGACGTCCTTCACCGTCGCCGCCAGATACCGGGCCTTCACCGCGTCCGGCACGGTCGAGTCCGAGGTCAGCAGGAACCGCGTGCCCATGGCGACCCCGGCCGCCCCGTAGGCCAGCGCGGCGACCAGACCGCGCCCGTCGAAGAATCCGCCCGCCGCCACCACCGGGATGTCCACCGCGTCCACGACTTGCGGCAACAGCACGGTCGTCGCCACCTCGCCGGTGTGCCCGCCGCCCTCCCCGCCCTGCACGATCACGGCGTCCGCGCCCCAGGCCGCGACCTTCTCGGCATGCCGCCGGGCCCCGATCGAGGGGATCACGACCACGCCCGCCGCCTTCAACTCGGCGATCAGCTCGGGGGAGGGCGCCAGGGCGAAGGACGCGACCCGGACGCCCTCCTCGATCATGATCCGCACCCGGTCGCCCGCGTCCGACGCGTCGGCCCGCAGATTGACCCCGAAGGGCGCGTCCGTACGGGACTTGACCTCCCGGACCGCCTCGCGCAGCCGGTCCGTGGTCATGGTCGCGGAGGCCAGAATGCCCAGCGCGCCGGCGTTCGCCGTCGCCGAGACCAGCCGTGGGCCCGCCACCCAGCCCATCCCGGTCTGCACGATCGGGTGCCGGACCCCGACGAGCCGGGTCAACGCGGTCTCCCTCACGAACCGACCTCCCTGGCCCGGGAGCCGGCCGGGTCGATGACCTCGCGGATCAACCGCAGTTCCTCGGCGGTGGGTTCACGGGTCGCCGGGATCTCGTCCGGGACGGCGAGGTCGAAGCCGGTCGCCTCTCTGACCTGCTCCACGGTGACGCCCGGGTGCAGCGCGGCCAGTCGCATCGAGTGGTCCGGAGTGGCGAAGTCGAAGACACCCAAGTCGCTGACGACACGCGGGATACGGTGATGGCGCGCGCCGTCCGCATGGTCGTAACCGACTCCGCAGACCATGTCGACCTTCTCCACGAAGACCCGCCGGGAGTGCTTCGGGATCCAGTAACTGGTCGGGTTGTTCAGGGTGTTGATCGGCGCCCCGCGCACCCCGAGCAGCTGTCGCTTGGGCCGCTCCCAGTCGCCGATGCACGAGATGTTCTGGTTGCCGAACCGGTCGATCTGGCTCGCGCCCATCATCACGTGCCGCCGGCCGCTCGCGACCATGGTCAGGTGCTGGCGGTACGGCAGCCAGCCCTCGGGCGTCCCGTCCGGGCGGACGATCGTCGCCTCGCCGTCGGTCAGCAGCAGGTCGGGCGAGAAGGTGAGCCGGGCCAACCGCGCTCCCACGGACGGGATCAGGCCCATCGGGCTGGCCAGGATCTCCCCTCCGTCGCGCCAGGCCTCGGCGCAGGCGATCACGCAGTACTCGGCGCGGGTGGGCGGGAGCAGTGGGGTACGGGTGACGGTCATGAGCCGGTCCCCTCGGGCGAGGTCTCGGGCGAGGCGAGGTACCGCTCCGCGAACTCCGGCCAGGGCGTGGTCGCGTACTCGCGTTGCGCGGCCTCGTCCCGGCCGTAGTCGGGAGCGCAGGAGGTGAAGTGCGCGCCGCCGGGGGCCTCGACCACTCCGGTGACGGTGTGCCGTTTGATCAGCAGCGACTGGGGCGGTGCCTCCTTCGTCAACTCGGCCGTGTCGACGACCCGTTCGCACGACAGGTACGCCGCGTCCGCGGCCTCGCAGAACAGGTCGTCGAAGTACGGGTCAGGGCCCAGGTACTGCCCGTTGCCCAGCCGGTCGGCGCGGTTGACGTGCACCAGGGCGGCGTCCAGGCGCAGGGCGGGCATCGCGACGAACGTCTCGCCGTCCTCGTACGGCGAAGTCACCGTCCGCAGAGCGGGGTTGACCCGCATCACGTCCGAGCCGAGACCGGCGCGCACCGGCAGGAACGGCAGCCGGTTCGCCGCCGCGTGCAGGCCCCACATGAACATCGCCTCGTCGACCTCCATCAGCTCGAAGGCGCCACGCTCGCGTGCCGCGCGGTAGTTGGGCTCCAGCGGGATCGAGTCGAGGGTGACGAAGGCGGCGACCAGCTTGCGGATCCGGCCGGCCGCGGCCAGCATGCCGACGTCCGGGCCGCCGTACGAGACGACGGTCAGGTCGGTGATCTCCGAGCGGAGCAACGCCCGTACCAGGGCCATCGGTTTGCGGCGGGAGCCCCAGCCGCCGATGCCGAGGGTCATGCCGCTCTCCAGGCGGGAGACGGCCTCCTCGGCGGTCATCGTCTTGTCGCTCACGCCTACGCCCCCTCTTTCTGCGCCCCGAATGTGTCGCGAACCCGGTCCGCCACCCCGACCGCGCTCGCCTCGAAGGTGAAGCCCTGCTCGAAGCGGTAGCTGCGGCGCACGTCGACCGGGTCGATGCCGTTGATGGCGGCCTTGGCCAGGCGCAGCAGCTCCCCGTCCTTGGCGGCGATCTCCCGCGCCAACTCCAGCGCCGCATCCAGGAGTTCGGCGCGCGGCACGACCCGCCACACCGAGCCGTGCGCGTGCAGCTCGGCCGCGGTCGCCGTGCGCGAGGTGTAGTACAGGGCGCGCATCAGGTGCTGCGGGACCAGCCGGGACAGATGCGTCGCCGCGCCCAGGGCGCCACGGTCCAGCTCCGGCAGCCCGAAGGTGGCGTCCTCGCTCGCCACGATCACGTCCGCGTTGCCGACCAGACCGATCCCGCCGCCCAGACAGAAGCCGTGCACCGCCGCGATGACCGGCACCTCGCACTCGTACACGGCCGCGAAGGCCTCGAAACAGCCGCGGTTGGCACCGACCAGCGCGCTCGGCCCCTTCGCCTGCAACTCCTTGATGTCCACACCCGCGTTGAAGCCCCGGCCCTCGGCGGTGAGCAGCACGCAGCGCGTACGTGGGTCACGGCCGGCCGCGCGCACGGCGTCGGCGAGGGCGAACCAGCCCTGCACCGGCAGGGCGTTCACCGGTGGGAAGTCGACCGTGACGATCGCGATGCCGTCTTTTTCGGGCCCCTTTTCCGGGGACGAGGTGGAGACACCCATGCGCGCATCAGCTACCTTTCCACCAAACGTTTGTTAGGTGGAGGGTAGCGGCGATGGATCTGAACGGGAAGGTCGCCGTCGTCACGGGCGGCACCCGAGGTGTCGGGGCCGGGATCGCGCGGGCCTTCGTCGAGGCCGGCGCCGAGGTGGTGGTCTGTGCGCGCAGACCGCCCGAACAGCCGCTCAAGGGAACGGAGTTCGTCTCCCTCGACCTGCGGGACCCGGACGCCGTACGGGAGTTCTTCACCGGCCTGCCCCGGCTCGACGCGCTCGTCAACAACGCGGGCGGTGCGCCCTACCGGCCGCTCGACCAGGCCCCGCTGGAGTGGCACGCGCGCGTGATCGAGCTCAACCTCACCACCGCGCTGGGCGCTTCGCTCGCCGCGTACGAGCAGCTGCGGCGGACGCGAGGTGCCGTCGTGATGATCGGCAGCGTCAGCGGCGGCCGGCCCTCGCACGGCTCGGCGGCGTACGGCGCGGCCAAGGCCGGTCTGGAGAGCCTCGCCCGCTCGATGGCCGTGGAGTGGGCGCCGGAGGTGCGCGTCAACACCCTCGTCGTCGGCATGGTCCGCACCGAGCTGTCCCATCTGCACTACGGCGGCGAGGACGGCATCGAGGCGGTCTCCCGCACGGTGCCGCTCGGCCGGCTCGCCGTGCCCTCCGACATCGGCGCGGCGGCCGTCTTCCTCGCCTCGGACGCGGCCGCGTACATCAGCGGGGCGAGTCTGCTGGTGCACGGGGGCGGGGAGGCGCCGGCTTTTCTGGACGCGGCCACCGCCAACAAAGAGACCTCGGTCCCGATGAAGCAGGCGTCAACTCCCCAGAAGGAGGCGTGAGATGAGCGGAATCTGTCACGGCCGGGTCGTCGTCGTCACCGGTGCCGGGCGCGGGCTCGGCCGGGCCCACGCGCTCGCCTTCGCGGCAGAGGGGGCACGGATCGTCGTGAATGACCTGGGAGTCGGTCTGGACGGGTCACCGGGCGCGGACAGTCCGGCCGCGCAGGTCGTGGCCGAGATCCGCGCGGCCGGCGGCGAGGCGATCGCCCACGGCGGTGACATCGCCACCACGGAAGGCGCGTCCTCCCTGATCGCCGCCGCCCTGGAGGCGTACGGCCGGCTCGACACCCTCGTCAACAACGCGGGCTTCCTGCGCGACCGGATGCTCGTCAACCTCGACGAGGACGACTGGGACGACGTCGTACGCGTCCATCTCAAGGGCCACTTCCTTCCGCTCAAGCACGCCGGCGCGCACTGGCGGGCCGAGGCCAAGGCGGGCCGGGCGCCGACCGCGCGGATCGTCAACACCAGTAGCGGGGCAGGGCTGTTGGGGTCGGTCGGGCAGGGGAACTACAGCGCCGCCAAGGCCGGCATCGTCGGGCTGACCCTGGTCGCCGCCGCCGAACTCGCCCGCTACGGCGTCCAGGTCAACGCCATCGCCCCCGCGGCGCGCACCCGCATGACGGAACGCACCTTCGCCGAGACCATGGCCGCCCCCGACGCCGGTTTCGACGCGATGGCCCCCGAGAACGTCTCCCCGCTCGTGGTCTGGCTCGGCTCGGCCGCGAGTGCCGGGGTGACCGGGCGGGTCTTCGAGACGGAGGGCGGCCGGATCACGGTCATGGAGGGCTGGCGGCCGGGGCCGAGCGCGGACAAGGGGGCGCGATGGAGCCCGGCGGAGGCGGGGGAGACGGCGCTGAAGCTGCTGGCGGAGGCGGGGGTGCCGGGGGCCGTGTACGGAGCGTAGGGGGCCGCTGAGGAGGGCCGGCCGCGGAGTCCTGCCTAGGTGTCGCACTCCAGCACCGTCCGGCACAGCCCGCAGCGCGCCCTGACCCGCCCCTTCACCGGCACCCTGATCCGCTGATGGCAGGTCGGGCACGGGAACGACACCCGGAGCGGCCCGTGGCCGTCGGACGTGCCGTCCGGTGTGAAGGAGTACGAGACCGCCGAACCCGCGGAGCCGGGCGCGGAGCCCGACGCCGGGCCGGTGTGGTGGGCCTGGGCATGCCGTCGGTCGCGTGCGTACCGGCGCCGCCCCGCCCACCCCGCCGCCGTCAGCGGGGGCTGCTGTTCGTCGTTGCGGGCCTTGGTCATGCCGCGGGTGTAGGCCTCGTAGGCCTGGGGGCTGGTGAACCAGATCGACGGGTCCTCGCCGAAGACCAGGGCCCGCTTCGCGAGGACGTAGCCGAACTCCTCCGGGGTGAGGTAGCCCAGCTTCTGCGAGGAGGCCGCGTCCTCCCGGTAGGCGTCGAGCAGCAGCCAGCCGGCGCCGAGATACGTCGTCGCCGTGTCCGTGAGGATCTCGTTGTCCCGGGTGCCGGGGAAGGAGAGGTCGAGGCGGTGCAGGTAGACGTGCATGACCTCGTGGGCGAGGGCCGCGCCGATGTCCCGGCGGTGGGTGCGGAACCGGTCGTTCAGCTCGATGAAGTACTCGGGTCCTGCGGCGAGTTCGACGTTCGCGGCATGGGTCATCTCGCGGAAGCCGACGATCATCCGGGCGTCGGGCAGGCGGTAGTGCCGGACCAGTTCGCGGGCCACGCGCTGGGCGCCCAGATGCAGGTCGTCGGTGTCGGCGAAGGCCACGTCGGCGGGGAGCACGCTGGTCGAGAAGGTCTGGACGGTGTCGTACGACAGGCGCTTGTAGAGCGCGGTGACGGCGGCGCGCACCGTCTCCAGGTGCGGGTAGCCGTGCTCGACCGGACCGTCGTTCGCCACGTCCGACCCCCTTCAGACGCCCTGAACCCGATTCCACTCTACGGGGAGGCGAGCCGAATCCCCGTGGGCGGCTTCCGCGGCCCGGCCGGACGGCCCCCTTTGTCGATCCCCCTTGTCAAAGGGCCTGTTCGATCTTCATAATGCGGGCCGCCCAACTTGCCACGAAAGGATCCACGTTGACCTCCACCCCGCCCAGGAGAACCCGCTCGGCCCTGAGGCTCAGAGCCGCGGCCGTCGGTGTCGTCGCCCTCGCCGCGGCCGGCCTCCAGCCCGTGAGTGCGCAGGCCGCGCCCTCGCCCGTCGTCGGAGGAACGCCCGCCGGGTCGAGCGAGTTCCCGTTCATGGTCCACCTCTCCATGGGCTGCGGCGGAGCGCTCTACAAGAAGGACGTCGTGCTGACGGCCGCCCACTGCGTGGCGGGTTCCGGGACCAACACCGGCATCACCGCCACCGCCGGGGTCGCCGACCTCACCTCCGCCGCCGCGATCAAGGTCAAGTCGACCAAGGTCAAGCAGGCCACCGGCTACAACGGCGTCGGCCGGGACTGGGCGCTGATCAAGCTGGCCCACCCGATCGACCTGCCCACCCTGAAGATCGCCACCGACACGCGGTACAACCGCGGTGTCTTCACCATCGCGGGCTGGGGTGACACCAAGGAGAACGCCAACACCGGCTCGACCAAGCTCCTCAAGGCGAACGTCCCCTACGTCCCCGACTCGCAGTGCAAGTGGTACTACGGGAACGAACTGGTGCCCAAGCAGGAGCTGTGCGCCGGTTACCCCCAGGGCGGCGTCGACACCTGCCAGGGCGACTCCGGCGGACCCATGTTCCGCAGGGACGCGGCCGACAAGTGGATCCAGGTCGGCATCGTCAGCTGGGGCGACGGCTGCGCCCGCCCCGGAGTCGCCGGCGTGTACACGCAGGTCAGCACCTTCGCGGCCGACATAGCGAAGGCGGCGAACGCCCTCTAGGGGCCTTGAGGGGCCTTGAGGGGCCTTTAGGGGCTTCTAGGGGGCGACTCCGCGAGCCGCCGCCTCCTGGACGGGCCGCAGCCGCACCCCCTCCGGCGCCGCCTCCTCCGTCTCCAGCACCCACACCTCGTTGACGCCCTCCCGCAGCACGGGCCCGGGCACGTACAGCGAACGCTGGGGGCCGACGGACCAGTAGCGGCCCAGGCAGAATCCGTTGATCCACGCGAACCCCCGGGTCCAGCCCGGCAGTTCGAGCCGGGCGTCCCCGGCGCCCCGCACCTCGACGGTGCCCCGGTACAACCCCGGGGCACCGTCCCCCGGCAGCTCCCCGAAGGGCACCGCCCCGACGTCCTCAAGGGCGTCCAGGCGCAGCCCACGCGCGCGTACGTCGTGCAGGAACTGCCGCTCGTGCAGCAGCCCCCCGGTGATGCCCTTGGGCTCCCCGGAGCGCGGCCCGTAGTTGACCCGCCCCAGGGACTCCACCCACAGCTCCACGCGCGCGTGCCCCGCGACGGGCTCCTTCAGCCGCTCGTCGCCCTCGGCGAGCACCCCGGCCCGCTCCCCGTCGACGTACACCACCGCCAGATCGCGCAGCCCGCGCGCGGTGAGCGGGTACGGCTGCCGCGGCCCCGGCACGGTCACCGCGTACCGCACGAGCCCCCGGTCCACGTCCAGCTCCTCGAAGGTCGGCGGGACGGGAGCCGCGACCTCGGGGCCGCCGAGCGTGTCCAGTACGACGTCCAGGGGCGCCCAGCCGGTCAGCCGCGCGTCCGTGTCCGCGGCCAGCCCCGGAGGCGCCGGCGGGGGCTCGGGCAGCGGCCCGTCGGCGTACTCGGCGAGCACCTCCCTGAAGCGCCGGAACTTCTCCGTGGGCCTGCCGTACTCGTCGATCGGCGCGTCGTAGTCGTAGGACGTCACGTCGGGCTCCAGCGGGCCCTCGTGCAGGGCGCCGCCGCCGCGGTTGGCGCCCGCCCAGCCGCCGAAGCTGGTGCCGCCGTGCGCCATGTAGAGGTTGACCGAGGCGCCGCACTCCAGGATCTCGCGCAGGGCCTCCGCCGCGTCGCCGGCGTCCCGTACGACGTGCTCGCCGCCCCAGTGGTCGAACCAGCCGCACCAGAACTCCATGCACATCAACGGCCCTTCGGGGCGGTGCTCGCGCAGCGTCTCGAACGCCTCGCGCGCGTGGGAGCCGAAATTGACCGTGGCGAGGACACCGGGGAGCGAGCCGCCGGTGAGCATGTGGTCCTCCGGGCCGTCCGAGGTGAACAGCGGGACCGTGATGCCGCTCGCCCGCACCAGCTCGGCCAGCCGTTCCAGATAGGCCGCGTCGGAGCCGTAGCTCCCGTACTCGTTCTCGACCTGCACCATGATCACCGGGCCGCCCCGGTCGATCTGCCGGTCGGCGATCCCGGGCAGCAGCGCCTCGAACCAGCGCTCCACATGCGCCAGGAACCGCTCGTCACGCGTGCGTGCGCGTGCCCCCAGCTCGCCCGTCACCCAGTGCGGAAGGCCGCCGTTCTCCCACTCGGCGCAGATGTAGGGCCCCGGGCGCACGATCGCCCACAGCCCCGCCTCCCGGGCCGCGTCCAGGAAGCGGCCGAGGGCCTCTACGTCCTTGTGGCGACCGGGACTTGGCTCGTGCAGGTTCCACGGCACGTACGTCTCCACGCAGTTCAGGCCCATCGCCCGCAGCATCGCCAGCCGGTGGCCCCACTGCGCCTCGTGCACCCGGAAGTAGTGCAGCGCGCCGGACAGCAGCCGCACCGGCCGCCCGTCCAGCAGGAAATCCGTGTCCCCCACCGTGAACTCGCTCATGCGTCCAGCCTCACCCCTGGCGGCGATCACCGTCCATGGACAAAGATCGCCGCTACTTGGACTGCTCGGACCGGAGAGGGCCGCCGCGATGTACCACACCTGGATGCGGTTCTTCACGCCCGGACCGGCCCATCACCGGCTCGGCCTGGTCTGCCTCGGGGTCGGCCTCCAGTACGGCGCCCTGCCCACCGTCGGCCCCCGCACCCTCGACCACCACGTGGCCGTCGTCGTCAACGCGGGCACCGGCTGGTACCTGAGCCCCGACGGCCGCCGTACGACCGTCACCGCGCCCGCCCTGCTGTGGCTCACCCCGGGCGTCCCGCACCACTACGCGCCCGACGACGGGACCGGCTGGGACGAGGGCTTCGTCGACTTCGCCGGGCCCGCGACCGCCACGTACACCGAACTCGGCTACATCGAACCGGACCGGCCCGTGGTGCCCCTCTCGGACGCCACGGGCGCGCGTGCCGTCATCGGCCGCATGGCGCGCGCCGCCCGCCGCGACAACCCCCTCCTGGAGGTGGAGACCGGCGCCGCCGTCCACGAACTCCTGGTCGCCCTGCGCCGGGCCCGCGCCGACCTCGCCCCCTCCGGCGAGGCCGTCCTCAAGGCCCTCGCCCGTGACGCGTGTCTGCCGCTGTCGGTCGCCGACCACGCGGCCAAGCACGGCATGACCCCGGCCGAACTGCGCACCGCCGTCCGCCGCGGCGCGGGGTGCAGCCCCAAGGACTATCTGCTCGGCATCCGCCTGGCCCGTGCCAAGGAGCTGCTCGCCACCACCGGACTGCCCGTCGCGGCCGTCGCCCGCCGCGTCGGCTACGACGATCCCGCCTACTTCTCCCGCCTGTTCACCCGCCGCGTAGGCATGGCTCCGGTCCGCTTCCGCGCCCAGCAGTTCCGGGCCGTCCCCGGCGGCTGGAGCAACCAGGTGCCGGACCCCGCCGATCCACCGGTGATCGGGCGGAACCGGTGAACCCAGGTCACGTAGGGTGGACGCCCATGACCACCAGCAACACCGGTACCGGTGACGTCGACCCCGCCGTCCGCGAGGAGCTCGCCCGGCTGCGCGACAGCATCGACAACATCGACGCGGCCGTCGTCCACATGCTCGCCGAGCGCTTCAAGTGCACCCAGCAGGTCGGCGTCCTCAAGGCCGCGCACCAGCTGCCGCCCGCCGACCCGGCCCGCGAGGCCCGCCAGATCGAGCGCCTTCGCACGCTGGCCGAAAGCGCCAAGCTGGACCCGGCGTTCGCTGAGAAGTTCCTCAATTTCATCATCGGCGAGGTGATCCGCCACCACGAGCGCATCGCCGAGGACGTCGTTAACGGCTCCCCGCGCGCGGGGAACTGACCTCGGACGATGTCCGGAGGATGCCTGGGGGGTCGTGACAGACGGGCCCGGGCGGTGCATGCTGCTGTGCACTCCTTGTCAGCCGACGGACACACCCCGTCAGCGACCCGCACCTAAACTGGTGGACCACGCGGGAGGGACACCGGGCCATGCCGTCGGACGCAAAGATCCTCATCGTCGACGACCACGAGGACACGCTGTACGCGCTGGAGAGCGCCCTGGCGCCGCTGGGCTACCGGCTCGGCCGCGCCACCAGCGGCGACGAGGCGCTCAAGCAGGTCCTGCGCGGACAGGTCGGCCTCCTGCTGCTCGACGTCCGCATGCCCGGCGTCAGCGGCCTGGACGTGGTGCGCTACCTGCGCCGCCTGGAACAGACCCAGCACATTCCGGTCATCCTGCTCACCGGCTTCGGCGCCGACCACGAACTGACCGCCACCGCCTTCGCCCTGGGCGTCGCCGACCTCGTCATGAAGCCCGTCGACCCCTGGTCCCTGCGCACCAAGGTCCGCTACCTGTACGACACCCACCAGCGCCACCTCGCCCTGGAGAGCGAGGTCCGCGAACTGCGCGCCCTGGTCAAGGACCACGATCCCGACCGCGCCACCACGCGCCCCGCGCGCCCCCACCCCGACCCGCACGTCCCGCCGCAGCGCGACGGCGAGCAGCAGCCGACGGCACAGGAACGGACCTAGCGGGGCGCGGATCGGCGTACCGGACGTAGGGCGCGTACCGGCCCTCCTCTGTGCCTTGTCGGTGCCATCAGGCAGCATGTCCTGCATGTCCGTACTCACGCGCGACGAAGCGCAGACCCGTGCCAGGCTCCTCGACGTCCAGCGGTACACGATCGACCTCGATCTGACCGTCGGCGACGAGCACTTCGACTCCCGGACCGTCATCCGCTTCACGGCCCGCGCGGACGCGGACACCTTCGTCGAGCTCAAGCCGGCCGAACTACGCACGGTCGTCCTCGACGGACAGCCCCTCGACCCGGGGACACTGGAGGAGAACCGGCTCCCGCTGAGCGGCCTCACCGAGGGCGAGCACGAGCTGATCATCGACGCCGTCATGAGCTACTCGCGCACCGGCGAGGGCATGCACCGCTTCACCGACCCCACCGACGGCGAGACCTACCTCTACACCCAGCTGTTCATGGAGGACGTCCAGCGCGTCTTCGCCGCCTTCGACCAGCCCGACCTCAAGGCCGTCTTCGAGCTGACCGTCCAGGCCCCCGAGGGCTGGACCGTGCTGGCCAACGGCATCGCCGAGGACCTCGGCGAGGGCCGCTGGCAGGCCGCCCCCACCCCGCCGATCTCCACCTACCTCGTCGCCGTCGCGGCCGGCCCCTGGCACTCCGTGCGCACCGAACACCGCGGCCTGCCCTTCGGCATCCACTGCCGCCGCTCGCTCGCGCCCTACCTCGACGTGGACGCCGACGAACTGTTCGAGATCACCCGGCAGTGCTACGACCGCTACCACGAGAAGTTCGAGGAGCCCTACCCCTTCGACTCCTACGACCAGGCGTTCGTCCCCGAGTTCAACGCCGGCGCCATGGAGAACCCCGGACTGGTCACCTTCCGGGACGAGTTCGTCTACCGCTCCGCGGTCACCGACACCGAGCGGCAGACCCGCGCCATGGTCATCGCGCACGAGATGGCCCACATGTGGTTCGGCGACCTCGTCACGCTGCGCTGGTGGGACGACATCTGGCTGAACGAGTCCTTCGCCGAGTACATGGGCTACCAGACCCTCACCGAGGCGACCCGTTTCTCCGACACCTGGACCGACTTCGGGGTCGCCCGCAAGTCCTGGGGCTACGACGCCGACCAGCGCCCGTCCACCCACCCCGTCGCCCCCGAGGCAGTCGACGACACGGCCGCCGCCCTCCTCAACTTCGACGGCATCTCCTACGCCAAGGGCGCCTCCGCACTGCGCCAACTCGTCGCCTGGCTCGGCGAGAAGGACTTCCTGGCCGGCATCAACACCCACTTCGCCCGCCACCGGTTCGGCAACGCCACCCTCGCCGACTTCATCGACTCCCTCGCCTCCGCGACCGAACGTGACGTGCACGCCTGGGCCGACGCCTGGCTGCGCACCACCGGCGTCGACACCCTCACCCCGGTCGTGGCCCCCGGCGACGACGGCACCTGCGCCCTCACCGTCGAGCACGCCGGCAGCCGCCCGCACCGCATCGCCGTCGGCCTCTACGACCAGGACCCCGCCGACGAGGCCCGTCGGCTCGTGCTGCGCGAGCGCCTCGACCTCGACATCCCGCAGTCCGCCCCGCTGCCCCTGGGCAAGCGGCCCGCGCTGCTCCTGCTCAACGACAGCGACCTGACCTACGCCAAGGTCCGCTTCGACCCCGAGTCCTTCCAGGCCGTCCGCTCGGGCCTGTCCGGACTGCCCGACCCGCTCACCCGCGCGGTCGTGTGGAACGCCCTGCGGGACGCGGTCCGGGACGGCCAACTCCCCGCCACCGCCTACCTGGACGCCGCCCGCGCCCACCTTCCGCGCGAGACCGACCTCGCCCTCGTGCAGGGCGTCCTCGCCTTCGCCTCCGCCCAGGTCACCGACCGCTACATCACCGCGGAGGCCCGCCCGGTCGCCCTCGCCACCCTCACCGACCTGTGCCGCGACCTGATCCGCCGCACCGAGGACGGCGACAACGCCGGCCTGCGGCTGATCGCGGTCCGCCACTTCATCGACGTAGCGGCCCAACCCGAGACCATCGCCGCCTGGTTGGCCGAGGGCACGGTGCCCGGCGGCCCGGACCTGGACCCCGAGCTGCGCTGGCGGGTCCTGGGCCGGCTCGCCGTCCTCGGTGCCACCGACGAGGCCGCCATCGCCGCCGAACTCGACCGGGACCCCTCCGCCACCGGCCAGGAGGGCGCCGCCCGCTGCCGCGCGGCCCTGCCCGACCCCGAGGCCAAGCGCCGCGCCTGGGACGCGATGTTCGCGGGCGACGACCTCTCCAACTACCTCTTCACGGCCACCGCCCAGGGCTTCTGGCAGCCCGAACAGGCGGACCTCGTACGGGAGTACGTCCCGCGCTACTACGAGGACGCCGTCGCCGTCGCCGCCCGCCGGGGCCCCGCGATCGCCGTCGCCGTCGGCCGCTGGGCCTTCCCCGGGTACGCCGTCGACACGGAGAACCTCCGGCTGGGCGAGGAGTGCCTGCGCGACGCCGACCTGACCCCGGCCCTGCGCCGCCGGCTGGTCGACGAACTCGACGACCTGGCACGGGCGTTGCGGGTGCGGGAGGTCTAGCCGCCGGTACACGAGAAATGGGCAGTGGGGTGGGCCGGAGCAGGAATCGGCCCACCCCGACACGTTTTCCCCGTACGGAAGTACCTTCTTTCGGGTTTGAATCGTTGAACTTTTCGGGCGCGCCATCGCATCCGCGTACAAGCTGGAACTCCCTCTGTCCGGCGCCCCGGAGGTCACCTCATGAGCACGCCGCCTCTCGCCTCAGGTCCCGAAGGCCCGCGCGCCCTGCGGCCCCTGCTGGACACCGTGCTCGACGCGCTGCGGGAGGGCACGCGCGCGAGGGGCGGGCCGCTGCCCTCGGGCGGCCCGGACGCGGTCGCCGCGCGGGTGCGGGAGGTGGTGGGGGACGTACTGCCGGACGACGGCGATCCGGACGCCCTGCACGCGCTCGTGCGGTTGCTCGCCGAAGGGGCCGCCGACCCGGCCGACCCGCTGTGCGCGGGGCATCTGCACTGCCCGCCGCTGGCCGTCGCCACCGCCGCCGACCTGGCCGCGAGCATCCTCAACCCGTCCCTCGACTCCTGGGACCAGGCCCCGGCCGCCGCCGAGTTGGAGGCCCAGGTCGCCCGGGAGCTGGCCCTGGAGGCCGGCGCCGCCGACGCCCTCGTCACGACCGGCGGCACCGAGTCCAACCAACTCGCCCTGCTGCTCGCCCGCGAGACCCAGGGCGCCGACGTCCGGCTGGTGTGCGGTGCCAACGCCCATCACTCGCTGGCCCGCGCCGCCTGGCTGCTCGGGCTGCCCGAACCGGTGATCGTGCCCACCCCCGCCGGCACCCTCGACCCCGCCGCCCTCGACGCGGCCCTCACCGCCCTGCCGGGCCCCTGCCTGGTCGCCGCCACCGCCGGCACCACCGACGCCGGGCTCATCGACCCGCTGCCCGAGATCTCCGGCCTCTGCTCGGCCCACCGCGCCCGCCTGCACATCGACGCCGCCTACGGTGGCGGCCTGCTCTTCAGCGACCGCCACCGTGACAAGCTCGCCGGTCTGGAGCGCGCCCA
Source organism: Streptomyces sp. NPDC002499 (assembly GCF_053595415.1). Taxonomy (NCBI): domain Bacteria; kingdom Bacillati; phylum Actinomycetota; class Actinomycetes; order Kitasatosporales; family Streptomycetaceae; genus Streptomyces; species Streptomyces sp. NPDC002499. The sequence goes on from NZ_JBSFXO010000009.1 coordinate 173,799, forward strand.
CACCATCACCCTCGACCTGCACAAACTCGGCTGGCAGCCGGTCGCCGCGGGGCTCCTCGCGGTACGCCACCCCCGCGACCTCGCCGCCCTGAACCAGCGTGCCGACTACCTCAACGCCGACGACGACACCGAGGCGGGCCTGCCCGACCTCCTCGGACGTTCCCTGCGGACCACCCGCCGCCCCGACATCCTCAAGATCGCCGTCACCCTCAAGACCCTCGGCCGCAGCGGCCTCGGCGCGCTCGTCGACCAAGTGTGCGACCGCGCGCGCGAGTTCGCCGCCCTCGTCCGCGACCACCCCGGCTTCCAGCTCCACGACCGGCCCACCATCAGCACGGTCCTGTTCCGGCCGGCCGGGGCCACCGACGACGCCGTGGCCGCCGTACGCAGGCGCCTCCTCACCGACGGCCGCGCGGTCCTCGGCCGCGCCCGCACGGCCGACCGCCTCTGGCTCAAGGCGACCTTCCTCAACCCGGTCACCCGGTCCGCCGACCTGGCCGCGCTCCTCAAGGTCGTCGAAGAACTCGTAGAGACACCCGCGGAAGGAAACACCCCCCGATGAGCACCACCCCCAACCCCCCGCACCCCGAACCCGACGCGCCCCGTGACCTCGTCGGTATCGGCATCGGACCCTTCAACCTCTCCCTCGCCGCGCTCGCCCATCCGCTCACCGAGCTCGACATCGCCTTCTACGAGCAGCGGCCCGCCTTCGGGTGGCACTCCGGGCTGCTCATCGACGGGGCCCGGATCCAAGTCCCGTTCCTCGCAGACCTGGTGAGCCTCGCCGACCCCGCCAGCCCCTGGTCGTTCCTCAACCACCTCAAGAGCCGCGACCGGCTCTTCCCGTTCTACTTCTCCGAGCGCTTCCACATCCAGCGCGCCGAGTACGACGCCTACTGCCGCTGGGTCGCCGAGAACCTGCCCGGACTCCACTTCGGCCACCAGGTCGACGCCGTCCGCTGGAACCCCGAACGCGACGTGTTCGAGGTCGACTTCACCCAGCTCGACGCCGACGGCGAGGCCGAGGCGCTCGGGCGGACGTACGCGAAGAACATCGTGCTCGGCGTGGGCACCGAGCCCTACGTCCCCGAGCCGCTGAAGCCGCTCGTCGAGGCGCCCGCCGTGCCCGTCGTGCATGCCGCCGACTATCTCGCCCACCGCGAGACGGTGCTGGCCGCCGAACACGTCACCGTCATCGGCTCGGGACAGTCCGGCGCCGAGGTCTTCCTCGACCTGCTGCGCGCCCGCCCGGCCGGCCGCGAGGGACTGCACTGGGTCGGCCGCACCGAGGCCTTCGCGCCCATGGAGTACTCCAAGCTCGGCCTGGAACACTTCACCCCCGACTACACCCGCTACTTCCAGGCCCTGCCCGAGGGCGTCCGCGACCGGCTCGGCACCACCCAGTGGCAGCTCCACAGGGGCATCGACAACGACACCATCGCCGCCATCCACGAGGAGCTCTACCGCCGTACCCTGCACGGCGGTTGGCCCGACGCCGTGCTCACTCCGGGCGTCCGCGTCCGCACCGCGGGCCGGATCGGCGCCACCAAGGTCGAACTCCACCTGGAACACATCCAGCAGAACACCCGCTCCCGCCTCACCACCGACGCCGTGGTCCTCGCCACCGGCTACCGGGAGCGCCCCCTGGACCGGATCCTCGCCGGCATCGACCCCTATCTGCGCCGCGACAGCCGCGAACGCCCGCGCGTCGACGAGCAGTTCAGGCTGGTGACCGATCCCGCCGTCACCGGCTCGGTGTACGTCCAGAACGCCGAGCGCCACACCCACGGCGTCGGCACCCCCGACCTCGGCCTCGCCGCCTGGCGCAGTGCGACGATCCTCAACTCCCTGACCGGGAAGGAGACCTACTCGCTGCCGACCCGTACGGCCTTCACCACCTTCGGTCTCGACCAGCGCCAACCGCACATCCCGCAGGCCCGCCAGGCCCAGGTCCTCACCCCGCTCGTCGAGGGGACGTGACACCGACGGCGCGGTGACGCCCACGCGAAGCGGCGCCGACGAAAGGCCGCATGGCACCGACGAAAGACCGCAAAAGGGCAACAGGGGAAGAATCCGTCCGGCGGGGGCGTTGGGCCCGCCATGACCTCGACCTGGATCGCCGCGCACCGCTCCGCCGTCATCGACCCGTACGAGGCCTTCGCCCTCTTCGAGATCCGCGGCTTCACCGGCCAAACCGTCCGCCAGTCCCTGCGCCTGGCCGGCGGCGGCGAGGCGCTGCGCGTCCGGTTCAGCAACCGCTACGGCAAGGAGCCCCTGCGCGTCGGCGGCGCCCATCTCGCCGTCCGCACCCGTGGCAGCCGGATCGACCCCACCAGCGACACACCCCTGCGCTTCGCGGGCGCCGAGGACACCACGATCCCGGTCGGCGAGGAACTCGTCAGCGATCCGGTCGAGTTGCCCGTCAGCGCGGGGGAGGAGCTCACCGTCAGCCTCTACCTGCCCGGTGACACAGGTCCGAGCACGTACTCTGCGATCCCGTACGACATCGGCCACGCCGTCCCCGGTGACCGGCTCTCCGCCGAAGTCCTGGAGGGCGCCGAGGAGTTGTCCACCGGCCACTACCTGACCGGCGTGGACGTCCTGGCCCCCGTGGGCACCCGGATCGCCGTCGCGTTCGGCGACTCCTGGATCGAGGGCGCGGCCATCACCCCCGGCACCGACAACAGCTTCCCCGCCCAGCTCGGACGCCGGCTCACCCGCGGCTGGATCGTCAACCAGGGCATCTCCGCCAACCGTCTGCTCACCGACGGGGTCGGCGACCACCTGCTGTCCCGCGTCGACCGTGACGTCCTCGCCGTGCCCGGTGTCAGCCACGTCCTGATCCACATCGGCCTCAACGACCTGGGCCTGCCTGGCACCCTCGCCTACCCCGAACCCGCCGCCCGGCCCACCTCGGCCGACCTGATCGCGGGCCTGCGCATGCTCGCCGCCCGGCTGCACACCGCCGGACTCACCGTCGTCGGCAGCACGTTGGGCCCGTACGCGGGCACCACCTATCCCGGCTACGACAGCGAGAACGGCCAGGTCGCACGCCGTGAGGTCAACGCCTGGCTGCTCGGCGACGACCATCCCTTCGACGGTGTCGTGGACGTGGCCGCCGCCGTCGCCGACCCGGCCCAACAGGACCGTATCCGCGAGGAGTTCGACTCCGGTGACGGCGTGCACGTCAACGATGCGGGCGCGAAGGCCATCGCGGACGCCGTCGACATCACGCTGCTGGACCTCTAGAAGGCCGCTGAGCCGCTGGACGGCCGCCGGCCCTCGGGAGGACCGGCGCCGACGTCAACCGTCCTTTTCCTGCGCATGGGTTGACGGGGGTATTGGTCTAGGCCTTAATGGCTCACAGTCCGTTCACATGAACAGAGGTTGTTCAGACTCGTGAACTGGGCGTGACTTCCTCTACCCCCACCGGCGCCGCGTGCGCCGCATCTTGGAGGACTCATGCGTCGAAACAGCCGATACGCGCTGGCCGTTGCCGCCGCCACAGGTGCGACGGTGGCCGGCCTGCTCGCCCCCTCGGCGTCCGCCGCCACGACGGCGGCGAACCCCGGCCCCGGCTTCCCCGCCCGGTACTCCGCGCCCTACGCGGAGACCTGGAACTCGCCTTCCGCCCTGGCCAACGCGCGCAACGCCACCGGGCAGAAGTACTTCACCCTCGCCTTCGTCATCGCCGGCAGCGGCTGTAACGCGACGTTCAACGGCGACACGGCCATCAACAACGCCTCCTGGACCTCCGCCATCAACTCGCTGCGCGCGGCGGGCGGGGACGTCATCGCGTCCTTCGGCGGCGCCTCCGGCACGGAACTGGGTCTCGCCTGCACCTCCGTCTCGACCCTCAAGGCCCAGTACAAGAAGGTCATCGACACGCTCAACCTCACCCGTGTCGACCTCGACATCGAGGGCTCGACCCTCAACAACACGGCCGCCAACGATCGGCGCAACAAGGCCCTGGCGCAGTTGCAGACGGAGTACGCGGCGGCGGGGCGCAAGCTCGACGTCCAGTACACCCTGCCGGTCAACCCGACCGGCCTGGAGCAGAACTCGATCAACCTGCTCAACAACGCCAAGAGCAACGCCCTGACCGTCAACCTGGTCAACATCATGACCATGGACTACGGGCCGGCCATGGACATGGGCAAGGCGGCCACCGACGCGGCGACCGCCCTGCACGACCAGCTGGGCCGGATCTGGACGACCAAGACCTCCGCGCAGCTGTGGGCCATGGAGGGCAACACCCCCATGATCGGGGTCAACGACACCCAGGCCGAGGTGTTCACCACGGCCAACGCCACGACCCTCGCCAACTTCGCGGCCAGCAAGGGCATCCAGGAGCTGTCCTTCTGGTCGCTCGGCCGCGACAAGGCCTGCGCCACCAACGGTCAGCTCTCCGACACGTGCAGCGGCACCTCGCAGAGCGCGTACCAGTTCACCCGCACCCTGCGCTGACCCGACGGCGGTGCTTCGGACACTCCAGGTCCGAAGCACCGCCCAGCAGTTGACCGACCGTCAGAAGACCGGCGTGCCGTTCCGTGTGAGCTTCCAGTCCACCGACGCGAAGTCCGCCGGGTCCAGCTCGCCCTTCGCGGTCACCCACTCCGCGATCCGGGTGCGGATCTCCGTCGACTCCGACCACACCTCGGTCGCCGAGGCCACGTGCGGGAACGCGCCGCCGCCGTTGGCACGGTAGTTGTTCACCGCGAGCACGAACTGCTGGGTGTCGTCCAGCGCCGCGCCGTTGTACGTCAGGTTCTTGATCCGCGCACCGGCCGCCTGCGCGATGTCGATGTCGTACGTGAAGCCCGACACGTAGTCGTAGTTGTAGTCCGGCCGGTTGTTGGCGTTGGTCAGCTTCGCCGGGTCGATCACCGCGTCCGCGGCCGTCTGCACGAAGTACTCCGCCGAGTACTCCAGGTACGCCCGCACCTGCGCGCCCGTCAGCACCTTCGCGACCAGCGTGTTGTCGTACACGTACAGACCCGACAGGTCCCGGATGGTCACCTCGCCCGCCGGGATCTCCGAGGTCCGCGAGAACGGCGAGGCCTGCGCGACCACCGGCAGCGAGGCGTACGCGGTGCCCACCAGGGCCGCCTTGACGACGTCCTCCTGGACCTTGGTGATCAGGTCGATGATCGGGGCGTCCTTGTAGCGCGCCTCGACCGTCGTCAGCGTCTGCGTGGCCGTGCCGACCACCTGGTTGACGTACTGGACGACCTTCGCGTGCTCGTCCGAGAGCAGCCGGGTGATCTTCGGGTCGTCGGCGACCGTGTTGGTGTTGAGGACCTTGGAGGCGACCGACTCGACGCTCCAGCGCCCCTTGGCGAAGACCAGCTCGACGTCGAACTGCGAAAGCCGCTCCGCGTACGCCAGCGGCTCCGAAAGCACCACCGTCTTCCCGGTCTTGGCGTTGGTGACCTTCAACTCCGGGATCTCCACGTGCGCGTGGCCCACCAGGATCGCGTCGATGCCGGGCACCTGCTGTGCGACCAGCGCCGCCGAGTTCTCCACGTACGGCAGCTGGTCACCGTAGGACGAGGTGCCGGACGAACCGGAGTGCGCCGACACGATGACGACGTCCGCGCCCATCGACCGCAGCTTCGGCACCCACTTCGCGGCCTGCTCCTCAAGGCCCGGGAACGTCAACTTGCCCTGCACGTACGCCTTGTCCCAGATCGCGATGCCCGGGTTGGTCAGACCGAGCACGGCCACCTTCACCGGCGGCGCGCCCCGCACGCAGAACTTCTTGATGAAGTACGGCGGGAAGGCGGGCTTCAGCGTCTTCGCGTCCAGCGCGTTCGCCCCGAGGAGCGGGAAGCGGCACTGCTCCTCGAACTTGCGCAGCGTCTCGATGCCGTAGTTGAACTCGTGGTTGCCCAGCGCCACCGCGTCGTACCCGATCGCGTTCATCGCCTGCGCCATCGGGTGCACCGGCCCGCCCTTGGCGGTGATCGGGTCGACCTTCGCGTAGTAGTACGTCAGCGGGGTGCCCTGGATCGTGTCGCCCGCGTCCAGCAGCAGCGTGTTCTCGCGGCCCCGCTCCTTGCGGATCGCATTCACCAGCGTCGAGATCCGGGCCAGGCCCTGTGCGTTGCCGGCCGCGTCCGTGTAGTCCGCGTCCTTGAAGTAGTCCCAGTTGAAGACATGCCCGTGCAGGTCGGTGGTGCCCAGGACGGTGAGGGAGTACCGCTTCGCCTTCGACGGCTTCTTCATCGCGCTCTCCGCTGCCTCGGCCGACGGTGTCGCCGCCGCGCCGGCCAGCGCGACCCCGGCACCTGTCACGGCGGACTTCTTCAGGAACTTCCGGCGGTTCAAGGGCATCTCTGGCTCTCCTCGGGGAATGGTCAACAACGCGCGTAGATTCTGACGCGTCCACGACCGACGGCAACAGGTCCCTGAGGTTGCGATCTGATGACCTAACCTGTGCGCTCCCGGGCCGTAACCGGCTGAGAAGTGACAGAGTTGGGCGTATGGCCACCGCTTCGAGCACCCCGTCGCCGGACACCTCCCAGCCCGCCGTCCCGTACGGCACCCCCGACGCCCCGCGTATCGCCGTCCGCGGCGAGGCCCGCCTCGAAGTCGACCCCGAGATCGCCCGCATCGGCATCGCGGTCGCCTCCCGCGGCAAGGACCGCCGAGCCGCCCTGGAGGACCTCACGCGCCGCAACGCCACCGCGCTGGAGCTGGTGAAGACGTACGGGGACGCCGTCGAGCGGCTGGAGACCGGGCACTTCTCCATCACCCCCGAGCTCACGCAGCGTGGTCGCGGCGAGCGCGTGCGCACCTATCACGGCAGCGTCCACATCACCGCCGAGCTGACCGACTTCACCGCGCTCGGCGAACTCACCACCCGCCTCGCCGATCTCGACCTCACCCGCGTCGACGGCCCCTGGTGGGCCCTGCGGCCCGACTCGCCCGTCCACCGCAAGGCCCGGCAGCAGGCGGTGCGCGAAGCCGTCCAGCGTGCCCGTGAATACGCCGAGGCCCTGGGCGCCGGCCTCGCCGCGCTCGTCGAGCTGGCCGATATCGGCGCCGAGAACGCCCAGCCGTATCCGCAGTCGCCCGGCCGGATGCGCTCCATGGCCTACGCGTCCGCCGCCGAGGACGCCGGTGCTCCCGCCCTCGACCTGGAACCCCAGCGCCAGCAGGTCTTCGCCCAGGTCAACGCCCGCTTCACCATGACACCGCCCCGGCTGTAGAAAGGCGCGGCAAGCAGAAAAATGCTCATCGGAGCGCCCCTCCGCACAATTCAATACTTGTCAATAGCCCTTCACTCAAAGGTTGTTGAGTGGTCATACGCGACCAATTCTCTACTGGCCGGTAAGGCCTAGGCTCGAATCATGCGCCGAGCAAAAATCGTCTGTACTCTGGGGCCCGCCACCGACTCGTACGACCAGATCAAGGCACTGGTCGAAGCCGGAATGGACGTCGCCCGATTCAACCTCAGCCACGGCAGCTACGCCGAGCACGAGGAGCGCTACCAGCGCGTGCGAAAGGCCTCGGACGAGACCGGCCGCAGCGTCGGGATCCTCGCCGACCTTCAAGGCCCGAAGATCCGACTCGGCCGCTTCACCGAGGGCCCGGTACTCCTTGAACGCGGAGACACCTTCACCATCACCGTCGAGGACGGCGCCGAGGGCGACCGCCACTCCTGCGGCACCACCTACGCAGGGCTCGCCGACGACGTCACTCCCGGTGAGCGCGTCCTGGTCGACGACGGCAAGGTCTGCCTCGAAGTCACCACCGTCGACGGCCCCCGCGTCCACACCACGGTCGTCGAGGGCGGCATGGTCTCCGACCACAAGGGCCTCAACCTCCCCGGCGTCGCAGTCTCCGTCCCCGCCCTCTCCGACAAGGACGAGGCCGACCTCCGCTGGGCCCTGCGCATCGGCTGCGACGTCATCGCCCTCTCCTTCGTCCGCAGCGGCAAGGACATCGAGGACGTCCACCGCATCATGGACGAGGAGGGCCGCCGCCTCCCGGTGATCGCCAAGGTCGAGAAGCCGCAGGCCGTCGAGGCGATCGACGACATCGTCGCCTCCTTCGACGGCATCATGGTCGCCCGGGGCGACCTCGGCGTCGAGATGCCCCTGGAGCAGGTCCCGATCGTCCAGAAGCGCGCGATCAAGCTGGCGAAGCGCAACGCCAAGCCGGTCATCGTGGCCACCCAGATGCTCGACTCGATGATCGAGAACTCCCGCCCCACCAGGGCCGAGGCGAGCGACGTGGCGAACGCGGTGATCGACGGCGCGGACGCGGTGATGCTGTCCGGCGAGACCAGCGTCGGCAAGTACCCCGTGGCGACCGTCAGCACCATGTCCCGGATCGTCGAGGCGGCCGAGGAGGACATCCTCGCCAAGGGCCTCCCGCCGCTGACCGAGCGGAACAAGCCCCGCACCCAGGGCGGCGCGGTGGCCCGTGCGGCGGCGGAGATGGGCGACTTCCTCGGCGCCAAGTTCCTGGTCGCCTTCACCCAGTCCGGCGACACGGCCCGCCGCCTGTCCCGCTACCGCTCCCCGATCCCGATGCTGGCCTTCACCCCGGAGCCGGCCACCCGCTCCCAGCTCAACCTCACGTGGGGCATCGAGACCTTCATCGGCCCGCACGTCGACTCCACCGACGCCATGGTCGACCAGGTCGACGAACTGCTCCTGAAGTTCGGCCGCTGCGAGAAGGGCGACATCGTCGTCATCACGGCGGGCTCCCCGCCCGGCGTCTCCGGCGCGACGAACCTGGTCCGGGTGCACCACATCGGCGAGGACGACAGCCCCAAGTAGCCGACAGCCTCAAGTAGCCGACAGTCCCAAGTGACCGTCTGACGCGAGCAGTCGGGGGTACGAGAAAGCGGATGTCCACATCGATGTGGGCATCCGCTTACTGGTGTGTCGGGTGCCGGGTGCGGGATTCGAACCCGCACGCCCTTTCGGACAGATGTGTTTGAGACATCAGCGTCTGCCATTCCGCCAACCCGGCCGGGCAACCCCACAGGACTATACCGGGTGACCTCACTGCGTCGCAGCTAGGTAGGCTCTTGTCAGCAGCACCCCGCCCGGAACGAGGAGCCCCCGTGACCGCCCCCGAGTCGCCCCAGCCCGTGGACGCGCCCGACGACGACAAGTCGCACGTGCCTCCGCTGACGACCCGTGTCGTCATCGCGGAGGACGAGGCGCTGATCCGCCTCGACCTCAAGGAGATGCTGGAGGAAGAGGGCTACAGCGTCGTCGGCGAGGCCGGTGACGGCGAGCAGGCGATCGAGCTGGCCCGCGAGCACCAGCCCGACCTGGTCATCCTCGATGTGAAGATGCCCAAGCTGGACGGCATCTCCGCCGCCGAGAAGATCGCCGAGGAGCGCATCGCCCCGGTGCTGATGCTCACCGCGTTCTCGCAGCGCGACCTCGTCGAGCGGGCCCGGGACGCCGGCGCGATGGCGTACCTGGTCAAGCCGTTCAGCAAGAGCGACGTCGTACCGGCCATCGAGATGGCCGTCTCCCGCTTCACCGAGCTGAAGGAGCTGGAGAAGGAGGTCGCCGACCTCAGCCAGCGCCTGGAGACGCGGAAGCTGGTCGACCGGGCGAAGTCCATCCTCCAGACCGCGTACGGGCTGACCGAGCCCGCCGCGTTCCGCTGGATCCAGAAGACCTCCATGGACCGCCGGATGTCGATGCAGCAGGTCGCCGAGGCGGTCATCCTGGACGCGGACGAGAAGAAGAACAAGGGCTGAAGCCCGCGCGGTACGTGACGGAGGCCCGCACCCCCTGACAGGGTGCGGGCCTCCGGCGTATCGCGGTGTCGCGAAAGGGCGGGCGGCTAGTCCTCGCCCAGGTACGCCTTGCGCACCGACTCGTCGTGCAGCAGGTCCTGGCCGGTGCCGGACAGGACGATGTTGCCGACCTCCATGACGTGGCCCTGGTCGGCCAGCGACAGGGCGGCCTGGGCGTTCTGCTCGACCAGCAGGATCGTCGTGCCCTGGGACTTCAGCTCGACGATCGTCGACATGATCTTCTGCATCATGATCGGCGACAGACCCATGGAGGGCTCGTCCAGCATGAGCAGCTTGGGCTGGGACATGAGCGCGCGGCCCATCGCCAGCATCTGCTGCTCACCGCCCGAGAGGGTGCCCGCGGCCTGCTTGCGCCGCTCCCCGAGGATCGAGAAGAGGTCGTAGGCACGCTGGATGTCCTTCTCGATGCCTTCCTTGTCCTTGCGGAGGAAGGCGCCGAGCCGGAGGTTGTCCTCGATGGTCAGGCGCGGAAAGATGTGCCGGCCTTCGGGGGAGTGGGCCAGACCCAGCGCCACGATCTTGTGCGCGGCGACGCCGTTGAGCGGCTGCCCCTCGAACATGATCTTGCCGCCGCTGGGCTTCAGCAGCCCGGAGAGGGTGCGCAGGGTCGTCGTCTTGCCGGCGCCGTTGGTGCCGATGAGGGTGACGACCTGGCCGGCCTCGACCTTGAAGGAGATGCCCTTCACGGCCTCGATCTTGCCGTAGGCGACGCGGAGGTCCTCGACCTCGAGCAGCGTGGTCACTGGACGTCTCCCTTGGTGGTGCCGGGGGTGCTGTCCGCGACGGCGCCGGCCTCCCCGGCCGGGCTCTCGGGGGCCTCGGTCGCCCCGGGGTCGCCCTCGAAGGGCTCGCCCAGGTAGGCCGCGATGACCCGCTCGTCGGCCTGGACGACCTCGGAGGTGCCCTCGACCAGCTTCTCGCCCTGGACGAGGACGGCGACGCGGTCGCAGAGGTTGAAGATGAAGCGCATGTCGTGCTCGATGACGAGCACGGCGACGCCCTTGTCGCGGATGGCGAAGACGAGTTCCTCCGTCGCCCGCGTCTCCTGCGGGTTCATGCCGGCCGTCGGCTCGTCCAGGAGCAGCAGGCCGGGCTCGGACGCCAGCGCCCGGGCGATCTCCAGCTTGCGCTGCTCGCCGTAGGGGAGGTTGCGGGCGAGGTGGTCGCGCTTATGGGCGAGACCGATGAACTCCAGGAGTTCCATGGCCCGTTCCTCGCTGGCGCGCTCGGCCCGCTTGAAGCCGGGGCCGCGCAGCAGCGCCGACCAGAGGCCTTCCTTCGTCCGCGTGTGCCGGCCGACCAGGACGTTCTCCAGGACGGTCATGTTGGCGAACAGCCGGATGTTCTGGAACGTACGGGCGATGCCCGCCTTCGTCACCAGGTGCGGCTTCGGCGGCAGGACGGTCCCCTGGTAGGAGACCGTGCCCTCCGTCGGGATGTACAGGCCGGTCAGGCAGTTGAAGAACGTTGTCTTGCCGGCGCCGTTGGGGCCGATCAGACCCACGATCTCACCGGAGTTGACGGTGAAGTCGACCGAACGCACGGCGGTCAGGCCGCCGAAGCGCATCGTGACGTCGCGGGCTTCGAGTACAGGTGTCGTCATGGCTCCTACGCCCCTGCCTTCGTGACGGCCGGCTCGTCGCTGAGCGTTTCGGTGTCTGGTACGTCGAGTTGGCCGGTCTCGTGGAACTCGAGCTGTCGGCGGCGGTTGGCGATGATGCCCTCGGGGCGGAAGCGCATCAGGAGGATGAGCGCGATACCGAAGGCGAGCAGCGACTTGTCCTGGAGGAAGACGAGCTTCTCCGGGAGCAGGTAGAGCAGCGCCGCGCCGAGCAGCGGACCGGCGACCGTGCCCATGCCGCCGAGGACGACGGCGGCGAGCAGGAACGCCGAGTTCGGAGGCGTGGCGCCGGCGAACTGGTACGGGTTCGGGACCACGCTGTACGTCACGTGGGCGCTGACCGTGCCGGCGAGGCCGGCCAGGGAGGCGCCGAGCGCGAAGGCGATGAGCTTGACCCGGAAGCCGTTGATGCCCATGGCGGTGGCGGCGGTCTCGTCCTCGCGGATGGCGATCCAGGAACGGCCGATACGGGAGTCGGCGGCCCGCGTGTAGACCAGGATCACCAGGGCCATGATCAGGACCATCAGCAGGTAGTAGTTGGCGAAGCGGCCGAGGGTGAAGCCGGCGACGTCGTGTGCGTTGCCGAAGTCGAAGCCGAAGAAGTCCAGGTCCGGGATGGCCGGGATGCCGTTGGGACCGTTGGTGATGTCCGGGCCGGACTCGCCGTCCATGTTGTTGACGGCGATACGGAAGATCTCTCCGAAGCCGAGGGTGACGATGGCGAGGTAGTCGCCGCGCAGTCGCAGGGTGGGTGCGCCGATGAGGACACCGAAGATCAGCGAGGCGGCGGCGCCGGAGAGGGCGGCGGCCCAGAAGGGGAACTGGACGCCGGAGAACTTGGAGAACTCCGAGCCGGAGACCAGGGCCGCGGTGTACGCGCCGACGCCGAGGAAGGCGACGTATCCGAGGTCCAGGAGGCCGGCGAGGCCGACGACGATGTTCAGGCCCAGGGCGACCGTCCCGAAGATCAGGATGTTCACGCCGATGTTGGCGTAGTGGTCGTCGGTCTGGGTGAACGGGAAGCCGATGGCCGCGAGGAAGCCCATGGCGAGGGCGAAGCTGCGGTTCCCGGCGACGAGGTGGGAGAACCGGTCCAGCAGACCGGCGGTGTGCATCGCCCAGACCGTGAAGACCACGACGATCAGGAAGCCGATGAAGAGCTCGCCGTACTCGGTGTCGATGCCGTAGGCGAAGACGAAGAGGCCGATGGCCGCCACGACCGTGATCACGGCCCGCTGGATCCAGGGGGACGTGGGCGCGGGCGCGGGGATGCGCTCGGACTTGGCGATGTATGCCTTGAGCGTGTCCTTGGTGGACTCGCCGGCCTGCTCCGGGAGGGCGAGGGCGCCGAGCACGGGCAGCAGGGAGGCGACGGCGGCGACCCAGCCGCCGGCCTCCAGGTTGGCGAGGCCGTCGAGCTTGGTGGCGATCGCGATGACCGTGTACCAGGTGGTGCCGAAGCCGCCCAGGGCCAGCAGCACCAGGGGGGCGTTGTTACGGGCGGGCAGCAGCCAGCCCAGGCCGCGGACACCGTACGTGGCGAGCGCGAAGAGGGCCGTGAGGACACCGGCGGTGAAGGTGAGCCACTGAAGGCCCCCCGGGTAGCCGGTGACGGTGAGGTCGCCGGGGAACTTGGAGGTCCACGTCCACTTCAGGAACGCGGAGGCCGCCGTGGCGATTCCGCCGACCAGCAGAAGCGCCCGCGCGGCGGACAGCGGCAGGGGGATCAGGCCGCGCGGGGCGGTGTCCGCGGACGGGGTCTTGGTCGTCTCGGTCACGCTGATCACGCCCTGTCCGCGACGCGCTCACCGAGCAGCCCCTGAGGCCTGAACAGGAGCACGAGGATGAGAAGAACGAAGGCCCAGACGTTGGCCCAGCTCTGACCGCCGAGCTTGTCCATGCCGGGGATGCCGTCGATGTAGGCGGAGGCGAGGGTCTCGGCGACGCCGAGGACGATGCCGCCGAGCATGGCGCCGTAGATGTTGCCGATGCCACCGAGGACGGCCGCGGTGAAGGCCTTGAGGCCCATCAGGAAGCCCATGCGGTAGTCGATGCTGCCGTACTTGAGGCCGTAGGCGACCGCGGCGACGGCGGCGAAGAGACCGCCGATGGCGAAGGCGATGACGATGATGCGGTTGGTGTCGATGCCCATGAGCTGCGCGGTGTCCGGGTCCTGCGCGGTGGCCTGCATGGCACGGCCGGTGCGGCTCTTGCGTACGAACCAGGCGAGGCCGGACATGCAGATGATCGCGGCGGCGACGAGGAAGATGTCGGCGTCCTTGATGGTGACGGAGCCGATCTCGTGCGTGGCGTCGAGGCCCGGGAAGGCGCGGGGACGGTCGGCGCCGGGGTAGAAGTTGCGGACCAGTTCCTGGAGGGCCAGGGAGAGACCGATGGCGGTGATGAGCGGTGCCAGGCGTGGTGCTCCGCGCAGTGGTCGGTAGGCGAACCGTTCCGCTCCGACCGCGATGAGGACGGCGACGATCGCACCGCCTATCAACATCAGGGGGACGGCGACGGCCAGGTTGGTGCCGTCGGGGAGGATGTAGAGGTAGACCGTGAGGGCGCCGAAGGCCCCGGTCATGAAGATCTCGCCGTGCGCGAAGTTGATGAGCTGGACGATGCCGTACACCATCGTGTAGCCGATGGCGATCAGCCCGTACATCGAGCCTAGAAGCAGCCCGTTGGCCAGCTGCTGCGGCAGGGTGTTCACCGCATGGCCTCCATGTCGCTGGGTCGTGTGCACAGATTCGGTGGTGGTGTGCACGGGGCGTGTACAAGGTCTGGGTGTGGAAACGGGCCGCGCGGTCGGGGTCCTCCTTCCGCGCGGCCCGTGGTGCTACGTGCTGGGGCTGTCAGATCAGCCCGCGGTGCCCGTCTTGACAGCCTTCCACGCACCGTTCGTGACCTGGTAGACCGTGAGCTGCTTGTTGCCGGTGTCGCCGTACTCGTCGAAGGAGACCTTGCCGGTGATGCCCTCGAAGTCGGACTTCTGGACCTCGTCGACGACCTTGGAGCGCAGGTCGTTGATGTCGCTGGGCAGCTTGTCGCTGTTGGCGTCCTTGACGGCCTTCACGGCCTTGATGATCGCCGAGGCGGCGTCGTAGGAGTAACCGCCGTAGGCGCCGTAGTCACCCTTGTAGCCCTTGGCCTTGTAGGTCTCCACGAACTGCTTGGCGGCCGGCAGGGTGTCGACCGGGACACCGACGGAGGTGGCGAGGTCGCCCTCGGAGGCCTTGCCCGCGGTCTCGATGTAGGTCGAGGCGAACATGCCGTCACCGCCGAACAGCGGGATCTTCACGCCGGCGTCCTTGAGCTGCTTGGTGATCAGCGAGGACTCGTCGTACTGGCCGCCGTAGTAGAGCAGGTCGGCGCCGGAGTTCTTGATCTTGGTGACGAGCGAACCGAAGTCCTTGTCACCGGTGTTGACGTGGTCGGTCTGGACGACCGTGCCGCCGAGCCCCTTGAACTTCTCGCCGAAGATCTTGGCGAGGCCGGCGCCGTAGGTCTGCTTGTCGTCGACGACGAAGGCCTTCTTCTTCTTGAGGCCGTTGTACGCGTAGTCGGCGGCGAAGCTGCCCTGCAGCTCGTCGGTGGTGGCGGTGCGGAAGTACGTCTTGTACGGCCGCTTCTTGTCCGTCTGCCAGTTCTTGCCCTGGGTCAGCTCGGGGTTGGTGTTCGAGGGGGAGATCTCGACCATGTTGGCGGAGGCGAAGACCTGCTGCATCGACTGGGCGACGCCGGAGTTCAGCGGGCCGACGGTGCCGATGACGGTCTTGTCGCCGACCAGGGCCGTGGCGTTCTGCTGGCCGCTGGCGGGCTGGGCCTTGTCGTCCAGGGCCTTGACCTTGAACTTCACGCCCGGGACCCAGTTGTTCTTGTTGGCGTCGTCGACGGCGACCTGAACGCCGTACTGGATGCCGAGGCCGGTGGTGGAGTTCTCACCGGAGAGCGGGGCGTCCACGCCGATGGTGTAGGTCGTGGTGCTGCTGTCGCTCTTGTCACCGCTGTCGTCTCGGGACCCGCAGGCGGTGAGGGTCAGAGCTCCACTCGCAAGAACGGAGGTAAGTATCACCAAGGAACGCTGTCGCACAATCAGTCCTTTCGCAGCCCGCTCGCCTGGGTTGGGGCGGCAGATGCCTCTGGTACCGAACTCCCGGTGGAGCGGTGACTGGCCGTGACTCTAAGCCCGTCTGCAGGTGGCGGCATCGCCGTAGCCGCGCTTGTGACTTTCTTGTTATGCCGTGATGCGGGACGAGCCCGGCGAAAGTGGGCTCTCAGCCGTTTTGGCGGATTTTCCGCTCAGTCCGCATTCTGAGAACCCGCACTTCCGGTTGGCCGCGGGCCTGGTCGCAAGGTTGCCGGTCCACAGGCCCCGTGGAGCAGCTCGGAAAGGTCCCGGGCGTACCCGCCGTCGAAGATGAAGCTGTGGCGTTGTATTGCGCGTGTGTTACGCAGCGTTACGTCAAGAAAAGGTAGGTCCGCGTTACGGGGCAGTCCCGAACAGTCGGATACGGATATTTCGACGGCGATCCGCCGGGGCGTCCCGGCCCGCACGGTGAAAATCCGCTCGGGTGCGACATGTGCGGTCAGACCGGGAAAGGCGGCGCCGTCGACCCGCACGGTGACCGGGGGCCCGTGGTCGACGGACACGGCGAACCGGAACAGCCCGCTGGTGGCACGGGAGTTGGGGGTGGCCGGGGCGGCAGGAGGCGCGGCGCGTCCCAGGTACTCCCAGACGGTGACGTTGGCGGGATACGGCAGGGGCTCGGGCGGCTCGGCCCGGTCGGGCGTGCCGGCGGTCGGCAGCAGCACGACTGCGGCCACCGCCACGACGATCACGCCGACGGCGAGGAGCGCCCTGCGGGTCCTGGGCGGCAGCGCGCCCCACTGTCCGGCGAGGCCGCTCGCGGGACGACGGTTCCGGAACCGGTCGGTGAGGCGCGGCGCGTCGGTGCCGATGACGTCGTAACTCTCGTCCGCCTCGGGCCCGTTGACAGGTTCGACGGGCCCGATGCCGCTCATGACCGCAGCCCCATGGGGAAACGGTAGGTCAGGGCGCCGGAGCTGGAAAGACGCCGTACCGCCGGGCGGTGGCGGTCAGCCGGCGACGCCCACGTGCTCCCCGTCCCCGGGGCGCACGTCCCGCAGCAGACAGGTCAGCCGCGCGGTGCACACCCGCCGCCCCTCCTCGTCACTGATCACGATCTCGTACGTCGCCGTCGAGCGCCCCCGGTGCACGGGCGTGGCCACGCCGGTCACCAGGCCGGAGCGGGCGCCGCGGTGGTGGGTGCAGTTCAGGTCGACGCCGACCGCGATCTTGGAGCTGCCGCCGTGCAGCATGGACCCGACCGAGCCGAGGGTCTCGGCCAGCACCGCGGAGGCGCCCCCGTGCAGGAGCCCGTACGGCTGGGTGTTGCCCTCCACCGGCATGGTCCCCACGACCCGGTCCACGGAGGCCTCCAGGATCTGGACGCCCATCCGGTTGCCCAGGTGCCCTGCGGAGAACAGAGCCGGCAGGTCGACGCCGAGCTCCGCGTACTCGTCGATGACTTCCTGCGGGAACTTCACGTGCTGCTGCTCGCCCATGGGGCCGGCTCCGTTCTCGTACGCCTGACGGTGGACCTGACTCGCCGCTGAGCAAACGCTCAGTCGGTGGTCGATTGTTCCAGACGGACGACGACGGACTTGCTGGCCGGGGTGTTGCTGGTGTCCGCGGTGGCGTCCAGCGGCACCAGGACGTTGGTCTCCGGGTAGTACGCGGCCGCGCACCCCCGTGCCGTCGGGTAGTGCACGACCCGGAAGCCCGGCGCGCGCCGCTCGACGCCGTCCTTCCACTCGCCGACCAGGTCGACGTACGACCCGTCGGCGACGCCCAGCACGCGCGCGTCCTCGGCGTTCACGAGCACCACCCGGCGGCCGTTCTTGATGCCCCGGTAGCGGTCGTCCAGGCCGTAGATCGTGGTGTTGTACTGGTCGTGCGAGCGCAGGGTCTGCAACAGCAGCCTGCCCTCGGGCAGTTGGGGGAACTCGACGGGCGCCGCGGTGAAGTTGGCCTTGCCGGTGGCCGTCGGGAAGCGGCGCTCGTCGCGCGGGGCGTGCGGGAGGGCGAAGCCGCCCGGGTGGGCCACGCGCGCGTTGAAGTCGGTGAAGCCGGGGATCACACGCGCGATGCGGTCGCGGACCGTCGCGTAGTCCTTCTCGAACTCCTCCCAGGGCGTGCGGGATTCCTCGCCCAGGACGCGCCGGGCCAGTCGGCACACGATGGCCGGCTCGGACAGCAGATGGGTGCTCGCGGGCTCCAGACGGCCCCGGGAGGCGTGCACCATGCCCATGGAGTCCTCGACGGTCACGAACTGCTCGCCGCCGCCCTGGAGATCACGCTCGGTGCGGCCCAGGGTGGGCAGGATCAGCGCTTGCGCGCCCGTGACGGCGTGCGAGCGGTTGAGCTTGGTCGACACGTGCACGGTGAGCCGGGCGCGCCGCATGGCCGCCTCGGTCACGTCCGTGTCGGGGGACGCCGAGACGAAGTTGCCGCCCATCGCGAAGAAGACCTTCGCCACGCCGTCGCGCAGGGCGCCGATGGCCCGGACGACGTCGTAGCCGTGCTCGCGCGGCGGGGCGAAGCCGAACTCCTTCTCCAGGGCGTCCAGGAAGGCCGGCGCGGGGCGCTCGAAGATGCCCATCGTGCGGTCGCCCTGGACGTTGCTGTGGCCGCGCACCGGGCACACGCCCGCGCCCGGACGGCCGATGTTGCCGCGCAGCAGAAGGAAGTTGACGACCTCTCGGATCGTCGGCACCGAGTGCTTGTGCTGGGTCAGGCCCATCGCCCAGCACACGATGGTGCGCTCGGAGGCGAGCACCATGCCGAGCGCCTGCTCGATCTCCGCGCGCGTGAGGCCCGTCGCGGCGAGCGTCTGCTCCCAGTCCGCGGCGCGGGCGGCCTCGGCGAACTCCTCGTAGCCGTGGGTGTGTTCGTCGACGAAGGTCTGGTCGACGGCACCTTCCGTCTCCAGGATCAGCTTGTTGAGGAGCCGGAACAGGGCCTGGTCGCCGCCGATGCGGATCTGCAGGAACAGGTCGGTGAGCGCGGCGCCCTTGAGCATGCCCTGCGGGGTCTGCGGGTTCTTGAAGCGCTCCAGGCCCGCCTCGGGCAGCGGGTTGACGCTGATGATCTTCGCGCCGTTGGCCTTGGCCTTCTCCAGGGCGGAGAGCATGCGCGGGTGGTTGGTGCCCGGGTTCTGGCCGGCGACGACGATCAGGTCGGCCTTGTAGAGGTCCTCCAGGAGGACGCTGCCCTTGCCGATCCCGATGGTCTCGTTGAGTGCCGAACCGGACGACTCGTGGCACATGTTGGAGCAGTCCGGCAGGTTGTTCGTGCCGAACTCGCGGGCGAAAAGCTGGTAGAGGAACGCGGCCTCGTTGCTGGTGCGGCCGGACGTGTAGAAGAGCGCCTCGTCGGGAGAGGCGAGGGCGTGCAGTTCCTCGGCGACGATGTCGAAGGCGCGCTCCCAGGACACCGGTTCGTAGTGCGTGCCGCCCTCGGGGACGTACATGGGATGCGTGAGGCGGCCCTGCTGGCCGAGCCAGTAACCGCTGCGGGTCGCGAGGTCGGCGACCGGGTGGGCGGCGAAGAACTCCGGGGTGACCCGGCGCAGGGTGGCCTCCTCGGCGACCGCCTTCGCGCCGTTCTCACAGAACTCCGCCGCGTGCCGGTGGTCCGGCTCCGGCCAGGCGCAGCCCGGGCAGTCGAAGCCGTCCTTCTGGTTGACCCGCAGCAGCGTCAACGCGGTGCGCTTCACGCCCATCTGCTGCTGCGCGATGCGCAAGGTGTGCCCGATCGCCGGCAGCCCCGCCGCCGCGTGCTTGGGCTCGACGACCTTCGGGGCGTCCTGGACCGGATCGCCCTGGGGCGGCTTGGTGGCCATCGCCCACTCTCCTCACACGCGCACATGTCGGGTACCTCTTCGATCCTCTCACCTGCCTGCGACAGCGACGGAGCCCGGTCGTTGTAGAGGGCACCAGCAATGCGTGCGGACGGCCGGGGTCGTCCGTCCGTGCCGTCGTCGGCGGTGGGCGGGGCCGACTGTCAGTGCGGCGTGGCAGGATCGGGGGCGTGGCAGAGACAGCAGCGAAGAAGACCGAGAAAACCGCCGGCGGCAACCGGCCCCGGCTGATGCTCATGGACGGGCATTCGCTGGCGTACCGCGCGTTCTTCGCGCTGCCCGCGGAGAATTTCACGACGGCGACGGGCCAGCCGACCAACGCGATCTACGGCTTCGCGTCGATGCTCGCCAACACCCTGCGTGACGAGGAGCCCACGCACTTCGCGGTGGCCTTCGACGTCTCCCGCAAGACCTGGCGCTCCGAGGAGTTCACGGAGTACAAGGCGAACCGCTCCAAGACCCCGGACGAGTTCAAGGGCCAGGTCGAGCTGATCGGCGAGGTGCTCGACACGATGCACGTGTCGCGGTTCGCGGTCGACGGCTTCGAGGCGGACGACGTCATCGCCACGCTCGCCACCCAGGCCGAGGCCGAGGGCTTCGAGGTGCTGATCGTCACCGGCGACCGCGACTCCTTCCAGCTGGTCACCGAGCACACGACCGTGCTGTACCCGACCAAGGGCGTCTCCGAGCTGACCCGGTTCACCCCGGCGAAGGTCGAGGAGAAGTACGGCCTCACCCCCGCGCAGTACCCCGACTTCGCGGCCCTGCGCGGCGACCCGTCCGACAACCTCCCGGGCATCCCCGGGGTCGGTGAGAAGACGGCGGCGAAGTGGATCAACCAGTTCGGTTCCTTCGCCGAGTTGGTCGAGCGCGTCGACGAGGTCAAGGGCAAGGCCGGGCAGAACCTGCGCGACCACCTGGACGCGGTCAAGCTCAACCGCCGTCTGACGGAGATGGTGCGCACGGTCGAACTGCCCAAGACGGTCGCCGACCTGGCGCGCGAGCCCTACGACCGCAAGGCGCTCGCGCTGGTCCTGGACACCCTGGAGATCAGGAACCCCTCGCTGCGCGAGCGGCTGCTGGCCGTGGACCCGGGCGCCGAGGAGGCCGAGGGCACCCCGGTCGTCGCGGACGGCGTGGAGGTCGACGGCACGGTCCTGTCCACCGGCGAGCTGCCCGGCTGGCTCACCGAGCACGGCACCGCGACCCTCGGTGTCGCCACGGTCGACACCTGGGCGCTGGGCACCGGCTCGGTCGCCGAGATCGCGCTCGCCGCGTCCGACGGCGCGGCCGCCTGGTTCGACCCGACCCAGCTGGACGAGGCCGACGAGAAGGCGTTCGCCGGCTGGCTGTCCGACGCGGCGAAGCCCAAGGTCTTCCACAACGTCAAGGGCGCGATGCGGGTCTTCGCCGAGCACGGCTGGAGCGTCGCCGGCGTCGACATGGACACCGCGCTCGCCGCGTACCTGGTCAAGCCGGGCCGCCGCTCCTTCGACCTGGACGCGCTGTCCCTGGAGTACCTGGGCCGCGAGCTGACTCCCGCGGCCTCGGCCGACGGCCAGCTGGCCTTCGGTACCGACGAGGGCGCCGAGGCCGACGCCCTGATGATCCAGGCCCGTGCCGTCCTCGACCTGGGGGAGGCCTTCGAGGGCCGGCTCCAGGAGGTCGGCGCCGCGGACCTGCTGCGTGACGTGGAGCTGCCCACCTCGGCCCTGCTGGCCCGCCTGGAGCGGCACGGCATCGCGGCCGACCGGGCGCACCTGGAGGCCATGGAGCAGATGTTCGCGGGCGCCGTCCAGCAGGCGGTGAAGGAGGCGCACGCGGCGGCCGGGCACGAGTTCAACCTGGGCTCGCCCAAGCAGCTCCAAGAGGTCCTCTTCGGTGAACTGGGCCTGCCCAAGACGAAGAAGACGAAGACCGGTTACACCACGGACGCCGACGCGCTGGCCTGGCTCGCGGGCCAGACGGACAACGAGCTGCCGGTGATCATGCTCCGTCACCGCGAGCAGGCCAAGCTCCGTGTCACCGTCGAGGGCCTGATCAAGACGGTCGCGACGGACGGCCGCATCCACACCACCTTCAACCAGACGGTCGCGGCCACCGGGCGCCTCTCCTCGACCGACCCGAACCTCCAGAACATCCCGGTCCGCACCGACGAGGGCCGCGCGATCCGCCGGGGCTTCGTGGTCGGCGAGGGCTACGAGTCGCTGATGACCGCCGACTACAGCCAGATCGAACTGCGCGTGATGGCCCACCTCTCCGAGGACGAGGGCCTCCTGGAGGCGTTCACCTCCGGCGAGGACCTGCACAACACGGTGGCGGCGCAGGTCTTCTCGGTCGACAAGGACCACGTCGACGCGGAGATGCGCCGCAAGATCAAGGCGATGTCGTACGGCCTGGCGTACGGCCTGTCGGCCTTCGGTCTCTCGCAGCAGCTGAACATCGACGCGGGCGAGGCCAGGGTCCTGATGGACACCTACTTCGAGCGGTTCGGCGGGGTCCGCGACTACCTGCGCCGGGCGGTCGACGAGGCGCGGGCGACCGGCTACACGGCCACGCTCTTCGGCCGTCGCCGCTATCTCCCCGACCTCAACAGCGACAACCGCCAGCGCCGCGAGGCAGCCGAGCGGATGGCCCTGAACGCGCCGATCCAGGGCACCGCGGCCGACATCGTCAAGATCGCCATGCTGAACGTCGACAAGGCCCTGCGCGCGGCGGACCTCACCTCCCGCATGCTCCTCCAGGTCCACGACGAAATCGTCCTGGAGATCGCCCCCGGCGAGCGCACGGCGGTGGAGGAGATCGTCCGCCACGAGATGGCCGACGCCGTCCACCTGAGGGCCCCGCTGGACGTGTCGGTGGGCGTGGGGCCCGACTGGGAGTCGGCGGCGCACTAGCCTCCGGCGGTTCGGCAGGTGGGGGCTGCGGGTGTCCGGGCCGTGCTGCTGGGCCGGGGCCGGGGCCGGGGCCGGGGTCGGGTGCGGGGTGCGGGTGGCGTGTGCGGTCGCCATCCGTGCCGAGCGGCCGAGCCGGTTCCCGGGGCGAGGCCTCGGCGGCGGGCTCGGGGCGGGGCTTCGGCGGCGTCCCCACGGGCCGTGCGGACGCGGCCCCGCGGGCGTCTTCACTCACGCAGCCCCCGGCAGGGCCCGTCACTCACGTGGCCCCCGCAAAAGCGCCCCCCTCCCCGACCTCCCGCAAGGATGCGGGCATGGGTATACGCACGCTCCATCGCCGGACGGCGTCAGCGCAGGCGAGCACCGATCCGCGCCCCCGCCCGACATTCACCTCGGTCCCGGTCTTCGCGGCCGACGCGAGCACCGCCCGCATCCCTGCCGAACCCGGCCTGGTCCTGGGGCGCGGGCTGCCCCGAGCGGGCCTCGACGCCCGTACCGGCTCGGGCGAACCGTCCGCCTGGCGGCTCTGGGCCGGCCTGCTGGGCGATCACCTCATCCGGCTCGCCGGTCCCCGCCCCGACGACTCGACCCCGTGAGCACACCCGCCGAGCCTTCCGCGTCCGGCGCCGGCCGCCACACCCGTACCCCCACGGCGTAGACGAGCAACCCCAGCACGAGCCCCGCGCCCGCGCCGAAGCAGACCGTGGGGATCAGTTCCCAGGGCTTGGCGGTCGAGCCCCAGTACGCCCACCACCGTGTCGCCCGCTGCACCGCCGCGACCAGCGCGCAGCCGCCGATCACGGCGCCGGCCCACCATCGGTCGCGTGCCGACAGGGCGGGGACGCCCATCGGTCCGGCCGCGGCGGGCGTCCGGCGCAGCGCGTGGAGCAGGAACGCGCCGATGATGATCGCGGCGACCAGTGAGCCGCCGTACTGGACGTACCAGAACAGCGGCGAGCCCCCGAACTCCCGGTCCAGCAGCGGCAGCAGCCGGACGCCCCAGCGGTCGTGGTGCGTGAACGCGTCCCACACGACATGCGTCAGCGCGCCGAGCGCGGCGGAGACGTACCACCGGGCCACCAGGGCGGGTCGCACGCGCGCGTGGGGCGCGCCGCACCGGAGGAGAGCGGCGGGACGGGACTGGCGGGACCGGGGGAGGAGGGCGACGAGCGGTTCGCGCAGGAGCAGCCACAGGGCGACCAGCGTCCAGGAGACCAGGACGTCGAAAGTCAGGACGCCCGTGAAGGAATGCGTGAACTCGCCGAATTCCATTGCCCCGGGAAGGGCACTCGCCGCGTAGTAGGTCATGTCGGGTGCGAAGGAACCGGCCACGAGCACGGCCGGAACCAGTCGGCCCCGGCCCGTTCCGTCGGCGCGCACGGCGGGCAGTACGGCGGCCGCGTGGCTCAAGGTGAACGGCAAGAGAACTCCTGGTCGGCCGGGGTGGTCGCTGCGGTCCAGTATGCGGGCCGCAACAAGGCGCCAACCGCATATGGCCAACCGGTGAAAACCGGGCACGAACGGGTGCCGGTGCAAAAGAAGTTGTCGTAGGGTCGCCTGGGTCGGCGTGCCGATGGAACTCGGGGGAGCGCGGTCGAACAGGTGAGAAAAGCACCGAAATCCGTGACGAGGGCAACCGACGCACCGGGTTGATCGTCACAACAGGGTGGGCCCAACAGGCCCGCGGCAGACAGCGACGGACGCACGGGCGCGTCCACCGGAGGGGCTGGTTCACTCTATGGCGGCGCAATTCGGTATGAGGCTGCGCAAGGGAGCGGCGACCACCGCGGTGGCCGCGGTCGTGGTCGCGGCGCTGTCCGCGTCCCAGGCACCGGGTGTCACGGCCGACGACCACGGCAGAACCAGCGCCGCCGACGCCCAGTCCGCGCCCGAAGCCACCGGTTCCGACGAGGGCGGCGCGACCGGCAACTCGCCGTACTACACGGACCTGCCGCCGCTCAACAGCCCCAACCCCGCGCCGAGTCCGACCGTGGGCACCCCGGTCGTGCAGGGCGACGGCGAGGCCGGCATACCCGCGACCGTCCTGGACGCCTACAAGAAGGCCGCCGACGAGCTGGCCCGGTCCAAGGCCGGCTGCAACCTGCCCTGGCAACTGCTCGCCGCCATCGGCAAGGTGGAGTCGGGCCAGGCCCGCGGCGGCCAGGTCACCGCCGACGGCACCACCATCACCCCGATCCTCGGACCGCAGCTCGACGGCAACGGCTTCGCACTCATCCAGGACACCGACAACGGTCAGTACGACGGCAACAGCACGTACGACCAGGCCGTCGGGCCGATGCAGTTCATCCCGTCCACCTGGGAGTGGGCGGGCCGCGACGGCAACGACGACGGGGTCAAGGACCCGAACAACGTCTACGACGCCGCCCTCGCCGCCGGCCACTACCTGTGCCGCTACAGCTGGGACCTGTCGGTACCGGCGGACCTGAACCGCGCGATCCTCAGCTACAACAACTCGCAGGACTACCTCAACACGGTCCTGTCGTGGCTGGAGTACTACCGCAAGGGCACGCACGAGATCCCGGACGGCACCGGCTCCGTCCCCTCGAACCGCAGCGACGACGACCAGCCCGACCCGAAGCCGTCGACACCTTCCACGCCCTCGACGCCGTCGACGCCCTCGACCCCGGGCAAGCCGTCCGACCCCGGCACACCGCCGACGACCGACCCGAGCACCCCGCCCACGACGCCTCCGCAGACGCCCACCGACACGGTGGACCACCTGGAGGACGGGGGCACCGCCAAGCTCACCGCGACGGCGGGCGGGGCGTTCGCCCAGAAGATCAGCACCAAGGCGGAGACCAAGGCCGGCAAGACGGTCGCCAAGGTCCGGGTCCGGTTCACCGTCGTCGGCACCACCGACGCCACCTTCACCGGCGGCGAGAGCGTCGCCACGGTCGTCACCAACGCCTCCGGCGTGGCCGTCGCGCCCGCGCTCCAGGCGGGCGAGAAGACCGGCGACTTCACCGTCCGCGCCACGGTCGTCGGCCGCTCGGTCACCGCCCTCGACTACAAGGCCACGGTCACCGAGCGCGTCGCCGACACCCTCGCCCGCACCAGCGACACCGCGCTGACCTGCGTCCCGGGCGGCGAGTTCGCCGACCAGGTCGAGGTGAAGGCGACCTACAAGGACGCCGTCGCGGGCAAGGTCGCGGCCACCGCCACTCTCATCAAGTCGGCGGACGACGCCACCGAGAACGACAAGGGCCCCTACTTCAAGGACGCGGACGGCAAGACCGTACGCACCCTCACGGGTCTGACGACGGACGCGAACGGCCTGATCAAGCTGCCCAAGCTCTACGCGGACGACACCGCCGGCACCTACCTGCTCCGCATCACCACGGCGGGCGGTGCCACCCTCACCGTCGAACTGACGGTGGCGGCACCGGCCGAGACGTCTCCCTCACCCAGCCCGTCGCCCAGCGCGTCGGAGAGCGCCGCTTCCTAGCGGCCCGCTGTACGACCACGACGGCGCCCTTTCGCCGAAGGGGCGCCGTCGTTGTTGTATGCGTAGAACCTGTTCTCATCTCGCCCACCCGTTGCTACGGTGCCGGACCTGACGATGTATCAGTTCCCGTCCGTCCATTGGTTCCAGTCCGTCGGGAGGCAGGCATGCGCGCCCTGATCGCCGCCGCGACCGGTCTCGCCCTGGCGTTCGCGCTCGTCCTCACGATGACCGCGATGGGCTCGCCGGCCGGCAAGACGTCCCCGAAACCGCTGCTGACGACGGTCCCCGCACACCCGTAGCCGTCCGCCCGGGAGGCCGAGATGCGCCGCAAGGCCAGTCTGGTCCTGCTCGCCCTCGCCGTGTTCTGCACGGCGCTGTCCCCGCTGCTGCGCTGGTACGCCTTCCCGCGCCTGGCCAAGATCCCGGCGAACCAGTACCAGGACATGGTCCTGGAGGCGAAGAACGCGACTCTCCTCGACTACGGCACGATGACCGCGAAGAAGGTCCCGAAGGTCACCGTCGTGCAGACCCTCAAGGGCAACGTGGAGGCCGCCGACAAGGTCGAGAAGTCGTACGGCAAGGACGTCGTCGTCTGGGACAGCCTCTCCTATGTCCAGGGCCCCGACGGCAAGATGGTCTCCAAGCTCCCCGAGCGCTACATCTTCGACGCCCACTCCCAGGAACCCGTCCACGCCGCCGGTGAGATGGTCGACAACGACCCGGTGAAACGGCAGGGCATCGAGTTCAAGTGGCCCTTCCTGACCGAGAAACGGGACTACGTCTACTTCGACGCGCAGACCCGCACCAGCGCGCCCATCCACTACAAGGGCACCCAGAACTTCCGTGGCCTGAAGGTCTATTACTTCGAGCAGACCATCCCCTGGACCAAGGTCCCCTTCCCCAAGATCCTTCCCGTCGAGGGCATCACGCCGGATTCGATCGCCAAGACGGGCACGACCCGCTGGTACACCACGGTCCGCAAGTTCTGGGTCGAACCCGTCACCGGCGCCCCCGTCAACGGCGAGGAGGTCCACAAGGAGGAACTGCGCGGCGGCACGCTGCTCGGCGACAAGGACAAGGTGACGGCGTTCGCCGGTGACGTGAAGATGCGCGAGGACTACATCGAGCACACCGTCGACCTGGTCAAGTCCAACCGCACCCTGGTCCTGCTCCTGACCTCGTACCTCCCCTGGGGCTTCCTGGGCCTCGGCGTCCTCCTCCTGTCGCTCTCCCTCTACCTGGAGGCCCGCAGCCGCCGCCCGGCCGACCCGGAACCGGCGGAGTCGTCGACACCGGAACCGGTCACCGCCTGAGCCGCGCGTTCGTGTACCGCGTCGGCTCCGCCGTCGCCGGGTCCTCCGGCCACGGATGCTTCGGATACCGGCCGCGCAGCTCGGCACGCACGCCCTTGTAGCCGTCCCGCCAGAACGACGCCAGATCGGCGGTGACCGCGGCGGGCCGGCCGGCGGGGGAGAGCAGGTGCACGAGCAGCGGCACCCCGGCGACGGCGGGGGACTCCTGGAGCCCGAACATCTCCTGGAGCTTCACTGCGAGCACGGGCCGCTCGGGATCGCCGTAGTCGATCCGGATCCTGGACCCGCTCGGTACGGCCATCCGCTCGGGTGCCAGTTCGTCCAGCCGCCCGGCCTCGCCCGTGGCCCACGGCAGCAGCCGGCCGAGCGCCTGCCCGGCCTCGATCCGCCCGAGGTCGGCCCGCCGCCGGGCGCGCCCCAGTTCCGGCTCCAACCACTCGTCCACGCGCGCGTGGAGGGCGTCGTCGCTCACATCGGGCCACGGCTCCCCGAGCCGCAGCCGCAGGAACGCGAGCCGCTGACGCAGGACGAGGGCATCGGCCGTCCACCGCAACAGCCCGAACCCCTCCTGCCGCAGCCCTTCCAGAAGCGCCTCGCGTACGAGGACGGGGTCCGCCTTCTTCAGCGGCCGCACCGCCAGCTCGATCGCCCCCAGCCGCTCCACGCGCCGGGCGACGACGTCCCCGTCGGCCCAGTGCACCTCCTCGCGCTCCGTCAGCAGCGCGCCCGCCGCGGATCGGGCGACCCCTTCGTCGACGGTCGCCGCGAGCTGCACGCGCGCGTGTCCCCGTCCGACGGGCCGGTCGGCGACGGCCACGGCGATCCAGGGGGCGCCGCGCAGCCCGGTGCTCTCGCCGAGCTCCGCGCGCGTGCCGGAGACCATGAGGTACGAGCCGCCCTCGGCCTTGGCGACGCGCTCGGGGAAGGCGAGGGCGGCGACGAGACCCACGAGGTGGTCGTCGCCCGGGCTTGGGGTGGCCTTCGCGTGGGCGTTCCGGGTGCGAGGCTCGGCGGTGTCCGTCGCGGCGGCCCGCAGCCGGCGTACCTCCTGGCGCCACCGTCCCGCGTAGGCGTCTCCGCCGCGCCGGGCCGCCCGCAGCGCGGCGGCGAGATCGTCCCCGTACGCCCGTGGTGGCTCTTCGCTGAGCAAGGCCACGACCTCGGCGCCCGCACCCGAGGTGTCGAGCAGCGCCCGGCCCAGTCGCGGGTGCAACCCCAGCCGGGCCAGCCGCACTCCCCGGTCCGTGGCCCGTCCGGCGGAGTCCACCGCACCGATCGCCGTGAGCACGGCCCGCGCCGCCGCCATCGCGCCGGCGGGCGGTGCGTCGAGGAGGGCCAGGCCGGAGGCGTCCGGATCGCCCCAGCACGCCGTCTGGAGGGCGAACGCGGTCAGGTCGGCCACCTTGATCTCCGGAGCCGGGAAACGCGGCAGACGCGCGTCCTCCGCCTCCGCCCAGCACCGGTACACCGCCCCCGGCGCCTCCCGTCCGGCCCGCCCCGCCCGCTGCCGTCCCGCCGCCTGCGAGGCCCGTACGGTCGCCAGGGCGCTCAGCCCGCGCGCGTGATCGACCCGCGGCTCCCGCGCAAGACCGGAGTCGACGACCGACCGCACCCCGGGAACCGTCAGCGAGGACTCCGCGACCGAGGTCGCCAGCACCACCCGGCGCCGCGCACCCGCCACCAGCACCGCGTCCTGCACGGCCGCCGGCGCCCGCCCGTGCACCTGGAGCACGTCGACGTCTCCGAGGTCCCCCAACTGACCTGCCACACGCGCGATCTCACCCACGCCGGGCAGGAAGCACAGCACGTCCCCGTCCCGCTCGGACAGCGCCCGCCGCACCACCGTCGCCACATGCGTGAGCAGCGCCGGGTCCACGCGCATGCCGTGCGGCGGCCGTACGGGCCGTGCCGGCGGCGCCCAGACCACCTCCACCGGGTACGAGGTGCCCTCGGCCTCGACCACCGGCGCATCGCCCAGCAGCCGTGCCCAGCCCGCCGCGTCCGTCGTCGCCGACGCGGCCACCAGGCGCAGTTCAGGCCGCAGCGTCTCGCGCACGTCCCAGAGGAACGCCGCCGTGGTGTCCGCGTCCAGATGACGCTCGTGGCACTCGTCGAGCACCACCACGTCGACGCCCGCCAACTCCTGGTCGCGCTGGAGCCGTTGCAGCAGCACACCCGTCGTGACGACCTCCACGCGTGCGTGCCGCCCGACGACGCGCTCGCCGCGCACGGTGTACCCGACGCTCTCGCCGACCCGCTCGCCGAGCAGCCACGCCATCCGCCGGGCGGCGGCCCGGGCGGCGATACGGCGCGGCTCGGCGACGACGACACGGCGCGCGGGCCCGTCGCCCAGCAGGCCCGCCAAGGCGAGCGGGACGAGGGTCGTCTTGCCGGTGCCGGGCGGCGCGACGAGGACCGCTGTGCCGTGTCCCTCCAGAGCGTCGCCCAGCGCGGGCAGCGCACCACGGACCGGAAGGGCGTCCAGCGCGTCGTGACGGATCACGCGGTCAGTCTCTTACGCACACGAAGACGGCCGTGCCCGGGATCAGGTTCCCGCGCAGCGGGGACCAGCCGCCCCACTCCGAGGTGTTCCAGGACGGCCACTCCGGCTCGACCAGGTCCACCAGCCGGAAGCCGCCCGCCACGACGTCCCGGACCCGGTCGCCGATCGTGCGGTGGTGCTCGACGTAGACCGCGCGGCCCTCGTCGTCCTGCTCGACGTAGGGCGTGCGGTCGAAGTAGGAGGCGGAGACCGACAGGCCCTCGGGGCCCGGCTCGTCCGGGAACGCCCAGCGGATCGGATGCGTCACCGAGAAGACGAACCGGCCGCCCGGGCGCAGCACCCGCCGCACCTCCTTCAGCACCAGCACCGGCTCCGCGACGAAGGGCAGCGCCCCGTACGCCGAGCACGCCAGGTCGAAGGAGCCGTCCGCGAAGGGGAGCGCGCCCGCGTCGGCGCACACCAGGGGGAACGCCGAGCCGATGCGCAGCGCGTGCTGGAGCTGGCGGTGGGAGATGTCCAGGGCGACCGGACGGGCCCCCTGGGCGGTCAGCCAGCGCGAGCACTGGGCCGCGCCGGCGCCGATCTCCAGGACGTCCTTCCCCTTCAGCTCCTCCGGCGGACCGAGCAGCTCCGCCTCCACCTCGTCGAGCCCCTCGGGACTCCAGACGAAACGGTCGTCACCGAGGAAGGTGCCGTGCTCGACCTGGTACTCGTCGGCGTTGCGGTCCCACCAGCCCCGGTTGGCCCGCGAACTCTCCGTGATGTCGGCCTGACGCCGCGTCGCTTCCGGCTCGTGCGTCCCGGATGCCTCGAACGCTTCGGCCGCTTCGGACTCTTGGATGATCGGCTCCCTCGTCGTACTCTTCCCTCCGATCCGGGGCGCCCGAGGGCGTCCACGGGTGTCACGGAAGAGGTGTCCCAAGGCCCGCGTGGCCTCCAGAGACAGTTCTTGTGCCGGGTATGCGGCGATCCGCCCCGGGTGTGCGCCTTCGCGCATTGACCCTGTCCGGCTGCCCCCGTATGCTACAAGTTGCGCTGCGGGCCTGCGCTCCTCAGACGTAGCAGGCTGCGCTCGCATCTGTTGTATGTCCCCTCGGTTGTCGAGGCGCCATCTCCAGTACCTGGTTCGCCAGTTGCTGTTGGGGCGCTTCCTAGGCTGTCCGGCTTCTTCAGAGCGATACGGGCTCCCGGCGTAGCAGTACCTACGACTTCAATGTCCGTACCGGAGCCCTTTCCCACATGACGAGCAGCACCGAGACCACCGCCACCACCCCGCAGGTTGCGGTCAACGACATCGGTAACGAGGAAGCATTCCTCGCCGCCATCGACGAGACGATCAAGTACTTCAACGATGGTGACATCGTCGACGGCGTCATCGTCAAGGTTGACCGGGACGAGGTTCTCCTCGACATCGGTTACAAGACCGAAGGTGTCATTCCGAGCCGCGAGCTCTCGATCAAGCACGACGTCGACCCCAATGAGGTCGTCGCCGTCGGTGACGAGATCGAAGCCCTTGTTCTCCAGAAGGAGGACAAGGAAGGCCGCCTGATCCTCTCGAAGAAGCGCGCCCAGTACGAACGGGCGTGGGGCACGATCGAGAAGATCAAGGAAGAGGACGGCATCGTCACCGGTACCGTCATCGAGGTCGTCAAGGGTGGTCTCATCCTCGACATCGGCCTCCGTGGCTTCCTCCCGGCCTCCCTGGTCGAGATGCGCCGCGTTCGCGACCTCCAGCCCTACGTGGGCAAGGAGCTCGAGGCCAAGATCATCGAGCTGGACAAGAACCGCAACAACGTGGTCCTGTCCCGCCGTGCCTGGCTGGAGCAGACGCAGTCCGAGGTCCGCCAGACCTTCCTCACGACCCTCCAGAAGGGTCAGGTCCGCTCCGGCGTGGTCTCCTCGATCGTCAACTTCGGTGCCTTCGTGGACCTGGGTGGCGTCGACGGACTGGTCCACGTCTCCGAGCTCTCCTGGAAGCACATCGACCACCCCTCCGAGGTTGTCGAGGTCGGCCAGGAAGTCACCGTCGAGGTTCTCGACGTCGACATGGACCGCGAGCGTGTCTCCCTGTCGCTGAAGGCGACCCAGGAAGACCCGTGGCAGCAGTTCGCCCGGACCCACCAGATCGGCCAGGTCGTGCCCGGCAAGGTCACGAAGCTGGTTCCGTTCGGTGCGTTCGTCCGCGTGGACGAGGGCATCGAGGGTCTGGTCCACATCTCCGAGCTGGCCGAGCGCCACGTGGAGATCCCGGAGCAGGTCGTCCAGGTCAACGACGAGATCTTCGTCAAGGTCATCGACATCGACCTCGAGCGTCGCCGGATCTCGCTGTCCCTGAAGCAGGCCAACGAGTCCTTCGGTGCCGACCCGGCCTCGGTCGAGTTCGACCCGACGCTCTACGGCATGGCCGCGTCGTACGACGACCAGGGCAACTACATCTACCCCGAGGGCTTCGACCCCGAGACCAACGACTGGCTCGAGGGTTACGAGTCCCAGCGTGAGGTGTGGGAGAACCAGTACGCCGAGGCGCAGACCCGCTTCGAGCAGCACCAGCAGCAGGTCATCAAGTCCCGTGAGGCGGACGCCGCGGCGGCCGCCGAGGGTGGCGACGCGGCGGCGCCGGCCGCCGCGGGTGTGGGTGGCGGCGGCGGTGGCGGTTCGTACTCCTCCGAGGGTGCGGACACCTCCGGTGCGCTTGCTTCTGACGAGGCGCTTGCCGCGCTGCGTGAGAAGCTCGCCGGTGGACAGAGCTGACGCTCACTGAGCAGTAGTTCTTGAACTGAAGGGCCGTACCTTTCGAGGTGCGGTCCTTCAG
Source organism: Streptomyces sp. NPDC002499 (assembly GCF_053595415.1). Lineage (NCBI taxonomy): Bacteria > Bacillati > Actinomycetota > Actinomycetes > Kitasatosporales > Streptomycetaceae > Streptomyces > Streptomyces sp. NPDC002499. The sequence goes on from NZ_JBSFXO010000009.1 coordinate 206,150, forward strand.
TGCTTTTGGGCTGTATTTCGGGTGCGCGTAGTTCGTGGCTGGTCGCGCAGTTCCCCGCGCCCCTGAGTCGGACCCCCTCGGTCTTGCAGAAACGTGCGGGATACACCAGTAGCCGTTGGGGCGTAACTCGGTGTTGGGAGGCTCCACCCGGTCGTCGTGATCGGGAAAAGGAGCCGAAAATGGTGGACGCTCAGTACACGCCCGGGACCAGTCGTCGGGCGTTTCTTCGTAAGGTCGGGGGCACCGGTGGGGCTGGGGCCATGTTCGCCACGATGGGGGCCATCGGCCTTGCTCCCACTGCGGAGGCGGCCCGGCGGGAGGAGCCGTTTCGGGGGCTCAGGGCCGGGGACTTCACGGTCACCGGGCGTGGGGCCGCGAAGGTGGTGATCGTCGGGGGTGGCATCGCCGGGCTGACCACCGCCTACGAGCTGGGCAAGGCCGGCTACGACTGTACGATCCTGGAGGCCAGGGACCGGACCGGTGGGCGTAACTTCACCGTGCGCGGTGGGGACAGGACGACCGACCTCTACGGGAACACGCAGACCGCCCGCTTTCACGACGGGCAGTACATGAACTGTGGGCCCGCCCGGATCCCGCAGTGGATGGTCACCCTCGACTACTGTCGTGAACTCGGCGTTCCCATCGAGGTGTTCACGAACGTCAACGCGGACGCGTACCTCTACAACGAGTCCGCCGGGATGACGAAGCCGGTGCGGTACCGCACGGCGAAGGCCGATGTGTACGGCTACGTCTCGGAGTTGCTCGCCAAGGCCACCGACAAGGGTGCGCTCGACAAGGAGTTGACCGCGACCGACCAGGAGCGGCTGGTCGAATTCCTCAAGGACTGGGGGGAGTTGGGCGACACCCTGGCGTACGAGGGCGGTGAACGGCGCGGGTACACGACCGTTCCGGCCGCCGCGGGCACCCCCGGTGTACTGCTCGGGGACGTGCCGAGCGCCTCCGAGGTCTTCGCCAGCGGGGTCGGGCGGTACTTCTCCTTCGAATTCGGCTTCGACCAGGCCATGTTGATGTTCCAGCCGGTCGGTGGCATGGACCAGATCCCCAAGGCGCTCAGCAAGGCGGTCGGCGCCCATCGGATACGTACCGGCGCGGTCGTGAGGAAGATCAGCGACACCGGGCGCGGGGTGTCGGTGACGTATGCGCAGGGCGGTCGTACGAAGGTCGTCGAGGCCGACTACTGCGTCGCCGCGCTGCCGCCCAACATCCTCGCCAAGGTGCCGCACAACCTCGGCTCCGGGGTGCAGTCCGCGCTGGAGGCGATCACGCCGTCCTCGGCCGCGAAGATCGGGCTGGAGTACCGGTCCCGCTGGTGGGAGCTCGACCACGGCATCTACGGCGGCATCACCGAGACCGACCAGGACGTCACCCACATCTGGCATCCCTCGTACGGCTTCCACGGCGAACGCGGGGTCCTCGTGGGGTACTACAACTACGGCGACGACGCCGACAGCTACGCGAAGCTCACGCCGAAGGCGCGCGAGGCGCGGGCGGTGGCCGCGGGCGTGAAGATCTACGGGGAGAAGTACCGCAGCGAACTCGCGTCCTCCTTCTCGCACCACTGGCGGCAGACGCCCCACCTGGAAGCCGCCTGGCACAGCACCCCCGGCGGACCCGACGACCCCCGCTACAAGCCGCTGAACGAGCCGACCGGGCGCGTGTACTTCGCCGGCGACTGGCTCAGCTACACGGACGCCTGGCAGCACGGGGCGTTCACCTCGGCGCGGAAGGCGGTGACCGCCCTGCACACGCGCGTGCTCTCCTCCTGAGCCGGCCCGGCAGGCATGGAGCAGGGCATGAAGAAGGGCATGAAAAGGCAGTAAGAGAGGCCTGATCAGGGGCGCGGGTGGGAATGCCCGTGTCCCTGGGCGTGTTGTGCAGTACGAACACGAGGAGGAGCGGTCACTGTGCTTGATCCGCAGGGTTTGTACGCATGGGAGCCGAAAGGCCTGGCTGTCGTCGACATGGCGCTCGCGCAGGAGTCGGCCGGTCTTGTCATGCTCTACCACTTCGACGGATACATCGACGCGGGCGAGACCGGCGATCAGATCGTCGATCGGGTCCTCGACTCGCTGCCCCATCAGGTCGTGGCCAGATTCGACCACGACAGGCTCGTGGACTACCGCGCCCGCCGCCCGCTGCTGACGTTCAAGCGCGACCAGTGGACCGACTACGACGAGCCCACCATCGACGTGCGGCTGGTCCAGGACACCACCGGAGCGCCCTTCCTGCTGCTGTCGGGCCCGGAGCCGGACGTGGAGTGGGAGCGCTTCGCCAAGGCCGTCGAGCAGATCGTGGAGCGGCTGGGAGTCCGCCTGGCGGTGAACTTCCACGGCATCCCCATGGGCGTACCGCACACCCGCCCCGTGGGCCTGACCCCGCACGGCAACCGCACGGACCTCGTCCCGGGCCACCGCAGCCCCTTCGACGAGGCGCAGGTCCCCGGCAGCGCCGAGTCCCTCGTCGAGTACCGCCTCATGGAGGCCGGACACGACGTCCTGGGCGTCGCCGCGCACGTGCCGCACTACATCGCCCGCTCCCCGTACCCGGACGCGGCCCTGACCGCCCTGGAGGCCATCACGGCCGCCACCGGGCTGGTCCTGCCCACGCTCGCCCACGGTCTGCGCACGGACGCGCACCGTACGCAGACGGAGATCGACCGGCAGATCCAGGAGGGCGACGAGGAGCTCACCGCCCTCGTCACGGGCCTGGAGAACCAGTACGACGCGGTCGCGGGCGCCGAGAGCCGCGGCAACATGCTCGCCGAGCCGGTGGACATCCCGTCCGCCGACGAGATCGGGCTCGAGTTCGAACGCTTCCTGGCGGAGCGCGAGGGCGACAACTAGCGGGGCGGGCAGTCGGCCGGTCGGCGGCTCAGGCCTGGCATCGCCTCTGTCGGTGCCAGGCTCTAAGCTGCCGCTCATGCTGACGGTGGGTCTGACCGGTGGTATCGGCGCCGGCAAGAGTGAGGTGTCACGGCTGCTCGTCGCGTGCGGGGCCGTGCTGATCGACGCGGACCGCATCGCGCGCGAGGTCGTGGCGCCGGGTACGCCCGGTCTCGCGGCGGTCGTGGACGCGTTCGGCGCGGACGTGCTCGCCGCGGACGGCAGTCTCGATCGCCCCAAGCTGGGCTCGATCGTCTTTGCCGACCCGGCGAAGCTCGCCGTCCTCAACTCGATCGTGCACCCCCTCGTGGGCGCTCGCTCCCATGAACTCGAAGCGGCCGCCGCCGACGACGCGGTCGTCGTGCACGACGTGCCCCTCCTCGCCGAGAACGGCCTCGCCCCCCGCTACGACGTCGTGATCGTCGTCGACGCCAGTCCCGAGACCCAACTGGACCGGCTGGTGCGGCTGCGCGGCATGACCGAGGAGGACGCACGCGCGCGTATGGCCGCCCAGGCGACGCGCGAGCAGCGCCGGGCCATCGCGGACGTCGTCATCGACAACGACGTACCTCTGGCGGACCTGGAGCGCCGGGTGAAGGACGTGTGGGCGGAACTGACGGGTGGGGCGTACGGGACGGGGCGGGCGGCGGGGGCGTCGGAGGAATAGCGGCCCGCTGTCGGGGCGTTGAACTGCTTGAGACAGGGAAGGACTTTGCCGTGCCCGAGATCAGCGGTTCGACCGGACGTACTCCGGAGACGCATGTCATCGACTTCCGTGCCGCCGAGCAACTGCTCAACGCACGGGACCCGCGGGGCGCGGTGAAGCTGCTCGACGGAGTGATCGCCGCACACCCCGAGAACACCGCCGCCCGGCTGCTGCGCGCGCGTGCCTTCTTCGCCGCCGCGCAACTGCGGCCCGCCGAGCTGGAGTTCACGATCGTCCTGGAGCGCGAGCCGGACAACGCGTACGCGCACTTCGCGCTCGCCCGCACCTACGAGCGGCGGGGCCTGCCCGACCAGGCCAAGCGGCACTTCCGGCTGGCCGCCGCGCTGGACCCCAACCCGCAGTACCTGCGGCACGCCGACTTCGAGTCCTGACCGGGGCCGTCGCGGGAGCTCTTCCGGGAGTCCTTCCGGGCTAGCGCCGGCGGCTCTCCGGTGGTCGGTACGGGGGGATGTCCTTGCCCGGCTGATAGTGCGGACCCTGCCGGATGTGCCGGAGGACGAACGCCAGGTCGACGGTGATCACCAGCCACAGCACCCCGCAGGCGAGCGCCCACCCGGGACGGCCGGCGAGGGCGAAGGCGACCGTGCCGAAGACCGTCCAGACCAGCCCCCACACGGTCAGCCAGAAGCGGGCCCGCAGGGCACTGCGCGCGGTCGTCGGTTCACTGCCGGTACGCATCGCTGATCACCGTTCCTCTCTGCAACGTACTCTTCGGTGCGGAGGTCCACCACAAGGGGTCCATACGGATCCATACGGGCCCATACGGGTCTGTGCGGGTCCATGACGTGCAGGGGGTTCATCACGTGCTTCCGGTAGCCGAGGAACTGGCCGAGACACTCTTCGACCTGGCGGTACCCCACGAGGACATCAACGAACTCGTCCAGATCGGCCGACGGGTGACCGAGGACCCGGAACTGCTGCGGTTCCTGGAGGCGTCGGTCGATGAGTTGGTCCGGGGGATGGGCGAGGTCGGCACCGCGGTCGACCTGCCCGAGCTCGACTGGCCGTCGGGGGACCTGCAACGCTGCTTCCCCGTGTTCGTGTTCGTCGCGGCGCTGCCGTACACGCGGGCGTACCACCGGGCGCGGGGCGTGCCGGACGAGGTGTCCCGGCGCACTCTCGCCGACCTCGGGCGGAACATGGTGGTGCACCGCAGGCGGTACGGGAAGCTGGGCGTGCAGGCCCCCTGGTGGCTGACCCACCACTTCCGGGGCGAGCTGTACCAGCTGGGCCGGCTCCAGTTCGAGCGGGCCCGCCTCGGGGAGCGCACGGCGCGGGCGGTCACGGCGGCCGGGCTGGACGCGACCGCCGGCACGGCCTGTCTCAACCTCCACATCCCCGACTTCTTCGGCCCGCTGTCACCGGCCGCCTGCGACCGTTCGCTGGCGCTGGCGCGGGAGTTCTTCGCGCGGCACTATCCCGAGGAGAAGTACCGGGCCGGACTCTGCCATTCCTGGCTGCTTGACCCGCAGTTGAGGGACTACCTGCCCGAGTACTCCAACATCGTCCGCTTCCAGGAACGCTTCCGGCTCGCCCGCGCGGACGCCGAGCCGTCCGACGCCGAACCGGTCCAGTTCGTGTTCGGGGACCCGGAGTTGGCGGTCGAGAAGCTGCCCCGGCGGACGGCCGTGGAACGGGCCGTCGGCGACCATCTGCGGGCGGGCGGCCACTGGTACATCGGGCACGGGTGGTTCCCGCTCTAGCCCGCTCCGGTGCGCAACGGTCCGATCCAGTCCGACAACGTTGCGGGATCCGCGATGAGTTATGGGGCGAGGCCCGGTCTACCTCTGTGAAAGCGACAGGAACCGCTCATCACAGGAGACCACGATGTCCCAGACCACCACCCCCGTCACCGTCACCGCCGCCGCCCGCCGTCCCGTCGTCGCCGAGTCCGAGACCACGCGCGGCCGTCGGGCCCGGATCGCCCTGCGCACCCTCCAGGTGGTGCTCGCCCTCTTCTACGTCGTCGCCAGCGCCCTGCCGAAGCTGATCGCGAACTCCGTGGCCGTCGACTCCTTCGACAAGATCGGCTGGGGCAGCACGGGCATGTACGTCATCGGCGCGCTCGAACTGGCCGGTGGCATCGCGCTGTTGGTCCCGGTGCTGCAATCGGTGGCCGCCGTCGCGCTGAGCGCTCTGATGGTCGGTGCGTTCGTCGTCCAGCTCACCGTCTTCAACGGCGAGAACGCGGCGACACCGCTCATCCTGATCGTCCCCCTGGCCCTCATCGCCTGGGCCCGCCGCGGGCACAACGCCGATCTGCTGCGACGGGTGGGACTGCGGGCGTGACCCGACGAAGACGGTGGCGTCCGGCCCGAGCCTTCCGGCTCGCCGGACGCCACTGACCCATGTCACGGCATGGCCGTCACGTCACCGCTCCTGAGGTCCCTGCTCCCGTGGTCCGTCGCCCTCCGAGCGGGTGGTCCGGGCCGCCGTGGCCGAGTCCATGAGACCGCGCAGACGTTCCATATCGCGGCGGTCCCGCTTGGTGGGGCGGCCTGTGCCGCGGTCGCGGATGCCGGCCGGTGCGCCGATGAACTGGCGCGGCGGCGGGGGCGGGGAGTTGTCGACGTAGCACTGGGCCGCGACCGGGGCGCCCACCCGCTTGCGGATCAGGCGCTTGACGATCACGACCCGCTCCCAGCCCTCCTGCCGCACCCGCACCTCGTCGCCGACCCGGAGGGTGTGCGACGGCTTCACGTTCTGGCCGTTGACCTTCACATGCCCGCCCTTGCAGGCACTGGCGCCGAGCGAGCGGGTCTTGGCCAGACGGACGGCCCAGATCCAGCTGTCGACGCGCACGGAGACGCCGTCCGCGGGCCCGGCCGCCTCGGCGGCGGCGATCGCGGCGGTCACCTTCGGGTCGACGGCGGCCTGCTCCGCGCCCGCGGCCTTCGGGTCCGTACTCGACCCGTCCGCGCCGGCGGCCGTCGAGGTCCTACCCGACCCGGCCGCGGCGGACGACCCGGCCGCGCTGGGCCGCCCGGTCTTCTCCTCGTCTGCTTCGGAAGCCATGCCGTCGACCTTAGTACGCGGGTGTGACGTCGTGATCTGTCTCCGGGAACGCCGTTCAGGTCACCGGTGGGAGGGTCGGGCCGGTGGTGCCGAGCTGTTCCGCGGCCACCACCTGCGGCACGGGCCAGGTCTCGTGCCCGCACCCCCTTGGCCCACCCCGGATGCACCCCACCCCCGCCCCGCCGAGGCTGGAGCCGGAGAGCGCTCAGGCCGGAACGAGGGGATCCAACGTGGACATGGCAGCCAAGGTCGACGGGCTGATGGACGGGCTGCGGGCCGATCTGGAGCGGCTGGCCGCCATCCCCTCCGTCGCGTTCCCGGGCTTCCCTGCCGAGCCCGTGCGGGCGGCGCACGACCTGCTGGTCACGCTGTTGCGGCAGGTCGGCGTGGACCGGATCGAGCGCATCGACCTGCCCGACACCGCCCCGGTCCTCTACGCCGAGATCCCGCCGCCGACCCCCGACGCCCCGACCGTCCTCCTCTACTCCCACTACGACGTCCAGCCGCCCGGCGACGAGAAGCTCTGGCTCTCCCCGCCCTTCGAACCCACCCCCGTCGAGGGCGGCCTGCGGGCGCGCGGCATCGCCGACGACAAGTCGAACGTCATCGCGCACCTCGGGATGCTGCGCGCGTACGAGGGCCGGCCGCCGGTCGGCGTGAAGATCGTGTTCGAGGGCCAGGAGGAGTACGGCAGCGCCTTCGACGCCTACCCGCCGAGCGACCCGGAGCGGTTCGCCTGCGACGCCATGGTGATTGCGGATCTCGGCAATCTCCGGCCCGGCACACCCACCCTGACCACCGGACTGCGCGGCGCCGCCGAGGTGACCGTCGAGGTCCGCACGCTCCAGGAGCCGCGCCACAGCGGGGAGTTCGGCGGCGCGGCCCCCGACGCGCTGCTCGCCCTGCTCAAGGCACTCGGCACCCTGCACGACCTGCACGGCGACGTGGCCGTGGCGGGGCTGCGGCGCGAGGAGTGGACCGGGGCGACGTACACGGAGGAGGAGTTCCGCGAGCTCGCCGGGGTCCGCGACGGCGTCCCCCTCCTCGGCAGCGGAACCCTCGGCGAGCGGCTGTGGAGCGGCCCCGCGATCACGGTCATCGGCCTGGACGCGCCGAGCGTCGACCACGCCGCCTCGGCCGTGGTGCCGTACGCGCGCGCCAAACTCAACCTCCGCTTCCACCCCCGGCAGGACCCGCGCGAGGCCCAGGCCCGCCTGGTCGACCATCTGCGCTCGCTGCGCCCCTTCGGCATCCCGCTCACCGTCACGCCGGGCGACACCGGCCCCGGCTACGAGGCGTCGACCGGCGGTCCCGCCTACCGTGCCGCGCTCGCCGCGATGGAGGAGGCCTGGGGCGCGGACGCCTCGTACGTGGCCACCGGCGGTTCGATCCCGCTGGTCAACGGGCTCGCGCAGGCCGCCCCGGACGCCGAGGTACTGCTCTTCGGCGCGCAGGACAGCATGTGCAATCTGCACGCCCCGAACGAACGGGTGCTGTTCTCGGAACTGCGCAACACCGTCGTGGCGATGTGCGGATTCGTCGAACGGTACGCGGCGGACTTCCGGCGGGAGACGGCCGTATGACCGTCGACACGGACACCCAACAGCCCGGCCAGAAGCGGAAGTTGACGTTTCCCTCCGCGCTCACCGTCCTGGCGATCGTCACGGTCGCCGTCTGGCTGCTCGCCTTCCTGATCCCCTCCGGGCAGTACGAGCGCAACGACTCCGGCGCGCCGGTCCAGGGCACGTACCACCGCGTCGACTCCGGCCAGAGCTTCGTCGACCGCCTCAACGACCTGTTCCTGTCGCCGGTCAACGGCCTCTACGGCATCCAGGACGAGAAGTCGGGCCAGGTCGGCCCCGATCTGGCCGGCGAACTCTACGGCAGCGCGGGCGTGTTCCTGTTCGTGCTCGCCATCGGGGCGTTCATCACGGTGGTGTTCGCGACCGGCGCCCTCGACCGGGGCATCGCCCGCCTGGCCCACCGACTGCGCGAGCGCGGGGCGTTGCTGATCGCCGGGATCATGGTCGTCTTCTCGGTCCTCGGCACCATCGAGGGCTTCGCGGAGGAGACGCTCGGCTTCTACGGGCTGATCGTGCCGCTGATGCTCGCCCTCGGCTACGACCGGATGGTGGCCGTCGGCACGATCATCCTCGGCGCCGGGATCGGGGTGCTGTGCTCGACGGTGAACCCCTTCGCGACCGGTGTGGCCTCCTCGGCGGCCGACATCTCGCTCGGCGACGGCATCGTCCTGCGGTTCGTGATGTGGGTGGTGCTGACGGCGGTGACGGTCGCGTACGTGATCCGGTACGCGCGGCGGGTGCAGAAGGACCCGGCGCGGTCGGTGTCCGGATTCCTGCCCGGGGACCGGGACCAGAACGAGGAGGCTGTGGGGGAGGCCCCCGAGCTGACCGGGCTGCACAAGGCGGTCCTGGTCACCATGGGCCTGGTCTTCGCCTTCATGATCTTCTCGGTGGTGCCCTGGGCGAGCGCGCTCACCGGCGACGCGGACGCGACCCCGTACGGCTGGGAACTGGACTGGTCCTTCCCGCAGTTGGCCGCCCTCTTCCTGTGCGCGGCGGTCCTGATCGGACTCGTGGCGCGGATGCGCGAGCAGAAGCTCAGCTCGACGATCATCCAGGGCGCGGCGGACTTCATCTCCCCCGCGCTCGTCATCGTGCTGGCCCGGGGCGTGACCGTCATCATGAACAACTCGAAGATCACGGATACGGTCCTGCACTCCATCGAGGGCGTGGTCAAAGGCACGTCGGCCGGTGTCTTCGCGATCCTCGTCTTCGTCGTCAACCTCCCGCTGGCCTTCCTGATCCCCTCCACCTCCGGCCACGCCACCCTCGCGATGCCGATCCTCGCCCCGCTCGCCGACTTCGCGGGAGTCTCCCGCGCACTCGTCGTGACGGCCTGGCAGGCGGCCAGCGGCTGGATGAACCTGTGGGTGCCGACGACGGCGGTGACGATCGGTGGCGTGGCACTCGCCAAGATCGGCTACGACAAGTACCTGCGGTTCGTCTGGCCGTTGCTGGCGATCCTGTTCCTCCTGATCTGCGGGTTCGTGGCGCTCGGGGCGGCGTGGACGTAGTGGAGACGGTCGTACGGTGGTGACGTGGACGCCCTCTCCGAACTCGACCTGCGGATCGCTGACTGCCGGGCCTGCCCCCGGCTGGTCGACTGGCGTGAGGAGGTGGCCCGGGTCAAGCGCGCCGCCTTCGCCGACTGGACGTACTGGGGCCGGCCGGTACCGGGGTTCGGCCCGCCGGACGCCCGGCTGCTGATCATCGGCCTCGCCCCGGCCGCGCACGGCGGCAACCGCACGGGCCGCATGTTCACCGGCGACCGGTCGGGGGACGTGCTCTACCAGGCCCTGTACGACGTGGGGTTGGCGAATCAGCCGACGGCCACGACGGTGGACGACGGCCTCGCACTGCACGGTGTCCGCATCACGTCCCCCGTGCACTGCGCGCCGCCCGAGAACAAGCCCACGCCGGTGGAGCGGGACACCTGCCGCCCCTGGCTGGTCGACGAACTCCGGCTGCTGCGGCCGACGTTGCGTGCGGTGGTCGTGCTCGGCGCCTTCGGCTGGCAGGCGTCCCTGCCGGCGTTCGCGGCGGCGGGCTGGACGGTACCGCGACCTCGGCCGGTCTTCGGTCACGGCGTGCGGGTCCCGTTGGACGGGATCGATCTGTTCGGCTGCTTCCACGTCAGCCAACGCAACACGTTCACGGGGAAGTTGACGCCGGAGATGCTGCGGGACGTGCTGCGCACGGCGGGGGAGACGGCGGGGTTGGCGGTGCGAGGGGAAACGGGCTAGAGGGCGATCTTCCTCAGCTGGGCCTCGATGACCGTCTCCGGTACGACGGCCGCCTTCTTGCCGCCTGGGCGCGAGGGGTTGTTGAACGTACGGAACATGGCGACCGTCGCCCCCTGCCGGACGGCGACCACCGCGTAGGGGACCCGGATGTCGTCGCCCGACACCAGCTGTGTCATGCCCAGGGACACCGACTCGTCGCCGAGACCGGCGTCCGGGCGCACCTCGACGTCCTCGTAGGCGAGGTCCGCGGTGACGTCCTTGAAGCCCTCGCACCGCTCGGCGGCCGTCCGCAACGCCTCCATCACCCGCACGGCGTCCGCGGCGCTGTGGGACGAGAGGATCACCTGCGCGCCGCTGCCCTGCTTCTTCGGGAAGACGGTCCGGCCGACGCGTGCCGTGGCCGCGTAGCCGCTGCTGCCGCCGACCGCCTGCATGAGGGGAGCGCACGCGTCGGGATCGGCCTTCTTGCGGGACGCGTACGTGGCGGTCAGCGTCGTCTGGACCTCGTAGCCGGCGAGATCGCCGGCCGTGACCGCGGCTTGTTCCAGCTCCGCCTTGCTCAGGGTTCTGGCTTTCGGGCCCGATGTGTTCTTCGCCTGTTGACGCGGGGGCTCGTCGTCCGCTCCGGAGCCGCACGCGGCGAGTGTCGGGACCATCATGAGCATGGCAATGGATGTGGAGAGGCTGAGCCGGGATCGGCGCGCCATGGTGTCCCCCAGTCGGTGATGTCCGTACGGCAGTCGGTCGGCGGATCAGTCCTGCGTTTCGGCGTCCCCGAACAGATGCCGCACCGTGGAGCGGTAGTTGGCCTGCACGTGGTCCAGGGCGTGGGCGCGGGCCCGGTCAGGATCGCCGGACGCGATCGCCTCGTACAACTCCTCGTGTTCCGTGAGGAGTTGGGGCCACTCCTCGTTCTGGCGGGTGAGCCAGCGCAGGCGGCCGTCGACCGGTTCCATGACCGAGATCAGGAGGCTGTTGCCGGCGAGGGCGAGGATGCGGTCGTGGAAGCGGGTGTTGACGTCCGTGATGGTCTCGCCGTCGCCCGCCTCCGTCGCCGTGGCCGCCTGGGCGAGCAGCTCGCGCAGCTCCGTCAGCGCCTCAGGGGTGGCCCGCTGTGCGGCCAGGCCCGCCGCGTAGACCTCCAACGCCTCGCGCAGCTCGAAGAGTTCCTTGACGTCGGTCGGTGTCAGACGGCGTACGACGGTTCGGCGAGCGGACTCGAAGAGGACGAAGCCCTCGGCGACCAGGGCCCGGATCGCCTCCCGGACCGGCACCCGGGAGACCCCGAACCGCTCGGCCAGCTCCCGCTCGACCAGCCGGTCCCCGGCCCGCAGCCGGCCCGCGATGATGTCCTGCCGCAGCGTGGCCAGGACCCGCTCGCGCACCGCACCGAGGGGTTCGATCTTCGTCATGGCGCCCATGGCCCCATCTTCGCCGACGCGGGGGCGTTCCCGCGGAGGCGGGTGAGGGTGGGTTTACGGAGAAGTAACGGGGCGGACATCGGTCGGAACGCTTGACGGCGGGACCATGTCGGCAGTTTGGTATACCAAACGACCCGGCAAGCAGTCCTCCTCCGTCCCTCAGCCCCGTCGCTCATGGAGGCCCCGTGTCCCTCGCCGACCGCGCCGAAGCCACCGGCGCCCCAGCGTTCGTCCCCGACCCCCGGCTCACCAACGAAGACCTCGCCCCCGCCGGCAAGCGGAACTGGAAGGTCTTCGACCTCTTCGCCATGTGGATGTCCGACGTCCACAACCTCGGCAACTACACCTTCGCCGCCGGCCTGCTGGTCCTCGGCATGAACGTCTGGCAGGTCTTCACCTCCCTGCTCGTCGGCTTCGTGCTCATCTACGTCGGCATGAACTGGATGGGGAAGATCGGGCAGGCGCACGGCGTCCCGTTCCCGGTCGTCAGCCGCATCAGCTTCGGCGTCTGGGGCGCCAACATCCCAGCCCTCATCCGGGCCGTGATCGCCATCATGTGGTACGGCATCCAGACCTACCTGGCCTCCGTCGCCGTCAACGTGATGCTGCTGGCCGCCTGGCCGGGTCTGGAGTCCTGGACTCATCACTCCTTCCTGGGACTTGATGCCCTGGGCTGGATCTCCTTCGTGTCGCTGTGGCTGATCCAGGCGGTGATCATCAGTCAGGGCATGGAGTCCGTGAGGAAGTTCCAGGACTTCTGCGGTCCCGCGATCTGGCTGGTGATGATCGCGCTGGCGGTGTGGGTGCTGTCGAAGGCCGGCTGGAGCCTCTCGCTCACCTCCACCCCGCACCCGGTCCCGGTCGGCGAGCAGTGGCGCCAGTGGTTCGGCGCGATCGGCCTGATCCTCGCGACCTACGGCACGCTGATGCTCAACTTCTGCGACTTCTCCCGCTTCGCGCCGGACTACAAGACCGTCCGCCGCGGCAACTTCTGGGGCCTGCCCATCAACTCCACGGCCTTCGTGGTCGTTTCGGTGATCGTCACGGCGGGCTCGCTGGAGGTCTGGGGTCAAGCCATCACCGACCCGGCCGAGTTGGTCGCCAAGGTCGGCAACACCTGGGTGATGGTGCTGGGCGCGCTGACCTTCGCGGTCGCCACCATGGGCGTCAACATCGTCGCCAACTTCGTCTCACCGGCGTACGACCTCGCCAACGTCTGGCCGCAGAAGATCACCTTCAGGATCGGCGGCATGATCAGCACGGTGGCCGCGCTGGTGGTGACCCCGTGGAACCTCTTCTCCAACCCCACGGTCGTCAACTACTTCCTCGGCGGCCTCGGCGCCTTCCTGGGCCCGCTGTTCGGCGTGATCATGGTCGACTACTACTGGGTCAAGCGCGGTCGGGTGAACGTCGACGAACTCTTCGACGCCCGCCCCGGCTCCCGCTACTACTACCGGAACGGCGTCAACCCCAAGGCCCTCGCCGCGTTCCTGCCGTCGGCGGCGGTCGCGGCGGTGCTCGCGCTGGTGAAGACCTTCAGCGATGTCGCCCCGTACTCCTGGTTCATCGGCACGGCGCTGGGCGCGGGCCTGTACCTGCTGATCTGCCGCAGCGAGCGCGCGGAGCGCAGTGCCGAACCGTCCGTCGAGGTGGAGGTCTGAGCGGAGTGCGGATCGTCGTCACCAACTGCAACACCACGCAGGAGATGACCGAGGAGATCGTACGAGGTGCCCGGGCCGCCGCAGGCCCGGGCACCTCCGTGACCGGTCTGACCCCCGCCTGGGGCCCCGAGTCGGCGGAGGGCTGGCTCGACAGCTACCTCTCGGCGGCGGCCGTCATGGACCTGCTGCGCACCTACGAGGGCCCCGCCTACGACGCCGTCGTGCTGGCCGGCTTCGGGGAGCACGGGCGGGAAGGCGTACGGGAGTTGGTCGACGTACCCGTGGTCGACATCACGGAGGCGGCGGCCCATCTGGCGTGTCTGCTGGGCCGGCGCTACGGCGTCGTCACCACCCTTGAGCGCTCCTGCGGCCAGATCGAGGACAGCCTGGAACTGGCCGGCGTGGGCCGCAACTGCGCCGCCGTCGTCGGCACGGGGCTCGGTGTCCTCGACCTGGGCGACCCCGACCGCACGCAGGAGGCGTTCGTGGCGGCGGCGGAGCGGGCGCGGGCGGCGGGGGCGGAGGTCCTGGTGCTCGGGTGCGCCGGAATGACGGGGCTGCAGAAGGCGGTTGGGGAGAAGCTTGGCCTGCCGGTCGTCGACGGCGTCGGGGCCGCGGTCAAACTCGCCGAGTCCTTGGTCGAGTTGGGGTTGTCGACGAGTCGGGCGGGGGGTTATGCGCGGCCGTTGGTGAAGCGGCGGGTCTGGGGCGGGGGTGACCCGTGAGGGCGTGAAGTCGTGCGGTCAGAATGAGGGCATGAACCTTCCTGACGGACTCGTTCCGGTTGCCGAGGGGCTCCACCTGTGGGCGCCGCAGCACATCGGCACCTGGGGCTTCGCGAACTGTCTGCTGATCACGTCCGGCGAGCAGGCGGCGCTGGTCGACACCCCCTACGACCGGCCGATGACGGAGGCGCTGATCGCGGCGGCCGGCCGGGCCCTGGGTGCCGACATCACCGTGAGGACGATCGTCAACACGCACGTCAACGGCGACCACACCTTCGGCAACGGCTGCTTCCCCGGCGCCGAGATCATCGCCACCCGGGCCAGCGTCGAGCACCTGTGCCGCGAACCGTCACCCCAGCAGATGCACTTCCTCACGCACGGGACACCGCCCGACGAACCCCTCGGCTGGTACGCCCGCGAGCACTTCGGCCGCTACCGGTACGAGGACCTGGAGACCGTCCCGCCCACCACCACCTTCTCCGGCCGGCACGACCTCCAAGTGGGCGGCATCGAGGCCGAGTTGATCGAGGTGGGACCGGCACACTCGGCCGGTGACCTGATCGTCCACTTCCCCGCTCAGCGGGTCGTCTGCGCCGGGGACGTACTGTTCGCCGACGACCATCCCGTGCACTGGGACGGCCCGTTGTCCGCGATCGTGGCCGCCTGCGAGACGGTCCTCGCCCTCGACCCCGAGGTCGTCGTCCCCGGCCACGGCCCGCTGATGACCCCGCAGGACGTCCGGGCGTACGTCGCCTATCTCCGCGAACTCGAAGCGCTCGTCCACGCCCACCATACGGCGGGCGTCCCGGCCGTCGAGGCCGCCGCCGACATCCTCGCGACCGGTTTCCACGACCACCTCGGCCTGCCCGAACGCGTCGTCATCCTCACCGCCGTCGAATACCGCCACCTCGGCGGCGACACCTCCGAGCCGAACCTCGTCCAGTTGTCGGCGCAGGCTGCGGCTTGGGCGTACGAGCACCGGGGGCCAGGGAGCGGACGCACTGGGCAGACCGTGGGGGCCGGGCAGGCCGACGGCAGAGACTAGGTGGCGACGACCGCCGTCGGGGTGATTTTCCGACGACCTGCCCGGTGATGCGCCGGGCTGTGCGGAGCCGTACCCGCAGACTCCCGTCAGGACGAGCGAGTCGTGCCGGGGACGGAGAAGCCAGTGTTCAGGAACCTGCCCGCTCGACCGACCGGGTCGGGGTCCGGGTCCGCGCCGCGGATGCTGCTGGCGGCTTTGCTGGCCGGCCTGTGCTGCACGGGCGCCTCCCGCAGTGCCGCGGAGCCGTCGCCGGACCTGTGGACGGACCCCGACTCGCGCGCCGCCAGGCAGTCCGCCGAGTGGCGAGGGCAGGGCCGGACGGCCGACGCCGCTCTCATGGACCGTATCGCCGACCGCCCTCAGGCCGAGTGGCTGAACGGCCCGGACCCCGGTCCGGTGGTCCGCGCCCGCACGACCGCGGCCGAGCGGGCGGGCCGACTCGCCGTGCTGGTGGCGTACTACATCCCGAACCGCGACTGCGGCCAGTACTCGGTGGGCGGTGCCCCCACGGCGGCCGACTACCGTGCCTGGGCGGACCAGTTCGCGACGGCGCTGGGTGACCGGGGCGCGTACGTGATCGTCGAACCGGACGCGGTGGCGCAGGTGGTGGCGGGCTGCACGCGGGTGGCGGCGACCGAGCGGTACGCGTTGCTCGCCTACGCGGTCGACCGTTTCAAGCGGCAACCGCACACCCACGTCTACCTCGACGCGGGCAACTCCGCCTGGATCCCGGAGGCTTGGCGCCTGGTCGCCGCGCTGAAGTCGGCGGGCGTGGCCCGGGCCGACGGCGTGGCGCTGAACGTCTCCAACTTCCAGACCAGCGCGGCGAGTTCGACGTACGGGGACTGGCTGTCGAAGGACCTCGGCGGCAAGCACTACGTCATCGACACCAGCCGCAACGGCAACGGCCCGAACACCGCCGCCACCGGCACGGACGCCTGGTGCAACCCCCCGGGCCGCGCCCTGGGCACCCCACCCACGACCCGCACGGGCAACGCCCTCCTGGACGCCTACCTGTGGATCAAACGCCCGGGCGAGTCCGACGGCACGTGCCGGGGTGGTCCGGCGGCGGGTCAGTGGTGGCCGACGTACGCGTTGGAACTGGCGCGCAACGCGGCGACGGGGAAGGTGAGTTGACCAAGACGACTGCCGGCCCTACGGCTGCCACACGTACCGCACATCCGGCTCCCGCTCCTCGTTCCCGCTCCCGTCCGTGTACTCGACCGCGACGAAGCCGTGCCGCTCGTAGAAGCGGTGGGCGGGCTTGTTGACCTGGAAGGTCCACAGCGTCAGCCCGCGCGGACTGCGCTCCTTGGCCAGCCCGACGAACAGGTCACCGATCCCGCGCCCACGCCAGTCGGGTTCGAGGTACAGCTGGGAGAGCTCGTCCCCCTTGACGACCATCACCCCGACGACCGTCCCCCCGGCATCCGCGACCCATGTCTCCCGGAACGGCACCACCACGTCCCGGAAATGTCCCCGCACGTCATCGGCGGACCGTGGACTGACGACGGTCGGCAGCGCGGCGGCGAAGGAACGGAGCCAGACGTCGGCGGCGGGGCGGGCGTCGGGGGCGGTGGCTCGACGGAGCGCCACTTCGGGATCCGGGTCGCTGTGCATGCGGGCACCCTAGGGGGCCGGTGCGCGCACTTCACCCCATTTTCAGGACGACCACGCCGCCAAAGGCGTGCACTGATAACGCGTGGCACGGACGGGCCGGCGAGGGGCAGGCTGCTGTCATGGCTGACATGAGCGGTGACGGTGACACGACCAGAGACGACCGGGCCTTCCTCGACGCCGTCGCCGATCGCCTCGCCGACCTCCCCACCGTCCGTGCCGTGGCCCTCGGTGGTTCTCGCGCGCAGGGCACGCACCGCCCCGACAGTGACTGGGACATGGCCGTCTACTACCGCGGCTCCTTCGATCCGGCGGATCTTCGGGCTGTGGGGTGGGAGGGCGAGGTCTCCGAGGTCGGTGGGTGGGGTGGTGGGGTGTTCAACGGGGGTGCGTGGCTGACCGTCGACGGGCGACGCGTCGACGTGCACTATCGCGATCTCGACGCCGTAGAGCACGAGGTGGCGGAGGCGGAGAAGGGGCGGTTCCGGGTGGAGCCGTTGTTGTTTCATCTCGCGGGGATTCCCACCTACCTGATCGTCGCCGAGTTGGCGATCAATCGAGTGTTGCGGGGAGAGGGGGAAGTGCCGCGGCCCGACCGGTATCCGGAGGCGCTGCGTGTCTCCGCCGCCGAGCGCTGGTTCGGGACCGCACGCGTCACCCTCTCCTATACGAAGGCCAATCACGTCCCGCACGGTCGGCTCACCGAGGTCGCCGGGGCCGTTGCCACGGCTGCTGTTCAGACCGGGCACGGCGTGTTGGCCGCGCGGGGGGAGTGGGTGACGAACGAGAAGCGGTTGTTGGAACGGGCCGGGCTGCGGGGTATCGACGGGGTGCTCGGCGGATTGGGAGCGGAACCGGAGCCGGAGATGTTGGCCCGGGCCGTCGACAATGCCGAGGCGCTCTTCCGGGCCGTCGCCGATGCATTCGGCGGGTGACGGAAAACCTTTCGCATTAAGGGAGTTGCCGCTGCTAGCTTCATTCTCGTGGCGAAACTCAATCAGATCATCGCGGTGGAGAAGGGCATCAAGTCCAAGGCCCACCAGGACCTCACGGCTGCTCAGCACGGGCTCCAGAAGCCCGCGCTTCTGGCCGGTATCTCGCGGACCTATCAGCCGAAGGACGAGGAGGGCGAGCAGTTGCCGCCCGAGTCGACCCGGGTGCAGGTGCAGGCCGAAGGGGTGTTGCGGGAGACCGCGGCGACGCTTACGCGGCTGTTCGACGTGACCGCCACCAAGGACTGGGCCAACTGCGAGGCGCGGGCGGATGTGACGGTGGACGGGCGGGTGGTCGTCGCCGGTGTGCCGGTGTCGTATCTGCTCTTTCTGGAGAAGCAGCTCGTCGAACTCAACGCCTTTGTGCGGAGGTTGCCCGTTCTCGACGCCTCCGAGTTCTGGGTGCAGGACCCGTCCACCGACGCGTGGAAGACGGAGGCCGTACGGACTCTGCGGACCAAGAAGGTGCCTCGCAACCACGTGAAGGCCGAGGCCACCGAGAAGCATCCCGCGCAGGTCGAGGTCTACTACGAGGACATACCCGTCGGGTACTGGACGACCGTGAAGTTCTCCGGCGCGCTGCCCGCCCGCCGCGTCAACGAACTCCTCGACCGGGTCGAGAAGTTGCAGCAGGCGGTGAAGTTCGCGCGGGAGGAGGCGAACGGGGTCGAGGTCGTCGATCAGCGGGTCGGGGACGCCGTGTTCGGCTTTCTCTTCCAGTAGCCAGTGGGCCAGTATCATTCAGGCCTTTGATACTTGCCTCTGAAATATGAGACTCCCCGGTCCTTGTGACCGGGGTGCGCGAAGAGCGCAAAGCTGATGCTGAAGCTTGTCGTGATGAATCAATCTCAGACTCTCGCTCCAGACTCAGTATTCGCCGTCCATCGCCGGATCCATCGGGCCCAGGCCCCCACGTCGTCGAAATACTGGTTCAAGTCCAGTCCGCGCAGCTCGATGTGCGGTGGTCCAAAGGCAGGACGCGACGACATGATGACTGACCTGGACCCCAAAGCGGACCGGCGTGTGAATGTGGGCGGCCTCACAGGGCCCGGGGGCAGGCTACGCCCCCGGGTCCACCTTCTTTTGCCGCTAGGCGCGGTGAGGTGCTTCAGGGTTTCGTACATAAAGAACTCGCCCTTCCCGCCGATCGTCACATTCCTGAAATGCCGACGTCCCGTTCTCTCCCCTCACGCGTCCTACGGTGAGGAGCGTGTCCCGCACCGCGCCCGTCCCCCCATGGCTCGCCCACGCCCTGCGCACCCAACGCGGCCCCGTCCCCTGGAGTGCCGTCACCCGCGGGGCGTTGTCCGCAGGCCCTCTCCTCCTCGCCGCCGTCCTCCTCGACCGCACCTCCCTCGGTGTCGTCGCCGCCATCGCCGCCATGCTCGCCGGGATCAACGACCGGCCAGGCAGCCGGCGGGCGTCCGTGCGCCGGATCGGGGTACCGGCGCTCGCGGGAGCGGGCGGGATGCTGGTGGGGACGTACGCGGGGGAACATGTGGGGGCCGTGGTGCTCACCCTTCTGTTCACCGGGATCGGTCTGATAGCCGGTGGTGTCAGCGCAGTTGGGCCTGTCGCCTCCGGTGCCGGTACACAGTTGCTCGTCGCCTCCGCCATCGGTGCCGGGATGCCCCTGCCCGAGGAGGGCTGGCAGCGCGCCCTCGCCTTCCTCGCCGGTGCCGGCTGGCTGGTGGCGTTGCGGCTGGTGCTGCCGACCCCCGGCGCCATCGCCGACGACTTCCGCTTCGACGGTGAACGCGCCGCCGTCGCCGCCGTGTACGACGCCGTCGCCGAACTCCTCGACGCCGTCGGCACAGACGAGGCCATCGCCCGAAGGGCGGCGCTGACCGCCGCCCTCGATCACGCGCAGGACGCCCTCGCCGGGCCCCGGCTCCGGCGGTACGCCAGTTCCTCGTCCGAGCGGCGGCTGCACGCGCAGTACGCGGCCGCGCTCCCGTTGGCCGAGGCGGCGACCGCCCTCGCCTGGGGCGGGGAGGCCGTGGCCGGACGGGCCTCCGAAGGACCGCGCCGGCTCGCCACCGCCGTACGGGAAAGCACGCACACCGGGCCGTTGCCCGCGCCGCACCGCTCCGCGCCCGCGCTACGGGCCCTGGACGACGCGCTGTTGCACGCCGCCGAGGCCTTCGACCGGGGGAAGGGGACCGACCTGCACACCCGGCGGCGGTCCGTCCGGGGGCTGTTCAAGGTCGCTTTCGGGGCCGGCGGGCGGGAGTACGGGCTGCGGGTCGCCCTCTGCTTCGGAGCCGCCGTCGCCGTCGCGCAGGCCCTGCACCACGCCCGCTGGTACGGGCAGCACGAGCACTGGTACTGGCTGCCCGCCACCGCCGTCTTCCTCGTCAAGCCCGACCTCGGACCGCTGGTCTCCCGGGTGTTGTGCCGGGCGGCCGGGACCGTCCTGGGCGCCCTCCTGTTCGCCGGGTTCGCCCTCGTGCTGCCCCGGCCCGAGGGGCTCATCGCACTGGTCGCCGTCAGCGGTGCCCTCATCCCCGTCGCCACCCGCCACTTCGCCGCCCAGACCGCCGTCGTCACCGTCCTCGTGCTCGCCCTGGTGATGGTCGGCGGGGAACCGCAGGCCTCCGCGGGACGGATCGGCGAGACGCTGCTGGCCTGCGCCATCGTGCTCGTCGTCGGACATCTGCCGATGCCGGGGCAGCGGGGCGGGACGGTACGGGCCCGGCTCACCCGGGCCGGCATCGCCGCGCACGCCTACCTCGACCACGTACTGAGCGGCAGCGACGACCGTGCCGCCCGCTGGACCCTGCGCCGCGAGGCCTACCGCGCGCTCGCCGAGGCCCGCACCGCCATCGCCCTCTCCGCCGCCGAACTCCCCTCCCTCGCCCGGCACTCGGCCGGCGCCGACCAGGTCGTCGCCACCCTCGAACGGCTCGTGGACACCACGACCGCCTGCGCCGTCCACCTCGACGACTCCGGCCACCTGTCGGCCCGGCACAGCGAGCAACTCGCCGAACTCCTCGACGAGTTGGAGCGGGAGCGGGAACGGACGGGGCTACGGGGGCTACGGCCGTCCGCGTTGCCCCTCGCCGGGTGACTCCGTGACGTGGTGTCCCGGTGGCCGGCCTTCGCCCCCGCCCCACCCCCGTCACCGCAACAACCGCCGCTCCTTCGCCACCGCGACCGCGCCCGCCCGCGTCTCCACCCCCAACTTGCCGTAGATCCGCCCGAGATGGGTCTTCACCGTGGCCTCGCTGATGAACAGCGCCCGGGCGATCTCGCGGTTGCCGAGGCCGCGGGCGAGCTGGCCGAGGATGTCGTGCTCGCGTTCGGAGAGGGTGGGGCGCGGGCTGCGCATGCGGGCCAGGAGGCGGTCGGCGACCGGCGCGGACAGGGCCGTACGGCCTGACGCGGCGCTGTGGATCGCCGCGAAGAGTTCCTCCGGGCGCTCCGCCTTCAGCAGATAGCCCGTGGCGCCCGCCTCGATGGCCCGGGTGATGTCCGCGTCCGTGTCGAACATCGTCAACACCAGTACGCGCGGGGCCGGTTCGGCCGACGTCAGCTCTCTTGTCGCCGTCACGCCGTCCATGCCCTCGCCCAGTTGCAGGTCCATCAGCACCACGTCCGGGCGCAGCCGCGCGGCCAGCGCCAGCGCCTCCTCCCCGCTGCCCGCCTCGCCGACCACCTCGATGCCCTCGGCGCTGGACAGCAGGGCGCGCAGTCCGGCCCGTACGACCGCGTGGTCGTCGCACAGGAGGAGGCGCACGGGCGTGCTCGTCGGACCGGCCCCGGCGGCATCCGTGGTGCTCAAGAGACCTGCTCCTCAAGGACGTTGGAGGACACGGGGATCGCCGCCGAGACGACCGTGCCCTCGCCCGGCGTCGACTCCACGGTCAGCGTTCCGCCCGACTGGCGTGCCCGGATCCGCATCGCCGGCAGGCCGTGGCCGCGCGACCGGTCGGACACACCGGTCGGTGGCGCGGCGGTCGGGTCGAAGCCCCGGCCGTTGTCGGCGACGTCCAGGGAGACCTGGTCGTCCAGCCAGGTCAGGGTCAGCGCGGCCCGGGTCGCCGCCGCGTGCTCGCGGACGTTCGCCAACGCGCCCTGGGCGATGCGGAGAAGGGCGGCCTCGGACCGTTCCGGGAGGGGGCCAGGGGTGCCGTCCAGCCGGAACTCCCGGAACTCCTTGAACTCCACCGTCAGGCCCGGCCCGCTCTCCCGTTCCGCCAGCGCGGCGAGCGCCCCCGGCAGGGAGTGCTCGGCGAGGTCGGCCGGCGCCAAGTCGTGGACGAGACGGCGGACTTCGGTGAGGCCCCGCGAGGTGATGCCGGCCGCCTTGCCGAGATGCGCGCGGGCCGCCTCCGGGTCCGACTCCCACACCCGCTCGGCGGCCTGGAGCAACATCCGCTGGCTGGACAGGCCCTGGGCGAGCGTGTCGTGGATCTCGGTGGACAGCCGCTGCCGTTCGGCCAGCACGCCGGCCCGCCGCTCGGTGGCGGCGAGGTCGCGACGGGTGCGGACCAGGTCGTCGATCAGGACTCGTTGGCGTACCGACTGCCGTTGCAGATGGACCAGTACGGCGGTGGCGACCGCGGCGACGGCCGGCGGGGCCACGACCATGTTCGGGTTGAGCGTGCCGTGCGCGACACGGATCTCGGAGGCGACGACCAACGCGGTGAGCACGGCGGCCAGCGGCACCGCGATCCGTGGCGGCAGCGTGTGCACCCCGACGAACAGCAACGGCATCGCGCACCACGTGGCGCTCGGCGCCACGACCACGAGGACGGCCCACACCGCCGACACCGTGCCCAGCCAGACCAGATGACGGGCGGTCGGTGCCGCGCCGGGGCGGGGCGCCGGGGTGAGGACGCGACCGAGGACATAGAGGAGGAAGAAGGCGGCGAAGAGGGTCACGACCCAACCGGTGTGCGCTCCGCCTCCGTCGCGCATCAGGAAGCGGACGAACGAGGAGCCGAGCAGCAGGAAGAACGCCGCGTGCACGGTCGCGACCAGCCAGCGCTCGTCCGGATCGGTGTGTTCCATCCTCCGTGTCTAACGCGCGCGGCGAGGCGGCGCATCAACCGATCGGCTGACATCGGGTTCGTCCGAAGGGGCCGCGGACCAGCGACTGTCGGCCGAGCCAGGTGCCGTGTCCGCGCCCCGAGGCTGGCAACAGCACGCACCGCCACCTCGAAAGGCACCCGCCCCATGGCCGCCAAGAACCTCACCGCCAACCGCGCCGCCCTCGGCCACCGCATCGCCTACGCCCTGCGCCACCCCGACCGGGTGCCCCGCCATCTGGCCCGCGCCGCCCGGGACGTGTGGCTCGGCCACCGCCACCCCGACCACGTCTCCTACTACCGCGCCGTGATGCGCTCCGACACCCGTACCGACCCCGACAACGCGGTCGGCAGCCGTAACCGCGAACGCTGGCTGGCGCTCGGCGCGATGCAGTTCGACTACCTCGTCGGCCACGGTCTGCGCCCCGACCATCGCATGCTGGAGATCGGCTGCGGCAATCTGCGCGGCGGCTGGCGTTTCATCCGGCATCTGGAGCCCGGCCACTACTACGGCATCGACATCTCGCCGGACATCCTCGTCGCCGCGCAGGACACGGTCGTGGAGATGGGTCTCCAGCAGCGGCTCCCCACCCTGACGCCCGTCCACGACCTCACCTTGGGCTTCCTGCCCGACGCCCACTTCGACGTCGTCCACGCGCACAGCGTCTTCTCGCACTCCCCGCTGCCCGTCATCGAGGAGTGCCTGGCCAACGTGGGGCGGGTGTTGGCGCCGGGGGGCTGGTTCGACTTCACCTTCGACCGTACGGAGGGGGAGGAACACCAGGTCCTGCGGGAGGACTTCTACTACCGCACCGAGACGCTCCTCGCCCTCGCGGCCCGACACGGCCTGAGCGCACGCTTCATGACGGACTGGGAGGAACTCCCGCACGGTCAGTCGAAGATCCGCGTCACCGTACCGAGTCAGCCCACCCGCATCCACACCGGCGCGTGATCCGACCCCGGCGCACCCCGCCGCTCCGCTGGATCCGGCCCCACCGACGGCAGCCGCAGCGTGCCCTCGCCCGGTATGCCCGTGCCCGCCGCCGTCACCCGGTGGACCAGGCGGTGGCTGACCAGGATGTGGTCGATCAGTTCGCGGCGGCCGGAGTTGACACGGGAGTAGCGCTGGTCGGCGGGGATCAACGGGGCCACGTCCCACAGTCGGAGCGCGTCGCCCTGGTCCGGGCGGTCGTAGCCCGCCGTGCCGATCTCCGAGCCGGGCGGGCCGAGCAGGATCTGGGTGGTCGCCGCCTGTACCTCGTCGTTCAGGTCGCCCAGTACGGCGACGTCCCGCTCGCGGCCGTCGCCGGACAGGAGTGTGTCGGCGAGGGCGCGCAGGGTGGTGGCCTCGGCCGCGCGGCGGTAGAGGGCGTAGGCGCCGTAGCGGGCGCGTTCGCCCTCGTCGTGGGGGAAGAAACGGTTGCCCGGGTAGGACAGCAGCTTCGACTTGAGGTGGGCGACGGCCACCCGCAGCGGGCCGGCCTCGGTGACCGTCTCCACCGCGAGGAAGCCCCGGCCGGCCGCTCCGACCTGCGCGCCCGAGTCGTCCTCCTGCACGGGACGCAGTTTCGCCGGGAAGACGTTCGTGTCGGCGAGTTCCTCCAGCGGGGTGCGGCTGAGGAAGCCGACCCGGATGCCGCGCCCGTCCGGATGCTCCGAGAGCGCGGTGTGCCAGGTGCCGCCCAGCAGGCCGGTCAGGTCCTCCAGCGCCTCGGGATCGCCGACCTCCTGCACGCCGAGCAGCCCCGGGTCCAGGGCGGTGAGCACGGCGGCGAGGGCGGCGAGCTTCGTGTCGTAGGCGGCCTTGTCCTTGGGTCCTGAGGGGCCGCCGGGGCGGTAGAGGTTCTCCAGGTTCCACGTGCCGAGAAGCATGCCGGGCCTCTTTCCGGAGCCGTCGGGCGGGCTGTGGTGAGGCCAGGGTCCCCGCCCGGGCGAATCCTGGACAGGGCCGTGACGGGATGCGCGGTTCGGCTCACACGCGCCGACGACCTCGTCGTACGTTGGCGGGATGACCGAGTCTCCCGCTGATCTCATCATCACCGGATGCACCGTCCTCACGCACGACGATCAAGAACGGATCGGGTTCGAGGAGGACGCGGCCCTCGTCGTACGGGACGGGCTCGTCGAGTCCGTCACCACCGCCGCCGCGGTCGAAGGGACGCCGGCCGTCGAGCGCATCGACGCCCGTGGGCAGGTGGCCATGCCCGGGCTGACCAACTGCCACACCCACGCGCCGATGGTCGCGCTGCGCGGGGTCGCGGAGGACTTGCCGACCGAGGAGTGGTTCAACGACGTCGTCTGGCCGATCGAGTCCAACCTCACCGAGAAAGACGTCGAGTTGGGGGCACGGCTCGCCTGTGCCGAGATGATCCGGGCCGGTGTCACCTGCTTCGCGGACCACTACTTCGCCATGGACGCGGTGGCCGCCGTGGTCGAGGAGTGCGGGCTGCGGGCCCACCTGGGGGAGGCGTACTTCTCCTCCCAGGGACCTCAAGGCCGGGAGAAATCACTGGAGTTCGCGCTACGACACCGGGGCGGCGCCGGCGGTCGCATCACCACCGCCCTCGCCCCGCACGCCCCCTACACCGTCGACGACGCCGACCTCGCCGCCACCGCCGAACTCGCCCGCGCACACGGCCTGCCCGTCCACCTCCACGCCGCCGAGAACCGCGACCAGACCGAGGCCAGTCTCGCCCGCCACGGCGTCACCCCCATCGAGATCCTGGCCCGCACCGGCATCCTCGACGTGGACGTCCTCATCGCCCACGGCACCGGCATCCTCGACCGCGACCTGCCGGTACTGGAACGGGCGGGCGGCCGTACGGCGGTGGCCACCGCACCCCGCGGCTACCTCAAGTTCGGCTGGCCCACGACCACTCCGGTCCGCGCCCTGCACGACCTCGGCATCCCCGTCGGACTCGCCACGGACGGCGCCGCCTCCAACAACTCTCTGGACGTATGGGAGTCGATGGCGCTCACCGCCCTCATCCAGAAGTCCACCACCGGCGACCCCCGCTGGCTGACCGCCCGTCAGGCCCTGCACCACGCGACGCTCCAGAGCGCCCGCGCGGTCGGCCTCGGCGACACCGTCGGCACCCTCGCCCCGGGCCGCCGCGCCGATCTCGTCCTCGTCGACCTCACCGGACCGCACACCCAGCCCGTCCACGACCTCGCCGCCACCCTCGTGCACAGCGCCCGCTCCTCCGACGTCCGCACCACGATCGTCGACGGCCGGATCCTGATGCGCGACCGGCAGCTCCTCACTCTCGATGTCCCGTCGGTGGTACGGGAGTTGGGGGAGCGGCTGCCCGCCCTGCTGGACCGCGGACACGGCCGGCGCATCCAGGACTACGACACCTGACACGTCCTGACACGGCACCTGAGGCATCGCCGATCCGATGGCCGAGGCGCCCGTGCGGTCCGCATAGGCTGGCCCCATGGACGACCTCGCCGAAGGCCTTCTCGACCAGCCCCACGACGCGTACCGGCTGCTGCGCGACACCTCGCCCGTGCACCGCATCGCGGGTCCGGACGGCACGCCCGCCTGGCTGGTCACACGGTACGAGGACGTGCGGGCGGCGCTGGCCGATCCGCGCCTCTCGCTGGACAAGAGGCATGCCACGGCGGGCACTTACAAGGGACTGTCACTGCCACCGGCGCTCGACGCCAACCTGCTGAACATGGACCCGCCCGACCACACCCGGGTCCGCCGGCTGGTCAGTCGGGCCTTCACGCCCCGCCGGATCGAGCAACTGCGCACGCCCATCAGGGAAACCGCCGACCGCCTCCTCGACGCCCTGGGCCCGCACGGCACCGCCGACCTGGTCGCCGCCTACTGCGCGCCGCTGCCCATCACCGTCATCTGCGACCTGCTCGGCGTCCCGGACACCCACCGCCTCGACTTCCGTATCTGGACCGACGCCCTGATCGCACCGGACCCGGCCCGGCCCGAGGCGGCCAAGCAGGCGGTGGTGGCGCTGCTCGGCTACCTCACCCAACTCCTCGCGGACAAGCGCCGGGAGCCCGCCGACGACCTGCTCTCCGACCTGATCGCGGTGCGCGAGGAGGGCGACCGGCTCAGCGAGGACGAGCTGATGTCCCTCGCCTTCCTCATCCTCTTCGCCGGGTACGAGAACACCGTGCAGCTCATCGGCAACGCGGTGCTCGCGCTGCTCCAACACCCCGACCAGCTCGCCGAGTTGCGCAAGGACCCGGCCCTGCTGCCGGGCGCGGTCGAGGAGTTCGCCCGCTACGAGGGTCCCGCCCTGTTCGGCATCCGGCGCTTCCCGGTCGAGGACGTGACCATCGGGGACGTCACCATCCCGGCGGGTGAGACCGTCTGGGTCTCCCTGGCCGCCGCCGACCGCGATCCCGACCGCTTCCCGGACCCCGACCGCCTCGACCTCGGCCGTGACGCCTCCGGCCATCTCGCCCTCGGCCACGGCATCCACTACTGCCTGGGCGCGCCCCTGGCCCGCGCCGAGACCGAGATCGCCCTGGCCGCCCTCCTGGAACGCTTCCCCGAACTCGCCCTCGCGGAAGGGCAACCGACCTGGCGCCGCTCGCTGCGCGCCCGCGGGCTCACGGCGCTGCCGGTGACGTACTCCCGAACTCCCGGATCGCCGGGGCTTTCCTGACCCGGCGAGACCTGGCGAGAAAATCTTCTGCTGCACCGATGAGTTCCGTCCCTCCCCTCGGTCACCTCTGCGGAACGGACCGTTGCAACTGGAGGGGCCATGTCGCTTCCCGAGATCGTCTCGCGTGAACAGTGGCGCGCGGCGCGCGAGGAACTGCTGGTCAAGGAGAAGGCGGCCACCCGCGCGCGGGACGCGCTGAACGCCGAGCGGCGCGGGCTGCCGATGGTCGAGATCGACAAGGAGTACGTCTTCGAGGGCGGCGACGGGAAGGCCGCGCTGGCCGATCTGTTCGAGGGACGGCCCCAACTCGCCGTATACCACTTCATGTTCGCGCCCGAGTGGGACGCCGGCTGCCGCAGTTGCTCGGGGTTCCTCGACCAGGTCGGGCACTTGGCGCATCTGAAGGCGCGGGGCACGACGTTCGCGGCGGTCTCCCGGGCGCCGTACACGAAGATCCTGCCGTTCAAGGCGCGGATGGGGTGGGCGCTGCCCTGGTACTCGGCGTGCGGCGGCGACTTCAACCACGACTTCGAGGCGACCCTGGAGGAGAACGGGGAGCTCGTCGACCGGCCCGGGATCAGCTGCTTCCTGCGGGACGGCGGGCGCGTCTTCCACACGTACTCGACGTACGCGCGCGGACTCGACGGCCTCGGCTCGACCACGAGCTTCCTGGACCTGACCGCGCTGGGCCGGCAGGAGGAGTGGGAACGGCCCGCGGGGCGGGCCTCGGCGCTCGGGGCGCCGGCCGGCAGTGAACGCGTCCGGTTTCACGACGAGTACGAGGACTGACACATTCCGTATGGCCGATGATCGATTGATGATCGGTTCGTGACGGGACCCTCACACTCCGCAGTGCCCGTGTGTCGACTACGTCTCAGAACCGCAACTTGGCGAGGCGTTCACCCCTGGTTCGGCGTTAACTCCTACAGGAACTCCCGCAAGACGACGTTTCTGGAGGTGCAGGATGGTGAACGGGCGCACAGTGCTCGAGCGCTTTCCCGCGGGCGGGCCGCGGGGTTCGTGGCCGGCCGAGGAGTTCGCGCAGGCGCGACGCATGGAAGGGCTGCAGGCGGAGGTCGTGATGGACCTCGCGACGGACACGTTCCTGGTGGTCGTGCGCGGCGGCGAGAGTGCCGTGGACGCGCTGGCCTGACGTCAGCCTCCTTTCCGGACGGACGAGACGGACTGAACAGACTGGACAGACTGGACAGGGACGGGCGCGGTGAACTGCTCCGCCTGGAGCCGGTACAGCTCGGCGTAGATGCCACCGCCCGCCAGTAACTCCTCGGGAGTGCCGGACTCCGCGAGCCGGCCCTGGTCCAGGACGTGCACCAGGTCCGCGTGGCGCACGGACGCCAGCCGGTGGGTGATGAGGACGACGGTCTGGCCGGTCGAGGCGAGGGCGCGGATCTTCTCGAAGACCTCCAGCTCGGCCCGTGCGTCCAGGGCCGCCGTCGGCTCGTCCACGATCAGGATGCGGCCGCGCCGGTAGGCCGCCCGCGCGATGCCGAGCCGCTGCCACTGGCCGCCGGACAGTTCGTGGCCGCCGCTGAAGTTGCGGGCCAGCAGGGTGTCCAGGCCGCGCGGCAGGTCCGCGACCACGTCCTCGGCGCCCGCCTCGGTGAGCGAGGTGGCCAGGTGCTCCTCGGTGAGGGGCGCGGCGGAGCGGCCGATGGCGACGTTGACGCGGGCCGTGAACGGCCAGCGCTTGAAGTCCTGGGCCAGCATCGCGACCCGGTCGGCGAGCGCGTGCCGGTCCGCGGTCGCCGCGTCCACGCCGTCCCACAGGATCCGGCCCCGGTCCGGGGTGTACAGGCCCGCGAGCAGCTTGACCAGGGTGGTCTTGCCGGAGCCGTTCTCGCCGACCAGCGCGACGATCCGGCCCAGCGGCAGGGTGAGGGTGACGTCGTCGAGGGCGGGGCGGGTGGACTCGCCCGGGTAGTTGAAGGTGACGTTCTCGAAGCGGATCTCCGCCGGGTCCTCGGGCAGCGGATCGCCGCCGATCGGGATCGCCCGTTCGGCGGCCTCGACGTAGAGCTTCTGCAGATCGCCGACGAACAGGGCTTCCTCGTGGAGCGCGTTGACCTCCAGGACGAGACTGTCCAGGCTCGACGAACCGGTCCGGATCGCGATCACCGCCGTACCCGCCACCGACAGCGCCATCGTCCCGGACAGCAGCAGCCCGCCGAGTGTCGTGTACGTCGCCATGGTCGCCAGGCCCGTCCAGACCGCGGCGATCAGCCCGGTGCGCGCCGCCAGCCGGGCCAGTCGCGCCTGTTCGGCCTCGGCCGTCTCCGACATGGCGCGGAAGTGGCGCAGCAGGAAGGGGCCGACGCCGTGCACGCGGATCTCGGGCGCGGCCTCCGGTTCGGTGAGCAACCCGCTGATCAGATGTCCTGCACGGGCGTGCTGGACCCAGGTGTGGAAGGACTCGTAGCGCCGTCGGGCATTCGTCAGCGCGCTCCACGCGCTCGGCAGGGTCATCGTCGCGAGCAGCGGGAGCAGGGCGGGGTGCAGCACGGTCAGGACGCTCGCCGCGGCGATGAGCGAGATGCCCGCGTTCACGACCCGGGTGGCGTACGAGATCATCCGGCGGGCCGAGCCGGCGCCGTACTGGGCGGTGTCCAGCAGTTTGTGGAAGGCGTGGTCCTCGATCGCGGCCAGCTCCACGGCCGCCGCGCGCTCCAGATACAGCTCGGTCGCCACTCGCTCCACCTTGGGTTCCAGGCGCCCGGTGGCGTAGGTCGACGCGGCGCGCAGCAGAGCGCCGAAGAGGGTGACGGCGGCCATCGCGATCAGGGCGGGGGCCGCGTCGCGCAGCCGGTCGGCGATCGGGCCGCCGGCGATGAGCCGGCCCAGCACGCTGTTGACGGCGAGCAGGCCCACCGCCTGGGCCACGCCCCGGCTCACCTCCGCGCCCATCACGATCCGGGCGGCGCGCCGGTCGGCCTGCCAGGCCAGCCGGAAGCTCGACCCCATCAGGGCCGGCAGCCGTGTCACCATCGCCCGGAAGTTCAGCTCCAGGAACGCCTCGCGGTACTGGTTCCAGCCCATGTCGTACCGCAGTGGTCCGCCGAAGAGCAGCCGCTCCGACTCGGAGACCTCGGGATCACCCTTGTCCTGCTTCTTGGCCAACGCCCTGTTCCCCCGATCCGCCGAGCCCCGCCGATGAAGGGCAACTATCGCGGGACGGGGATGGGCAGGGGAGGGCGCGGGACAAGAGGGGACCGGTGCGCGGGCGTACGCCCTGCGAGGTGCCCGGGGTTCCTTCGGCTTCCCCGAGCGAAGCCGAAGGAACCACCGGCGAGACCTTCCGGCGGAGCGGCCCCCTGTGCCACCCGCCCGGCCTCCTCAGCGGTACGTCAGGCGCTGACCGGCCGTGACCAGGTCGGCGTGGTCCCCGTGACCCGGCACAGGGCCAGGTACAGGGGGATCGGCGGGGTGTACGGGAGTGTGCCGTCCGGCTTGTGGATCAGGCCGGGGACCGCCGGGGCGTCCGGAACTACCGCCCCGGCGGTGTATTGCGCGGGCGCCGGCCACTCCAGGGCGTAATCGGAGTCGGACGGCACGAGCCACCACCAGTGCGCCTCGTCGGCGTAGACGCACCCCACTCGTGGCAGCCGTGGCAGCACCAGCGGACCGAACTCGGCCGGCGCCGCCACCGCGTCGCAGCCGAGGGGAGCCGTCATGCCGACGGGCAGCGGCAGTCGCCGCGATCCGGCCGGCACGCTCAGCCCCCGCTGGACACGGACCAGCGTGTCCAGGCTCAGTACCCGGCCGCCGCCGGGTGTCCCGCTCACTGCCGCCCTCGATCCCGGCCGGAACCGTCGGTCGGAGGAACCCCCACGTCACTCGTCCCTCCGACCCGCGGGGCCCCCACGCCCCAGGTTCCCTGAGTCGGACCGCCGACCCGAGGAGCCCCCACACCCCACGACTCCGGAGCCTGACCTCCGAGCCGAGGAGTTCCCACATCCCACGGTTCCGAGGTCTGACCCCCGGGCCGCGGAGTTCCCACACTCCACGACTCCGGAGCCTGACCTCCGGGCCGAGGAGTTCCCACGCCCCACGATTCCGGAGACTGGCCCCCGGGCCGAGGAGTTCCCACACCCCACGACTCCGGAGCCTGACCTCCGGGTCGTGGGGTCCCCATGCCCCACGACTGGCGAGCCTCTCCGCCGAGTGGCGGGACCCCCCTGGATCCCGCCTCCCGACCGTGCTCATGGAGCTGTGTCTGCGGGGTGTCGGTGCCGCTCCCGGGCTCACCGGCGCGCTCGCCGTCGGGTCGAAGGGCCCCCACGCCCCCCGGTCCGTCGGCCCGCTCGTCGGAGGACGGGGCCCGGACGTCCGCCGAGCCCCCCGTTCCGCCGAGCGGCAGCGTGTGGTGGCCTTCCGGCTCGCCCTCCTCGTCCGGACCGTCCGCGGGACCGGGCTTGGGGCGGGCGCCCCAGCCGAGGTCGTTGCAGGGGCCGCAGTCGTGGCGGGGGGAGTCGGCCTTGCGGGGGAGCTCGGCCCAGACCAGCAGGCCGGGGCCGTGTTCCTGGGCGCCCCAGGCGTGACAGAGGCCGTCTATGAGAAGCAATCCCCTCCCGTGCTCCTCCTCGGGCCGGACCGGAGACGGGTGTGGCTCACCCGGCGCGCAGCCCTCGTCACGCACGGCTATACGCACCAGGTCGGCACCGTCGTGCAGCTCGCAGACTATGAGGCTGCTCGCGGTGTGCACGATGGCGTTGGTGACCAGTTCGGAGATCACCAGGACCGCCGTGTCGCAGATGTCCTCGCACACCGACCAGCCGGTCAACCGGGCCCTGGCCAGGCGTCTCGCCTGGGCGGGGGAACCCGGATGGGCGGCCAGCTCGAAACGGAACCGGCGCTCGGCAGCGGCGGCCCCGTGGGGCGCTGCTCCCGCGGCGGCACCGAGGCCGAGGGGGCCTGCGGCGGCGTCTGTTCCTAAGGGCGCGGACGGAATCACGCTTGCCACTATCGCCCCGCCGTGAACACTTGGCAAGTGTCACTCTGAAAAATGCAGAGTGCGGTGTGACGGTGTGGACGGTCGTGGCACACTGCTCAACAGCACGTTGAGCGGCGCCAGTTGGGATCACCGGAGATCCGTACATATCCGTACAGATCTTCGAATAGGTCTTCGAATGGCGCCGCAGGGCTGTCAGCATGCTTCTGGCGTCGGCCGGACCCGTCCGCGCCCGGCCGATCAAGGGACTCAGTGGAGGTGGAGCCGTGAGCGAACCGCGGTCCGCGCCGACGGTCGGCCAGGTCGTCCTCGGTCGCCGCCTGCTGGACCTGCGGGAACGTGCCGGACTCAAGCGCGAGGAGGCCGCCCGCGTCCTGCGCGTCGCCCCCGCCACCGTCCGCCGCATGGAGATGGCCGAGGTCTCGCTCAAGATCCCGTACCTCCAGCTGCTCCTGAAGTCCTACGGCGTCTCCGACGAGGAGGCCCAGACCTTCGTCCTGCTGGCCGAGGAGGCCAACAAACCCGGCTGGTGGCAGCGGTTCCACGACATCATGCCGGGCTGGTTCTCGATGTACGTCAGCCTGGAGGGCGCGGCCGGCCTGATCCGCTCCTACGACCCGCACTTCCTGCCCGGACTCCTCCAGACCGAGGACTACGCACGCGGAGTGCTCACGTCGGGCGCCATAGGCCAGACCCAGCCCGAGGACATAGAGCGCCACGTCGCCCTGCGCATACAACGCCAGGATCTGCTCACCCGTCCCGACGCGCCCCGATTCTGGGCCGTCTTCGACGAGACCGCGCTGCGCCGCCACGTCGGCGGCCCGGAGGTGATGCGTGCACAGATCGACAAGCTGCTCGACGCCACGAAGCTGCCCAATGTGACGCTGCAGGTCGCGCCCTTCTCCAACGGGCCGCACCCCGGCACGTTCGGGCCCTTCGTGCTGTTCCGATTTGCCATGTCAGAACTGCCGGACATGGTCTACAGCGAGTACCTGACCGGCGCCGTCTACCTGGACGCGCGCGCAGAGGTGGCGACCCATCTCGAGGTCATGGACCGCATGGCGGCGCAGGCCGCTACGGCACATCGCACGAAGGAGATCCTCCGGGATTTCCGCAAGGAGCTGTGAATGGATCGCATCAAGCCGCGCAAGCAGGTCTACAACGGCATGCCCGCGCGGGAGCTGGGAAGCGAGGGCTGGCACAAGCCGTGGAGCGGCGGGAACGGCGGCAACTGCCTGGAGGCGATGAAGCTCGCCGACGGCCGGATCGCCGTCCGCCAGTCCACCGACCCGGACGGACCGGCGCTGATCTACACCACCGACGAGATGACCGCCTTCATCGAGGGCGCCAAGGCGGGTGAGGCCGACTTCCTGCTGTCCTGAGACCGGTTTCCCGGCTCATTGATTTTCGCCGCTGTCCCACCGACAACCCCCCACCAACCCCCCGCAGGTACCGCAAGTCCCTTGGTTCGACACTGAGTTGATCACTAATCGCTGCATCATGTTATGGAGTCAGAACCACGACAGCATCCGTCGTGGCGCGTCCACCAGCCGGCTGACGGCGACCACCGGGAACGGCGGTTGTTCCAGCCGGCCCGTCCCTAGGCTGAGCGCGTAGTAGATCTGCTCGATCGACGGCGGTCCGACCGCGAGATTGCGCCGGACCGCCTCCTCGGGCGACCGCTCCCCGGTCCGTACGAGATAGGCGGCCGCCATCGTCCCCGTACGGCCGACCCCCGCACCGCAGTGCACGAACACCCGCCCGGGCGCCTGCGCGACCACGTCCAGCAACCGCCGCACCTGCTCGGGCCTCGGCGTCTGACCGTCACGAACCGGCAGCCGTACGACATCCAGCCCGGCCTTGCCCGGTTCGGCGAGCTGGGCCGCGCTCAGGTCCTCCGCGCGCAGATCGACGACCGTGGTGAATCCCGTCCCCGCGAGCTCCCGGTACCCGGCGGGCGACGGCGCCGCGCCCCGCCACAACTTCCCCTCGGTGTCCACGGGTTGGAAGTGGTGGATGCCCTGCACCGTACGGGTCCCGGGCGGCGGCGGAGTCTCCGACCGCACCCAGTACGACAGCGCCAGCACGCCGAGCGCACCGGCCGCCCACAGGACGACGTAACCGAGCACCACCGCGAGCAGGATCCGCAGCGCGCGACGCAGCGGACGGGCCCGGGGCAGGGCGGGTCGGGGCGGGGGAGCGAGGGCGACAGCCATGGGCGACCCGGGGGGCTAGGGGACGGGGGCGCTTTGGCATCGTAACCCGAGTGGGTGATGGGTGAGTTGTCCGTGTACGTACGGGTGTGCGGGGTGGGGTGAGGGAGGTGAGGTGAGGGAGGTGGGGCGACTCAGTCGTCGTCCGCGTCCGCGTCTCCGATGCCGACCACCGTGAGGTGGGCGCGGTCGAGGGTCGTGTCCTCAAGGCAGCCGCGCAGCCGCATCCGGTCGTGCTCGGTGAGCGCGGGCCGCACCACCCCGGCGTACACGCCGTCCCCCAGGTCGCCCAGGGTCGCGTGGTTCAGCGGCACGGAGGTGGCGTCCCGGCAGCGCTCCCACACCTGCTGCGCGGCGAGCGTCCGGCGCTCCGCCGTCATGCCGCTGCCGCGCATGTCGACCTGGAGCAGTACGGAGGTCGCCTCGTTGTCGTTCTCGTGCTGCTCCCGGGTCTGGGTGAGGTCGGCGAGCCCGACGACGAGCCCGGCGAGCAGGGCCGCCCCGACCACGGCGACGGCGGCCACGCGCGCGGTGTAGCCCTTGGAGCGCCGGCCGCCCAGCGCGGGCCGGTCCTCCAGCTCGCCCGCCGTGGCCGGATCCGGTGCGGTCAGGACGGTGAGCCGGCCCGCGAGCCGCCGTTCCGCCGGACGGCCGGTCGCGGACGCGATCCGCTGCACCACCCAGGCGAGCCCGGACAGGAGCACGCCGGTGACCATGAGGACGGGCACGAAGACGTACGTCCGGTCGGCGGTGTCCTCCAGCCAGCGGAACCGGGCGCTCTCCCGCTCGACCGGCCCCTGCCGCAGCCGTACCAGCACGTCCTCTTGACGGTTCGTCAACTCCCGTTGCTGTTCGGCACTTTCCTTGACCCGCTCCTCGATCCGGGCCAACCGCCCCAGCAGCACGATGCCGAGCAGCATCACCTCGACGACCAGCAGCAGGATCCCGCACAGGATGGCCCGCTGCCACTGCCAGCGGTACAGGTACACGACGAGATAGGTCCCGGCCCCGGCGGCGGCGAGGCTCCCGAAGAGGTACGCGATCCGTCTCATCGTCCGTCTCCCGTCCGCACGCCCTCAGTCGGTCCGTCCTCGGTCCGTCCGTCCCCGGTCCGTACGTCACCGGTGGTGCCGTCCACGGAGACCCGCGACCCCGGCGGGAAGCGCCGTACCGCGTCGGCCGCGCCCACGACGGCGGGCAGCCTGAACTCCCGTGCCAGTACCGCGAGATGGGAGAGCGGGCTGCCGGTCTGCGCGACCAGACCGGCGAGTTGGGGCAGCAGCGGGGCCAGGGCGGGATCGAGGGTGCGGACGACGAGCACGGCGTCCGGCGGGCGCGGTCCGGTCCCGTCCCAGACCGTCCCGACGACCCGCCCGCCGGACACGCCCCTGCCGTCGCCGGCGCCGGCGGTGCGCTCGGCGACCACCGCACCCTCCGCCAGCCGGAAGGCATCCGGCAACGGCGGCGACTCGGCCTGCGGCACGCGCGCGTGGAGATCGCCGGGCAGCGGGTCGCCGTCGAGCAGGGCGGCCAGTTCCGGCCAGCGCAGCAGCCCTACGCGCTCCGGGGTCAGCCCCGACCGCCGGGCGACCTCCCGGACCAGCCGTACCTGCAACTCCTGAACCCACCGGACGCGGAGGCGGAGGGCTTCGCGGGGCGGGAGGGAGGGCGTGGGGGAGAGAGGGGAGACAGGGGAGAGGGCGACCAGAGCGGGGCCGGGGCTGGGAGCAGGGTCGGGGACAGGGGCGAGAGAGGGCGTGGGCAGCGAGGCCAACGGGGTCGGCGTGGCCGCCGGCGGCACCTGACTCGGACGCGGGTCGAGGCCGGCGGCCGTGTTCGAGGCATCCCCCTGGGGCAGGCGCCCGCCTCCCCGGAGGGTCGGCGCGGTGAGGGCGAGGATCGTCGGGGACGCCGTGGACGCCTGGTCGTCCGGGATGCCTCTGGCGCGGGTCTCCGCGAGGGCGGTCAGCGCGGCGCCCGCCGCGGTACGGGTCGTCGGTGCTTCGTGGTCGTGAAGGAGGGCGCCCGCGAGGGCCTCCTGGGCGTGCAGGGAGACCAGTACCGCGCGGGTCCAGCGGAGTTCGGCGGCCAGGTCGGGGGCGGGGAGTCCGGTGGGCGCCGGGATCTGGGCGAGGTGGCGGTCGACGTCGGCGACGAGGTCCGCGGCGAGACCGGGGAGCGCGGCCGTGAGGCGGCCCACCCGCCAGGCCGCGCCGAGCCGCCGCGCTCCCGGCGCGGGGTTGAGCAGCGCGAGCCACCGGTGCCTGGGCGCGGTCGCCCCGAGCAGCCGCAGGTCGGCCGCGGCCCACCCGCCGACGGTGGTGACCACCGGCACCGTCCGCAGCAGCCGGCGCGACGCGCTGCCCGTGATGTCGAGCGCGGCGGTCAGCCCACGGGTCATGGGCGTGACCCACAAGTCCTGCTCCAACGGCTGGAGTTGCTCCGGCAGCGTCTCCGCCACGGGCCCGGGCCCGAGCAACCGGGCGCCACGCGGCGGCCGTACCGCCATCGCGGTGATGGGCCGGCTCTGGAACAGCCACAGCCGGTCGGCCCGTTCGCCGTCCGCGCCCCTGCTCCTGCGCCCGTCCCCGCCCTCGCTCCCGCCCCCGGCGAACCCGAACTCGATGTCCTGCGGACCCCCGAAGACCTGCCGGGCGCGGCGCGCGAGCCGCGCCAACTGCCGTAGCTCGGCGGCCGTCAGCAGTGCGTCGGCGGTCGGCGGCTCGGTACGCAGCAGCCGCCCTCGCCGGCTCAACCAGTAGTTGGTTCCCGCCTGTTCACCGCTGACCAGGGTGTCCGGCCCACCGCGCACCGCACTCACCAGCATCCGGTCCGCGCGCCCCTCCACGGGATCGGCGCCGAACATCACCCCGCCCACACGAGCCGCCAGCATCGGCTGCACGAGCACCGCCATGGGCGCGGTGGACCCGTCGGGCCGATGCGCCGAATCGAGTACGGTCCGCACGGCCGTACGGAAGGCAGACCAGTCGCGTACGTCGAGCACGGAGTCGAACTGGCCCGCCAGGGACGACTCCTGGGTGTCCTCCTGCGGCGACGAGGACCGTACGACCAGGGGCAGCGCACCGGAGTCGGAGATGTCCTGCCAGGCCCGACGCAGGGCGACCGTGTCGCCGTCCGCGCCCTCGGGGATCACGAACCCGGGGAGCACGGGCAGTCCGGCCCGCGCCGCACGCGCGAGGTTCGCCGCCTTGGAACCGGCGAGTCGGGGCAAGGCGGCGACGGGGTGATCGAGCGGGACGGCGGCCGGGCGGAACGCCCCGTCCGCAGCACGCGTGTCGATCCGCTCCAGGGCCACCTCGCCCCGGGGTCCGTCCCCGTCGCGCGCGCCCTCGCCATGACGTTCGTCGAGCGTCGTCATCAACACCCTCCAGGACCGACCGCCAACAGGGGGGACGCGCGGGGGTGGCCCTGCGCCTGACGACGGAACGAAGGATGGGGGCGGGCCGGCGGCCGGACCGTTCCGGGCCCGACGACAACTCGCCTCCTACGCCGATGCTCCCACCGCCGTTGCGATTCCAGTCGCCCGCAGGCCACCTTCCGGCCGCCCGACGGCGGATTTCGTGACCCGGGAGGAGAGCGGGCCCGGGCGGCTCGTCCGCAGGTAGTACACGCGGTCTCCTCCGGAGGTGCGAGCGGCAGGCGTACGGCTTCTCATCCGGCCGTACGGGAATATCCCGGGGTACCTCGTCCCGCCAGGTGGAGGCGCCGGCAACGCGCCGACGGCCGGGCCGTCGGCTCGCTTCGGTTCATCCGCCGGCCGGGGCCTCCGTCGCCTCCCCCGGTGGCAGCACCCCGCACAGCGCCTCCAACGCCGCCCCGTACGCGTGCTCCGACGGTGTCGCGTACCCCACGACCAGGCCGTCCCGGGCCGGCATGTCCGTGTCCGGGTGGCGGAAGCCGGCGAGGCCGTCGAGGGCGACGCCCTGCCAGGTGGCGGCCTTGAGGGCGGAGCGTTCCGTGCCGGGAGGCAGGCGCAGCACCGCGTGCAGGCCCGCCGCGACCCCGGTGACCTCGATGTGCGGGGCGTGCGCGGCGAGCGCCGCGACGAGGCGGTCGCGTCGGCTCCGGTACCGCTGCCGCATCCGCCGCACATGACGGTCGTACGACCCCGACGACACGAAGTCGGCCAGGCTCAGCTGGTCGAGGACGCTCGCCCACGCCTCGCGCTCGCCCTTGGCCGCGAGCACGCTCTCGACGTACCGCTTCGGCAGCACCATCCACCCCAGGCGCAGCGCCGGCGACAGACTCTTGCTGACCGAGCCGAGCAGGATCACCCGCTCCGGGTCGAGCCCCTGGAGCGCCCCGACGGGCTTGCGGTCGTAGCGGAACTCCCCGTCGTAGTCGTCCTCCAGAACCACCCCACCACGCGCGCGTGCCCAGTCGATCACCGCGGCCCGCCGCTCCGCGTGCAGCGGACCGCCGGTCGGGAACTGGTGCGCGGGCGTCAGCAGCACCGCCCGCTCCCGCCCCAACCCCTCGACGCACGCGCCGTGTTCATCGATCGGCAGCGGTACGGTCCGCACCCCCGCCGCCCCGAGCAGCGCCCGGTGGAAGCCGAGCCCGTACGCCTCCACGGCCAGCGGCCCGCGCAGCACCCCGCCGCCACCCTGGCCGAACAGCAGCCGCAGCCCGTGCGCGAAGCCGGAACAGATCACGATCCGCTCGGGTGCGGTCCGCACGCCACGCACGCGTGCCAGGTACTCCGTGAGCGCCTCCCGCAGTTCGATCCGCCCGGCCGGATCACCGGGCCCGAACACCTCGTTCGGCGCCTGCTGGACGGCCCGCCGGTACGACGCGAGCCAGGCCGCACGCGGGAACGCCGACGCGTCGGGCGTTCCCTGCCGCAGGTCGTGTCGGGGCGCACGCGCGCGTGGAGGTGCCGTGACAGGGCCGTTCCCGGCGTGTCGCGACGGCCGCGCCCGCTGATCGCTCCGCAAGGGCCGGGCCCGCTCGGCGACCCGGGTGCCCGAGCCCTGCCGCGCGGTCAGCCACCCCTCCGCCACGAGCTCCGCGTACGCGTCCGCCACCGTGTTGCGGGCGACCCCGAGATCCGCGGCGAGCGAGCGGTACGGCGGCAGCCGGGTGCCGGGGGCGAGCCGACCGTCGCGCACGGCCGCGCGCAGCGCGTCGATGAGGGCGGCCCGTCGACCGCCGCTTCCGGACAGCTCCAGATGCAGATCGGCCCCGATCCGCTCCGCGGAATTGACCCACGATCTCGCCATGGAAATGCACCCTACAGGGGGTCTTTACGGCTCGTAGATTTGTCACATGACGACGAACACGAACACGAACGCCCAGGTCACCGACACCGCACCTCGCATCGACCTCGCGAAGTCGGCCCCGAAGGTCTTCCGCGCCCTCATCGGCTTCGACGCCGCCGCCCGCGAGGGCCTCGACCCGGCCCTGGTCGAGCTGATCCAGATCCGCGCCTCGCACCTCAACCACTGCGCGTACTGCCTCCACATGCACACCAACGACGCCCGCAAGGCCGGCGAGAGCGAGGACCGGCTGCACATGGTCCCCGTCTGGCGCGAGGCCCGGCACTTCTTCACCGAGCGCGAGCAGGCCGCCCTCGCCCTCACGGAGGCGGTGACCCTGGTGGCCGACGCCGGCGTCCCGGACCGCGTCTACGCGCAGGCCGCCGCCCACTTCGACGAGCAGGAACTGGCCCACGTGCTCTCCCTGATCCTCACGATCAACACGTGGAACCGGGTGGCGCTGTCGACGGCGAAGGTGGCGGGCACGGATACGCGCCGCTGAGGGCGGCTTGGCGTGTGAGGGCGGCCTGGTGTGTGAGGTCGAGGCCCGGTGTGAGAGTGCGGCCCGGTGCGAGGGTGCGGCCCGGTGGGAGGTTGAGGCTCCGCCTCACACCGTCATCGGCCGGTCGTACGGCCCGATCGGCGCCGGCAGCCGCGAACTGCCCGTCAGATGGCGGTCGACGGCCGCCGCCACCGCCCGCCCCTCCGCGATCGCCCACACGATCAGCGACTGCCCGCGCGCCGCGTCCCCGGCGGCGAACACCCCGGGGACGTTCGTGGCGAAGCCGGCGTCCCGCGTGATCGTCCCGCGCGGATCCATCGCAAGCCCCAACTGGTCGACGAGCCCGTCCGCCCGGTCGGGCCCGGAGAAACCGAGCGCGAGCAGCACGAGGTCGGCGGGCAGGGTCCGCCCGCTGTCCGCCACCGGCCGCCGCTGCGCGTCCACCTCGACGAGGTGCAGCGACCGCACATGCCCGCTCCCGTCGCCGGTGAAGCGGAGCGTGGACGCCGCGAACAGCCGCGCGTCCGCGTCCGCCGCCGGTGCCGTCCCCAGATCCCCGGCCTCCTCGTGCGCGGCCGACAGCCGGTAGATCCTCGGGTACGTAGGCCAGGGCTCGGCGTCCTCGTCGCGCTCGGCGTCCGGCTGGGCGTAGATGTCCAACTGGCTGACGGACGCGGCCCCTTCACGCACCGCGGTACCCAGACAGTCGGCCCCCGTGTCACCGCCCCCGACGATGACGACGTGCTTCCCGGCGGCCGACATCGGGGACTCGGCCAAGTCCCCCTGGCACACCCGGTTGGCCAGCGGCAGATACTCCATCGCCTGCTGGATCCCGGCCAACTCCCGCCCCGGCACCGGCAGTTCCCGCCACGCGGTCGCTCCCGTCGCGATCACCACGGCGTCGTACCGCGCCCGCAGCTCCGCCGCCCCCACATCCCGCCCGACCGCCGTCGACGTACGGAACTTCGTCCCCTCGGCCCGCATCTGCTCGATCCGCCGTTCCAGATGCCGTTTCTCCATCTTGAACTCCGGGATGCCGTACCGCATCAGCCCGCCGAGCCGGTCGTCCTTCTCGTACACCGCGACCGTGTGCCCCGCCCGGGTCAACTGCTGCGCCGCGGCCAGACCGGTCGGCCCCGACCCGATCACCGCGACCGTCCGCCCGGACAACCGGTCCGGCGGCCGGGGCGGCGTGAGGCCCAGCTCCCAGGCCTGGTCGGCGATGGCGACCTCGACGTTCTTGATGGTGACCGCGGGCTGGTTGATGGCGAGCACGCACCCCGCCTCGCACGGCGCCGGGCACAACCGCCCGGTGAACTCGGGGAAGTTGTTCGTCGCGTGCAGCCGGTCCGCCGCCGCCCGCCAGTCGTCCCGGCTCACCAGGTCGTTCCACTCGGGGATCAGATTGCCGAGCGGACAGGCGTCGTGGCAGAACGGGATCCCGCAGTCCATGCAGCGGTCCGCCTGCTTGTCGATGATGGGCAGCAGCGCCCCCGGGACGTACACCTCGTCCCAGTCCCGGACCCGCTCCTCGACCGGCCGCCGGGGCCAGTCTCTGCGAGGCGTGGTCATGAATCCCTTGGGATCGGCCATGGCCGTCTTCCTTGCGTCCGCATGCGACAGGCCGTGCGTCATCGGGCGGCACTCTTTCGGCCACGATACGGCCCATCGGCCACCTGCGCAGAGTGGACGGACCGCGCTTTCCGCCCCCTCCGCACAGCCTTCTCCCAGGCCCCCGCCCAAAAGCTCTCAGCGCCCTCTCAGGTGAGCGCCAGCACGTACGCCACCGCCGCGCCGGACGAGGCGATCGTGCGCACGGTGTTCCACATCGTCCACTCGCGCACGTACGTCGGCCAGTACGCCGCCGCCTCCGGGGTGCCCGGCTCCAGCTTGAGCAGGGCGTCGTTGCGGGGCACGTTCGCCACCATGGTCACCCCGAACGTGCCGAACAGATACAGCGCGCTGCCGACCAGCAGCTCCACCGTCCCCTCGTCCGGCCACAGCACGAACGTCACCACCGCGATCACCGCGCACAGCACCGCCGACCCGAGGAACACGAGCATGAACGGCGGCTGCACCGCGCACACGTTGATCGAGTTCATAGCGGCCACGCCCTGCGCCTTCGGCAAGGCGGCCAGCGCCCTCATCACAAACGTGGAGAAGCCACAGAAGACCCCGGCGACCAGCCCGGTCCCGAGCACCCCCAGCACCACCAGCACGAAGTACGGTCCATCGATCATCCGAACATCAACTCCCCGTATCGGCCGAGCCCCCGCCCGGCACCTCCCACCACCCCTACAAGTGAAGCCCCACACCTCCCCATCGACCATGCCCGAAGACCTCGCGAACATAAGCGAGCGTCCACTCGGCTTTGCCTGTCCGGTGCCCACCTCATCCGACCCCCCCGGGGGGGGCCTCCCCCTCCCCCCCACCCCACCCCACCCCGCCCCGCCTCTCCGCCGCCAGTTCGCGGCCGCCCCCCGCCCGGAGGCACGTCGGCATCGTCAGCCGACCGCCTCCTCCGCCCGCCACCCCCGCAGCACCCCGTCCACCGCCGCCCCGATCCGCCGGCGCGCCTCGTGTCGTGGCACCCCGCTCATCAGCAACTGGTCGTACGGCGTGTCCACGTGTCGTACGGACGCCACGACCGCCGACATCACCGCTCCCTCGGACAATGCCCGCCCCGCCGCGCTGCGGCCCACGCGCCCGCTGCCCCGCGCCGACGCGTGGCCGGCGATCTCCCGCGCCCGCTCCGCCGGGCACCCGGGAAACAGCCGCCGTATCTCCGCCGCGAACGCCTCGGCGAACCGTTCGTCCTCGGCCGACCGCCGCCGCGCGTCCCGTGTCCGGCGCCGCCGTCTTGCCTCCGCGTCCGCCAGGCACCGTTCCTCGGCCCGGGCGAGCCCCGCCTCCTCGACCAGGACGCCCTGCCGTTCGTACCGGCTCCTGCGCCGGTTGAACCGCACCACGACCGCCGAAAGACCGCTCTCCTCCCGCGACCGGCGCGTCAGCGCGGTGTCGCCGCGCGGCAGGAACACCAGATGCCCGAGGTCGGCACAGTCCAGACACCTCGGCGTCCCCTCTTCCAGCATCAGCAGCGCCAACGGCCCCGCCTGACACTCCGCGCAGTGCCGTCTCCTGAGCGGCTGGATGACGAGAAGTCCGGTGCGGTGCGGGGGAGTTGCGAGACGCGCCATACGTATGTCATTCCCACGGACCGGCCGGCGACCCCGCCCCGCGGGCCCGTGCCCCGGACTCCGGCCGTGGGGCAGCGCACCCCACCCGGCGACTGGCGCATCATGGGCCGTGTGCGACTCGAAGCGATCACCTGGGACCGGCTCGGCGACCTCCTCGCCGAGCGCCTGCTCGACCTGAAGCCGGCCGACGGCAGCCCCTGGCCGCGTATCGCCTTCGACGGCGCCCCGGCGGCCCGGCCGGGAGAACTCGCCGCACGCGTGGGACAGGCGCTGCGCATCCACGGCCGCCCCTCGCTGACCGTCGGCACGGAGGGCTTCCTGCGTCCGGCCTCGCTGCGCCTGGAGTACGGCCGTCACGACGTGGACGCCTACTACGACGGCTGGTTCGACACCGGCGCCCTGTGGCGCGAGGTCTTCGGCCCCCTCGAACCCGGCGGTGACGGACGCGTCCTGCCCGACCTCTGGGACCCGGTCACCGACCGCGCCACCCGCAGCCCCCACGTCCAACTCCCGCCCGGCGGCTTCCTGTTGCTCCACGGCCCCCTCCTGCTGCGCCACTGGTTCCCCTTCGAC
Source organism: Streptomyces sp. NPDC002499 (assembly GCF_053595415.1). Lineage (NCBI taxonomy): Bacteria > Bacillati > Actinomycetota > Actinomycetes > Kitasatosporales > Streptomycetaceae > Streptomyces > Streptomyces sp. NPDC002499. Next base: position 250,482 of record NZ_JBSFXO010000009.1, read on the forward strand.
CTGACCGTCCACGTCCTCCTCACCCCCGGCGCCCTGCGCCGCCGCACCCCCGAAGCCGACCACTGGACCCTCCCCGCCTACGACCGCTACACCGACGAGACCGACCCCGCCACCACCGCCGACGTCCTGGTCCGCGCCGACGACCCACGCCATCCGGCATGGAGTGGGTGAGTCGATGAGTCGGCGAATTGTTGAGTCTTTGAGCGGATGATCGCTCTAATCGCTTTTCAATGCACGTGCATGTAATTACCCTGACGCCATGACGATCTCCTTCAACGAACCGGTCCGCGCCCTCCTCGACGGCAAGAACTTCGCCGGTGTCGCCACCCTCGGCCCCGACGGCGCCCCGCAGAACTCCGTGGTCTGGATCAAGCGCGAGGGCGACACCGTCCTCTTCTCCTCCACCGACGGGCGTCAGAAGGTGCGCAACCTCCGCCGCGACCCCCGTGTCAGCCTCTCGGTCTTCGACCTCGCCGACCCCTACACCTCGGTCGAGATCCGCGGCACCGCCGAGATCCTCCCGGACCCGGACAAGCGCCTCCCCTACGAGCTCTCGCACAAGTACCTCGGTATCGACCCGCCCGGCGAGAAGGACGACGAGGTCCGCGTGATCATCCGCATCGTCCCGCGGAAGATCGTGGGCTTCTCGGCCTGAGCGCCACCGTGCGCCCGCCCGCGCGCCTGACCGCACGCCCGCCCGGTTCGGCCCCGCCGTTACCGCCCGGTTCCGGGTGCGTCCGTCCCGCCGCGCGGCGAGAATGTAGGGCGCCGGGACCAGCGGTGCTCCCCGCGCCGCGCCGGCCGCCCGGCATCAGGAGGTACTCCATGACCACCGCCGGAGACATCATGCACCGGGGCGCCCAGTGGATCCCCGCCCACGAGACGCTGGACCGCGCGGCCCAGCTGATGCGTGAGCTGAACGTCGGAGCCCTGCCCATCAGCGACGCGAACGAACGGCTCTGCGGCATCCTCACCGACCGGGACATCGTCGTCGGCTGTGTGGCCATGGGCCACGACCCGGCCAAGATCACCGCCGGTGAGATGGCCCAGGGCACCCCCCGCTGGATCGACTCGGGCGCCGACGTGGGCGACGTGCTCGAGGAGATGCAGAGCCACCAGATCCGCCGGCTCCCCGTCATCGAGAACAAGCGTCTGGTCGGCATGATCAGCGAGGCCGACCTCGCCCAGCATCTGACGGAGGAGCAGATCGCCTCCTGGGCGGAGAGCGTCTACGCCAGGACCGGTCCCCGCTGACCGGACCGTGGCCGCCGGCGGGTACCGCTGACGGTGCCCGCCGACCCTCTCCGTCGACCGTCCCCGCTGTCCCTCGCTGTCCGTCCCCGCTGTTCCCGCGGTGACCGCGCGCCTCAGAGCCAGCCGTTGCGCCGGAAGCCGCGGTACAGCACCAGGCACGACACGGATATCACGCCTATGACCAGGGGGTATCCGAACCTCCAGTGCAGCTCCGGCATGTGGTCGAAGTTCATGCCGTACACCCCGCAGACCATCGTCGGGACCGCGATCACCGCGGCCCAGGCGGTGATCTTGCGCATGTCCTCGTTCTGCGCGACCGTGACCTGCGCGAGGTGGGCCTGGAGGATCGAGTTGAGCAGCTCGTCGAAGGAGGCGATCTGCTCCTTCGCCCGCATGAGGTGGTCGAAGACGTCCCTGAAGTAGGCCTGTATCTCCGGGTCGACCACCCGGATCGGCCGGGTGGCGAGATCCTCGATCGGACGGGCGAGCGGCACCACCGCCCGCTTCAGCTCCAGCAGTTCACGCTTCATCTGGTAGATCCGCCCGGGGTCGGCCCGTGCGCCGTTCTCCGCGAACACGTCCGTCTCGACCTGGTCGATGTCCGCCTGGACCGAGTCCGTGACGCTCAGATAGTCGTCGACCACGTGGTCCGCGATCGCGTGCAGCACCGCCGCCGGGCCCTTGGCGAGCTGCTGCGGGCTGGACTCCAGCTCCTCGCGCAGCGGGCCCAGCGAGCCGTGCCGGCCGTGCCGCACGGTGATCACGAAGTCCTCGCCGACGAAGACCATGATCTCGCCGGTGTCCACCACCTCGCTCGTCGCCGTCAGCTTCTCGTGCTCGACGTAACAGACCGTCTTGAACACCGCGAACAGCGTCTCGCCGTAGCGCTCCAGCTTCGGGCGCTGATGGGCCTCGACCGCGTCCTCGACGGCCAGCGGGTGCAGGTCGAAGAGCTCGGCGATACCGGCGAACTCCCGGTCCGTCGGCTCGTGCAGCCCGAGCCACACGAATCCGTCGCGGTGCTTGCGCACCTGCTGCACCGTGTCGACCAGATCGCTGCCGCCGGGCACCCGCTCGCCGTCCCGGTAGGTCACGCAGTTCACCACGGAGGAGCCCAGCGGAGACCGGGCATGGTGGCTCAGGTCGACGCGGGGGCGCCGCCTGGCCAGCCGTGCCACCTTGCGGAGACCACCGACCCTGCCGAGGCTCGTGACCTTCCGCAGATTCCCTGCCATGGACATTTGGATCTCCTTGCGTGGATCTCCCCGGAACTGACGCACGGAACAACGGCCCGCGCCGTGTTCCTCCGCCTTGGTCGGCCAGTTTGCCAGGTCGGCGTGAGCGGCGGGTAAGCCTGTGGAAACAGAATGTTCCGCTTTGTTCCCGCCTGTGGACGAAGGGTTTGCACGCGTCGTCCGCTTCCGGCGAGCCGGGCAACTGGGATGATCGCGGCATGACGCGAACCGAGGGGTATCTCCTCACCAACCGGCAGTCCGAGGCCCAGGAGCGCTTCGACGCCTTCGCCACCCTCTTCGACCCCACGACCTTCCGCCACCTCGAGCGGTTCGGCATCGGACCCGGCTGGCGCTGCTGGGAGGTCGGTGCCGGCGGCACCTCCGTGGTGTCCTGGCTGGCGAAGAAGGTCGGCCCCACCGGCAAGGTCGTCGCGACCGACATCGACACCTCCCGGCTGACCCCGGCCGCCCGTCCGCCGGTGGCGGTCCGCGTCCACGACGTCGGCGCCGAGGAACCCCCGGGGGAGGGCTTCGACCTGGTGCACGCCAGGCTCGTCCTGGTCCATGTGCCGGACCGGGAACGGGCGTTGCACTCGATGATCAAGGCCCTGCGCCCCGGCGGACACCTCCTGATCGAGGACGCCGACCCCGCCCTCCAGCCCCTGACCAGCCCCGACGAGCACGGTCCCGAGGAACAGCTCGCCAATCGGCTGCGGCAGGGCTTCCGCGAACTCCTCGCCGAGCGGGGCGCCGACCTCTCCTACGGCCGCACACTCCCGCGGCTGCTCCGCGAGGCCGGACTGCGCCGCGTCGAGGCCGACGCCTACTTCCCGCTCACCTCACCGGCCTGTACGGCCCTGGAATCCGCGACGGTCCGCCAGATCCGCGAGCAACTCGTCACCGCCGGCATCGCCACCGACGAGGACATCGACCGCCACCTCGCCAATGTCGCGGTCGGCGACATGGACCTGGCCACGGCCCCGATGATCTCGGCGTGGGGGCGCAAGGCGTAGGAAGGGGAGGGGAGTTGGGCGGTCGGGGGATCCGCCCGCACCCTCACCGCCTGGGCTCCGCCGGTCCTGGCCGCACTGCCTGGGCCTCGTCAGTCCCGGCTGCCCTGCCTTGGCTTCGCCTGTCTTGACCGCGCTGCCTCGGCTCCGCCAGTCTCGACCGCGCCGCCTCAGCTCCGCCAGCCCTGGCCTCGCCGGCCCCCGCCCGGCTCCTCAGCTCCGCCGGCCCCCACCTCACCCGCTTGCCCTCTCCCGCCCCGGCGGTCGCCCGCCCACGCGCTCGACCGCCAGCGCCCCCGCCCGGCACCCCTCGCGCGCCGCGTCCTCGGGCTCGGCGCCCGTGAGCAGCGTGGCGAGGAAGGCGCCGGTGAAGGCGTCTCCCGCCCCCGTGGTGTCCCGGGGTGTGGCCGGCGTCGCGGGGACCTGGGCGCGCACCGCTCCGGAGCGGGCGACCAACGCGCCCTCCGCGCCCTGCTTGGCGATCACCAGCGGGGCGTACCGGCTCAGTTTCGCCGCCGCGTCGGCCGGATCGGGCAACCCCGTGAGCAGGCAGGCCTCGTCACGGCTGGGCAGCAGGACGTCCACCCCAGCGACGAGTTCGAGGAAACGGTCGACGCCCAGCTCCACGAGGAAACCCGCCGATGCGGGATCCAGGCTCACCGGCACACCACGCGCGCGTGCCGACTCCAGGGCCGTCACGACCAGGGCGCGGCTCGGCTCGGAGAACAACAGGTAGCCCGACAAGTGCAGTCGGGCCACGCCGTCGAGGAGCGCGTCCGACCAGTCGCCGGGATCGAAGCGCAGGGCGGCGCCGCTGTCGGTGAGGAACGTCCGCTCGGCCGAGGCATCCGTGTCGACCAGGCAGATCACCGTCCCGGTCGGCGCCTCCTCGTCGACGACGAGCAGGGGCCGTACCCCGCACGCGGTCAGTTCCCGCTCGTGCCAGGACGCCGCGTCCGTGCCCACCCGCCCGAGCAGCCGCACCTCGGGGCAGCCCCAATGCGCCGCCCAGCAGGCCACGTTGGCGCCCGCGCCGCCCGGCACCGTCCGGATCGCGGCCGCCGTGTCCGTTCCCGCGGCGAGCGGCCCCCGGTGCCGGGCGACGACGTCCGTGATGACGTCCCCGACCACCAGCAGCGCCCCGCCGGGTGCCGTGGTCACGCCGCGGCCCGGGCCGCCGCGATCCGCGCCGCCAGCCGTACGTTTCCGCGCACCGCCGCCAGGTTCGCGGTCAGCGAGGCCCCGTCCGTGTGCTCGACCAGGTAGCCGAGCAGGAACGGAGTGACGGCCTGGCCGGTGACGCCCTCCGCCTCGCACGCGTGCAGCGCGTCGGCGAGCACACGCGCGTGCAGTTCGGGATCGAGCTGCTCCTCCTCGGGCACGGGGTTGGCGACGATCAGTGCCGACTCGGGTCCGTCGAGCGCGTCCTGCGCCCGCATGACCGCCGCGACCTCCTCGGGGCTGTCCAGCGTCCAGTCCACGGGATGCCCCGAGTCCGACAGGTAGAAGCCGGGGAAGCGATCCGTGCCGTACCCGGCCACCGCGACGCCCAGCGTCTCCAGCCGTTGCAGGGTCGCCGGCACGTCCAGGATCGACTTCACGCCGGCGCACACCACCGTGATCCGCGTCCGCGCCAGCAGCCCCAGGTCGGCGGACTCGTCCTGCGTCACCGTCCACTCCCGGTGCACACCGCCGAGACCGCCCGTCGCGAACACCCGCACGCCCGCGAGGGACGCCAGCAGCGCCGTCGCCGACACGGTGGTCGCGCCGCTCGCCCCGGACGCCACCGCGAGCGGCAGGTCCCGATGGCCCAGCTTGCGGATCCCGTCCTCGTTGGCGACCCGCTCCAACTGCTCCTTGTCGAGCCCGACCCGGGGCTGTCCGTCGAGCACGGCGATCGTCGCGGGAACGGCGCCCTCCCGCCGTACGACGTCCTCCAGTTCCAGCGCCACCTGCAGATTGCGCGGGCGCGGCAGCCCGTGCGCGATGATCGTGGACTCCAGGGCCACCACGGGTCGACGCGCGTCGATCGCCTCCCGCACTTCTTCGGACACCACCAGCACCACGCGCCTCACTCCTGTCATCGGTTCTTCCCTCATCTCTGGCAGGCGACGGAGCCGGTCAAACACTTGCGGCCTGTGGGGGACGACACCAGCCTGAGGGGCATGACGGACAACACGACACGTCTCGACCACGTGGTCCTGTGGGTGACCGACCCGGTCGCCTCGGCCGACTTCTACGACAAGGCGGTCGGCCTGCACCCCGTGCGGCTCACCGAGTTCACCGAGGGCAGCATCCCGTTCCCCTCCGTACGGCTCAACGACGAGACCATCATCGACCTCATGCCCCACTCCATGGCGGAGCGCATGAAGATGCTCCCCGGCGCCGCCGACAGCTCGGGCCACCCCGTGAACCACGTCTGCCTGGCCCTGCCCGCCGAGCACTTCGACACCCTCCGCGGCCGCCTGGAGGAACGCGCCGTCCCTGTCTCGAAGATCTCCTACGACTCCTTCGGCGCCCGCGGGAACGCCACCCACAGCTTCTACTTCCGCGACCCGGACGGGAACGTCTTCGAAGCCCGGCACTACGACTAGCGGCGGCAACGGACAACAGCCTCAGGCAGCGGCACTGAAAAGGGTGCCCACGCGCGCGTGGCGCATGGGCACCCTCAGTGTTCACGGACTCACGGGTTCACGGACTCAGACGGGCCGTACGCCCCTCAGTGCCCCGTGCGGATCGAGCACGTACTTGCGGCTGGCGCCCTGGTCGAACTCGGCGTAGCCGCGCGGCGCGTCGTCCAGACCGACGACGGTCGCGTTGACCGCCTTGGCGATGTGCACGCGCCCGTGCCGGATCGCCTGCATCAGACCCCGGTGGTACTTCATCACCGGGCACTGACCGGTGGTGAACTGGTGGCTCTTGGCCCAGCCGAGGCCGAGCCGCACCTTCAGCGTCCCGGACTTGGCGTCCTCGTCGACCCCGCCGGGGTCGTCGGTGACGTAGAGCCCGGGGATGCCCAGCGCACCGCCCGCGCGCGTGATGCCCATCAGCGAGTTCAGCACCGTCGCCGGCGCCTCCGGGGCGTCCGGACCGTGGGCCCGGGCCTCGAAGCCGACCGCGTCGACCGCGGCGTCCACCTCGGGCTCTCCGAGGATCTGCGCGATCTGTTCCTCGATGGAGCCCTGCGCGACATCGACGGTCTCACAGCCGAAACTCCGCGCCTGGGCGAGGCGTTCGGCGTTGAGGTCGCCCACGATGACGACGGCGGCGCCGAGCAGCTGCGCCGACGCGGCCGCCGCCAGACCCACAGGGCCGGCCCCGGCGACGTACACCGTCGAGCCCACGCCGGCGCCCGAGGACACCACACCGTGGAAGCCGGTCGGGAAGATGTCCGACAGCATGGTGAGGTCGAGCAGCTTCTCGCGCGCCTCGTCCCGGTCCGGGAACCTCAGCAGGTTGAAGTCCGCGTACGGGATCATGGCGTACTCGGCCTGGCCGCCGACCCAGCCGCCCATGTCGACGTACCCGTAAGCCGCCCCGGGGCGGGCCGGGTTGACGTTCAGGCAGATGCCGGTCTTGCCCTCCTTGCAGTTGCGGCAGCGGCCGCAGGCGATGTTGAACGGTACGGAGACGATGTCGCCGACGTCGATGAACTCGACGTCCGGACCCCGTTCGACGACCTCTCCGGTGATCTCGTGTCCGAGGACCAGCCCTTCGGGTGCGGTCGTCCGCCCGCGCACCATGTGCTGGTCGCTTCCGCAGATGTTGCTGGCGAGCACCTTGAGGATCACACCGTGCCGGCACTTGCGGCCGACGTTGTCGGGTGCGACCCCGGGCCCGTCCTGGAGTTCAAGCGTCGGGTAGTCGATGGTCCTGACTTCCACCGCGCCCGGCTTGAGATATGCGACTGCCCTGTTTCCGCTCATGCGTGATCGCCGTCCCTTCGGCTCCGATTTGCGGATGCCTGTGGCTGTACGCACGGCGGAGTCTGCTACCGCCTCCGGCTTCCGGCCACCCTTCGCGGGGCCCGTCTCGCCGTCGTCTCGAAGCAGTGCTTCGAGAGCAGAGATCCCGGAGGAGAGATCTCGGAGCGCCGATCTCGGAGCACCGGTCTCAGAACAGCGGCTGGGGCAGGACGCCCTCCAGCGCGAGCAGTTGGCGCTTGGTCTCCAGGCCGCCCCCGAAGCCCCCGATGCCGCCGTCGCTCTCCACGACCCGGTGGCAGGCCACGACGATCGGCAGCGGGTTGGAGCCCATCGCCGTCCCCACCGCCTGGGCCGCGCCCGGCTGCCCCACCCGCCGGGCCAGGTCCCCGTAGCCGACGACGTGCCCGTACTTGACGCCGGACGCCAGCTCGCGCAGCACCTGGCGGTTGAAGCCGGAGATCAGCGACCAGTCCAGCGGCAGCTCGAAGTCCTGCCGCTCGCCCGCGAAGTACGCGTCGAACTGCGTTATCGCCTCGGCCAGCAGCGGTGATTCGGGGTCCTCGACGGGCTCGCTGCCGAGCCGTGACGCGAGTCGGCCGAGCGCCTGGTCCCGCACCGCGTCCGTGGCGTGGAAGACCACGTTGACCAGGCCCTCCCGGGTCGCGGCCAGCAGCAGCGGACCGATCCCGCTGCCGACCACCGCCCACACGACCCGCTGCTCGTACTGCCCATGGCTGTCCATGCGCCCACCGTACGACCCGCCACTGACAACGCCTCGGGAGCGGACACCCGGCCGGCGCCGGCTCCCCGGTGCGGGCCGGATTCACCGCTCGCGCAGTGCCTCGCGGACCACGTCGGGCTTGTTGCTGATGACGCCGTCGACGCCGTAGTGGGTCACTTTCAGGGCGGTCGCCGCGTCGTCGACGGTCCAGGCGAAGACCGTGAGCGGTCTGCCGTGCGGCCCGGTGAAGGCGTGGGCGACGGAGACGTAATCGGCCGAGATCGAGGCGTACGAGGGGTTGATCCCGTCGGTGAAGGCCGCGTACCCGGGAAGGTCCGCCACCGGCGGCGTCCCGAGGAAGGCCGTTCTGACGCCGGGTGCGAGGTCGTGGACGGTCCGGATGCTGTCCGCGCCGAAGCTCTGCACGATCAGCCGGCCCGCCAAATGGGGCTGATCGAGCCAGCCCTCGTTCCCGAGCAGTTTCAGGGTCTGCTGCTCGATCCCCGGGTACAGCTCCGGATTCTTGATCTCCAGGAGCAGATTCCGGTCCTTGTCCTCCACCCGGCGCATGTACTGCTCCAGGGTGGGCACGCGCACCCCTGCGAAACGGGGGGCGAACCAGCTCCCCGCGTCCAGGCGGGCGATCTCCGCCGCGGTGAAGTCCTTCACCTTCCACGGAGCGCGGCCGGGGAAGACCTCCTCCACGTCGGTCGTGCGCCGCAGGCTGTCGTCGTGGATCACGACGAGCTCGCCGTCCTTCGTGCGCTGGACGTCGTTCTCGACCCAGTCGACGCGCAGCCCGGCCGCCGCGTCGACGGCGGCCAGGGTGTTCTCCGGAGCGAGGGCGGAGGCACCTCGGTGGGCGACGACGGAGGGCGGCTCGCGCACGGCGCCCGCACGGGCGTCGGAGGTGGGCAGCAGCAGGGCGGCGGCCCCCAGGAACGCGGCGGTGAGGGCGGCGACCACGCGCGCGTACATGCGTACTCCTCGCGTCGAGAGATCACGGACAGGTCAACTGTGACAGCAGAGGGTGATGATCGGCGCGGTGCACAATGACCACACATTGAATGGAGTTGTCCAAGCTCGCTCACCAGGGCCGCACAACTGGGGCAACGACGTGTTTCTTTGCCGGAAAGTCGTTCGACCATTCCGGTGGGGGTCATACTCTCTGCGTCAACCCTGGCCGCTCGGGCGGTCCTGGGAGGGGGCGCATTTCGGGGATTCAGCGACACAAGAGGGCGGGAAGGACAGCCGCGCATGCAAGGCACGGTCGACGGATTCAGGTACGGACTCGTCACACCGCTGGTGGCCTATCTCATGGCCTGCCTGGGCGGGGCGCTGGGCCTTCGCTGCACCACCAGATCCATGATCGCCCCGGGTTCCTGGCGCCCCGGCTGGCTCGCCCTCGGCTCGGCGGCCATCGGCTCCGGCATATGGACCATGCACTTCGTCGCCATGATGGGCTTCACGGTCGAACAGGCGCCGATCCACTACGACAAGCCGATGACGTTCGCCAGCCTCGCCGTCGCCGTCGTCATGGTGGGCGTCGGGATCTTCATAGTCGGCTACAAGGGCGCGTCCGGAGCGGCCCTGTTCACCGGAGGCACCATCACCGGTCTGGGCATCGCCTCCATGCACTACCTGGGCATGGCCGGTATGCACCTGGACGGAACCCTCCAGTACAACACCCTCACCGTCGCCGCCTCCGTCGTCGTCGCGATGGCCGCCGCCACCGCCGCGCTCTGGGCGGCCGGACAGGTCAAGGGCATCCTGTGGAGCGTGGGCGCCAGTCTCGTCATGGGGCTCGCCGTCACCGGCATGCACTACCTGGGCATGGCCGCCCTCAGCGTCCACCTGCACACCACGAGCGACCCCACCGCCGGCGACTCGACCACGGGCCTGCTCGCGCTCATGCTGGTCGGTCCGCTGGCCTTCCTGCTGCTCGCTGGCGTGGTCGTGCTCTTCGACCCGCTGATGGTCGCGAAACCCGCCTGGATCCCCGTCGAGCACAAGCCGGGCGTCCCGGCCCACCCCCACCCCGACATCCACCACTCGGGTCACCACTCGTCGCCGCGGGTCCGCCGCCACACGAGCGAACGCGGCTCACGCACCCCGCAGAACCGCTGATCCGACCGCGTTGTCAGTGGCGGGTCGTACGGTTGGTGTCATGCGGCCCGTTTCCCACATCGAACGCACGGTGGCGCCCTTCGAGGTCGTCAGCTCCTACCAGCCCAGCGGTGACCAGCCGGCGGCCATCGCCGAGCTGGCCAAGCGCGTCGAGGCCGGCGAGCGGGACGTAGTCCTGCTCGGCGCGACCGGCACCGGCAAGTCCGCCACCACCGCGTGGATGATCGAGCAGCTCCAGCGTCCCACCCTCGTCATGGCGCCGAACAAGACCCTGGCCGCCCAGCTGGCCAACGAGTTCCGCGAGCTGCTGCCGAACAACGCGGTCGAGTACTTCGTCTCGTACTACGACTACTACCAGCCCGAGGCCTACGTCCCCCAGTCGGACACCTACATCGAGAAGGACTCCTCGATCAACGAGGAGGTCGAGCGCCTGCGCCACTCCGCGACCAACTCGCTGCTCACCCGCCGCGACGTCGTCGTGGTCGCCTCGGTCTCCTGCATCTACGGCCTCGGTACTCCGCAGGAGTACGTGGACCGCATGGTCCCCCTCAAGGTCGGCGACGAGATCGACCGCGACCAGCTGCTGCGCCGCTTCGTGGACATCCAGTACACGCGCAACGACCTGGCCTTCACCCGGGGCACCTTCCGCGTCCGCGGCGACACCATCGAGATCTTCCCGGTCTACGAGGAACTGGCCGTCCGCATCGAGATGTTCGGCGACGAGATCGAGGCCCTGTCCACGCTCCACCCGCTCACCGGCGAGATCATCAGCGACGACGAGCACCTCTACATCTTCCCGGCCTCCCACTACATCGCCGGACCCGAGCGCCTGGAGCGGGCCGCCAACGACATCGAGAAGGAGCTCGGCGAGCGGCTGGCCGAGCTGGAGAAGCAGGGCAAGCTCCTGGAGGCCCAGCGCCTGCGCATGCGCACGACGTACGACCTGGAGATGCTCCGCCAGATCGGCTCCTGCTCCGGCGTCGAGAACTACTCGATGCACTTCGACGGCCGCGAGCCCGGCTCCCCGCCGAACACCCTGATCGACTACTTCCCGGACGACTTCCTGCTCGTCATCGACGAGTCCCACAACACCGTCCCGCAGATCGGTGCCATGTACGAGGGCGACGCCTCCCGCAAGCGCACCCTCGTCGACCACGGCTTCCGCCTGCCCTCCGCCCTGGACAACCGCCCGCTGAAGTGGGAGGAGTTCCAGAAGCGCATCGGGCAGACGGTCTACCTGTCCGCGACCCCGGGCAAGTACGAGCTCTCGCGCGCGGACGGCGTCGTCGAGCAGATCATCCGCCCCACCGGCCTCATCGACCCCCAGGTCGTCGTCAAGCCCACCGAGGGCCAGATCGACGACCTGGTGCACGAGATCCGTGGCCGCGTCGAGAAGGACGAGCGCGTCCTGGTCACCACCCTCACCAAGAAGATGGCCGAGGACCTCACGGACTACTTCCTGGAGCTCGGCATCCAGGTCCGCTACCTGCACAGCGACGTCGACACCCTGCGCCGCGTGGAGCTGCTGCGCGAGCTGCGCTCCGGCGAGTTCGACGTGCTGGTCGGCATCAACCTCCTGCGTGAGGGTCTCGACCTGCCCGAGGTGTCCCTGGTGGCGATCCTCGACGCGGACAAGGAGGGCTTCCTGCGCTCCGGCACCTCCCTGATCCAGACCATCGGCCGCGCGGCACGCAACGTGTCGGGCGAGGTCCACATGTACGCCGACAAGATCACCCCGGCGATGGAGAAGGCCATCGAGGAGACCAACCGCCGCCGGGAGAAGCAGGTCGCGTACAACGAGGAGCGGGGCCTGGACCCCCAGCCGCTGCGCAAGAAGATCAACGACATCGTGGCGCAGATCGCCCGCGAGGACGTCGACACCGAGCAGCTGCTCGGCTCGGGCTACCGCAAGGGGAAGGACGGCAAGGGCGCCAAGGCACCCGTGCCCTCCCTCGGCGGCAAGGCGGCCGGCGGAAAGACCGCCAAGGGCAAGGGCAAGGAGACGGTTCCCACCGACCGTCCCGCGGCCGAACTCGCCGACCAGATCGAGGAGATGACGGCACGGATGCGCGCAGCCGCCGCGGACCTCCAGTTCGAGATCGCGGCCCGGCTGCGCGACGAGGTGTCCGAGATGAAGAAGGAACTCCGGCAGATGCGGGAGGCGGGCCTGGCCTGACCATGCCGTATCCCGGATGCGAACGCGCTGTGTTGCAAGACCGACACAAAGTGCGGACCGGGGTACGGCACTGTCAGTGGCCGTGCGTAGGGTTCTGACAACCGCGGACTCCGCGGCAACAGGGGACAGTTCGAGAGGGGAATCGGCACGTGACCGTCAACATGACCAAGGGTCAGGCCATCAGTCTGCAGAAGAACGACGGCGGCAGCCTGACCGCGGTCCGCATGGGTCTCGGCTGGCAGGCGGCTCCCCGGCGCGGCCTGTTCGGCTCCCGCACCCGGGAGATCGACCTCGACGCCTCCGCCGTGCTGTTCGCGGACAAGCAGCCCGTCGACGTCGTCTTCTTCCGGCACCTGGTGAGCGACGACGGCTCGGTGCGTCACACCGGCGACAACCTGGTCGGCGGGGTCGGCCAGGGCGGCGACGACGAGGCGATCCTCGTCGATCTCTCGCGCGTCCCGGTCCACATCGACCAGATCGTCTTCACCGTGAACTCCTTCACGGGCCAGACGTTCCAGGAGGTGCAGAACGCGTTCTGCCGCCTGGTCGACGAGACCAACGGCCAGGAGTTGGCCCGCTACACGCTGGCCGGCGGCGGCCAGTACACGGCCCAGATCATGGCGAAGGTGCACCGTTCCGGCCCCGGCTGGACGCTGACGGCCATCGGCACCCCGGCCAACGGCCGTACCTTCCAGGACCTGATGCCGTCGATCCTGCCGCACCTGTAGGCAGGTCGGCGACCGAGCGGCACACGCACACCAGCGACAACACCAGCGACACAGGGGGACGAAGGCGATGACGGCCGAGCTGGTGCGGGGGCAGAACCACCCGCTCTCCCAGGCCCGACTCGAGATCCGGGTCTCGGCCGGCGCGCCCATCGTGGCCTCGGCCACTCTCGGCGACGAGAACGGCAAGGTGCACGGCGTGGAATGGGTGGCCCACCCGGGTGCACCCACCCTGCCGGGCCTGGAGGTCTCCAAGCAGGCCGCGGCCGGGCATCGCCTCGCCGTGGACCTGGCCGCCGTGCCGGAGGCGGTGCACCGCGTCTGTGTGCTGCTCGCCCTGCCCGTCGGGGTCGGCGGCCCGGTCCGGTTCGGCGCCGTCGCCGCCCCCTTCATCGCCGTCACCGGCCTCGACGGCACCGAGGTCGCCAGCTACACCATCACCGGTCTGGACGCCGAGTCGGCCGTCGTCGCCCTGGAGCTCTACCGCCGGCAGGGCGCCTGGAAGGTGCGCGCCGTCGGCCAGGGCTACGCCGGCGGACTCGCCGAACTCCTCACCGACCAGGGCCTGCCCGAGGCCCACCGGCTCGCGAGCGGTATCAACGACGCGGTGGCGCAGGGCCTGGCCCGCTCGGTACAGGCACCCCCGCAGCGCATGGCGGACGGCGACCGTACGCGCCAGACGGCCGCCCCGGCACCCGGCCCGGACCAGGCCGGGCCCACACCCCAGGCCGGCGCCACGCCCCAGGGCGCCCCCGGGCCCGTACCCCCGCACGCCACCTCGCCGTACGCGGCTTCGGGTGCGCAGCCCGGGTACCCCGCGGGACCCGCGCCCGCGGATCCCTCGACCGTCACCCAGCCCGCCACTCCGACGGCCGGCGGGCCGGTCGACTACAGCCACCCGCGACGGCAGACCGGCGCCCCGCCCACGCCTCCGCCGACCGCACCGCCGGCCCGGCCCGGACAGCCCGCGCAACCCGTCGCGGGCGACGCGAACGGCTGGTCGATGGACGAGCGGCTCTACAACCAGATCTGGGGCATGTTCGAGGACCTGGCCCGCAGCACGGCCGCGTACCGCAGCGCCGTCGACTTCGCCGAGTCCCGCATGGAGAAGGAGCTCGACCAGACCCTCTCCGACTCGCGCAGCCGGATCGGCGGACAGGGCGACGCGGCGCGCGAGGCGGCCCGCGCCAAGCACGCGCAGCTGGTGGACCAGGCCAGGGCCTCCCTGGACCGGGACCTCGGCCAGCTCGCGGCCGAGGCCGACGTCGTGGAGCCCGCGCTGCCCCCGGCCTTCGCCCGCTGGGACAACCCGGTGTGGCACGGCTACCGGGTGCCGATGGAGATCCCCATGGCCCTGCGCCTGGGCGATCTCCACCTGCCCGAGAGCGAGTTGCTGCGCATCCCGATGCTGGTCCGGCTGCCGCTGGAGCGCGGTCTGTGGATCGACAGCGGCCAGGCCGGACTGTCGGACGACTCCTTCGCCGACTCCCACGAACTGCGCCGTCTCGCGCTGGACACGGCGGTGGCGCTGGCGGCCCGGCTGCTCGCGGTCTACCCGGCGGGCGAGTTCGGCGTGCACGTCATCGATCCGGCCGGTTCCGGCGTGCAGGCGTTGGCGCCGCTGGTGCAGTCGGGCGTGCTCGCGGCCCCGCCCGCCTTGGGCGCGGCCGGCGTGGCGGACGTCCTGGCCCGACTCACCCAGCGCGTCGACCTGGTGCAGATGGCGGTGCGCGGCGGCATGGCCGACGCCCTGCCGCCCGGCCTGGACACGGCCGAGCAGCTGCTGATCGTCCACGACTTCCCGCACGGCTTCGACGACCGGGCCGTGACCCAGCTGCGCTACCTCGCCGACGAGGGCCCGGCCGTGGGCGTCCATCTGATGATGGTCGCGGACCGGGAGGAGGCCGCCGCGTACGGGCCTTTGCTCGACCCGCTGTGGCGTTCGCTGCTGCGACTCACCCCGGTGCCCGACGACCATCTCGCCGACCCCTGGGTCGGACACGCCTGGACGTACGAGCCGGCGCTGGTCCCGCCCGGCAGCCAGATCCTCCAGCAGGTGCTGGCCCGGGTCGCCGAAGCCCGGACCAAGGGACGGTAAAAGCCTCTGACCAGCACTCTTGTCCTTTCTTTGCCAATCGCTTTACCTTTTCTTGGTGATTGGGGTACTGTTCTTCCTACGGAGGGGAGTACTCCCTGACACTTGCGGCGTTCCCGTCAATACGGATCAGGCCAGATCCCGGGGCGTCGGCCCACACTTGGGTGGAAGAGACCTCCGGCAGCGACGACGCTGACATTTGCCGTTACGTACTGCCGGAGGCGCAGTGGATGTTTCCCCGACCCTTTGGGTCCTGACCATCGTGGGCCTAGCCGCCCTCATCGCCATCGACTTCTTCATCGGCCGCAAGCCGCACGACGTCTCTATCAAGGAAGCGGGCATCTGGACGGTCGTCTGGATCGCCCTCGCCGGACTCTTCGGCCTCGGCCTGCTGGTCTTCGGCGGCGGCCAGCCCTCCGGCGAGTTCTTCGCCGGCTTCATCACCGAGAAGTCGCTGAGCGTCGACAACCTCTTCGTCTTCGTCCTGATCATGGCGAAGTTCTCGGTGCCCTCGCAGTACCAGCAGCGCGTGCTGCTCGTCGGCGTCCTCATAGCCCTGGTCCTGCGGGCCATCTTCATCGCGGCCGGCGCGGCCATCCTCGCCAGCTTCGCGTGGGTCTTCTACCTCTTCGGCGCCTTCCTCATCTGGACCGCCTGGAAGCTCATCCAGGAGGCACGGGCCGACGAGGAGGACGAGGAGTTCGAGGAGAACAAGCTGCTCAAGGCCGCCGAGCGCCGCTTCGGTGTCGCCGACCGGTACCACGGCACCAAGCTGTGGATCCAGGAGAACGGCAAGCGGGTCATGACCCCGATGCTGGTCGTGATGCTCGCGATCGGCACCACGGACGTCCTGTTCGCGCTCGACTCGATCCCCGCGATCTTCGGCCTGACCCAGGACCCGTACATCGTGTTCACGGCGAACGCGTTCGCCCTGATGGGTCTGCGGCAGCTGTACTTCCTCATCGGCGGCCTGCTCAGGAAGCTGGTCCACCTCAGCTACGGCCTGTCGGTCATCCTCGGCTTCATCGGCGTCAAGCTGGTGCTGCACGCACTGCACGAGTCCGGCGTGCACGTCCCGGAGATCTCCATCCCGGTCTCCCTCGGCGTGATCTGCGGAGTCCTGGTCGTCACCACGATCACCAGCCTCATGGCCTCCAAGAAGCAGGCGGCGGCCGAGGCGACGCAGGAGGCGAGCGAAAGCGCTCCGAAGGATCGCATCCAGACCTGACCACGACGGACGTAGGAACAACCACCATCGGGAGTGCCCCTCGGCGAATTGCCGAGGGGCACTCCCGATGCTTCGTTGAGTGATGAGCGTTCCCGCCCGGGGACGCACCACCGGGTGGAGGCATCGTGGACGCACCGACGAAGTTCGTGCAGATCGTCGACTTCGAGACCGACCGCATCGAGGAGATGCGCGCGCTGGCCGAGGAGACCGACCAGCGACTCGCGGACCGCACCGGCGGTCCCACCCACCGTCTCGTGCTCAAGGACCGCAACCAGCCCGGCCACTACCTCGTGGTGATCGAGTTCAACTCCTACGAGGAAGCCATGGCCAACAGCGACGACCCCGAGACGACCAGGTTCGCGCAGCAGATGGCCGCGCTGTGTACCAGGCCGCCGTCCTTCATCGACTGCGACGTCGAGGAGATGAGCGAATTCAAGTGACGCGCTCCGGGTCCGGGTGAGGTGTTTCGGGCCCCGCACCGCCGGAGTGCGGGGCCCGAAAGCCTCTGCGACGATCGCTGCATGATCACTCGGCTCAGGTCGCTCACCACCCGGTGGACCGTCCTCGTGCCGGTGCTCGCGGTCGTCCTGCTGGCCTTCACCTGGGGACGGGACCTGCCCGGAGCGGTCGTCGCGCTGGTGACGCTGGTCCTCGCCGGGGCCGTACTCGCCGCCGTGCACCACGCCGAGGTCGTCGCCCACCGGGTCGGCGAACCCTTCGGCTCCCTCGTGCTGGCCGTCGCCGTCACGATCATCGAGGTCGCCCTCATCGTCACCCTGATGGCGGACGGCGGCGGCAAGAGCTCGACCCTGGCCCGGGACACGGTCTTCGCGGCCGTCATGATCACCTGCAACGGCATCGTCGGGGTCTGTCTCCTCGTCGCCTCCCTCCGCCACGGCCTCGCGGTCTTCAACCCCGAGGGCACCGGCGCCGCGCTCGCGACCGTCGCCACCCTGGCCACCCTCAGCCTGGTGCTGCCGACCTTCACCACCAGCAAGCCCGGCCCGGAGTTCTCGGGCGTACAGCTCACCTTCGCCGCGGTCTCCTCGCTGATCCTGTACGGCCTGTTCGTGGCGACCCAGACCGTGCGGCACCGCGACTACTTCCTCCCCATCACCCGCCAGGGCGAGGTCATCACCGGCGACGACCACGCCGACGCCCCCTCGGCCCGCACCGCCCGGATCAGCCTGGGTCTGCTCGGGCTCGCCCTGATCGGGGTGGTCGGCCTGGCCAAGGGCGTGTCGCCGACCATCGAGTCGGGCGTGGAGAAGGCCGGACTGCACCACGCCGTCGTCGGCGTGATCATCGCCCTGCTGGTGCTGCTCCCCGAGACCATCGCCGCGCTGCGCTCCGCCCGCCGCGACCGGGTGCAGACCAGCCTGAACCTCGCGCTCGGCTCGGCCATGGCCAGCATCGGCCTGACCATCCCCGCCGTCGCCCTGGCGTCGATCTGGCTGTCGGGCCCGCTCGTCCTCGGCCTCGGCTCCACGCACATGGTGCTGCTCGCCCTGACCGTGGTGGTGAGCTCGCTGACCGTGGTGCCGGGCCGGGCCACACCACTCCAGGGCGGGGTCCATCTCGTGCTGTTCGCCGCCTACTTGGAGCTGGCGATCAATCCATGACCGGTTCGGCCACGAGTTTCGGCACCGGCCGCGTCTCCGGCAGCAGCGCGAAGCACCCCAGGCTCAGCAGCGCGATCCCCGTCAGATAAGCGCCCACCCCCCACGGCACCCGCCCGCCCTGCTCGGCCAGCGCCGTCGCCGCGATCGGCGTGAGCGCGCCCCCGAGCACACCGCCCAGGTTGTAGCCGACGGCGGCTCCCGTGCAGCGCACCCGAGGCTCGTACAGCTCGGGCAGATACGCGGCGATCACCCCGAACATCGTCACGAACGCGAGCAGCGCGCCCAGGAAGCCGGCGAACATCAGCAGCGGCTGCCCCGTCGCGAGGAGCGCGACCATCGGGAACATCCACAGCGCGGCGGCCGCGCACCCGGCCAGGCACAGCGGCCGACGCCCGTAGCGGTCGCCCAGCAGCGCGGCCACCGGGGTGAGCGAGCCCTTCACCACCACCGCGGCCATGATGCAGGTCAGCATGACGGTGCGGCTCACCCCGAGCCGCTCCGTCCCGTACGCCAGGGACCAGGTCGTGACGGCGTAGAAGATCGCGTAGCCGACGGCGAGCGCCCCGGCCGTCAGCAGGACCAGGCGCCAGTGGTCGCGCGCGACCTCCACGAGCGGCACGCGCGCGTGGTCGTCGATCTCCAGGAAACCGGGGCTCTCGACGAGCGAGGACCGCAGCCACAGCCCGACCGCGGCCAGCACCCCGGCCGCCCAGAACGGCACCCGCCAGCCCCACTGCGCGAACTGCGCGTCGGACAGCGTCGTCGACAGGGCCAGCACGACACCGTTGGCGAGCAGGAACCCCAGGGCGGGCCCGATCTGCGGGAAGCTCGACCACAGCCCCCGGCGTTCGGCCGGCGCGTGCTCGGCCGTCAGCAGCACGGCCCCGCCCCACTCCCCGCCGAGCCCAAGGCCCTGCACGAACCGCAGCACCAGGAGCAGCACCGGCGCGGCCACCCCGATCGTGTCGTACGTCGGTACGCAGCCGACCGCGACCGTGGCGCCGCCGGTCAGCAACAGCGAGGCGACCAGGACCGGTCGGCGCCCGCGCCGGTCCCCGATGTGCCCGAACAGCACCGAACCGAGCGGCCGTGCGACGAAGCCGACGCCGAACGTCCCGAAGGCGGCCAGCGTTCCCGCCAGCGGCGAGAACGTCGGGAAGAACAGGGGGCCCAGGACCAGCGCCGCGGCGGTCCCGTAGACGAAGAAGTCGTAGAACTCGATGGCGGTCCCGGCGAGCGAGGCGGCCGCCAGCCGCAGCATGGAGGGAGCCCTTACGGTGCGTACATCGTGCATGCCGCGTCAACTACCCACGGTGATCGCGGGTTACGGGGGCGCGAGGGCGCGCGGGGTGGGCGTCAGTAGGTGACCGTGATGCGCCGGGCGGGGCCGTCGACGCGGACGAGACCGCCGTAGGGGATGACGAGTTGGGGGTCGGTGTGGCCGAGGTCCACGTCGAGGACGATCGTGGTGTCGGGGGCGTACGTACGCATGGCCCGCAGGACCGCCTCGCGCTGGCCGGCGGCGTAACGGGCGCCTTCCTCCGGGCTGTTGGGGTGCTCGAAGGACCAGGTCTTGGGGCGGCCCATCAGGAGCGCCGAGAACCGTTGCAGCAGTCCGCGCTCGCCCATGTTGCGCAGGGTGCGGAACACCTCGTCGGCGCCGGGCAGTTCCTCCGAGGTCTCCAGGAACAGCACGTCACCGTCGTACTCGCTCAGGTCGTGCGCGATCTCGCGGTCGGCCATCAGCAGCCAGCCGACGATCTCCAGACAGCCGCCCCAACTGCGGCCCTCGACCACCCGGTCGGCGTTCTCCCAGGTCCAGCCGGTGCCGGGGCGGGTCTGCGGTTCCGCGTCGAAGGTGGCCGGGTCGGCCCAGTCGCGGTTGACGTCGTTCCAGCGCTCGGCGGGCCGCAGTTCGTACGCGCCCGAGGTGAACAGCGCGGCGCGCAGCGAGTCGGCGGTCTGCGGGTGCAGGGCGCCCGGCCGGCCCAGTTCGGTCATCACCGCCGCCCCGTGGAAGCCGACGATCCCGGTGGCGCGCAGGAACGCGAGCAGGTTGGTGTTGTCGCTGAACCCGAAGAACGGCTTCGGGTTCGCCCGGATCAACTCCCGGTCCAGCAGCGGCAGTACGGTGATCTGGTCGTCGCCGCCGATCGACGCCATGACCGCCTTGACGGTCGGATCGGCGAACGCGGCATGGAGGTCGTCGGCGCGCTCCCGGGGCGTCGAGCCCATCTTCCGGGTCGTCGGATACTCGACCGGCTCGAGCCCGAACTCCTCGCGCAGCCGCTCCAGGCCCAGTTCGTGGGGGAGCGGCAGGATCCCGGGCAGGCCCGAGGAGGGCGAGACGACGGCGATGCGATCGCCGGGGGAGGGCTTGGGCGGGTAGGAGATCGGCGTCATGCCGGGAGGGTACGGGCCGACCCGCGCGCGTCGCATCGTGATAAACCGGGTCCCAGCAGCCGACTTCACCGGACCGGAGGAACCGTGCCCCGCACCCTGGCCAACGCCCCGATCATGATCCTCAACGGGCCCAACCTCAACCTCCTCGGCCAGCGCCAGCCGGAGATCTACGGCCACGACACCCTGGCCGACGTCGAGGCCCTGTGCGTCAAGGCGGCGGCCGCGCACGGCGGCACGGTGGACTTCCGGCAGTCCAACCACGAGGGCGAGCTGGTCGACTGGATCCACGAGGCACGGCTGAACCACTGCGGCATCGTGATCAACCCCGGCGCCTACTCGCACACGTCCGTCGCGATCCTCGACGCGCTCAACACCTGCGACGGCCTGCCCGTGCTGGAGGTGCACATCTCCAACATCCACCAGCGCGAGTCCTTCCGGCACCACTCCTACGTGTCGCTGCGCGCCGACGGGGTCATCGCGGGGTGCGGGGTGCAGGGGTACGTGTTCGGAGTGGAGCGGGTCGCGGCGCTGGCGGGACCGGCGCGGGCGGAGGCATAGACGCCGGAGGCATACGGTCCTGCAAGCACCGGACGCCTACGGCCTGGTAAGCCCCGGCGTCCATGGCGCGCGCCCCTTACAACCGCCGCGCTCCCGCTTACAGCCGGCCCGCCTCCACGATCCGCCGCAGGAACTGCCGCGTGCGCTCCTCCTGCGGGTCGCCGAAGATCTGCTCGGCGGTGCCGCGCTCCAGGACGACCCCTCCGTCCAGAAAGCAGACCTGGTCGGCGACGTCCCGCGCGAAGCCCATCTCGTGCGTGGCCAGCACCATGGTCATGCCGTCGGCCTTGAGGTCGCGGACGACCGCGAGGACCTCGCCGACCAACTCCGGGTCGAGGGCGGCGGTGATCTCGTCGAGCAGCAGCAACCGGGGCCGTACGGCAAGAGCCCGCACGATCGCCACGCGCTGCTGCTGGCCCCCGCTGAGCCGGTCCGGGTACTCGCCCGCCCTGCCGCCGAGCCCGAGCCGCTCCAGCAGTTCCCTGGCCCGCTCCTCGGCCTCCGCGCGCGGCACCCCGTGGACGCGTCGCGGGGCGAGGGTGATGTTCTCCAGCACCGTCATGTGCGGGAAGAGGTTGTACGCCTGGAAGACCACGCCGATACGGCGCCGCACCGCGTCCTGGTCCGCGCGTGGGTCGGTGATCTCCTCGCCGTCCAGCCAGATCGCGCCGTCGTCGATGTCCTCCAGGAGGTTCGCGCACCGCAGCAGGGTCGACTTGCCGGAACCGGAGGCTCCGATCAGCGCGGTCACCGTGTGCGGGGCGACCTCCAGGTCGACGTCCCGCAGTACGACCGTACCGCCGAAGGTCTTGCGCACGGACTCCATGCGCAGCACGGGCGCGTGCGCGGTCGCGTCGCTCATATCGATCCTCCCTGGGCCCGCCGGCGGTCCATCCGGGCCGTCACCCAGTCCGTGAAGCGCGTCATCGGGATGGTCAGCGCCACGAAGACCAGGCCTGCGACGATGTACGGCGTGTAGTTGAGGCTGCGGCCCACGATGATGTCCGCGGCCCGTACGGCGTCGATCGCGCCGCCGATCGAGACGAGCCCGGTGTCCTTCTGAAGTGACACCAGGTCGTTCAGCAGCGGCGGCACCTGACGGCGCACGGCCTGCGGCAGCACGACGTGGCGCAGCGCCTGCCGGTTGGTGAGACCCA
This sequence comes from Streptomyces sp. NPDC002499, assembly GCF_053595415.1. Classification (NCBI taxonomy): domain Bacteria; kingdom Bacillati; phylum Actinomycetota; class Actinomycetes; order Kitasatosporales; family Streptomycetaceae; genus Streptomyces; species Streptomyces sp. NPDC002499. The sequence goes on from NZ_JBSFXO010000009.1 coordinate 272,719, forward strand.
GCGAGCGGGCCGCCGCGCGCTGCGAGGGGTGCACGGACTCGATGCCGGCGCGGAACACCTCGGCCACGTACGCCGAGTACGTCAGCGTGAGCGCCGTACCGCCGAGCCACACCGGGTCGACGGTCACGCCCTGGAGGCGCAGCGCCGGGACGCCCAGGACGACGATCATCAGGTTGATGATCAGCGGGAGTCCGCGGAAGAAGTCGGTGTACGCGGCGGCCAGGACGCGCAGCGGAAAGAACACCGGGCCGCGCAGCGTGCGCGCGATGGCGATCAGCATGCCGAGGATCAGCACCGCCACACCGCAGATCAGCAGCAGGCGGACGTTGAGCCACAGTCCTTCGAGGACCTTGGGGAACGCCTCGCGCGCGTACTGCCCGTTGAAGAACGTCTCCTTGGTACGCGGCCAGCCGGGCGCGTTGACGACGACCAGGTAGAGGACGACGCCCGTGACGAGGGTCGAGAGCGCGGCGATCGCCGTCGCGCGGCGGGTCCGCGTGCGCTTGTGGCGCTCGCGCTCGATCCGCCGCTGCGAGGGGACGTAACCGTCGCCCCCGCCGGGCATGTGTCCGTCGCCGTCCGCGCCCTCCCGGCCGGACTCGTCCTTGGTGACCGTCACTTGAGGACCGGGGCGTCGACGGCGTCGGAGAGCCACTGCTTCTCGATCTTCGCCAGCGTGCCGTCCGTGCGCAGGGCGTCCACGGCGTCCGTGACGCACGAGGTGAGCGCGCTGCCCTTGTCGAGCACCAGCCCGAACTGCTCCGGCGTACCGCCCTGGTTCTCGAACTGCCCGACGATCTTGGCGTTCGTCACCTCGGCCGCGGTGATGTAGAAGGCGGTCGGCAGGTCGACGACGATGGCGTCCACCTGGCCGTTCTTCAGCGCGGACTTGGCCTGGTCGTTCTTGGCGTAGACGGCCTCCTGCTGCGTCGGCTTCACCACGTCGGTGATGTAGTCGAGGCTGGTGGTGCCGACCTGGGCGCCCAGCTTGAGGCCCTTCAGGTCCGCGATGCTGGTCGCCTTCGCCGCCTTGCTGCCCTTGAGCGCGATGACGGCCTGGCGCACGTCGTAGTAGCCAGACGAGAAGTCCACCGCCTTCTTGCGCTCGGCGCTGATGGACACCTGGTTGATGTCGAAGTCGAAGGTCTTCTCGCCGGGCGCGAACGCCTTGTTGAAGGGGACGCTCTGCCAGACGACGGCGCTCTTGTCGTAGCCGAGCTGCTTCGCCACGGCGTACGCGACCGCCGACTCGAAGCCCTCGCCGTTGGCGGGCTTGTCGTCCTTGAACCACGGCTCGTACGCGGGCTCGTCGGTGGCGATCGTCAGCTTGCCGGACGTCTGGGTGGCCAGCTTGCCCTTGGCGCAGGTCGTGCCGGTCGTCGTCGAGGCGTTGTCGCTCGCCTTGTCCTCCGGTTGCGGCGCACAGCCGACGGCGGTGGCGAGCAGGGCGATGGTGGTGGCGGCGACGGCACGGTGCAGTGCGCGAGGGGCAAGATGCATGGCGGGAGAGTGACAGCCGGACGTCCCGTTTGTCGAGGTCACGACCGTAAATGTCCGCATAGTGGGAACAGTTGTTGCGGTCGTGTGAACACGCCCGGACCCCGCTGTTCCTGGGCAGCCGCCGGGCCGCCGGCCGAGGGCGGGGATCGATAGACCGGCGGCCCGTACCGCTCAGGAGCCGTCATCCTGTGCGGGGCTGTTACCAGTTGACTACGCAACGAGGTGGGTCGCGAGCGTGCGCATGGGGTCGGCGCGTGTGAAGCGTTCACACGGGGCGCGTTGGGGAGCGGGGGTGGGGCGTGCGGGTGGTGGTTCACGCCGGGCGCGCGCTCATCCGCCTTGCGCCCGGCCCGTGTTGATCACCCGACCGTTTCACCACCCGCGCGCGTGCCACTCCGGCAGATGCGGGCGTTCCGTGCCGAGCGTCGTGTCGTGGCCGTGGCCCGGGTAGACCCAGGTCTCGTCGGGAAGCGTGCCGAAGATCTTGGTCTCGACGTCGTGGATCAGGCTGGCGAACGCCTTCGGGTCCTTGCGGGTGTTGCCGACGCCGCCGGGGAACAGGCAGTCGCCGGTGAACACATGGGGATGCCCGTGCGGGTCGTCGTAGACGAGGGCGATCGAACCCGGGGTGTGCCCGACCAGATGGCGTGCGGTGAGCTCCGCGTTCCCCACCCGGATGGTGTCGCCGTCGTCGACGAGGACGTCGGTCGGTACCGGGATGCCGTCGGCGTCGGCGCGGCCCGCGTAGGTGCGGGCGCCGGTGGCCTCGACGACGCGGGCGAGCGCCTGCCAGTGGTCGCCGTGCTGGTGCGTGGTGACGACGGAGGTGATCCCGTCCTCGCCGATCGTGCCGAGCAGGGTGTCCGCGTCGTTGGCCGCGTCGATCAGCAGCTGCTCGTCCGTGGACCGGCAGCGCAGCAGATAGGCGTTGTTGTTCATCGGGCCGACCGCGATCTTCGTGATCATCAGGTCCGGGAGCTCGTGCACGTCCGCCGGGCCGCCGACCGTCACCTGTCCGCTGTACGTCATGACGGCCAGCCTATAGGGGTGGGCGGCCCGGGAATCGTGCGCCTCTTACAGAGGAGGACGACCTGGCCTACAGAGGCGGAAGCCCCGGCAGTGCCCCGCCCTCGACCGTCAGGCCCGAGCCGTCGCGGCGGCCCGCGAGCCAGCCCAGGAGGTCGGCGGGCGAGCCCGTGACGGTGATCGCGGGGGCGTCCGCCGCGCGGCCCGTGCTCCACGCGTGCGTGCCGTCCGTCAGCCGCGTCGGCGGTACGTCGGGATGCCCGGCGAACCGCTCGGCGAGGAAGTCGGTCTCCCGCTCGGTGAACTCCGCCGGCAGATCCTCCAGCTCGTAGCCGACACCGAGGTCCACGTGGTGCAGCTCCACCTCGATCCAGCGCCGGAACGGCACCCGCGCCGCGGAGTCGGTCACGCCGTTGCGCAGTTCCACCGTGCGCGACCAGTCGGCGGGCGCGGCGCCCGTCTCCTGGAAGCGGACCGCACTGTCGCGCAGGTCGGCGAGCTGCACGTCGAGGGGGCGAGGCGCGTCCCGCTCGATGTCGGCGTCGCGCGCCTCCCCGTCGACGTACATGGGACGGCCCTCGAAGACGTTCACGAGCGCGTCCGCGTTGCGGGCGAGATGGGCGAGGACGTGGCCGCGGGTCCAGCCCGGAAGCCGTGACGGCTCGGCCGTCGAAACGTTGTCCAGTTTGGCGGCTGCGGTGAGCAGCCGGTCGGTCGCGTCACGTACAGACGCCAGGTCATGAGCGTGATCAATCATGCTGCTGACACTAGCGGCGCCACTCCTTTGGGTGAAGGTGGTGAAGCTGTGCCGTAAATCGAATGCACGTGCTATATGGTCGGGTGCGGCGTCGGGCATGCTGGATGGCCCGGGATTGTTGAGCAACTCGGAATCCGACCGGCGTTGTCAGTGGCTCCCCCTACTCTGAAGAAGCACGGGGGCCTCGCCCCTGTCACTTCACTCAAGAAAGGTGCGGACCGGCGTGGCCGACCGTCTCATCGTCCGTGGCGCGCGCGAGCACAACCTGAAGAACGTCTCGCTCGACCTGCCACGCGACTCGCTCATCGTCTTCACGGGCCTGTCCGGGTCGGGCAAGTCCTCCCTGGCCTTCGACACGATCTTCGCCGAGGGCCAGCGGCGCTACGTGGAATCGCTCTCCTCGTACGCCCGTCAGTTCCTCGGCCAGATGGACAAGCCGGACGTCGACTTCATCGAGGGTCTGTCTCCGGCGGTCTCCATCGACCAGAAGTCGACCTCGCGCAACCCGCGCTCCACGGTCGGCACCATCACCGAGGTCTACGACTACCTGCGTCTGCTCTTCGCGCGCATCGGCAAGCCGCACTGTCCCGAGTGCGGCCGCCCGATCTCGCGCCAGTCGCCGCAGGCCATCGTCGACCGGGTCCTGGAGCTGCCCGAGGGCAGCCGCTTCCAGGTGCTGTCCCCGCTGGTGCGCGAGCGCAAGGGCGAGTTCGTCGACCTCTTCGCCGACCTGCAGACCAAGGGCTACAGCCGCGCGCGCGTGGACGGCGAGACCGTTCAGCTCTCCAGCCCGCCCACGCTGAAGAAGCAGGAGAAGCACACCATCGAGGTGGTCATCGACCGCCTCACGGTGAAGGACTCCGCCAAGCGCCGCCTCACCGACTCCGTGGAGACCGCGCTCGGTCTGTCCGGCGGCATGGTCGTGCTCGACTTCGTCGACCTCCCCGAGGACGACCCCGAGCGCGAGCGCATGTTCTCGGAGCACCTGTACTGCTCCTACGACGACCTGTCCTTCGAAGAGCTGGAGCCGCGCTCCTTCTCCTTCAACTCGCCCTTCGGCGCCTGCCCCGACTGCTCCGGCATCGGCACGCGCATGGAGGTCGACCCGGAGCTGATCGTCCCGGACGAGGACAAGTCCCTCGACGAGGGCGCCATCCACCCCTGGTCGCACGGCCACACCAAGGACTACTTCGGCCGACTCGTCGGCGCCCTCGCGGACGCGCTGGGTTTCCGGACCGACATCCCCTTCGCCGGTCTGCCGCAGCGCGCCAGGAAGGCCCTGCTCTACGGCCACAAGACCCAGATCGAGGTGCGGTACCGCAACAGGTACGGCCGCGAGCGCGTGTACACCACGCCGTTCGAGGGCGCCGTGCCGTTCGTGAAGCGCCGGCACAGCGAGTCCGAGAGCGACGCCAGCCGTGAGCGCTTCGAGGGCTACATGCGCGAGGTGCCCTGTCCGACCTGTCAGGGCACGCGCCTGAAGCCGATCGTCCTCGCCGTCACGGTCATGGGGAAGTCGATCGCCGAGGTCTCCGGCATGTCCATCAGCGACTGCGCGGAGTTCCTGGGCGAGCTGAAGCTCAACGAGCGCGACAAGAAGATCGCCGAGCGCGTGCTGAAGGAGGTCAACGAGCGGCTGCGCTTCCTGGTCGACGTCGGCCTGGACTACCTCTCCCTCAACCGCGCGGCCGGCACGCTCTCCGGCGGCGAGGCCCAGCGCATCCGCCTGGCCACCCAGATCGGCTCCGGCCTCGTCGGTGTCCTCTACGTCCTGGACGAGCCGTCGATCGGCCTGCACCAGCGTGACAACCACCGGCTGATCGAGACCCTGGTCCGACTGCGCGACATGGGCAACACGCTCATCGTCGTCGAGCACGACGAGGACACCATCAAGGTCGCCGACTGGATCGTCGACATCGGCCCCGGCGCCGGCGAGCACGGCGGCAAGGTCGTGCACAGCGGCTCCCTGAAGGAACTGCTCGACAACGCCGAGTCGATGACCGGGCAGTACCTGTCCGGCAAGAAGGCCATCCCGCTGCCCGACATCCGCCGCCCGCTGGACCCGTCCCGCCGGCTCACGGTGCACGGTGCCCGGGAGAACAACCTCCAGGACATCGACGTCTCCTTCCCGCTGGGTGTCTTCACGGCCGTCACGGGCGTGTCGGGCTCCGGCAAGTCGACGCTGGTCAACGACATCCTGTACACGCACCTGGCGCGCGAGCTGAACGGCGCGAGGAACGTGCCGGGGCGGCACACGCGCGTGGAGGGCGACGACCTCGTCGACAAGGTCGTGCACGTCGACCAGTCGCCCATCGGCCGCACCCCGCGGTCCAACCCGGCGACGTACACCGGGGTCTTCGACCACGTCCGCAAGCTGTTCGCCGAGACGACCGAGGCGAAGGTGCGGGGCTACATGCCCGGCCGCTTCTCCTTCAACGTCAAGGGCGGCCGCTGCGAGAACTGCGCGGGCGACGGCACGATCAAGATCGAGATGAACTTCCTCCCGGACGTCTACGTCCCGTGCGAGGTCTGCCACGGCGCCCGGTACAACCGGGAGACCCTGGAGGTCCACTACAAGGGCAAGTCCATCGCCGACATCCTGAACATGCCGATCGAGGAGGCCACGGACTTCTTCGAGGCCGTTCCCGCGATCGCCCGGCACCTCAACACCCTCAAGGACGTCGGCCTCGGTTACGTCCGGCTCGGTCAGTCCGCGACCACGCTGTCCGGCGGCGAGGCGCAGCGCGTGAAGCTCGCCAGTGAGCTCCAGCGCCGTTCCACCGGCCGTACGGTCTACGTCCTGGACGAGCCGACCACCGGGCTGCACTTCGAGGACATCAGCAAGCTGCTGACGGTCCTGTCCGGCCTGGTCGACAAGGGCAACACGGTCATCGTCATCGAGCACAACCTCGACGTCATCAAGACCGCCGACTGGGTCGTCGACATGGGCCCCGAGGGTGGCGCCGGCGGCGGTCTCGTGGTCGCCGAAGGCACGCCCGAGGAGGTCGCGGGCGTCCCCGCGAGCCACACCGGCAAGTTCCTGCGGGAGATCCTCGACGCCGACCGCATCAGCGACGCGGCGGCCCCGGTGAAGGCTCCCCGCAAGACGGCCGCCAAGAAGGCGGTCGCGGCGAAGTCACCGGCCAAGAAGACGGCGACGGCCAGGACGACGACCACCGCGGCCGCGAAGAAGGCGACCGCCACCACCAAGAAGGCGGCCCCCGCGAAGAAGACCACGCGGGCCCGCAAGGCCTGAACAGGTACGGCAACACACAGCGACTGCGCCCCGCGGGTAACTCCCCGCGGGGCGCCGCCCGTTGTGCGCCGAGCGGGCAATCACCCGTAGAGCGCCGCCCGTTGGACGTGAGCCCTGAACACCGGCCCCCTAGATCTCGCCCACCTCACGCGCGTACGGCGGCTCCGCCCCCGCCCGTGAGCAGGTGATCGCCGCCGCGCGGGCCGCGAAGTTCAGCAGTCGGGTCCAGCCCTCCGTACCCAGGCCCGACAGCCCCTCCGCGGAAAGCGCGTCCATGACGGTGAGGCCGTGCAGCAGCGCCGCGTTCACGGTGTCGCCGGCGCCGATCGTGTCCACCACGTCGACCTTCGCGCCCGGCACGGAGTACTCCGCGCCCTCCTTGGTGAACGCGGTGAGCCCGGCGCCGCCCCGCGTGATCACGACGGCCGCCGGCCCCGCGGCCAGCCACTCGCGCGGGGTGCCGCCCAGCCACTGGGCGTCCTCCTCGGAGAGCTTCAGCAGCGACACCGAGGGCAGCCAGCCGCGGAACCGGGCCCGGTAGGCGTCCGCGTCCGGGATGAGCCCGGCCCGGATGTTGGGGTCGAGCGCGGTGAAGACACCTTGCGCCGCCGCCGCGCGCATCAGGGACTCGTAGGCGGTCGCGCCCGGTTCCAGGACGAGTGAGCAGGTGCCGAAGGACACGGCTCGGGTCCCGGTGGGGAGCGCCGGGGGAGCGGCGAACAGCCGGTCGGCGGTGCCCTCGACGTAGAAGGAGTAGGCCGCCGAACCGTGCGTGTCGATCGTGGCGACCGCGAGCGTGGTCGGCTCCGTGCCGCGCTGTACGGCCGACACGTCGACGTCGGCCTTGCGGAGCCCGTCGAGCAGGGCCTCACCGAAGGCGTCCCGCGAGGTGCGGGAGCAGAAGGCGGTGGGCGAGCCGAGGCGGCCGAGGGCGACGGCCGTGTTGTACGGGCCGCCGCCGAGCGCCGGCTGAAGGCCCGCGAGGGCACCCGTGCCCTGCGGTACCAGGTCGATCAGGGCCTCACCGGCGACGACGATCACGAGTCGGTTCCTTTCTCGGACGGAGTGGGCCGCTCGGGGCAGCCGCAGGAGGTGCGGTGGACGAAGGCACAGGCGAGCCGAACCGTCCGGGCGGGCCGGTCCGGGGCGGCGAGACGGTCCAGGAGCAGCCGGACCGCCTGCGCGCCGATCTCCTTGCTGGGCTGGGCGATCGCGGTGAGCCGGGGTGTGAACAGGTCCGCCCAGGCGAAGTCGTCGAAGCAGCACAGGGCGATGTCCTCGGGCACGGACAGACCCCGCTCGCGCAGCGCACGCAGCGTGCCGATGGTCATCGCGTTGTTGGCGGTGACCAGCGCCGTCGGCGGGACGGCGAGGGACAGCAGCGCGTCGGTGGCCCGTTCGGCACCGGCCGCCTCGGAGTCGCCGTGCACCAACAGGCGTTCGTCGTACGGGAGTCCCGCGGCGGCGAGTCCGTGCCGGTAACCGGCGATGCGCTCGCGGGTGGTGCTGAGCCCGGGCCGACCGGCTACCAGGGCGATCCTGCGGTGGCCCAGGTCGGCGAGGTGGGTGACCAGACGGGTGGTCGGTTCGGCGCTCTCGGCGCAGATCTGGTCGTGGTGGGGTACGGCGGCCGAGTGTGTGCCGTCCGGCGGGGTGCCGTCCCCTTGCCCGCTTTCCGCCCCGACGCCGATCAACCGGTCCAGGAACACGGCCGGCACCTCGTGGCGTCCGAGATACGCGAGGAGTTCACGCGGATCCGGCGAGGGCGCGACGATCATGCCGTCCACCCGCCGCTCGTGCAGGAGTTGGACCACCTTGCGCTCGTGCACGGGGTCGTCGTGGGGATCGGCGATGAGGAGGCTGTAGCCGTGCTCCAGTGCGGCGGCCTCCACGCCCTGGAGGATCTCCGTGAAGTACGGGTTGCTGATCGCGGACACCGCGAGCCCGATGGAGCGGGTGCGGGAGGTCACCAGGGAACGGGCCAGGGTGTTCGGGGTGTAGCCGAGCCGGTCGATGGCGTCCAGGACGGCCTGGCGGGTGTGGGGGAGTACGGGCCGGGTGTCGTTCAGGACATGGGAGACGGTGGCCACCGACACCCCGGCGTTCTTCGCGACGTCCACCATGGTCGCCAACGTGATCCCCTCCCGGGCCGGTCGGACGGGCCCTCCGGGCGGGAACGTATCTCATCCGGCGGCCGACGTAAACGCTTACGCAAGCGTTTACGCCCGCAGGCGAGGCGCACCCCTCACTCCACGGACCGCTCACTTCACGGCGACCCCGACTACTCCCAGTCCCACCCGATCCCCACGATCCCCGTCCGCACCCGCGGTTCGACGAGGTGGACCGAGTGGTGCAGGCCGCTGAGGTGCAGCTCCTGGCGGCCGCTGCGCGGGGCCGCCGCCGAGTGCTGGGCGAACCGGTGACAGCGGGTCGGCAGGACCTGCTCGTCGAAGCACACCTGGAGCGCGTACTGGCCGCCGGCGGGGCCGAACCCGCGCACGAACTCGCGGCACACACCGCCCGTGCCGTCGTCGACGCCGTAGCGGAAGAGGAAGGTGTCGCCGGCTCTCAGCCGGGTGTCGAAGAGCAGCTCGGCCACGAGCACACCGGTGTCCTGGTGCACGAGCACGCGTCCCGTGCGGCAGTTCTCCAGCGCGTGCACCCGCATCCGTTCCGGCACGCACCCCGGGTCGCCGTGGTGGACGGCCACGAAGCGGTCGACGCCGTTCTTGTGGGCGCGCACGATGTGGTGCGACTCGCGCCCCGCCAGTTCGCGGTGGGCCCCTATGCGGACCCGCTCGTGGTGGCCCAGGGTGTGCAGCCCGCCGTCCGGCGGCAGGTCCAGCTCGGCCAGCAGCCGGTCCAGGACGCCCGACGCCTCCACCAGGGAGCGGTAGGTGCGGGCCGCCGGGCGCTGCTCGCAGGTGGGCTCGTCCGGCTCGGCGAGCAGCCGGATCAGGGACTCCTCGGGCAGCTGGAGTATCTCCTCCAGGGCCCGTACCGCGCGCATCGACTCGGGGCGCTGCGGGCGCCGGGCGCCCTGCTGCCAGTAACTCAGGCTCGTGACGCCGACCTTGACCCCGTAGCGCGACAGATGGTGCTGCACCCGCTGCAGCGGCAGTCCGCGGGCGGCGATCGCCGCGCGCAGCGCGACGTGGAAGGGGCCGCCCCGCAGGGCCGAATCCAGTTCCGCGGTGGCGAGGGCGCCGACGTCCGCGTGCTGTGTGGCGTGCGGCATGCAGAGGGCCTTTCTGTGAATGCTCACTTCGGCTGGTCAGACCGGTTCACGCTGGTGGGTCGGGGCCGTGCCGACGGCGTCGGGGCACGTCTTCACATCCGTACGCCGTCGTTCGAGGCCCCGAGTTCCCCCGCATTGAAGCGTGTTGACCAAGTCCCGACAACACCTGAGGCTCAACCGCGACACACTCCTGGCCGAGACACGATCAGTGGTCTCAAGTCGCTCCGTCGGTCCCGTCGTCGCCCAGCACCTCCCGGATGGCCTGCGCGGACAGGCGGGACTTGGGCAGGAAACCGCGGGCCGAACTGGCCGCCACGAGCTCCTGGAAGTCCTCCAGCGCGTGCGTCGAGATCAGGATGATCACGGAGGAGACGGTGCGGGAGAGGTCCGCCGCGATGTCGAGACCGCTCTCGCCGTCGAGGTCGAGATCCACCAGCACGATGTCGGGAGCCAGTTCAGCCGCCCGCGCGAGAGCCTCGGCACCCGTCGAGGCCATGCCCACGACGGGTATTCCGTCGCGCTCGAGGAGCGTGCGCGCGGCCTCCAGAAACCGGATGCTGTCATCTACGAGGAGACAGCGCATGGACATGCAGACAGCGTGCCAATCGGATGCTGATTGCGCTTTCCGGCTACCCGGAAGAACTTCGCGAGCCGGGTTACCGGTCACCTGGAATGTGCTGAAGTCCTTTGCCGAACAAGCGGGTTCACGCTTACCCAGCGCAGCGTCACGTGACCGCCGGTAGCATGGAGGCGCCCTGGGGAGGCCGCGGTGTCCGGTCGAGTGGGGGTGCGCGATGAAGGCGTCGCCGAGCAGTTCGGGAGTCCGTCGAAGCCGTCGCGCCCTGGTCGCCGGCCTGTCGGCGGTCGCCCTGTTGCTGGCCGGTTGTGGTGGTGGGAGCGACGACTCCAAGTCCGACCGGGCGCACGGGGACACGACATGTGACGGCCGGATCGAGGGGACCGCGCATGTCACCGTGTGGTTCCACTCGGGCCCCTCGGGCGAGGTCGCCACGCTGCAGAAGCAGGTCAAGGAGTTCAACAGGGCGCAGCGGCAGGTCCGGGTCGAACTCGTGAACCTGCCCGAGAACCGGCCCTACACCGACCTGGTCGACTCCGCGGCCGCCAGCGGCGACCTGCCGGACCTGCTCGACTTCGACGGCCCGAACCTCTACAGCTACGCCTGGTCGGGCAAGTTGAAGCCGATCGACTCCTGTGTGCCCGAGAACCTGCGGGAGGATCTGCTGCCCTCGATCCGCCGACAGGGCACGTACGCGGGCCGGTTGTGGGGCATCGGCACCTTCGACTCCGGACTCGGCCTGTACGTGAGGTCGTCGGTGCTGAAGAAGGCCGGTATCCGGATTCCGCAGGGCACCGCGGACGCCTGGACCGCCGACGAACTGACGGGCATCCTCGCCGAACTCCGCGAGCGGGGCTACCGGACGCCGCTCGACGTGGGGCTGCTGTTCGTGAAGCCGGGCGAGGAGTGGAACACGTACGGCTTCGCTCCCGCCGTATGGTCGGCGGGCGGTGATCTGATCGATCCGCACACCTACTCGACGGCCGATGGCTACCTCAACAGCCCTGAATCCGTGCGGGCGTTGACCGTCATGCAGGACTGGGCCGAGGCGGGGTACATCGACCCGAACAAGGACGAGAAGGCGTTCGACAAGGGGCGCAGCGTCATCTCCTGGAGCGGGCACTGGCGTTATCCCGAGTACACCAAGGCGTTCCCGGGTGACGTGGCGATCGTGCCGCTGCCCGACTTCGGTCGGGGGACCGTCACCGGCATGGGGTCCTACCAGTGGGGCGTCACGGCCGGGACCGCCGACGGGGACGCCGTCTGGCGCTTCCTCGCGTACCTGATGCGGCCGGAGCAGATCCGGCGGATGAGCGTGGCCAACGGCGGGATCCCCGCCACGAACAGCGCCGTGCGGCTCGCGCCGAAGTACGACGCGGGCGGCGGCGAGCACCTGTTCATCGAGCAACTGCGGGACGGTGTCGCGCGACCGCGGCCGCAGACGCCCGCCTATCCCGCGATCACCAGGGCGTTCTCCGACGCCTTCGCGAAGATCATGCTCGACCGGGCTCCCGTCAAGGCCGCGCTCGACCAGGCGGCCGCGGCCGTCGACAAGGACCTGGCGGCCCACGACGGCTATCCGCAGAAGGGGTCATGACCGGGGACGCCCCGCCCCGGTGGCCCCGCGCGACGGACGCCCGAACGGCGACGGCGTTCCTGCTGACCGCCGCCCTGGTCCTGGCGGGCTGCACGGGAGGCGGCGCCGACGGCAGGGGATCCCCGAAGCCGGGCGGCGACACGACCTGCGACGGGCGGATCGACGGCACCTCGCAGATCACCATCTGGTACCACTGGCCCACGGCTCAGGGCGAGTTGACGACCCTGCGGACCCAGGTACGGCGGTTCAACGCGTCCCAGCACGACGTGAAGGTCACCCTCATGACCCTTCCGGACGGCGACTACGACGCCGAGGTGCGCGCCGCCGCGGCCGGCGGCGGCCTGCCCGACCTGCTCGACTTCGACGCCCCGAAGCTCCTCGGCTACGCCTGGGCCGGCCGGCTGAGGCCGCTCGGCTCCTGCCTGTCCGACGCCCTGCGGGCCGACCTGCTGCCCTCGATCCTCCAACAGGGCACGTACGCGGGCCGGTTGTGGGGCATCGGCACCTTCGACTCCGGACTCGGCCTGTACGTACGGCCGTCGGTGCTGAAGCGGGCCGGCATCCGGATTCCGCAGGGCACCGCGGACGCCTGGACCGCCGAAGAGTTCACGGGCATCCTGAGGAAACTCCGCGAGGAGGGGTACGAGGCACCGCTCGACCTCGGGCTCCGGTACTCGACGCCGGGCGCCGAGTGGAACACGTACGGCTTCGCTCCCGCGGTCTGGTCGGCGGGAGGTGACCTCATCGATCCGAAGAACCACCGCACGGCCGACGGCTATCTGAACGGCGCAGACTCCGTCCGGGCGCTCACCGTGCTGCGGAAGTGGGTCGGGGCGGGTCTCGTCGACCCCGGCGCGGATGACAAGGCGTTCAGCTCGGGCCGCAGCCCCATCTCCTGGTCGGGGCACTGGAGATGGCGCGAGTACGCCGAGGCGTTTCCCGGTGACATCACGATCGTGCCGCTGCCCGACTTCGGCCACGGCACCGTCACCGGGATGGGCTCCTGGCAGCGGGCCGTCCCCGCGAACGGCGCCGACCCGGACGCCGTCTGGCGGTTCCTGGCCTTCCTGCTGAACCCCGACGAGGTGGTGCGCATGACGGACGTCAACGGCGCGATACCGGCGACCCGAACGGCGACCGAGCGCACCGCGCAGTTCCGCGGGACAGGTCCGGAGCGGCTCTACATCGAGCAGTTGCAGAACGGCACGGCCCGGCCCCGGCCGCGTACCCCCGCCTACGGCGCGGTCTCCGACGCGTTCTCTCGCGCCTTCACGAAGATCGTCCTCGACGGGGCGCCGGTCGGGCCCACACTCGACCGGGCGGTCGCGGCCGTCGACAAGGACCTGGCCGACCACCGGTACTACCCGCCCGCCGGCCGGTGAGGTCCGACCATGCGCAGCTCAGGACCCGCGGGACCGAGCGACCGGAGCGACCGGGCGCCCGGCGGGTTCGACGGGCTCGGGGGTGAACGCGTCCCCTTCCTCGCGCGCCTCCGGGTCGGCAGGAAGCTGATGCTGCTCGTCCTGCTGCCGGTGACCGGCCTGTTGGCGTTCACGGCGTTCAGCGGGGTCGCGCAGTGGGAGGAGGCGCGGACGCTGGGGCGGTTCCACACGGCGACCGAGGTGTCGTTCGCGACCACCGCGGTCTCCGACGCCGTCGCGGAGGAGCGGATCGCCGCCGTGGAGGCCCGGTTGCGCCCCGCGCCGGGCACGCTGGCCGAACGGTCCGCGGCCGAGCGGGCCACCGTCCGGGCCCTGACGCGGGCCACCGAACGGGCCGTCTCCTGGCCGGAGGTCGACGTCGCGGGCCAGCTCGACGCCGTCGGCCGCCGACTGCACGCGGTGCGGGTGCAGACGGGCACCGGCTCGCTCACCGCCCGCGCGCTCGCGCAGGAGTACCAGGGCGTCGAGGACGAACTCCTCGACACCGTCGGCGCCTTGGAGGCCGGACGCCCCACCCGGGCGTCGGGCCGGGCGGCCGACGCGCACGACGCGATCCTGGGAGCCGTCGAGGCCGCCGAACGGGAGCGGGCCGAGATCGCCATCCTGCTCGACGCGCCGCCCGACCAGCGACCCGCGGCCGTGGGACGCTGGCCCGCCCTGGAGGAGGCCCAGCTGCGGGAGTTCCGGCAGAACACCTCCGACCGGCTGCGGGCCGAGCTGTACAGCACCCAGTTCGAGGCGCCGGGCCGGGCCGTGCGCAAGGTGCGCGACCTGCTCACCGCGCCCGACCCGAAGGCCGCCGCCTGGCCGTCGTACACCCTCTGGCTGGCCGATTCCACGGCGCGGATCGACTCCCTGCGCGGCATCCAGGATCAAGCGGCGCGCGAACTCGCCGGGACGGCCGCGGACGACCTGCGCAGCGCCCGCGTCCGTTCGGTGCGCGACCTCGCCGTCTCCCTCGCCGTGCTGGCCGTCGTCACCGTCCTCGCGCTGGCCCTGCGGCGCTCGATCACCCGGCCGCTGGGCGAGGTCTCGGCCGGCGCGCGGGCCCTGTCGTCCGGCGATCTGTCGTACGACATCCGCTACGCGGGGCGCGACGAACTCGGCGACGTCGCCGACACATTCCGCGAACTGCGGGTCACCACCGAGAAGTTGGCCGCCGAGATCCGGTCCATGAACACCGCGATCGACGACAACCGGCTCGAACACCGCGCCGACGCCGTCTCCTTCGACGGCACCTGGGCCCAGCTCCTGGGCGGCATGAACGCCACGATGGCGTCCTTCGCGGCGGCACACGGCCGGCGCAGGAAGGCCGAGCGGGAACTGGAGAGCATCTTCAACCTCTCGCCCGACCTGCTGTGCATCACCGGAGTCGACGGCTACTTCAAGCGCGTCAACCCGGCCTTCGAACGCACCCTCGGCTACTCGGGCGAGGAACTGCTGGCCAAGCCGTCCATCGAGTTCGTCCACCGCGAGGACCGGCACACCACCCGGGTCGCCCTGGACCGGCTGGCCGGCGGCGTCGAACTCGCCGAGTTCGAGAACCGGTACGTACGCGAGGACGGCACCGAGTGCTGGCTGCAGTGGAGCGCCAGGGCGGTCCCCGAGGAGGGTCTCCTCTACGCCGCCGCCCGTGACGTCACCGAGAGCCGGCGCACCGCGCGGGAACAGAGCGCACTGCGCCGGGTCGCCACGCGCGTGGCCCACGGCGAGTCGCCGGAACGCGTGTTCGGGGCCGTGGCCGACGAGGTGGGAGACCTGCTGAGCGTCGGCGCCGCGGCAGTGCTGCGCTACGAGTCCGACGGCACCCTCACGGTCCTCGGCGCCTCGCCCGCTCGCGCCCCGGTCGTCGGGGGCGGGAGAGCCGAGAGCGAGGCGGCGGCGCGTGAGGTGGCCCGCACCAGGACCGCCGCGCGCGTGGGCCGCTCGGTGGGGGCGCCGATCGTCGTGGACGGCCGGCTGTGGGGCGTCGTCGTCGCGTCCTCGCCGCTGGAGCCGCTGCCCGACGGGACCGAGGCGCGCCTTGCCGACTTCACCGAGTTGATCGCCACCGCGGTCGCCAAGGCCGACAGCCGCGCCCAGTTGACGGCCTCACGCGCGCGTGTGGTCGCCGCAGGGGACGCCTCCCGGCGGCGCATCGAGCGCGATCTGCACGACGGCGTCCAGCAGCGGCTCGTCGCCCTCCAACTGGACCTGCGCCTGGCCGAGTCCATGATCACCGACCGGAGCTCCGAACTCGCCCAGCAGATCGCCCACGTGGGCAAGGGCCTCGACGACGCCTCCCAGGACCTGCTCCAGGTGGCCCGCGGCATCCACCCCGCGATCCTCTCCAAGGGCGGCCTCGGACCCGCCCTGCGCTCCCTGGCCCGCCGCTCCGCCGTGCCGGTGGAACTCGACCTCCGACTGCCCGCGCGGCGGCTCCCGGAGCAGGTGGAGGTGGCCGCGTACTACGTCACCTCCGAGTGCCTCACCAACGCGGCCAAGCACGCGCACGCCAGCGTGGTGGAGGTCGCGGCGAAGATCCACGACGACGTCCTGGAGCTGACCATCCGTGACGACGGCGTGGGCGGCGCGGAACCCGGCCGCGGCTCCGGGCTGATCGGGCTCGTCGACCGGGTCGAGGCGATCGGCGGCACGCTCGACGTCGCCGGCCCGCCGGGAAAGGGCACCACCATGGACGTACGGCTGCCGCTGACCGGACCGGCCACGCACGCGTGACCGCCCGGCCGTACGCGGGGGGAGTCGTCGAGGACGGGGGAGCCTTCGACGCGGTGACGTTGCGTACGTCCGGGCGGTCCTTCGGACGGAGAGGCGTCCGTCCGGCTCTGGGGGGCGGTCGAGGCCGCCTACTCGTCCGGCCGTGCGGCCGGTGCGGGCCGCTCCGGTCGCGGCAGCCGCTTGGCGCGCACCAGGTCGGGGTCCCTGGGGTCCAACAGGTCCCTCCACGCGTGCGTGCCGGGCGAGTACCGGCGGACGCGGACCGACCGCCGTCGTTTGTCGATCCGCGTCCGCCGCATCTCCCGCAGCCCTTCGATCCACGACCCGCCGGCTCCGGAGTGCGCCCGAACCGGCCGGTCCCCTTGCGTCTGCACTGCTACGAGAATCGCCTGTGAACGCCCCCGTGTCGTCATGGCAGGCCGCCAATTCCAGTTCCCGCTAGCCGGAACTCCGCCGGTCGGGCAGGCTGTTGAGCGCACCGCATCGGTCGGGCGATAGGTCGGGCAAGGGGAGCGGGGAGCCGGAACCATGGACGCCGCATCACAACGACCCGTGCGCGGACGGGTCGTCCTCGCCGACGACGACGTGCTGCTCAGAGAGGGACTGGCCAGCCTGTGCGAGCGGGTCGGATTCGACGTGGTGGGCCAGGCGGGTGATGCGGTCCGGCTCCTCGAGCTGGTCGCCGACGAGCGCCCCGATCTGGCGATCGTCGACATCAGGATGCCGCCGGACCACTCCACCGAAGGCCTCAAGGCCGCCCGCACGATCCGGGAGCGCCACCCCGACACCGGCATCCTCGTCCTGTCGGCGTTCGCCGAGGTGGAGGACGCCCTGGAGCTGCTGGCGAGCGGCCAGAAGGTCGGCTATCTGCTCAAGAGCCGCGTCACCGTCGTCGACGAGTTCATCGAGGCCCTGGAGCGGATCAACCGGGGCGGCTCGGTGGTCGACCCCTCCCTCGTGCAGGAGCTGTTCTCCGCCCAGCGCCGCGACGATCCCCTCTCCCACCTGAGCGCCCGCGAGCGCGAGGTGCTGGCATTGATGGCCGAGGGCCGCTCCAACGCCGGCATCGGCCGCCGGCTGTGGGTCACCGAGGGCACCGTCGAGAAGCACGTCCGGAGCATCCTGGGCAAGCTCAGCCTCCAGGAGGACACCGACGACCACCGTCGTGTCCTGGCCGTTCTCACCTTCCTGGAATCCCGCTAGGACTGTGCGGGGGTTGTCCACAGGCTCGTCGTCGTGTCAGTCCGCGCCAGTAGGGTGTGAGACATGGCCGATCCCTCCAGCTACCGCCCCAGGCCGGGTGAGATCCCGGACTCTCCGGGGGTGTACAGGTTCCGCGACGAGCACCGCCGGGTGATCTACGTCGGAAAGGCGAAGAGCCTGCGCCAACGCCTGGCGAACTACTTCCAGGACCTGGCGAACCTGCACCCGCGCACCCGGACGATGGTCACCACGGCCGCGTCCGTGGAGTGGACGGTGGTGTCCACGGAGGTCGAGGCCCTCCAGCTGGAGTACTCCTGGATCAAGGAGTACGACCCGCGGTTCAACGTCAAGTACCGCGACGACAAGAGCTACCCGTACCTCGCGGTGACGATGAACGAGGAGTACCCGCGCGTACAGGTGATGCGCGGTCACAAGCGCAAGGGCGTGCGGTACTTCGGGCCCTACGGGCACGCGTGGGCGATCCGCGACACCGTCGACCTCCTGCTGCGCGTCTTCCCCGTCCGCACCTGCTCCGCCGGCGTCTTCAAGAACGCCACCCGCACCGGCCGCCCCTGTCTGCTCGGCTACATCGGCAAGTGCTCCGCGCCCTGCGTCGACCGCGTCTCCGAGGAGGAGCACCGCGAACTGGCCGAGGAGTTCTGCGACTTCATGGCCGGCCGCACGGGCACGTATCTGCGCCGCCTCGAGAAGCAGATGACGGTGGCGGCCGAGGAGATGGAGTACGAGCGGGCGGCCCGGCTGCGCGACGACATCGGGGCCCTGAAGAAGGCCATGGAGAAGAGCGCGGTCGTCCTCGCGGACGCGACCGACGCCGACCTGATCGCGGTCGCCGAGGACGAGCTGGAGGCGGCCCTCCAGATCTTCCACGTGCGCGGCGGACGCGTCCGCGGCCAGCGCGGCTGGGTCACCGACAAGGTCGAGGAGGTCACCACCGCCGGCCTCGTCGAGCACGCCCTCCAGCAGCTCTACGGCGAGGAGAAGGGCGACTCGGTCCCCAAGGAGGTGCTCGTGCCGGCCCTGCCCGACCCGGTCGAGCCCGTCCAGGAGTGGCTCACCGAGCGCCGCGGGTCGATCGTCTCGCTGCGCATCCCGCAGCGCGGCGACAAGAAGGCCCTGATGGAGACCGTGGAGCGCAACGCCCAGCAGGCGCTCGCCCTGCACAAGACCAAGCGCGCCTCCGACCTCACCACGCGCTCGCGCGCCCTGGAGGAGATCGCCGAGGCCCTCGACCTGGTCAGCGCCCCGCTGCGGATCGAGTGCTACGACATCTCGCACCTCCAGGGCGACGACGTCGTGGCCTCCATGGTCGTCTTCGAGGACGGCCTGCAACGCAAGAGCGAGTACCGCCGCTTCCAGATCAAGGGCTTCGAGGGCCAGGACGACGTCCGCTCCATGCACGAGGTGATCACCCGCCGCTTCCGGCGCTACCTCGCCGACAAGGAGAAGACCGGGGAATGGGCCGACGGCGAGGACACGTTCACCGAGGAGGACGGCCGCCCCAAGCGGTTCGCCTACCCGCCCCAGCTCGTCGTCGTCGACGGCGGTCAGCCGCAGGTCGCGGCCGCCAAGAAGGCGCTGGACGAGCTGGGCATCGACGACGTCGCGGTGTGCGGCCTCGCCAAGCGCCTGGAGGAGGTCTGGCTCCCGGACGACGACGACCCAGTCGTTCTGCCCCGCAGCAGCGAGGGCCTCTACCTGCTGCAACGCGTCCGCGACGAGGCACACCGGTTCGCGATCACCTACCAGCGCAGCAAACGGGCCAAGCGTTTCCGCGCCAGCCCCCTGGACGACGTCCCCGGCCTCGGAGACGCACGCAAGCAGGCTCTTCTTAAGCATTTCGGTTCGCTGAAGAAACTTCGATCCGCCACCATCGACCAGATCTGCGAGGTGCCCGGCATAGGCCGCAAGACGGCCGAGACGATCGCCGTGGCACTCGCCCAGGCGGCCCCGGCCGCACCCGCTGTGAACACGGCGACGGGAGAGATCATGGAAGAGGAACCGAGCACGACGGGTTCCAGCGGGCAGCCCGTGACGACGGGCGCCCCGGACGAACGACGGGGGCAGGAGACATGAAGGTGAACAAGACCGATGGGCACGACGCGCAACAGAACCAAGGCGGAGACGGAGCACAGGTGAGTACGGGCACGACCGGCGAGACGACCGCGCCCACGGACGCGGCCATCCCCGAGCTGGTGATCATCTCCGGCATGTCCGGGGCAGGGCGGTCCACGGCCGCGAAGTGTCTGGAGGACCTCGGCTGGTTCGTCGTGGACAACCTGCCGCCGGCACTGATCCCCACCATGGTGGAGCTCGGCGCCCGCTCGCAGGGCAACGTGGCACGGATCGCGGTCGTCGTCGACGTCCGCGGCCGCCGCTTCTTCGACAACCTCCGCGAATCCCTCGCCGACCTCGACAGCCGGGGCGTCACCCGCCGGATCGTCTTCCTGGAGTCCTCCGACGACGCCCTGGTCCGCCGCTTCGAGTCGGTGCGCCGCCCGCACCCCCTCCAGGGCGACGGCCGCATCGTCGACGGCATCGCCGCCGAGCGCGAGCTGCTGCGCGAACTGCGCGGCGACGCCGACCTGGTGATCGACACGTCCAGCCTCAACGTGCACGAGCTGCGGGCCAAGATGGACGCCCAGTTCGCCGGCGAGGAGGAGCCCGAGCTGCGGGCCACCGTCATGTCCTTCGGCTTCAAGTACGGACTCCCGGTCGACGCCGACCTGGTCGCCGACATGCGCTTCCTGCCCAACCCGCACTGGATCCCGGAGCTGCGCCCCTTCAACGGCCTCAACGAGGAGGTCTCGGCGTACGTCTTCAACCAGCCCGGTGCCAAGGAGTTCCTCGACCGCTACGCCGAACTGCTGCGGCTCATCGCGGCCGGCTACCGCCGCGAGGGCAAGCGGTACGTGACCATCGCGATCGGCTGCACCGGCGGCAAGCACCGCTCGGTCGCCACCGCGGAGAAGCTCGCCGCGCGCCTGGTGGCCGAGGGCGTGGAGACGGTGGTCGTGCACCGGGACATGGGACGGGAATGACAGGACGTAGTCCACGGCTGGGCATGCTGCGCCGGGCGGTGCCCGAGGGGCGTACGACCCGGCCCGTCGAGGCCCGCGGCGGCAAGCCGCGCCGTCGCGGCGCCCAGCCCAAGGTCGTCGCCCTGGGCGGTGGCATGGGTCTGTCCGCCTCGCTCGCCGCACTGCGCCGGATCACCGGCGACCTCACCGCCGTCGTCACGGTGGCCGACGACGGCGGCTCCAGCGGCCGGCTCCGGGACGAGCTGGGCGTGCTGCCGCCCGGCGACCTGCGCAAGGCGCTGGCCGCGCTGTGCGGCGACGACGACTGGGGCCAGACCTGGGCCCGGGTCATCCAGCACCGCTTCCAGTCCAAGGGCGACCTGCACGAACACGCCGTCGGCAATCTGCTGATCGTGGCCCTGTGGGAGCAGCTCGGCGACCACGTGCAGGCCCTCGACCTGGTCGGCAAGCTGCTGGGCGCGCACGGGCGCGTGCTGCCCATGTCCGCCGTGCCCCTGGAGCTGCAGGCCCTGGTCAAGGGCCACGACCCGGACCGGCCCGAGGACGTCGATACGGTCCGCGGCCAGGCGACCGTGGCGCTGACCACCGGCGAGGTCCAGTCCGTGCACCTCGTGCCGAACGACCCGCCGGCCGTCCCCGAGGCCGTCGAGGCGGTCCTCGACGCCGACTGGGTGGTGCTCGGTCCCGGCTCCTGGTTCTCCTCGGTGATTCCGCACCTGCTGGTGCCGGAACTGCTCGACGCGCTCACCCAGACGAAGGCCCGCCGGGTCCTCTCGCTGAACCTCGCGCCGCAGCCCGGAGAAACCGACGGCTTCTCACCGCAGCGTCATTTGGAGGTTTTGGGACGACACGCCCCTAAACTCGCCCTGGACGTGGTGCTGGCCGACGAGGCCGCCGTGCCCGATCGCGATGTGCTCACCGAGGCCGCCAAGCGGCTCGGAGCCGCGGTCGAGCTGGCCCCCGTGGCCCGGAACGACGGAACTCCGAGGCACGACCCGGAGCTGCTGGCCGCCGCGTACGACCGTATTTTTCGGATGCATGGAAGGATCGGCCCATGGCGATGACGGCAGCGGTGAAGGATGAGATCTCCCGGCTCCCCGTCACCCGGACCTGCTGCAGAAAGGCGGAGGTATCCGCGATTCTGCGGTTCGCCGGCGGCCTTCACCTGGTCAGCGGGCGCATCGTGATCGAGGCGGAGCTGGACACCGCGATGGCGGCCAGGCGCCTCAAGCGGGACATCCTGGAGATCTTCGGGCACAGCTCCGAACTGATCGTGATGGCACCCGGCGGACTGCGCCGCGGCTCGCGGTACGTGGTGCGGGTGGTCGCCGGCGGGGACCAGCTGGCCCGCCAGACCGGCCTGGTGGACGGTCGGGGCCGGCCGATCCGCGGACTGCCCCCGCAGGTGGTCTCTGGGGCCACCTGCGACGCGGAGGCGGCCTGGCGCGGCGCCTTCCTGGCGCACGGCTCGCTCACCGAGCCCGGCCGCTCCTCCTCCCTGGAGGTGACCTGCCCGGGACCCGAGGCAGCGCTCGCCCTGGTCGGCGCCGCCCGCCGGCTGTCGATCGCCGCGAAGGCCCGTGAGGTGCGCGGCGTGGACCGGGTGGTCGTGCGGGACGGCGATGCGATCGGCGCCCTGCTCACCCGGCTCGGCGCGCACGAGTCGGTGCTGGCCTGGGAGGAGCGCCGGATGCGCCGCGAGGTGCGGGCCACGGCGAACCGTCTCGCCAACTTCGACGACGCCAACCTGCGCCGCTCCGCCCGGGCCGCGGTCGCCGCCGGCGCGCGCGTGCAGCGCGCCCTGGAGATCCTCGCGGACGACGTCCCCGAGCACCTCGCCGCCGCGGGCCGGCTGCGCATGGACCACAAGCAGGCCTCCCTGGAGGAGCTGGGTGCGCTCGCCGACCCGCCGCTGACCAAGGACGCGGTGGCCGGGCGGATCCGCCGGCTGCTCGCGATGGCCGACAAGCGGGCCTCCGACCTCGGCATCCCGGGCACGGAGTCCAGCATCACGGAGGAGATGGCCGACAACCTGGTCGGCTGACTCGGCGCAAGCGCAACACGCCGGTGTCGATGGCCACTTGGGTGATCGACACCGGCGTTCGGGTGTTCTCTTTCACCAGTCCTTGAGGCACCCTTGACTCGGCTGTGAACTGGCATGAGCCTGGCAACCGTTCGTCACCGTGACGAAAGATTGCTAGGGGGGTTCATGAGACCCAGAGCGAGAGCGATCCTCGCTGCCGGCGCGCTTCTGATCGGCGGCGCGAGCCTTGCGCCCGTCGCCCAGGCTCAGAGCGGAAGCCCGGCCACGTCCGACCCGAACGAGGTCAAGGTCTTCCGCGCCGACGTCACCAAGCAGCAGGTACCCCTGCTGCTGGCCGCCGGACAGGACAGCCACGAACTCGGCGAGGCGGTGCCCGACAAGGGCAAGGCGCCCGTCGAGGTCTACCTCACCGACCAGCAGGCACAGAAGCTGGAAGGGCAGGGCGTCGATCTCACCGAGCACACACTGTCGGCCAAGGCGGAGAAGCGGGTCGACGCGGCCGCCGAGGGCGTGTTCCGCCCGTACAGCGGCGCCGGCGGCCTCAAGGAGGAGATCGTCAAGGCCGGCCAGGACAACCCCGGCCTCACCAAGGTCGTCTCCATCGGCAAGACGGTCAACGGCCAGGACATCCTCGCGCTCAAACTGACCAAGGGCGCGAAGCAGTCCAAGGACGGCGCCAAGCCGTCCGTGCTCTACATGTCCAACCAGCACGCGCGCGAGTGGATCACGCCGGAGATGACCCGGCGCCTGATGCACTACTACCTGGACAACTACAGGACCGACAAGCGCGTCAAGAAGATCGTCGACTCCACCGAGCTGTGGTTCGTGCTCTCGGCCAACCCCGACGGCTACGACTACACCTTCAAGGACGCGGCCAACCGCCTGTGGCGCAAGAACCTGCGGGACGTCAACGGTGACGGCGTCATCTCCACGGGCGACGGCGTCGACCTCAACCGCAACTTCGCCTACAAGTGGGGCTACGACGACGAGGGTTCGTCCCCCAACCCCACCAGCGAGACCTACCGCGGCGCGAGCCCCGCGTCCGAGCCCGAGACCAAGGCGCTCGACGCCTTCGAGAAGCGGATCGGCTTCTCGTACGGCATCAACTACCACTCCGCCGCGGAACTCCTCCTCTACGGCGTCGGGTGGCAGGTGGCCACTCCCACCCCCGACGACGTGATCTACGAGGCGCTGGCCGGCACCCCGGAGAACTCCGCGATCCCCGGCTACCACCCGCAGGTCTCCTCGGAGCTGTACACCACCAACGGCGAGGCCGACGGACACGCGGGCAACGTCAACGGCATGTCGATGTTCACCCCCGAGATGTCCACCTGCCAGACCGCCTCGAACATCGACCCGAACGACCAGTGGAACGCGGCCGACTGCCAGTCCGGGTTCAACTTCCCGGACGACGAGAAGCTGATCCAGGACGAGTTCGCCAAGAACGTCCCGTTCGCGCTGTCGGTCGCCGAGACCGCCAAGCACCCCGACACGCCGTCCTCCTCGGTCGGCCTGAGCGCCGCCGACTTCACCCCGGCGAAGTTCACCACCTCGTACTCGCGCGGCGCCGACCAGGAAGTCTCCGTCGTCGTCCGCAAGGCGATCCGCGACAAGGAGCTCAAGTACCGCGTCAACGGCGGCCGTACGCTCGACATGGCGCTCAAGTCCTGGAAGGGCGGCGAGACCTTCGGCGGTGAGGACAACCTGCACTTCGACGAGTACCGGGCCAAGGTCAAGGACGGCGTCCCGGGCGACAAGGTCGAGGTGTGGTTCACCGGCGAGACCAAGGCCGGCAAGAAGGTCGCGAGCGAGCACTTCACCTACACCGTCGCCCAGCGCGCCAAGGCCGACACCCTGGTCGTCGCCGAGGAGGGCGCCGCGGCCACCCAGGCGCAGACCTACGTCGACGCGCTGAAGGCCAACGGCCACAAGGCGCTGGTGTGGGACGTCGCCACCCAGGGCGCGCCCGACGCGCTCGGCGTGCTGGACCACTTCGCCACCGTCGTCCACTACACCGGCGCGAGCACCCCCGGCATCGCCACCCAGCTCCAGCTGCGCGCCTTCCTCAACGAGGGCGGCAAGCTGATCGAGGCGGGCGAGCAGGCCGGCGGAAACGTCAACCTGGGCGACGGCACCCTGTCGAACGACTTCAGCCAGTACTACCTGGGCGCCTACTCGCGTACGTCCACCCCCGGGGCCACCGGCTTCACCGGCGCCGGCAAGCTCGACGGCTTCAACGGGGCCCTCGGGGCCGCCGCCGGCAACCCGCTCGACCGGGCGGGCACCTACGGCGTCACCTCCGAGGAGCTGAACCCGGCCACCTACCCGCAGTTCGCCAGCGCGGGCGCGGGCCAGTTCGCCGGGACCGTCAACCCGTACGGCCCGTACGCCGGTTCGTACATGGCCGCGGCCGTGCACACCGACGACGCGTACAAGCGCCTCACCCGCACCATCGACCTGGGCGCCGTGACCGCGGCCGACCAACCCACCCTGCGCTCCCAGCTGTTGTGGGACACCGAGCCCGGCTACGACAACGCCATCGTCGAGGTGCACACCGTCGGGGGCGACGACTGGACCACGCTCCCCGAGAAGGGCGGCGCCACCAGGACCATCGTCCCGGCCGAGTGCGGCGCCGGCTTCTACATCGGTGAACACCCGTGGCTGAAGCACTACCTGACGCTGGCCGGCGGCTCCTGCACCGCCACCGGCACCTCCGGCACCTGGAACGCCCTCACCGGCGCCTCCAACGGCTGGCAGCAGGTCAACTTCGACCTGAGCGCCTACGCGGGCAAGAACATCGAGGTCTCGATCAGCTACGTCACCGACCCCGGCAGCGGCGGTCACGGCGTGCTGGCCGACGACACCTCGCTGGTCGTGGGCGGCGCCGCCACCCAGACCGAGGGCTTCGAGACGTCGCTGGGCGCCTGGAGCGTCTCCGGACCGCCCGCGGGCAGCCCGGGCGTCCTGAAGGACTGGGCGCGCACCGGCACCCTGTTCAAGACGTACGGCGGTGTCACCACGGACCGGACCGTGCTGCTGGGCTTCGGCCTGGAGCACGTCACCGCGGTGGCCGACCGCAACGCCCTCGTCAAGAAGGCCCTCGCGGCCCTGGAAGGGTGACTTCCGGGGTGAATTCCCTGGTCAACCATGACTAGCCGACCGTAGTCAAAACGAGTGATCCGGTCGGACGGCCCGGGCGGTCCGTACCCCTACTGGCGGGTACGGACCGCCTGCCCGTGTATGGGGCATCTCGATGTCACCACGGGGGCCGCAGGGAGGTAGGGTCGTGGGTGGTCGGGGACATCCCAAAACAGCTCGCCGGCACCGCATAGTCGGCGTACCAACGAGGAGATCGGTTCGTGACGATCCGCGTAGGCATCAACGGCTTCGGTCGTATCGGACGTAACTACTTCCGCGCGCTCCTGGAGCAGGGTGCGGACATCGAGATCGTGGCTGTCAACGACCTGGGTGACACCGCGACCACCGCGCACCTGCTGAAGTACGACACCATCCTGGGCCGGCTCAAGGCCGAGGTGTCGCACACCGCCGACACGATCACCGTCGACGGTCACACCATCAAGGTGCTGTCCGAGCGCAACCCCTCGGACATCCCGTGGGGCGAGCTGGGCGTCGACATCGTCATCGAGTCGACCGGCATCTTCACCAAGAAGGACGACGCCGCCAAGCACATCGCCGGCGGCGCCAAGAAGGTCCTCATCTCGGCTCCGGCCAAGGACGAGGACATCACCATCGTGATGGGTGTCAACCAGGACAAGTACGACCCGGCCAACCACCACGTCATCTCCAACGCCTCCTGCACCACCAACTGTGTGGCGCCGATGGCGAAGGTGCTGGACGAGAACTTCGGCATCGTCAAGGGCCTGATGACGACGGTGCACGCGTACACGAACGACCAGCGCATCCTGGACTTCCCGCACAAGGACCTGCGCCGCGCGCGTGCCGCCGCCGAGAACATCATCCCGACCACCACGGGTGCCGCCAAGGCCACCGCGCTGGTCCTGCCCCAGCTCAAGGGCAAGCTCGACGGCATCGCGATGCGCGTCCCGGTCCCGACCGGCTCCGCCACCGACCTGGTGGTGACGCTGCAGCGCGAGGTCACCAAGGACGAGGTCAACGCCGCGTTCAAGAAGGCCTCCGAGGACGGCGACCTGAAGGGCTACCTGGTGTACACCGAGGACGAGATCGTCTCCTCGGACATCGTCAGCGACCCGGCCTCCTGCACCTTCGACTCCTCCCTGACCATGGTCCAGGAGGGCAACACGGTGAAGATCCTCGGCTGGTACGACAACGAGTGGGGCTACTCCAACCGCCTCGTGGACCTCACGGTCTTCGTCGGCGAACAGCTCTGATCGCCGAAGCAGGCACCTCGATGTGAGTGCAGGGCTCGGGCAGCGCACCGCCGCGCCGCCCGAGCCCTCACGCGCGTGTTCAGCCCTCGTTCGATCCAGAGCCCTCCTCAGGAGCCTTCTCCCATGAAGACCATCGACGAACTTCTCTCCGAAGGCGTGGACGGCAAGCGGGTCTTCGTCCGCGCCGACCTCAACGTCCCGCTGGCGGACGGCCTCATCACCGACGACGGCCGCATCCGCGCCGTCCTGCCCACCATCAAGGCCCTCGTCGAGGCGGGCGCCAAGGTGATCGTCGCCTCCCACCTGGGCCGCCCCAAGGGTGCCCCGGACCCGGCGTTCTCCCTGCTGCAGCCCGCCGAGCGACTCGCCGAACTGCTCGGCGCCCCCGTCGCGTTCGCCCAGGACACCACCGGCCCCGCCGCCCACGACGCGGTGCGCGGCCTGGAGCCCGGCCAGGTCGCGGTCATCGAGAACCTGCGCTTCAACGCCGGCGAGACGTCGAAGGACGACGTCGAGCGCGGCGAGTTCGCGGACCAACTGGCCGCCCTCGCCGACGTGTACGTCGGTGACGGCTTCGGCGCGGTGCACCGCAAGCACGCCTCCGTCTTCGACCTCCCGGCCCGGCTGCCGCACTACGCCGGCTACCTCATCGCCACCGAGGTCGACGTCCTGAAGAAGCTCACCGAGGACGTCCAGCGGCCCTACGTCGTCGCGCTCGGCGGCTCCAAGGTCTCCGACAAGCTCGCCGTCATCGACCAGCTGCTCGGCAAGGCCGACCGGCTGCTCATCGGCGGCGGCATGGCCTTCACCTTCCTCAAGGCCAAGGGGTACGAGATCGGCGCCTCCCTGGTCCAGGACGACCAGCTGGCCGCCGTCACCGAGTACGTCGAGCGCGCCGAGAAGAACGGCGTCGAACTCGTCGTCCCCGTCGACGTCGTGGTCGCGAGCCAGTTCCCCGATCTGAAGACGAAGGCTCCGGCCGACCCGACCACCGTCGCGGCGGACGCCATCCCCGCCGACGGGATGGGCCTCGACATCGGTCCCGAGACCGGTGCCCTGTACGCCTCGAAGATCGCCGACGCGGCCACCGTTTTCTGGAACGGCCCGATGGGCGTCTTCGAGCACCCCGATTTCGCCGAGGGCACCAAGGCGGTCGCCCAGGCCCTCGTCGACTCCCAGGCCTTCACGGTCGTCGGCGGTGGCGACTCCGCCGCGGCCGTCCGCATCCTGGGCTTCGACGAGAAGGCATTCGGACACATCTCGACCGGTGGCGGCGCCTCCCTCGAATACCTCGAGGGCAAGACGCTCCCCGGTCTCGCCGCACTGGAGGACTGACCGCAATGGCTCCATCTGTTTCTTCCGGACGCACGCCGATCATGGCGGGCAACTGGAAGATGAACCTCAACCACCTCGAAGCCATCGCGCACGTCCAGAAGCTCGCCTTCGCGCTGGCCGACAAGGACTACGAGGCCGTCGAGGTCGCCGTGCTGCCGCCCTTCACCGACCTGCGCTCCGTGCAGACCCTGGTGGACGGCGACAAGCTCAAGATCAAGTACGGCGCCCAGGACCTCTCGGCGTACGACTCCGGCGCCTACACCGGCGAGATCTCCGGCTCGATGCTGGCCAAGCTGAAGTGCACGTACGTGGCCGTCGGCCACTCCGAGCGCCGGCAGTACCACGCCGAGACCGACGAGATCGTCAACGCCAAGGTCAAGGCCGCCTACAAGCACGGTCTGACCCCGATCCTGTGCGTCGGCGAGGAACTGGAGGTCCGCGAGGCGGGCAACCACGTCGCGCACACGCTCGGCCAGGTCGAGGGCGGCCTCAAGGACGTCACGGCCGAGCAGGCCGAGTCGGTCGTGATCGCCTACGAGCCCGTGTGGGCCATCGGCACCGGCAAGGTCTGCGGCTCCGAGGACGCCCAGGAGGTCTGCAAGGCCATCCGCGGCAAGCTCGCCGAGCTGTACACGCAGGAGCTGGCCGACCAGGTCCGCATCCAGTACGGCGGTTCCGTCAAGGCGGGCAACGTGGCCGAGATCATGGCCCAGCCCGATGTCGACGGCGCCCTGGTCGGCGGTGCCTCCTTGGACGCCGACGAGTTCGTCAAGATCGTGCGCTTCCGGGACCAGTAGGTAGGCCCTGGCGGCGATCCGTCGTACCCTTGCGGGGGCACAGCCTGGCTGTGCCCCCGTCGTTCATCCGAATCCGAGAGAGTTGGTCCAGCCGTGGTTTTGGGGTTCTCGATCGCCCTGATCGTCTTCAGCCTGCTGATGATGCTGCTGGTGCTGATGCACAAGGGCAAGGGCGGCGGTCTCTCCGACATGTTCGGTGGCGGCATGCAGTCGTCCGTCGGTGGCTCCTCGGTCGCCGAGCGCAACCTGGACCGGATCACCCTGGTGATCGGTCTCGCCTGGTTCGCGTGCATCATCGTCCTCGGCATCCTGATGAAGACGAACAACTGAGCCGGGCGCTCGTTCCGCACGCATTCCGCACGTAAGGCCCCATGTTCGGTACGCGCAGCTGAGCGCGGCCTATCATGGGGCTTGCGTCTAGGTGTGGGGGCTGTAACTCCAATCACTGGACGCGCGTTGGGCCTTACGTAGACTGAGGCGCTCGCAACGAAGCGAAACGCCGACTCGCTTCGCGGCACCATCACGCAGGGAGTTACGACCGTGGCAAGTGGCAACGCGATCCGAGGAAGCCGGGTCGGGGCGGGGCCGATGGGCGAGGCCGAGCGCGGCGAGTCCGCGCCGCGTCTGCGCATCTCCTTCTGGTGCTCCAACGGGCATGAGACGCAGCCCAGCTTCGCCAGCGACGCGCAGGTTCCCGACACCTGGGACTGCCCGCGCTGCGGCTTCCCGGCCGGACAGGACCGGGACAACCCGCCGGACCCGCCGCGCACCGAGCCCTACAAGACGCACCTCGCGTATGTACGGGAGCGGCGCAGTGACGCGGACGGCGAGGCGATCCTCGCCGAGGCGCTCGCCAAACTGCGGGGCGAGATCTAGGAGTTGGGAACCGGCCGGGCACCGAGGGGTGTCGGGTCGGACCTGTTTCGGCCCCCGACGACCGGTCGACTCCGGACGGGTTGTCAGTGCTGACCTCTACGGTTCGTGTACCGCCTGGTGCGGACGCGAATCGTGAGGGGGAGCGGTGTCGAGGGTCGAGACGGGGGACGTGCGCGCGCCCGCATGGCGCGGGGGATTCGGGCTGCTGTGGACGGCCGCCGTGGTCTCCCGCTTCGGAGACGCGCTGCGGGGCTCGGCGCTGCCCCTGCTCGCCGTCTCGCTGACCGACCGCCCCCTGCTCATCGCCTCCGTGACCGCCTGCGGCTATCTGCCCTGGATCGTCTTCGGGCTGCTCGGCGGCGCGATCGCGGACCGGGTCGACCAGCGCCGCGCGATGTGGACGGTGGACGCGGTACGGGGACTGCTCGTCGCCGCCTTCGCCGGAGCCGTCGCGCTCGGTCACGTCTCGATCGCGCTGCTCATCGCGCTCGCCTTCGTGCTGACCACCCTCCAGACGCTCTTCGACAACGCCTCGACGGCGCTGCTGCCCGCCCTGGTGGACCGGGCGGCGCTGGGCCGTGCCAACGCCCGGCTGATGACCGGACAGCAGATCGCGGGCGGTCTGCTGGGGGCGCCCGTGGTGCCGCTGCTGCTCGTCGCGGGGGCCGCCGTGCCCTTCGTGGCCGACGCGGGGACCTTCCTGGTGGCCGCCGCGCTGGTCGCCTCGCTGCGGATCTCGGCGCCCGACCGAGCGCCGAGACCGGCGGGCAGCACCCTGCGCCGGGAGATCGCGGACGGGCTGCGCACCCTGTGGCGCGACCGCCCGCTGCGCGGACTGTGCGTGGCGACGGCCCTGTGCAACATCGGCATGGGCGCCCTGATCGCCACCCTGGTGATCCTGGTGACCGGGTGGCTGGACGCCGGTACGGCCGGCTACGCGGCCGCGACCACCGCGTACACCGTCGGTGGCCTGGCCGGGGGAGTGGCGAACCGGTGGATCACCGCGCGGCTCGGGCCGACGCGGGCCGTGCTGCTTGCCGGTGTCGTGCAGATCGGCGCCCTCGTCGTCATGGGGAGCGTGCGGAGCCTGCCGGCTCTCGCGGGGGCGATGGCCGTGTTCGGGTTCATGGGCATGGTGTGGAACGTCAACACGACGACGTCGATGCAACAGCGCACTCCCACCGAGCTGTTGGGCCGGGTCACCTCCGCCTTCCGCACCCTGGCCGTCGCCGGTGCCCCGCTGGGCGCCCTGCTCGGCGGGGCCGTCGCCACCGTCTGGGGACCGAACACGCCCGCGCTGCTGACCGCCGTCTTCTTCGTCCTGTCCGTCCTCGCGCTGATAACCACCGGCAAGGCGGACGTACTTGTGGGTGCGTCGCACGACGACGCCACGACAGCTAACGTCACGCGCTGATCCCATAGATTGGGACCGGCAGCGGGGCGAGGTACGAAAGAAGGCTGAAGTCCGATATGAACGCAGACGGCCGTACGAGGCTCAACCGGACGCCCGAGTGGACCGCGCTGGCCCAGCACCGCGAGGAGTTGGGGGAGGTCGGGCTGCGGGAGCTGTTCGCCGCCGACCCCGCCCGCGGCACCGGATACACGCTCCAGGTCGGTGACCTGTACGTCGACCACTCCAAGCACCTGGTCACCGACGAGACCCTGCGGCTGCTGCGCGAACTGGCCGTCGCCACCGACGTGTTCGGTCTGCGCGACGCCATGTTCCGGGGCGAGAGGATCAACGTCACCGAGGACCGCGCGGTCCTGCACACCGCGCTGCGCGCCCCGCGCGACGCGGTGATCGAGGTCGACGGCGAGAACGTCGTCCCGGCCGTGCACGCCGTCCTCGACAGGATGAGCGACTTCGCGAACCGCGTCCGCTCCGGCGAGTGGACCGGGCACACCGGCAAGCGCATCAAGAACGTCGTCAACATCGGCATCGGCGGCTCCGACCTCGGCCCCGCGATGGCCTACGAGGTGCTGCGCGCCTTCACCGACCGCGACCTCACGGTCCGCTTCGTGTCGAACGTGGACGGCGCCGACCTGCACGAGGCCACGCGCGACCTGGACCCGGCGGAAACGCTGTTCATCGTCGCCTCCAAGACGTTCACCACGATCGAGACGATCACCAACGCCACCTCGGCGCGCGACTGGCTGCTCACCGAACTGAAGGCCGGTCAGGAGGCCGTCGCCCAGCACTTCGTGGCGCTGTCGACGAACGCCGGGAAGGTGGCGGAGTTCGGCATCGACACGGCGAACATGTTCGAGTTCTGGGACTGGGTCGGCGGACGGTACTCCTACGACTCGGCCATCGGACTCTCGCTGATGATCGCCATCGGCCCGGACCGCTTCCGGGAGATGCTCGACGGGTTCAGGATCGTCGACGAGCACTTCAGGACCGCGCCCGCCGAGTCCAACGTGCCGCTGCTGCTGGGCCTGTTGGGCATCTGGTACGGCAACTTCCACGACGCCCAGTCGCACGCGGTGCTGCCCTACAGCCACTACCTCTCCAAGTTCACCGCGTACCTCCAGCAGTTGGACATGGAGTCCAACGGCAAGTACGTGGGCCGGGACGGGCAACCGGTCGACTGGCAGACCGGGCCCGTGGTGTGGGGCACGCCGGGGACGAACGGGCAGCACGCGTACTACCAACTCATCCACCAGGGCACGAAGTTGATCCCGGCGGACTTCATCGGCTTCGCCGAGCCGGTGGCCGGGCTGAGCGAGGGACTCAAGGCGCAGCACGACCTGCTGATGGCGAACTTCTTCGCCCAGACGCAGGCGTTGGCCTTCGGCAAGACGCCGGACGAGGTGCGCGCGGAGGGGGTGCCCGAGGAACTGGTGCCGCACAGGACGTTCAAGGGCGACCACCCGACGACCACGATCCTCGCCCGCGAGCTGACGCCGTCGGTGCTCGGCCAGTTGATCGCCCTCTACGAGCACAAGGTGTTCGTGCAGGGCGCGGTGTGGAACATCGACTCCTTCGACCAGTGGGGTGTCGAGCTGGGCAAGGTCCTCGCCAAGCGGGTGGAACCCGCGCTGACGGAGGGCGCGGAGGTCGAGGGACTGGACGAGTCGACCAAGGCCCTGGTGGCCAGGTACCGGGAGCTGCGCGGCCGTCGGTGACGGGTCGCTCTCAGGCCACCGCGCTCAGCGTGTCCGCCAGCCTGCGCCTCGCCGCGCGGGCCGCCGGCAGCGCGGCGAGGCCGGCCGCGCCCAGGACCGCCGCCGCGTCGAACAGCACCAGCATGGCCGGCGACGGTCCCTGGGCGATCCCCGCGCCGATGCCGCTCGACCGGCCCTGGGCGTTGATCAGCCAGTGCGCGAGCGGTGCGCCGAGGGCGGTCCCGACGAGGGCGGCGATCAGGGCGGTGCAGCCGGTGGCCGTCACGGTGACGGCGGTGATCTGGCGCGGGGACAGACCGATGGCCTTGAGCGCGAGCAGGTCCCGTTCGCCCTCGCGCACGGTCCCGCCGATCGCGGTGAGCAGTTCGATGAGGCCGATCAGGGCGAGCACGACGATCAGGCCCAGCACCACTCCGCGCAGCGGCGAGAGCCCGTCGGCCGGGTTGGTCACGGTGTGCACGTCCAGGTGGCCGGCTCCGGCGACGGTCAGCCGGTCGGCGACCTCCCGCGGGTCGGCGCCGGGGCGCAGCCGGAGTTGGTAGAGGCTCGGCGTCAGGCCGGGGTCGATCTCGCGGAGGGTGTCGAGCGAGGTGGTGACGACCCGGCCGGCGTTCTCGGGTTCGATGCTGCGGCCCACGATGTGCAGGCCGTAGGGCTGGGAGCCGACGGTGATCCGCACCCAGTCGCCGACCCGCGCGTTCGTCAGGGAGAGCAGGCCCTGGCCGGCCACGGCCTCGTGGCTGAGGCGTGCGGGGCGGCCCTCCGCCAGGGCGTACGGATACGGGTCCTCGTGGGTGCCGAGGCCGCGCAGGGCGATCGTGACGGACTGGTTGGGAATGAGGGCGGCCATCTTGACGCCCGGGTAGGCGTCGGCGACCTCTGGGTCCTCGGCCAGCAGGGCCCGGGTGTCCCGGTCGCTCAGGCCCGTGTCCGCGCGGACGGTGAGCGCGGCCGGGAGACCTATCTGCTCGGGCCTGCTGTGGAAACGGTCGATGGTGGTCCACGCGCTCATCGCCACGACGATCAGCAGCAGGGGCAGGGTCAGCCGGGCCACGGTGGCGAGCGACCGCAGCCGACGGGCGAACGCGGTGTGCCAGCCCAGCACCAACGCGGGCGGCACCCGCAGGGCGAGGGCCCGGCGGGCGGGCGCGGAGAGCCGGCCGCTGGACTGGGCGCCGCGACGGGATCCGCGGGCCGGTGGAGCGGGGTGCGGGCGCCGCACGCCCTCCGGTGCGGACGACCGTGCTGCGGATGCGCGTCCCGTCCTGGCCGACAGACCCCGCATCCCCCGTACCGAAGGAATCGGTACCGGTACCGGTGGCACCCGACCCGCTCGCCAGGCGGCCAGGCCCGTGGTCGCGGCGATGAACAGGACCGCGCCGGACGGGATGGCGAAGAGAGCCACCGCGTGGCCGGGCAGGCCCTGCCAGACGCCGATCGCGTCGCCGAGGCGGCCCGGGATCCGGTTGCCCAGGGACTGCGTCAGCGCCGCCGCGGTGACGGCGCCGAGAAGGGCGTAGGCGATGTGCTGGAAGAGGAAGACGCGGACGACCTGGCCCGGGGTGAAGCCGATCGCCTTCAGGACCGAGATGTCCCGCAGGTGCCCGCGGATACGGGTGGAGATCGCGCCGTGCACCGCGAGGCCCGCGGCGACCAGGGCGCCCAGTCCGAACAGGGCCAGCACCTGGCCGAGCAGCCGGTTGTCGCCCTGGGCCTCGGCGCGCGCCTGCTGCCAGGTGTCGACCTCGCCGATCGCGTCGGCGCCGCCCACGGCCTTGACGGCGCGCGGGGCGACGAAGTCCGTGTCGTCGGGGTCGGTCAGGCGCAGTCCTATGACCTGGCCGTTGGGGTCGCGTACGGCGTCCGGCAGGGTCCAGACGAGGCCCGGCTGGTCGCCCGGGCTGTAGCGCGACTCGGCGCTGTCGGCCACGCCCAGCACGGTCACCTTCCGCGCGGTGCCCGGCAGGGTGAGGGTGTCGCCCGGTTCGGCGAGCAGGGCACGGGCGAGGTGGCTCTCCAGGACCACGCCGTCGGGTGTCGCCGGGTCCAGCCAGTCGCCGGAGACGATCAGCGGGCGGCCGATGGCCGGCAACCGCTCGGGCATCGCGCGCAGTTCGACGGAGGCGCGGGCGCCGCGGGAGGCGAGCGTGGCGGACTCGGTCGGGTAGGGACCGGCGACGGAGTCGACACCGTCGAGCCGGGCGAGCCGGTCCGCGCGGGCGGACTCGGACGTGTGGATCCACACATGCGCGCCGTGCGTCTGGGTGAAGACCCGCTGCCAGGGGTTGGTGGCGTACCCGAACAGGGCCGTGGCCAGCAGCAGCGACACCACGATCCCGGCGGTGGCCAGCACCAGGAACAGCGCTTCACCGCGGTGCGTGCGCAGATCGGAGTGCGCCCAGCGCAGCGTGGCCCGCATGCGGCTCAGCCCTTCCGGGGGTCGTCGTACGTCCGCATGTCAGTCCCTGAGTTCCAGCACGCCGGAGATGCCGGCGCCGGGTGACGGCACGCCGTCCAGGGTCGCGTCG
Source organism: Streptomyces sp. NPDC002499 (assembly GCF_053595415.1). Classification (NCBI taxonomy): domain Bacteria; kingdom Bacillati; phylum Actinomycetota; class Actinomycetes; order Kitasatosporales; family Streptomycetaceae; genus Streptomyces; species Streptomyces sp. NPDC002499. The sequence continues at coordinate 308,168 of NZ_JBSFXO010000009.1, forward strand.
TCGGCTATCCGGCCGTCGAAGAAGCTGATCACCCGGTCCGCGGCGCTGGCCAGCCGGGCGTCATGGGTGACCAGCACGATCGTCTGGCCGCGCTGGTGGAAGCGGGACAGCAGCCGCATCACCTCGCGGGTGCCCTTGCTGTCCAGGCTTCCCGCGGGTTCGTCGGCCAGCAGCAGCGGCGGGTGGTTGACCAGGGCCCGGGCCAGCGCGACCCGCTGCTGCTCGCCGCCGGACAGCTCGCCCGGCATGCTCCGCTCCTTGCCCACCAGGCCCAGCTCGGCCAGCAGCTCCTCCCGCCCGGCGCGCGCCTGCTTCGGCGCGGTCCCGGCGAGCAGCGCGGGCAACTCCACGTTGTCGGCGACCGACAGATTCGACACCAGGTTGAAGAACTGGAAGACGATGCCGATCCGCTTGCGGCGCTCCATGGCCCAGCGCGCCTCGCTCCACGCGTTCGCGCACACGCCGTCCAGCCAGATGCTGCCGCCGTCCGGCCGCTGCAGGCCGCCCAGCAGATGCAGCAGCGTCGACTTGCCGGCGCCGGACGGACCGGTGACGGCCACGAACTCGCCCTGCCGGACGCGCAGATCGACCCCGCGCACGGCATGCGCCGGGGCGCCCTCGCCGTAATGGGACTTGACCAGGCCCTCGGCGCGCAGCACGGGAGCGGGACCGTCGCTCACTCCAGCTCCTCCAGCTCTTCCTGGCACCGCTCCAGCCAATCGAGGTCGGCCTGAAGGTGCAGCATCGCGCCCTCGATCAGCAGTTGGGCGATGCGGTTGTCGCGGTTCTCGGCTGCGGCCAGCTTCGACAGACTGCGCATGGCGGTCAGGTACTGGCGTCGCTGTTTGTTGATCAGGGCGATCTGGTCGGCGAGCCCCGTCTGCGGAGCGAGCGCCAGCTTCATGAAGAACTCGTCCCGCACCCGCGGCTCGTCCTCGGGCTCCTCGAACCAGGCGCGCAGCTCTTCCCGCCCGGATTCGGTGAGGTGGTAGACCTTCTTGTTGGGCCGGCTGGACTGCTCGACGTCCTCGCCCTCGATCAGTCCCTGCTTCTCGAGGCGGCCGAGGGTCACGTAGATCTGGCCGACGTTCGGCTGAGGGTACGCGGACCCCAGCAGTTGCTCAAGGTCCTGCTTGAGCTCGTAGCCGTGGGCCGGGCCGCGCGCGAGGAGAGCCAGGAGGGGCAGGCGCACGTGGGCAGTCCTCCTGTCTGTGTGATGTGCTCCAGGCCCTAGTATCGCCCATACCTAACAGGTATACATGGCTTCGGACCCAGGGCGAAGATGCCCGGCGCCGCTGTACAGGGAGGAACCTATGCGGTGGATGCGTGCCGCGGGTAGGGGCCTCCTCGTCTCCGTGGTGGTCCTGAGCGGGTACGTCGCCTCGGGCGCGCACGCCGAGGAGGGCACCGGCGAGAGCCGCGGCCCGCTGACGCTGGCCACGGCCGGAGACCTCACCGGCTATCTCGGCCCGGTCCTGGACGGCTGGAACCGCAGCCATCCCGACGAGAAGGTCAAACTCGTCGAGCTCCCGGACTCCGCCGACGAGACCCACGCGCAGATGGCCAGCGACCTGCGCGACGGCGACCGCAGCCGGTTCGACGTCCTCAACATCGACGTCAGCTGGACCGCGGAGTTCGCCGACGCCGGCTGGATCCGTCCGCTGTCCCCCGACCGGTTCCCGCTGGACACCTTCCTGGGCGGGGTCCGCAACACGGCGACCTACGACGGGCGGCTGTACGCCGTCCCGTACGTGACCAACGCCGGCCTGCTCCTCTACCGCAAGGACATCCTCGACAAGGAGGGCGTCCCGCCGCCGCGCACCTGGGCCGAGCTGGAGCACGACGCGAAGACCATCGCGCCCAAGTACGGACTCGACGGCTACGCGGGCCAGTTCCTGCCCTACGAGGGGCTCACCGTGAACGCGGCCGAGGCCGTCTACTCGGCGGGCGGAAGCATCCTGCGCGAGGAGGGTGCCAAGGTCACCGTCGACTCCGCGGCCGCCCGCGAGGGCATCGGGTTCCTCGCCCGCGGGGTGCGGGAGGGATGGATCCCGAAGGCGGCGCTGACGTACAAGGAGGAGGAGTCCAAGCAGGCCTTCCAGGACGGCCGGCTGCTCTTCCTGCGCAACTGGCCCTACGCGTACGTCGGTGCGTCGGCCAAGGGCTCGCCGGTCGCCGGGAAGATCGGCGCCGTACCGCTGCCAGGGCACGACGGGCCGGGTGCCAGCGTGCTGGGCGGCTCCAACCTGGCCGTCAACACCCATGCGCGGCACCCCGATTCGGCCGCGCGTCTGATCGCCTACCTCACCAGCGAGCCGGTCCAGCGCCAGGTCCTCACCCGCGGCGCGCTGCCGCCGGTGCGTGCCGCGCTGTACCAGGACCCCGCGCTGATCCGGCGGTTCCCGTACCTGCCGACCCTGCGCGAGGCCCTCCAGACGGCCAAGTCCCGCCCCAAGAGCCCCCGTTACGACCAGGTGAGTCTGGTGGTGCAGGCCGTCGTGCAGGACGCGATGGCCGGGCACGTGACGCCGAGGGCGGCGGTGGCACGACTGGCGGCGGAGCTGGCCGCCATCCCGGGTCTCTAGTTACTTGTTAAGTAACGCGGCGGTCTCCTTTCGTCTTCGCTCGGCCCACTAAATCACCATTTGCCGGGCCAACTCTCCGGTAGCTTCTGCCTACTCGTTGACACCCTCGCGACACACCTACTTAACATGCATGCATGCTGAGTAAGTACCGCTGGTGGCGGGACGCGGTGATCTATCAGGTGTACGTCCGTAGCTTCCTGGACAGCACCGGCGACGGCGTCGGCGATCTGGCCGGGGTCAGGGCCGGGCTGCCGTACCTCAAGAAGCTGGGCGTCGACGGGATCTGGCTGAGCCCCTTCTATCCCTCGCCGCAGCACGACCACGGCTACGACGTGGCGGACTACTGCGACGTGGACCCGCTCTTCGGCGACCTCGCCGAGTTCGACCTGCTGATGGGCGCCGCACGGCGGCTCGGCGTCAAGGTGCTCCTCGACATCGTCCCCAACCACTGCTCCCACGAGCACCCCTGGTTCCAGGAGGCGCTCGCCGCCGGACCCGGCAGCGCGGCCCGGGCCCGCTTCCACTTCGCCGACGGCCGGGGCGCGGACGGCGCCGAGCCGCCCAACAACTGGCACGCCATGTTCGGCGGTCCCGCCTGGAGCCGGGTCACCGAGGCGGACGGCCGGCCGGGCCAGTGGTACCTGCACATGTTCACGCCCGAGCAGCCGGACTGGAACTGGCGCAGCCCCGAGGTCGCCGCCGAGTTCGACCGCACGCTCCGCTTCTGGCTCGACCGGGGCGTCGACGGCTTCCGCGTCGACGTGGCCGCGGGCCTCTTCAAGCACCCGGACCTGCCCGACTCCCCGGACCCGGAGGCCGACGCCCGCACCCGCGACTCCGTCAACCCGCTGGCCTGGAACCAGCCCGAGGTGCACGACGTCTGGCGGCACTGGCGCGCGGTGTGCGAGGAGTACACCGCACGGGACGGCGACGAACGGCTGCTCGTCGGCGAGGTCTCCGTCCCCACCGCCCGCGAACACGCGCGGTACGTCCGCTCCGACGAACTCCACCAGGCCTTCTTCTTCGACCTGTTGAGCGCGCCCTGGAACGCCGACGCCTTCCGCAAGGTCATCACTGAGGCCATGCAGGACATCGCCGGCACCGGCTCCACGGTCACCTGGGTCCTCAACAACCACGACCAGGTCCGCACGGTCACCCGCTACGGCGAACCCGCCACCGAGGGCAGCGGTCTCGGTGCCGCCCGCGCCCGGGCCGCCGCGCTGCTCATGCTGGCGCTGCCCGGGGCCGCGTACATCTACCAGGGCGAGGAGTTGGGGCTGCCCGAGGTCGTCGATCTGCCCGACGACGTGCTCACCGACCCGATCTTCCGGCGCACCGGCAGCCGGGCCCGGATCCGCGACGGCTGCCGGGTGCCGCTGCCGTGGTCGGGACAGGCCTCCCCGTTCGGGTTCACCTCAGGCGCGGAGGGCGCGCGGCCCTGGTTGCCGCAGCCCGAGTACTTCGCGGAGTACGCCACCGACCGCGCCCTCGCCGACACCCGCTCCTTCTGGCACCTGTACCGCGACGGCCTCCAACTGCGCTACCGGCTGCCCCAGTTGGGCGAGGGCTCGCTCAACTGGCTGGAGACCCCGCCCGGCGTCCTCGGTTTCGTCCGCGGGGACGGCCTGGTCTGCGCCGTCAACTTCGGTACGGCGCCGGTGCCCGCGCCGGTCTCCGGCACCCCCTTGCTGTCCAGCGGTCCCTGCCCGGCAGGAGTGCTGCCCGGTGCGACGGCCGCCTGGTGGATCAACGATCTCTGACCCTCGATCTCTGCCCCTCGATCTCTGACCCTCCGTCACTCGCCCATCCCCCGAAGGGACATCAACGATGATGCTTCGACGCTCCACCCTCCTCGTCAGCTGCACCGCCCTGGTCCTCGCGCTCGGCGCGACCGCCTGCGGCAGCAGCGACCCGGTCTCGGCCGGTGGCGGCGACAAGGCGCTGGCCGGCCAGACGGTCAGCGTGGCCGGTGTCTGGTCCGGCAGCGAGCAGAAGAACTTCCAGAAGGTGCTGGACGCGTTCAGCGCCAAGACCGGCGCCAAGACGACGTTCACGTCCACCGGGGACAACGTCTCCACCGTCGTCGGCAGCAAGATCGAGGGCGGCAACGCACCCGACGTCGTGATGGTCCCGCAGGTCGGCGTGCTCCAGCAGTTCGCCGGGCAGGGCTGGCTGAAGCCGCTGTCCACGACCACCAAGCAGTCCGTGGACGCCAACTACGCCCCCGTGTGGAAGAACTACGGCAGCGTCGACGGCACCCTCTACGGCCTCTACTTCAAGGCCGCCCACAAGTCGACGGTCTGGTACAGCCCCGACGCCCTCGAACAGGCCGGCGTCACCCCGCCGACCACGTACGCCGACCTGCTGAAGGCCGGCCACACGATCTCCGACTCCGGCCTCGCCGCCTTCTCGATCGGCGGTCAGGACGGCTGGACCCTCACCGACTGGTTCGAGAACATCTACCTCTCGCAGGCCGGCCCGGAGAAGTACGACGCCCTCGCCACCCACAAGCTGAAGTGGACCGACGCGTCCGTGGTCAAGGCGCTCGGCACCCTGGGCACGCTCTTCAAGGACAAGCAGCTGATCGCCGGCGGGCAGAAGGAGGCCCTCAACACCGACTTCCCGGGCTCGGTGGAGAAGGTGTTCGGCCCCAAGCCCGAGGCCGCCATGGTCTACGAGGGCGACTTCGTCGCCGGTGTCGCCAAGGACCAGTTCGGCAGGACCATCGGCACCGACGCGAACTTCTTCCCCTTCCCCGCGGTCGACGGCGGCACGGCACCCGTGGTCAGCGGTGGTGACGCGGCCGTCGTCCTGAAGGACGGCAAGAACGCCAAGGCCGGCATGAAGCTCCTGGAGTACCTCGCGACCCCGGAGGCGGCGGCCGTGTGGGCGAAGGCGGGCGGCTTCCTGTCCCCGAACAAGAAGCTCGACCTCGCCTCCTACGGCGACGACGTCACCCGCGCGACCGCCAAGTCCCTTGTCTCGGCCGGGGATTCGGTCCGCTTCGACATGTCCGACCAGGCGCCCGCGGCCTTCGGCGGCACCAAGGGCGCCGGCGAGTGGAAGCTGCTCCAGGACTTCCTGCGCGACCCCTCGGACCCGAAGGGGACCGCGGCACAGCTGGAGAACGCGGCGGCCAAGGCCTACAAGGGCTGACGGCCATGACCGCGACCCTGGTGAAAGAGACGAGTCCACCACCCGCGTCCCCGCACGCCGAGCGCGCCCGCCGCGCCCGGCGCCGGGCCTGGATCATCGGCCTGCTCTTCGTCTTCCCCGCGCTCCTCCTGCTGGGCGCGCTCGTCGTCTACCCCGTGCTGTTCTCGATCGGCCGCAGCTTCTTCGACGCGTCCGGCGACCGTTTCGTGGGCGGCGACAACTACACCGAGATGTTCCGCGACCCGGCCACCCTCACCGCCGTACGCAACACGGCGATCTGGGTGGTGGTGGCGCCGACCCTGCTGACCGGGCTCGGTCTGATCCTCGCCGTGCTGGTGGAGAAGGTGCGCTGGGCGACCGCCTTCAAGCTGCTGCTGTTCATGCCCATGGCCGTGTCCTTCCTGGCCGCCGGCATCATCTTCCGGCTCGCCTACGACGACGACCCGAACAAGGGCGTCCTGAACGCGGCCGCGGTCGGCGTGCACGACGTCTTCAAGGGCACCTCCGAGTACCCCACCGCCCGCGCCCGCACCGGCCAGGGCCTCGCGGCGGAGCCCGACGGCTCGTACCGCACGACCGCGAGCGTGTCACCGGGCGACTCCGTGAACCTCGGCCTGGTGGGCGTCGCCCCGAAGGACCTGCCCAGCGGCGCCGAGCCCGCGTACCCGGCGGCGAACCGCACGGCGTCCGCCGGTGAACTGCGCGGTGTGGTCTACCTCGACTTCACGCTCGGCGGGGGAGGCAAGCAGGGCGTGGTCGACCCGAAGGAGAGCGGGCTGCCGCGGATGAAGGTCCAGGCGGTGCGCGACGGCAAGACGGTCGCGAGCACGAGCACCGCCTCCGACGGCTCCTTCCGCTTCACCGGCCTCGACCCCGGTTCGTACGCGGTCCAGTTGCCGGGCTCCAACTTCGCGCAGCCCTACCAGGGCATCTCCTGGCTCGGCCCGACCCTCGTCACGCCCGCCATCATCGGGGCCTACCTGTGGATCTGGACCGGGTTCGCGATGGTGCTGATCGGCGCGGGCCTCGCCGCGCTGCCCCGGGACGCGCTGGAGGCGGCGCGGATGGACGGCGCCAACGAGTGGCAGATCTTCCGGCTCATCACCGTGCCGCTGCTCGCGCCGGTGCTCACGGTGGTGTTCGTGACCCTCGTGATCAACGTGATGAAGGTCTTCGACCTCGTGTACATCATCGCGCCCGGGCCGGTGGCGCAGGACGCGGCCGTCCTCGCCACCCAGATGTGGCTCGTGTCCTTCGGCGGTGGCAACAACCAGGGGCTCGGCAGCGCGTTCGGCGTGCTGCTCCTGGTGCTGGTCATCCCCGCGATGGCCTTCAACGTCCGGCGTTTCCGAAGGAGTCAGTGATGAACGCGATCAGGCGCGGCCTGGGCAACGGGGTGGTGCAGGCCTTCCTCGTGGTGATCGGACTGGTCTGGCTCACGCCGCTCGCCGGGCTGCTGCTGTCCTCGATGCGGTCCGCCAAGGACTCGTCGAGCAGCGGCTGGTGGACCGCGTTCACCAGCCCGGGCCAGCTCTCCCTCGACAACTACTCGGCCCTGCTGAAGAACGCGGGCATCACCCGCGCCTTCTGGAACACCGTGCTGATCTCGGTCCCGGCGACGGTCCTGGTGGTCGTGCTCGCCGCGCTGGCCGCGTACGCCTTCGCCTGGCTGGACTTCCCCGGCCGCGAGCCCGTGTTCCTGATCGTGGTCGCGCTGTTGGTGGTGCCCGTGCAGATCGGTCTGCTGCCGGTCGCCAAACTCTTCGGCACCTTGGGGCTGTTCGGCACGATCCCCGGAGTGGTGCTGTTCCATGTGGCGTACGGACTGCCGTTCGCGGTGTTCCTGCTGCGCAACTACTTCGCCGAGATGCCCAAGGAGATGCTGGAGGCCGCCCGGATGGACGGCGGCAGCGAGTGGCGGATCTTCACCCGCCTCGTGCTGCCGGTGGGCCGGCCGGCGATCGCCAGCCTCGCCATCTTCCAGTTCCTGTGGGTGTGGAACGACATGCTGGTGGCGCTGCTGTTCGCGGACGCCTCCTCGCAGCCGCTGACCGTGGAACTCCAGTCGCAGATACGCCAGTTCGGCAGCAACATCGACGTGCTCGCGCCGGGCGCGTTCGTGTCGCTGATCGTGCCCGTGGTGGTGTTCTTCGCCTTCCAACGGCACTTCGTGCAGGGCGTGATGGCCGGCTCGGTCAAGTGACCTGCCGGGACGGTGAGTTGAGGCGGTAGAACGGAGGCGGGGTGCGGCGAGAAGTTCCTCGCCGCACCCCGCCCCGTGTCGATTCAGACGCCGGTCACGGGGACGCCGGTGGATACAGCGACCGCGGCAACTGCGAGGCCGCCGCCGCGTCGAGCAGCCACAGTGTGCGGGCCCGCCCGTACGCGCCGGCCGCCGGGGCCTGGATCTCGCCCGCGCCGGACAGCGCGATCGCCGCCGCCTCCGCCTTGTCCTCGCCCGCCGCGAGCAGCCACACCTCACGGGCCGCACGGATGGCCGGAAGGGTCAGCGAGACGCGGGTCGGCGGGGGTTTCGGCGCGCCGTGCACCCCGACCACCGTGCGCTGCGTCTCGCGCACCGCCGGCAACTCCGGGAACAGGGACGCCACATGGGTGTCCGGACCGACGCCCAGCATCAGCACGTCGAACGTCGGCACCGCCCCGTGGTTCTCCGGACCGGCGGCCCGCGCCAGCTCCTCGGCGTAGGCCTCGGCCGCCGCCTCGACATCGGCGCCGTACGGACCGTCGGACGCGGGCATGGCGTGCACGCGCTTCGGATCCAGCGGTACGGAGTCCAGCAGGGCCTCCCGGGCCTGCGTGACGTTCCGCTCCGGGTCGCCCTCGGGCAGGTACCGCTCGTCGCCCCACCACAGGTCCAGCCGACCCCAGTCGACCGCGTCCCGGGCGGGCTGACCGGCGAGGGCCGCGAGCAGCCCGTTGCCGTTGCGGCCACCGGTCAGCACCACGGACGCGTAGCCCCGGGAGGCCTGCGCGTCCACGATCTTCGTGATGAGCCGGGCCGCGGCGGCCTGCGCCATCAGCTCCTTGTCGCGGTGCACGACCAGCTGCGGGGTGTTCACTTCGCCGCCGCCTTCTTCTTCACCGGTGCCTCCGCCGCCGCTTCCGGCCCGGCAGCTTCCGCAAGGCCTTCGCCAGGGGTTTCGTCTCCGGCCCGTGCTCCTTTGGCCGGCGACTCCACCGCCTCGGCAGGCAGTACGGCGACCGCCGACGGCGCGTTGAGCCGGTCCACCCCGAACCGCAGCGCCGAGGCGTACGTGTCGTCCGGGTCCAGCCGCCGCAGCTCCTCCGCGATCAGCTCGGCCGTGTCCCGGCGCTTGAGCGCCACCGCACGGTCGGGCTGCCCCTGGATGGAGAGCGTCGCCAGCGAGCCGTCCGCCCGGTCGAGCACGATCGGCCCGCTGTCGGTGTGCATGCGCACCGCCGTCAGACCGGGGCCCGACGACAGCGACCGCTTCACCGGCACGTCGAGACGGTCCGCGAGCCACATCGCCAGCAGCTCGCAGCTCGGGTTGAACTCCTCGCCCTCCACCTCGACCGTCTCGACCTCGCAGACGACCTGGTCGAGCGCGGCGGCCAGCATCGAGCGCCAGGGCGTGATGCGGGTCCAGGAGAGGTCGGTGTCGCCCGGGGTGTAGGTGTCGGCGCGGGCCGTGAGGTCCCGTACCGGCTGCTCCGAGGCGTAGGTGTCCGTCACCCGGCGCTGGGCGAGGGCGCCCAGAGGGTCGCTCGCCGGGTCGATGGGCGCGTTCACCGGCCACCAGACCACCACCGGCGCGTCCGGCAGCAGCAGCGGCAGGACGACCGACTGGGCATGGTCCACGATCTCGCCGTACAGCCGCAGGATCACCGTCTCGCCGGTGCCCGCGTCCGCGCCCACCCGGACCTCGGCGTCCAGGCGGGACGCCGTGCGGTCGCGGGGGGAGCGGGAGACGCGCTTGACGACCACCAGGGTGCGCGAGGGGTGCTCGTGCGAGGCGTCGTTCGCCGCCTTGAGGGCGTCGTACGCGTTCTCCTCGTCCGTGACGATGACCAGCGTGAGCACCATGCCGACGGCCGGCGTGCCGATCGCCCGGCGGCCCTGCACCAGCGCCTTGTTGATCTTGCTGGCCGTGGTGTCCGTGAGGTCTATCTTCATGGCCGGCGCCAGCTCCGTCCGTCTCGCTCGAGCATTTCGTCCGCCTCGACGGGGCCCCAGGTCCCGGACGGGTACTGGGCGGGCTTGCCGTTGGTGTCCCAGTACTCCTCGATCGGGTCGAGGATCTTCCAGGACAGCTCGACCTCCTCCGTGCGCGGGAAGAGGTTGGAGTCGCCCAGCAGGACGTCGAGGATGAGCCGCTCGTACGCCTCCGGGCTGGATTCCGTGAAGGACTCGCCGTACGCGAAGTCCATGGAGACGTCCCGGATCTCCATCGAGGTGCCCGGCACCTTGGAGCCGAAGCGGACCGTGACGCCCTCGTCCGGCTGGACGCGGATCACGATCGCGTTCTTGCCCAGCTCCTCCGTCGCCGTGTGGTCGAAGGGGGAGTGCGGGGCACGCTGGAAGACCACCGCGATCTCGGTGACACGCCGGCCGAGACGCTTGCCGGTGCGCAGGTAGAACGGGACGCCCGCCCAACGGCGGTTGTCCACCTCGACCTTGATCGCCGCGTAGGTGTCGGTCTTCGACTTGGGGTCGATGCCGTCTTCCTGGAGGTAGCCGACCGCCTTCTCGCCACCCTGCCAGCCCGCCGCGTACTGTCCGCGCACGGTGTCCCGGCCCAGGTCCTTGGGCAGCTTCACCGCGCCGAGCACCTTGGTCTTCTCGGCGGCCAGCGCGTCCGCGTCGAAGGAAGCGGGCTCCTCCATGGCCGTCAGGGCCATGAGCTGGAGCAGGTGGTTCTGGATGACGTCACGGGCGGCGCCGATGCCGTCGTAGTAGCCGGCCCGGCCGCCGATGCCGATGTCCTCGGCCATGGTGATCTGCACGTGGTCCACGAAGGACCGGTTCCAGATCGGCTCGAACATCGTGTTGGCGAAGCGGAGCGCCAGGATGTTCTGGACGGTCTCCTTGCCGAGGTAGTGGTCGATGCGGAAGACCTGGTCGGGCGCGAAGACGTCCTCGACCGTCGAGTTGAGCTCCTCGGCCGACTTCAGGTCGTGGCCGAAGGGCTTCTCGATGACCGCGCGCCGCCAGGAGCCACCGGTCTGGTCGGCCAGACCGTGCTTCTTCAGCTGCTGGATGACCACCGGGAAGGAGCGCGGCGGCACCGACAGGTAGAAGGCGAAGTTGCCGCCCGTGCCCTGTGCCTTGTCCAGCTCCTCGATGGTGCCGCGCAGTCGTTCGAAGGCATCGTCGTCGTCGAAGGTGCCCTGGACGAAGCGCATCCCCTGGATGAGCTGCTGCCAGACCTCCTCGCGGAACGGGGTGCGGGCGTGCTCCTTGACCGCGTCGTGGACCTCCTGCGCGAAGTCCTCGTTCTGCCACTCGCGGCGGGCGAACCCGACCAGGGAGAAGCCCGGCGGCAGCAGACCTCGGTTGGCGAGGTCGTACACGGCGGGCATGAGCTTTTTGCGTGACAAATCGCCCGTGACACCGAAGATGACCAGGCCCGACGGCCCCGCGATACGCGGGAGCCGTCGGTCGGCGGGGTCACGGAGCGGATTCGCTCCGGAACCGGCAGTAGGAGCCAAGACCTCAGCCCTCCGAGGGGGCGAGACGCTGGAGCTCCGCCTCGGTCGAGTCGAGCAGGTCGGTCCAGGACGCCTCGAACTTCTCGACGCCCTCGTCCTCCAGGACCTGGACCACGTCGTCGTACGCGATCCCGAGCTTCTCGACGGCGTCGAGGTCGGCGCGGGCCTGTACGTACGTACCGGAGATCGTGTTGCCGGTGATCTCGCCGTGCTCCTCGGTGGCCTGGAGCGTCGCCTCCGGCATGGTGTTCACCGTGTTCGGCGCCACCAGGTCGTCGACGTACAGGGTCGGCTTGTAGGCCGGGTCCTTGACACCGGTCGAGGCCCACAGCGGACGCTGCTTGTTTGCGCCCGCGCTCTCCAGGGTGCTCCAGCGAGCGGTGGAGAAGACCTCTTCGTACGCCTGGTAGGCAAGGCGAGCGTTGGCGACGGCGGCCTTGCCGCGCAGCGCCAGCGCCTCGTCGGTGCCCAGCGCGTTCAGCCGCTTGTCGATCTCGGTGTCCACGCGGGACACGAAGAAGGACGCCACCGAGTGGATCAGTGACAGGTCCAGGCCGCGCTCCTTGGCCTTCTCCAGGCCTGCCAGGTAGGCGTCCATGACCTCGCGGTAGCGCTCCAGCGAGAAGATCAGCGTCACGTTCACGCTGATGCCGAGGCCGATGACCTCGGTGATCGCCGGCAGACCCGCCTTGGTGGCCGGGATCTTGATCAGGGTGTTGGGGCGGTCGACCAGCCAGGCCAGCTGCTTGGCCTCGGCGACGGTCGCCTTGGTGTTGTGCGCCAGGCGCGGGTCGACCTCGATCGACACGCGGCCGTCCTGGCCGTCGGTGGTGTCGTAGACCGGGCGCAGGATGTCGGCGGCGTCGCGGACGTCCGCCGTGGTGATCATGCGGATGGCCTCTTCGACGGTGACCTTGCGCGCGGCGAGGTCCGACAGCTGCTGGTCGTAGCCGTCGCCCGACGAGATCGCCTTCTGGAAGATCGTCGGGTTGGTGGTGACGCCCACGACGTGCTGCTGGTCGATCAGTTCCGCGAGGTTGCCGGACGTGATCCGCTTGCGCGACAGGTCGTCCAGCCAGATCGCGACGCCCTCCTCGGAGAGGCGCTTGAGTGCGTCTGTCATGGAATTACTCTCCTACGTGTCGTATGTGGGCGTCAGCGCTGGGCGGCGGCGATGGACTCGCGGGCCTTGGCAGCCACGTTCTCGGCAGTGAAGCCGAACTCGCGGAAGAGGACCTTTCCGTCGGCCGAAGCACCGAAGTGCTCCAGGGAAACGATGCGACCGGCGTCCCCGACGAACCTGTGCCAGGTGAGGCCGATGCCCGCCTCCACCGAGACCCGTGCGCGCACGCTCGGCGGCAGCACGCTGTCCCGGTACCCCTGGTCCTGGTCCTCGAACCACTCCACGCACGGCATGGACACGACCCGGGTCGGCACCCCGTCCGCCTGGAGCTGCTCGCGCGCCTCGACGGCGACGTGCACCTCGGAACCGGTGGCGATGAGGATGACCTCGGGGGTGCCGCCGTCGGCCTCGAACAGGACGTAACCGCCCTTGGCCGCGTCCTCGTTGGCGTCGTACGTCGGCACGCCCTGGCGGGTCAGCGCCAGACCGTGCGGGGCGCCCTCGCCGAAGACCTTGGTGTAGCGGCGCAGCACCTCGCGCCAGGCGATCACGGTCTCGTTGGCGTCGGCCGGACGGACCACGTTCAGGCCCGGGATGGCGCGCAGCGAGGCCAGGTGCTCGACCGGCTGGTGGGTCGGACCGTCCTCACCCAGACCGATGGAGTCGTGCGTCCACACGTACGTCACCGGCAGGTGCATCAGCGCCGACAGCCGTACCGCGTTGCGCATGTAGTCGGAGAAGACGAGGAACGTACCGCCGTAGACACGGGTGTTGCCGTGCAGGGTGATGCCGTTCATCTCGGCGGCCATCGAGTGCTCGCGGATGCCGAAGTGGATCGTGCGCCCGTAAGGGTCCGCCTCCGGCAGCGGGTTGTCGGCCGGCAGGAACGAACTGTTCTTGTCGATGGTCGTGTTGTTCGAGCCGGCCAGGTCGGCGGAGCCGCCCCACAGCTCGGGGATCACGGCACCGAGCGCCTGGAGCACCTTGCCGGACGCGGCACGGGTGGCGACACCCTTGCCCGTCTCGAAGACCGGGAGCTTCTCCTCCCAGCCCGTGGGCAGTTCGCCCTTGGCGATGCGGTCGTACTCGGCCGCCCGCTCCGGGTTGGCGGTGCGCCACTGCTGGTACGACGGGTCCCACGCGGCCTTCGCCTCGCGGCCGCGGTCCAGCGCCTGACGGGTGTGCTTGAGGACCTCGTCGGAGACGTCGAAGGACTTCTCCGGGTCGAAGCCCAGGACGCGCTTGGTGGCCGCGACCTCGTCGTCACCGAGCGCCGAGCCGTGCGCGGCCTCGGTGTTCTGCGCGTTCGGCGCGGGCCAGGCGATGATCGAGCGCATCGCGATGAACGACGGCTTGTTCGTCACCTTCTTCGCGGCCTCGATGGCGTTGTAGATCGCGTGCGGGTCGATGTCGCCGTCCGGCTTCGGGGCGACACGCTGCACGTGCCAGCCGTACGCCTCGAAGCGCTTGACGGTGTCCTCGGAGACGGCCGTCTCGGTGTCGCCCTCGATCGAGATGTGGTTGTCGTCCCACAGCAGGATCAGGTTGCCCAGTTCCTGGTGGCCGGCCATCGAGGACGCCTCGGCGGAGATGCCCTCCTGGAGGCAGCCGTCACCGGCGATCGCGTAGATGAAGTGGTCGAAGGGGGACTCGCCCTGCGGCGCGTCCGGGTCGAACAGGCCGCGCTCGTAGCGGGCGGCCATGGCCATGCCCACGGCGTTGGCGACACCCTGGCCCAGCGGGCCGGTCGTCGTCTCGACACCCTTGGTGTGGCCGTACTCCGGGTGCCCGGGGGTCTTGGAACCCCAGGTCCTGAAGGACTCCAGGTCGGACAGCTCCAGGCCGAAGCCGGCCAGGTAGAGCTGCGTGTAGAGGGTCAGGGACGAGTGGCCGGCGGACAGCACGAAACGGTCGCGCCCGACCCACTGGGGGTCGGCCGGGTCGTGCCGCATCACCTTCTGGAACAGGGTGTACGCGGCAGGAGCCAGGCTCATCGCCGTACCAGGATGGCCGTTGCCGACCTTCTGTACGGCATCGGCGGCCAGGACGCGGGCGGTGTCCACGGCCCGCTGGTCCAACTCGGTCCACTCGAGGTCTGTTGTGGTCGGCTTGGTGCTCACCCTGGGTCAGGGCTCCTCTCCACATGTCACACATGTCGAATGCCGGTGCAGTCGAATGCCGGTGCACGGGGGCGCCCACCGGCCGTTGTCGAGCCTACCCCTGTAAGAACGTGCATTTTTTCGAGTCATTCCAGACTGCCGGGACTATGGAGGATCCGCCTCCCGACTGGTCCGGATCGCATTCGGAACCTGAATACGGAACCGTTCGTCCGACTGCTCAATCGAGCTGTCGTGCGATCTTCCGGAAGACCGATGAGAGGCCCCTGCGCGCCTGGTGGGGGACCCCTCCCAACACGACCCGACCCCCGCGAGTTCCGGGGTATGGGCAACGTCTAGAGTGGCGTGGTACGCGCGGGCCTTTACCGGGACTTCACACGGGAGAGGTCTGCTGGGATGTCTCTGTAGGGGTGTGCGTGACGGCCGTCGAATCCCGTCCAGCGGGGGTGCTCGGTGCGAGCCAGAGCCCGAGTCACCGGCCGTTCGGGGCCCGTGTCAAGGCGTTCGTGGCGCTGACCAAGCCGAGGATCATCGAGCTTCTGCTCATCACCACCGTTCCGGTGATGTTCCTCGCCCAGCAGGGCGTGCCCGATCTGACCCTGGTGCTGCTGACCTGCCTCGGCGGCTACCTCTCGGCGGGCGGCGCCAACGCGCTGAACATGTACATCGACCGCGACATCGACGCCCTGATGGACCGCACCTCGCAGCGCCCGCTGGTCACCGGCATGGTCAGCCCCCGCGAGTGCCTCGCCTTCGGCATCTCCCTCGCGATCGTCTCCACCCTGCTGTTCGGCCTGGCCGTCAACTGGCTGTCGGCCTGGCTCTCCCTCGGGGCGCTCCTCTTCTACGTCGTCGTCTACACGATGATCCTCAAACGCCGTACCTCGCAGAACATCGTGTGGGGCGGCATCGCCGGCTGCATGCCGGTGCTGATCGGCTGGTCCGCGGTCACCAACTCCATGTCGTGGGCGCCGGTCATCCTCTTCCTCGTCATGTTCTTCTGGACGCCGCCGCACTACTGGCCCCTGTCCATGAAGGTCAAGGAGGACTACGCGCGCGTGGGCGTGCCGATGCTGCCGGTCGTCGCCTCCAACAAGGTCGTCGCCAAGCAGATCGTCATCTACAGCTGGGTGATGGTGGCCGTCTCCCTGCTCCTCACCCCCCTCGGCTACACGGGCTGGTTCTACACGTCCGTCGCCCTGGTGGCGGGCGGCTGGTGGCTGTGGGAGGCGCACGGCCTGCAGAACCGGGCGAAGGCCGAGGTGACGGGCGGCAAGCTCAAGGAGATGCGGCTGTTCCACTGGTCCATCACCTACGTCTCGCTGCTGTTCGTGGCGATCGCGGTGGACCCCTTCCTGCGCTGACGCCCGCGCCGGGCGCCCGTACTGACGTACGCACTGACGTACGTCACAGAGCCCTGCCCTCGCCTGTCGATCTACCGGTGAGTAGCATCCTGGCCATGGCAGACACGCAGCAGGAAGACACCCAGCAGGCCGACGCGAAGGCCGAGCGCAAGGTCGCGAAGCTCGCCAAGCGGATCGACGCCTTCGCCAAGGCGCACGGCGGTGCCGAGGCCCAGGTGGCCTACATCGGCGAGCGGGGCGCCCGCATCGTGCTCGTCGGCGAGGACGGCGGCTGGGGCGACCTGGTGGTCACCTCCTACGAACTCGCCGAGCAGGCCGTGGCGAAGTCCGGCCTCACCCTCCACGAGTCCTTCGACGGCGAGTTCGCGGCCAAGGTGAAGACGGGTCCGTACGAGTGGACCCGCATGGCGGGGATCCAGGTCGGCGGCCCGCGCAACGGCTGACGCCCTTCGGTGATTCGCACGGGGTGTGTCCCAGCAACACCTCGCAGCCGGTTCACCCGTTAGGACCTGTACGGAGTGCACGGTCCAGTACGGGGAGTCCGGATGATCGAAACGCCGTCCCTCGTGGACCAGTACTGCCACGGTGTCCTCAGAACGGAGTTGGGCCTGGGCACCTTCGAGGCCCAACTCGCCCGTACCGAGGGCCCGCCCGCCCCCGGCACCACCCTCTTCGACACCCAGACGGGCTTCGCCGTACGCCGGTGGTGTCCGCCGCTGCTCGGTCTGGAACCGCACTGCCCGCCCGCCCGCTATCTCGCCCGGCGCCGCGAACTGGGCGTGCTGGAAGCGGGCCGCAGGCTGCTGCGGGGCAGCGGCATCACCACCTACCTGGTCGACACCGGACTGCCCGGCGACCTCACCTGCCCCGACGAACTGGCCTCGGCCGGGGCCGCCGAGGCCCGCGAGATCGTCCGTCTGGAGTTACTGGCCGAGCAGGTCGCCGACACCTCGGGCACCGTCGAGTCCTTCCTCGCCAACCTCGCCGAGTCGGTGCACGGCGCCGCCGCGAACGCGGTCGCCTTCACCTCGGTCGCGGGGCTGCGGCACGGACTGGCGCTGGCGCCCGAGCCGCCGGGACCCGGCGAGGTGCGGGGCGCGGCCGGACGGTGGCTGGCGGGCCGCCGGGTCGGCGGTGAGCTGAGCGATCCGGTCCTGCTGCGCCACCTGCTGTGGATCGCCGTCGCCTCGGGGCTCCCGCTCCAACTGCACGCGGGGCTGGGGGAGCCGGGGGCCCGCATCGACCGCACGGACCCGGTGCTGCTGACGGATTTCGTCCGCGCCACGGCCGGCCTGGGCACCGACCTGGTCCTCCTGCACGGCTACCCGTACCACCGCCACGCCGCCCACCTCGCCGGCGTCTTCCCGCACGTGTACGCCGACTCCGGCGCCGCCCTCGTACGCACCGGCGCCCGCGCCGCGACGATCCTCGCCGAGATCCTGGAGCTGACCCCCTTCGGCAAGATCCTCTTCTCCAGCGGCGCCCACGGCCTGCCCGAACTCCACGTGGTGGCCGCCCGCCTCTTCCGCGAGGCCCTCGGCCGGGTCCTGGGCGGCTGGGTCGCCGAGGGCGCGTGGTCACTGGCGGACGCGCAGCGGGTGGCGGGCATGGTCGCGGCGGGGAACGCGCGGAGGGTGTACGGGCTGGAGTGAGCGGGGGCACGAGCGGGGGAGTCAGGTCGGCTGGGGCGCTAGGGGTGTACGGACCGGACCGAGCTGTCCAGACTGTCGGGGTGACGACGACCGACGCTCTGCTCGACCGTTTCCTCGACGACCTGACCCCGCTGCGCCCCATCGCCGTGTGGGCGCACGGATCCCTCGCGGGCGGCGACTACCAGGAGGGCCGCAGCGACCTGGACCTGATCGCGGTGCTCGACCGTCCCGCGGCCCTGGGCACCGTATGGCGGATCGCGACGCTGCACCCGCGCCTGCGCGCGGCCGAACCGCTGGCCGTCAAGCTGCACTGCAGCTATCTGACGCCCGCGCCGACCGCCGACGCCGATCGCTCGCATCTCACCTGGGCCCACGATCAGTTGATGCGGCGGCCCGTCACCCCGGTCACCCGTCGTGAACTGCACGCCTTCGGCCGGGTGTTGCACGGGCTCGCGCCCGCGGATCTGCTTCCGGCGGTGTCGGACCGGGAGTTGGCCGACTTCGTCGTGCGTGATCAGCGGGAGTTCTGGCGGCCGAACGTGGAGCGGGCGCGGCAGTGGACCGAGGATCCGTGGGTCGACGTCGGGATGACGACCTTCGCCCGTGCGAGCGCCACGCTGAAGGACGGGCGGCTGATCACCAAGCGCGAGGCGCTCGACCTGCTGCCCGAACTGGGCGCGCCCGTCGAGGTGGTGGAGGACATCAGACGACGGCGGTACGAGGAGCGGCCGGTGCCCGTCACCGAGGAGTGGGCGGTACGGCGGGGCGAGTTGACCCGGAGCTACCTGGGACCGGCGATCGACGGACTGGTGTCCGCGTACGCCTGATCCGGCAACTCGACCTCCGTCTGCGGGCGTTCGCGCATCGCGAGCAGCACGCGCAGCACCGCGATCCACACCAGGGCCGAGCCGAGCATGTGCAGGCCGACCAGGAACTCGGGGAGGTCGGTGAAGTACTGGACGTAGCCGATGACGCCCTGGGAGAGCAGGACCAGGAACAGGTCGCGGGTGCGGTGCAGCGGGCCCTGGGGGGCGTCGACCGCCTTGAGGACGAACCAGAGGGCGAAGGTCAGCGTGACCACGATCCAGGCCAGCACCGCGTGCAGCTTGCTGACCGTCTCCCAGTCCAGCGGCATCCGCTCGACCTCGCTGGAGTCGCCCGCGTGCGGCCCCGAGCCGGTCACCACCGTGCCCACCGCGATCAGCAGCACGGCGGCGGCGACCAGGAACCACACCATCTGCCGCACCGGCTGGCCGACCAGCGGACGGGGCTCGCCGTCGCCCTCGCGGGTGCGCTGCCACATCAAGGTGGCCACCGCGATGAGACCGGAGGAGAGCAGGAAGTGCGCCGCGACCGTGTACGGGTTGAGGCCGACCAGCACCACGATGCCACCGAGGATCGCGTTGCTCATCACGACCCAGAACTGCGCCCAGCCGAGCCGGGTGAGCGAGCGCCGGTACGGCTTCTCGGAGCGGGCGGCGATGATCGCCCAGCCGACGGCCGCGCACAGCACGTAGGTCAGCATGCGGTTGCCGAACTCGATCACACCGTGCACGCCCATCGCACCGGTGGTGGTGAGCGAGTCGTCGGTGCACTTGGGCCAGGTCGGGCAGCCGAGCCCGGAACCGGTCAGCCGCACCGCGCCGCCGGTGACCACGATCACCACCGACATGACGAGGGCGGCGAGGGCCGCCCGCCGGACCGTCCGAGGGGTCGGTGTCCAGCGTGCGGCGATGAAGGCGAGGGGGTTGCGCGCGGCGGGGAGAACGTCGGCGAGGGTCAGGTTCGGCACGCGCACCATCGTAGGGCGCCGCTTGTGCACGCTTTCACGAGGGTGGGGCCTGACGCGGGTGGTCCTGCTCACGCCCATGGTCACGCCCGTGGTCACGCCTGTGCTCACTCCCAGCGGAAGAACCTGCCGGCCGCCGCGAGACCCACGACCGCCCACACGGCGAGGATCCCCAGGTCGCCCCACGGTGTGCCGGCGCCGTGCTGGAGCACGTCCCGCAGGCCGTCCGAGAGGGCCGAGATGGGGAGCAGGCCCAGCACGTCCTGGGCGCCCTGCGGGTACTTGTCCATCGGCACGATCACGCCGCCGCCCACGAGCAGCAGCAGGAAGACCAGGTTGGCGGCGGCGAGCGTCGCCTCCGCCTTGAGGGTGCCGGCCATCAGCAGGCCGAGGCCCGAGAAGGCCGCCGTGCCCAGGACGAGGAGGAGCAGGACGGCCGCCGGGTTGCCGTGCGGGGACCAGCCGAGCGCGAAGGCGATCACCGTCAGCAGGACGATCTGGAGGACCTCGGTGACCAGCACCGACAGCGTCTTCGCGGTCATCAGGCCCCAGCGCGGGAGAGGGGAGGAGGCCAGCCGCTTCAGGACGCCGTAGCGGCGCTCGAAACCGGTGGCGATGGCCTGGCCGGTGAAGGCGGTCGACATGACGGCGAGCGCGAGGATGCCGGGGGCGAGGAAGTCCACGGACTTGCCGGCGCCCGTGTCGACGATGTCCACCGCGCTGAACAGCACCAGCAGGAGGGTGGGGATCACGACGGTGAGCAGCAGCTGTTCGCCGTTGCGCAGCAGCATCTTCGTTTCGAGGGCCGCCTGGGCCGCGATCATGCGGGGGAGCGGGGCGGCGCCGGGCCTCGGCGTGTACGTACCGACACTCACGAACGCAGCTCCTTGCCGGTCAGTTCCAGGAAGACGTCCTCCAGGGTGTGGCGCTCCACCGAGATGCGGTCCGGCATCACCCCGTGCTGTGCGCACCAGGACGTCACCGTCGCGAGCAGCTGCGGGTCGACCTTGCCGCCGACGCGGTAGGAGCCCGGCGTCAGTTCGACGGCCGTGCAGTCGGCGGGCAGGGCCTTGAGCAGGGAGCCGACGTCGAGGCCCGGGCGGCCGGTGAAGCGCAGGGTGTTCTCGGCGCCGCCGCGGCACAGCTCCTCGGGGGAGCCGTGGGCGATGACCCGGCCGGCGTCGATGATCGTCACGTCGTCGGCGAGCTGCTCGGCCTCGTCCATGTAGTGCGTGGTGAGGATGACCGAGACGCCGTCCGTGCGCAGGTCGCGGACCAGGTCCCAGGTCGCGTGCCGGGCCTGCGGGTCCAGACCCGCGGTCGGCTCGTCCAGGAACACCAGCTCCGGGCGGCCCACCACCGCCATCGCGAGGGCGAGCCGCTGCTGCTGGCCGCCGGAGAGCCGGCGGTAGGTGGTACGGCCGCAGCCGCCGAGGCCGAGCCGCTCGATCAGGGCGTCCACGTCCAGCGGATCGGCGTGCAGCTTCGCCACGTGCCGCAGCATCTCGTCGGCCCGCGCACCCGAGTACACCCCGCCGGACTGGAGCATCACGCCGATCCGGGGGTGCAGCTCACGGGCCTGACGGACCGGGTCGAGGCCCAGGACGCGCACCGTGCCGGAGTCCGGCTTCCGGTACCCCTCGCAGGTCTCGACCGTGGTCGTCTTGCCCGCGCCGTTCGGGCCGAGTACGGCGGTCACGCCCGCCTGGGCCGTCAGGTCGAGGCCGTCCACAGCGGTTTTGCTGCCGTACCGCTTCACCAGGGCCTGAACCTGGACCACGGGCTCACTTCGCATGATGGCGAGTCTAGGTACGCGGTCCGCGCCCGGGACGGGCGGGTGCAGGATCTCCACCCACCGGATCTCCGCCCATCGGCAGCTCCTCCTCGCGCGGCCGGTGCAGCGCGAGCCACCGCTCGGCGTACGCCACCGCGTCCGCGACCGGGAACAGCCGCGCGTCGGCGGCGCCCACCGTCCCCCGTACGACGGGCCGGTCGCGCTCGAAGTCGTGGCCCAGCTCGTCGAACCGCTCCGAGCTGATCGACACCTCGGTCACCGTCTCCCAGCCCCCGCCCGGCGCCGGCCGGCCGACCCGGACCAGCGGGGACGGGATGCGGTACTCGGCGAGGTGGAAGCTCGTGCACGTGTCGTAGCCGGCCCCGAGCAGCAGCACGCGCGCGTCCAGCTCCTCCAGGCGCGCCAGCGGGCTGCGCTCGCCGAGCCGGCAGTCCGGCGCGTGGCCGTCGACGATCCGCGCGGCCCTCGGGCCGAGCGCCGCGAACGAGGTCTGGGGGTGCGCGCTGCGCAACGCGCCCGGCCAGCGTCGTACGGTCTCCGGGATCACGCCCACCCCGCGCGAGGGTGTGATCAGCGGGTCGTAGTCGGGCATCGAGGACCGGATCCGCTCCCACCACTCCTCCGGCACCGGCGGATTTCCCCACAGCGCCGGGTCCGAGAGGTCGCCGGACTGGGTGGGGACGGCCAGAGTGCCGCCCGGACCGAGCGCGTCGAGAATTCCTTGGACGACCGCCACGGCACCCCCGCAGACCCAGCCGAGGCTGCTGAGGGAGGAGTGCACGAGGAGGGTCTCGCCGGTCTCGACACCCAGCAGGCGCAGCTGTGCGGCGACTGTGTCGCGGGTGACAAGTGGGCCGGTCGGAGGGGGTATCGCCATGGTTCCGGAGTGTCGCGCACGGGGTCCGGCGGCGCCACCGAATTGACCGCGCCTGATCGATCAAAGATCGTTTTCGCAGGTCAGATTAGGTATGCCTAAGTGACGCAGGGCACCGCCCATCGGCCCGGACGTGGGTTGCCCGGTCCTGAGGAATTACGCAACAATGGCGTTGTGAAAAACGTCGGCGAGGCTCGGGAGACCCCCACGGGGGCCCCTCAGGAGGAGCTCGCGACCGGTGAGCGGTCCACCCGCAACCGCGTCGCGCGATCCATCCTGGACCACGGCCCGTCGACCGTCGCCGCGCTCGCCGAGCGGCTCGGGCTGACCCAGGCCGCCGTCAGGCGCCACCTGGACGCCCTGGTCGCCGACGAGGTCGTCGAGGCCCGCGAGCAGCGGGTCTACGGGGCACGGACCCGCGGACGCCCCGCGAAGGTCTTCGCCCTCACCGACTGCGGCCGGGACGCCTTCGACCAGTCCTACGACAAGCTGGCCGCGGACGCCCTGCGCTGGATCCAGGAGCGGTTCGGCGGGGACGAGGCGGTCGTCGCCTTCGCCCGCGCGCGGATCGCCGAGCAGGCCGCCGCCTACCGCGCGGCCATCGAGGCCGCCGCCCCCGAGGAGCGGACCGAGGCCCTGGCCAGGGCGCTGAGCGCGGACGGGTACGCTGCTACGGCGCGCAGCGCGCCCCTCCCGCAACAGGGTGAGCAGCTCTGCCAGCACCACTGCCCGGTGGCCCACGTCGCGGAGAAGTTCCCACAGCTCTGCGAGGCGGAGACGGAGATCTTCTCCCAACTGCTCGGAACCCACGTCCAGCGGCTGGCGACCATCGCGCACGGCGACGGCGTCTGCACGACGTTCATCCCAAAGATTTCCAAGACGCAACTCCATAGCCAGAACGCATCTGCACGTACCGCCGGGAGGAACCCCGCATGACGCTCCCCATCGAGGAGACTGCCCACCCCGAGCTCGAGGGTCTGGGTACGTACGAATACGGCTGGGCCGACTCCGACGTGGCCGGTGCCTCCGCCAAGCGCGGCATCAACGAGGACGTCGTCCGGGACATCTCCGGCAAGAAGAGCGAGCCGGAGTGGATGACCAAGCTCCGCCTCAAGGGCCTGCGCCTGTTCGAGAAGAAGCCCATGCCGAACTGGGGCTCCGACCTCTCAGGCATCGACTTCGACAACATCAAGTACTTCGTGCGCTCCACGGAGAAGCAGGCGGAGTCCTGGGAGGACCTGCCCGAGGACATCAAGAACACGTACGACAAGCTCGGCATCCCCGAGGCGGAGAAGCAGCGCCTCGTCGCGGGCGTCGCGGCCCAGTACGAGTCCGAGGTCGTCTACCACCAGATCCGCGAGGACCTGGAGGAGCAGGGCGTCATCTTCCTGGACACCGACACCGCGCTGAAGGAGCACCCGGAGCTCTTCAAGGAGTACTTCGGCACCGTCATCCCGGTCGGCGACAACAAGTTCGCGTCGCTCAACACGGCCGTGTGGTCCGGCGGTTCCTTCATCTACGTGCCGAAGGGCGTGCACGTCGAGATCCCGCTCCAGGCCTACTTCCGCATCAACACGGAGAACATGGGCCAGTTCGAGCGGACGCTGATCATCGTCGACGAGGACGCCTACGTCCACTACGTCGAGGGCTGTACGGCGCCGATCTACAAGTCGGACTCCCTGCACTCCGCGGTGGTCGAGATCATCGTGAAGAAGGGCGCCCGCTGCCGCTACACGACCATCCAGAACTGGTCGAACAACGTCTACAACCTGGTCACCAAGCGCGCCGTCGCCTACGAGGGCGCGACCATGGAGTGGATCGACGGCAACATCGGTTCCAAGGTGACGATGAAGTACCCGGCCGTCTACCTGATGGGCGAGCACGCCAAGGGCGAGACCCTCTCCATCGCCTTCGCGGGCGAGGGCCAGCACCAGGACGCCGGCTCCAAGATGGTCCACATGGCGCCGAACACCTCCTCCAACATCGTCTCCAAGTCGGTGGCGCGCGGCGGTGGCCGTACGTCCTACCGCGGTCTCGTCGAGATCGGCGAGGGCGCCCACGGCTCCAAGTCGAACGTGCTGTGCGACGCGCTGCTCGTCGACACGATCTCCCGCTCGGACACGTACCCGTACGTGGACGTCCGCGAGGACGACGTGTCCATGGGCCACGAGGCGACCGTCTCCAAGGTCTCCGAGGACCAGCTCTTCTACCTGATGAGCCGCGGTCTGAGCGAGTTCGAGGCGATGGCGATGATCGTGCGCGGCTTCGTCGAGCCGATCGCCAAGGAGCTGCCGATGGAGTACGCCCTCGAACTCAACCGGTTGATCGAGCTGCAGATGGAAGGCTCGGTCGGCTGATCCCGGCCACCGGCCCGCACACGTCCTGACATCAGAAAGCGAGCACTACGACAGCCATGGCTGAGGCTCAGAACTCCACGGTGGGGTCCTCCACCACCGCCGGATCGATCGCGGTGGCCGCCGAGTCGACCGTCGCCACGCGCATGAGCGCGCCCCCGTCCTTCGACGTGGCGGACTTCCCGGTCCCCCACGGTCGCGAGGAGGAGTGGCGGTTCACGCCGCTGGAGCGGCTGCGCGGGCTGCACGACGGCACCGCGGTCGCCACCGGCACCGGCGTCAAGGTCGACGTGGTCGCCCCCGAGGGCGTCACCGTCGAGACCGTCGGCCGCGACGACGCGCGCCTCGGCAAGGCGGGCACCCCCGTGGACCGCGTCGCCGCCCAGGCGTACTCGGCGTTCGAGCAGGCCGGCGTGATCACCGTCCCCAAGGAGACGGTCCTCGCCGAGCCGATCCGGATCGCCGTGCACGGCGAGGGCGGGGTCGCCTACGGCCACCAGGTCGTGGAGCTCGGAGCCTTCGCCGAGGCCGTCGTCGTCATCGACCACACCGGTGACGCCGTGCTCGCCGCCAACGTCGACTACGTCCTCGGTGACGGCGCCAAACTGACCGTCGTCTCCGTCCAGGACTGGGACGACAAGGCGGTGCACGTCGGCCAGCACAACGCGCTGATCGGCCGGGACGCCACCTTCAAGTCGTTCGTCGTCACCTTCGGCGGCGACCTGGTACGGCTGCACCCGCGCGTCGCCTACGCCGGTACCGGCGGCGAGGCCGAGCTGTTCGGGCTGTACTTCACCGACTCCGGCCAGCACCAGGAGCACCGCCTCCTCGTCGACCACAACACCCCGCACTGCAAGTCCAACGCGATGTACAAGGGCGCGCTCCAGGGCGAGGGCGCCCACGCGGTGTGGATCGGTGACGTGCTCATCGAGGCCACGGCCGAGGGCACGGACACCTACGAGATGAACCGCAACCTGGTTCTCACGGACGGCGCCCGGGTCGACTCGGTGCCGAACCTGGAGATCGAGACCGGCGAGATCGTCGGCGCCGGCCACGCGAGTGCCACCGGCCGCTTCGACGACGAGCAGCTCTTCTACCTGATGGCCCGCGGCATCCCGGCCGACGAGGCCCGGCGCCTGGTCGTCCGTGGCTTCTTCGCCGAGCTGGTCCAGCAGATCGGTGTCGACGACATCGAGGCCCGCCTGCTGGAGAAGATCGACGAGGAGCTGGAGGCGTCGGTCTGATGACTGCCTCTTCCTCTTCGACGTTCGTACGCGTCTGTGGCCTTGGCGAGCTGGAGGACGACACCCCCAAGCGGGTGGAGCTCGACGGCACGCCGGTCTCGGTCGTGAAGACCGAGGGGGAGGTGTTCGCGATCAACGACATCTGCTCGCACGCGAACGTCTCGCTCTCCGAGGGCGAGGTGGAGGACTGTCAGATCGAGTGCTGGCTGCACGGCTCCGCGTTCGACCTCCGCACCGGCAAACCGTCCGGCCTGCCCGCGACGCGCCCCGTCCCCGTATACCCCGTAAAGATCGAAGGGGACGACGTGCTCGTCTCCCTCACCCAGGAGTCCTGAGGAACCCATGGCAACGCTTGAAATCCACGACCTGCACGTCACCGTCGAGGCCGACAACGCCACGAAGGAGATCCTCAAGGGCGTCGACCTCACCGTGAAGCAGGGCGAGACGCACGCCATCATGGGCCCGAACGGCTCCGGCAAGTCGACGCTCGCCTACTCGCTCGCGGGCCACCCCAAGTACACGATCACCGGCGGCACCGTCACCCTCGACGGCGAGGACGTCCTGGAGATGTCCGTCGACGAGCGCGCCCGCGCCGGCCTGTTCCTGGCGATGCAGTACCCGGTCGAGATCCCCGGCGTCTCCGTCTCCAACTTCCTGCGCACCTCCGCCACCGCCGTCCGCGGCGAGGCCCCCAAGCTGCGGACGTGGGTGAAGGAGGTCAAGGAGACCATGGAGCGTCTCCACATGGACCCCACCTTCGCCGAGCGCAACGTGAACGAGGGCTTCTCCGGCGGTGAGAAGAAGCGCCACGAGATCCTTCAGCTGGAGCTGCTCAAGCCGAAGATCGCGATCCTCGACGAGACCGACTCCGGCCTGGACGTCGACGCCCTGCGCGTCGTCTCCGAGGGCGTCAACCGCGTCCGCGAGACCGGTGAGGTCGGCACCCTGCTGATCACGCACTACACGCGCATCCTGCGCTACATCAAGCCCGACTTCGTGCACGTCTTCTCCGGCGGCAGGATCGTCGAGTCCGGCGGCGCCGAGCTGGCCGACAAGCTGGAGAACGAGGGCTACGAGGTCTACACGAAGGGTGGCGTATCAGCGTGACACAGACGCCGGGCCTCCTCACGGGTACTTCCCAGCTGCTCGACGAGGCGATCCGCAAGGACTTCCCCATCCTGGACCGCACGGTCCACGACGGTAAGAAGCTCGTGTACCTGGACAACGCGGCGACCTCGCAGAAGCCGCGCCAGGTGCTCGACGCCCTGAACGAGTACTACGAGCGCTACAACGCCAACGTCCACCGCGGTGTGCATGTGCTCGCCGAGGAGGCCACGGCGCTGTACGAGGGCGCGCGCGACAAGGTCGCCGAGTTCATCAACGCGCCCTCCCGCGACGAGGTGATCTTCACCAAGAACGCCTCCGAGTCGCTCAACCTCGTGGCGAACATGCTGGGTTGGGCCGACGAGCCCTACCGCGTGGACCACGAGACCGAGATCGTCATCACGGAGATGGAGCACCACTCCAACATCGTGCCGTGGCAGCTGCTCTCGCAGCGCACGGGCGCGAAGCTGAAGTGGTTCGGCCTGACCGACGACGGCCGGCTCGACCTGTCGAACATCAACGAGATCATCACCGAGAAGACGAAGATCGTCTCCTTCGTGCTGGTGTCGAACATCCTCGGCACGGTCAACCCGGTCGAGGCGATAGTGCGCCGTGCGCAGGAGGTCGGCGCGCTGGTCTGCATCGACGCCTCGCAGGCCGCGCCGCACATGCCGCTGGACGTCCAGTCGCTCCAGGCCGACTTCGTGGCCTTCACCGGCCACAAGATGTGCGGCCCGACGGGCATCGGCGTCCTCTGGGGCCGCCAGGAGCTCCTTGAGGACCTCCCGCCGTTCCTCGGCGGCGGCGAGATGATCGAGACCGTGTCGATGCACTCGTCGACGTACGCTCCCGCCCCGCACAAGTTCGAGGCGGGTACGCCCCCGATCGCGCAGGCGGTCGGCCTCGGCGCGGCGATCGACTACCTCTCCGCGATCGGCATGGACAAGATCCTCGCCCATGAGCACGCGCTCACGGAGTACGCGGTCAAGCGCCTGCTGGACGTCCCCGACCTGAAGATCATCGGCCCGACCACGGCCGAGGACCGGGGCGCGGCGATCTCCTTCACGCTCGGCGACATCCACCCGCACGACGTGGGTCAGGTCCTCGACGAGGAGGGCATCGCGGTCCGGGTCGGCCACCACTGCGCACGGCCGGTCTGCCTGCGGTACGGAATTCCTGCGACCACGCGAGCGTCGTTCTATCTGTACTCCACGCCGGCCGAGATCGACGCACTGGTCGACGGACTGGAGCACGTACGGAACTTCTTCGGCTGAGGGGCTGGCTGGATCGTGAAGCTGGATTCGATGTACCAGGAAGTCATCCTGGACCACTACAAGCACCCGCACGGCCGGGGCTTGCGGGATGGCGACGCCGAGGTGCACCACGTGAACCCGACGTGCGGCGACGAGATCACCCTCCGAGTGAAGTACGACGGCTCGACCATCGAGGACGTCTCGTACGAGGGCCAGGGCTGCTCGATCAGTCAGGCCAGCGCGTCCGTCCTCAACGACCTGCTGGTCGGCAAGGACCTGACCGAGGCCCGGCGGATCCAGGAGACCTTCCTGGAGCTGATGCAGTCCAAGGGCCGCATCGAGCCCGACGACGAGATGGAGGAGGTGCTGGAGGACGCGATCGCGTTCGCCGGTGTCTCCAAGTACCCGGCACGGGTGAAGTGCGCCCTCCTGAGCTGGATGGCGTGGAAGGACGCGACGGCCCAGGCCCTGGGCGGAGCCGAAGCCGAAAGGAAGACGGCATGAGCGAGACCATCGAGATCAAGCCCGCCTCCGAGGAGGAGGTCCGCGAGGCCCTGCTCGACGTGGTCGACCCCGAACTGGGTATCGACGTCGTCAATCTCGGCCTCATCTACGGCGTGCACATCGACGACGCCAACATCGCGACCATCGACATGACGCTGACCTCGGCGGCCTGTCCGCTGACCGACGTCATCGAGGACCAGGCCAAGTCCGCCACGGACGGCCTCGTCAACGAGCTGCGCATCAACTGGGTCTGGATGCCGCCGTGGGGTCCGGACAAGATCACGGACGACGGGCGGGAGCAGCTTCGGGCGTTGGGGTTCAACGTCTGAGGGTGACACTCGGCGCAGACACGGAAGACGGCCACATCCCTCGGGGTGTGGCCGTCTCGCTGTCCGGTGTGTCAGGCCAGCCCGTCCACCAGCAGGAACGCCGAGTCGGCCTGGTACTGCGACGACGAGCGCTGGTGGCCGTAGCCGCTGTCCAGGACGAGTTGGAAATTCTCGTGGCGCAGGAAGCGGCCGGGGTAGTTCACCGACTCCAGCATGATCGCGCCGGTGATCGAGGAAGCGCGGCGGCAGAAGGTCGCGTCCTGTTTGAAGAGGGCCGAGCCGTCGTTGCGCTCGGCGCGCAGCACGAAGTCGCGGTGGCGCAGGTAGGTGCCGTCGGCCGTGGCGAACGAGTAACAATCGGCCTTGGCAAGGCCCTTGACCAGCTTGAAGGTGGCGTTGCGGCGGTCGGCGGCCGAGGTGATCGGGTCGAGCTTCACGTAGTCGCCGCTCACGTGCCAGTAGCGGTCGGGGTAGTTGACCGAGCGGACGGACTTCCAGGTGCCCTTGGGTTTCGGCTTGCTGGACGAAGTCGCTTTGTGCGTCGGCGACTTGGACGGGTTCGCGCCGCCGGCCGGGGGCGGGGAGGCGGGTGCGGTGGGCGTGCTCCGCGCGGTCGACTGGCCGACCTTGCCGCCGGGTGCCGAGGCACCGGTGTCGGAGGGCGAGGCGAAGGTGATCAGCCCCGGTTCGGTCGCGGTGCTGGCGGACGGGACCGGCGACCTCGCGGCTCGTGACGGCCCGTCAGAAGCCTTCTTCATGAAGGCTATCGCCATCACGCAGGTGATGACCGTGGCCAGGGCCAGCACGCCGGCCAGCCAGAGTCTTCGGGTGCCGGGGGTCCGTGAGGTGTCGGGGGCCCAGCCGTTCTCCCAGGGTTGGTTCCGCGGGGGCCGGGGGGTGTTTTCTGGCATGCGCTGTTCCTCCAGCGGCGCCAAAGGCGGCGGCCGGGGGTGTGAGGGTGAGGTGAGTGACCGGTGAAACCCTAGTGGAGTGGTGAGGCGCCCGGGAACCGTTTCAGGGAGCGGTTTCTATGAATATTGAACCTCCCTCTGTTTTGAACCGCTGTACACGCCAGGCCCGTTGCGGCATATGTTGTGCCTTGAACCAGCCTTGCCCCTGAACAGCACCGCTCCTGCCTCTGCCCACGGCCCACGCCCTGCCGAAAGACGGAACGCCTCCCATGACCGACAAGGCCACCACCCCCGGATCCGCGGACTCCCAGAAGATCGACACGTCGGTGCCGCACTCGGCACGGATCTGGAACTACTGGCTGGGAGGCAAGGACAACTACCCGGTCGACGAGATGGCCGGCGACGCCTACACGGACGTCTTCCCCGGCATCGTCACCATCGCCCGCAGCAGCCGCGCCTTCCTGGCCCGCAACATCACGTACCTGGTCGCCGAAGCGGGCATCAGGCAGTTCCTGGACGTCGGCACCGGCCTGCCGACCGCCGACAACACCCACCAGGTCGCCCAGCGCATCGCCCCCGAGGCCCGGATCGTCTACGTCGACAACGACCCGATGGTCCTCGCCCACGCGCACGCGCTGCTCTACTCGACGCGCGAGGGGGTCACCGACTACATCGACGCGAACGTGACGGACACCCCCCGCATCCTGGAGGCGGCCGCGCGGACGCTGGACCTGTCCCGGCCGACCGCGCTGATCCTCAGCAACATCCTCGGGCACGTCGCCACCTACGAGCAGGCCAAGTCGATCGTCACCGATCTGATGAGCGCGCTGCCGTCCGGCAGCTACCTCTCCATCAACGACGGTTCGGCGGGCATCGACCCCGTCTTCGAGCAGGCCCAGAACGCGTACAACGAGAGCGGCGCGGTCCCCTACAACCTGCGCACGGTCGAGGAGATCACCTCCTACTTCGACGGCCTGGAACTGCTGGAGCCCGGCGTCGTCTCCGTCCCGCTCTGGCGGCCGGACACCACCACCCCGGAGCCCAAGGTCATCGGCGAACACGGAGGCCTCGCCCGCAAGCCGTGACCGGGGCAGGGGCGTGACCCCGGGCAGAGTCGGGAGGCCGGGGCAGGGTCGGGAAGCGGCGGACCGGTACGTACGCTCGTACGCATGGGATACCTGTTGCTCGGCGCGGCGATCGCCGCCGAGGTGGGCGCCACGACCGCCATGAAGTACAGCGAGGGCTTCAGCAGGCTGTTGCCCTCGCTGCTGACCGTCCTCGGGTACGTCGTCTCCTTCCTGCTGCTCGCGCAGACCCTCAAGACCGTCTCGGTGGGCACGGCCTACGCGATCTGGTCCGGGATCGGCACCGCGGCCATCGCCACCATCGGCATGCTGTTCCTGGGTGAGGGGATGACGGCGACCAAGGCGGCCGGGATCGCGCTGATCATCGTCGGGGTCGTGGTGCTCAACATGGGTGGCGCGCACTGAGGCGTACGGCGGCGCTCGCACCCTGAGACACCCGTGCCGCTGGTTCGCCTCCGCGGGCCCTCGCCGGTTAGGTTGCCCTCATGACCGACACGACTGCACCCAGCACCACCGGGGCGGTGGCCGCCGGCCTCGCCACGATCGCCGCCGACGGCACTGTTCTCGACACCTGGTTCCCCGCGCCCGAGCTGGCCGCCGAGGCCGGACCGTCCGGCACCGAGCGGCTGTCGGCCGAGCGGGCCGTGGAACTGCTCGGCGCGGGTGCGGCGAAAGCGGTCGGGCCGGACGCGCGGCGTGGCGTCGAGGTGATCGCGGTCCGTACCGTCATCTCCTCCCTGGACGCGAAGCCGATCGACGCCCACGACGTCTACCTCCGGCTCCACCTGCTCTCCCACCGGCTGGTCCGGCCGCACGGCCAGAGCCTGGACGGCATGTTCGGCTTCCTCGCCAACGTCGCCTGGACCTCGCTCGGTCCGGTCGCCGTGGACGACGTCGAGAAGGTGCGGCTCAACGCCCGCGCCGAGGGCCTGCACCTCCAGGTGACGTCCATCGACAAGTTCCCGCGCATGACGGACTACGTGGCCCCGAACGGCGTCCGCATCGCCGACGCCGACCGGGTCCGGCTGGGCGCGCACCTCGCCGACGGCACCACCGTCATGCACGAGGGCTTCGTCAACTTCAACGCCGGCACGCTCGGCACGTCGATGGTCGAGGGCCGGATCTCCGCCGGTGTCGTGGTCGGCGACGGCTCGGACATCGGCGGCGGCGCGTCCACGATGGGCACGCTGTCCGGTGGCGGCAACGTCCGCATCACCATCGGCGAGCGCTGCCTGGTCGGCGCGGAGGCGGGCGTGGGCATCGCGCTCGGCGACGAGTGCGTGGTCGAGGCCGGCCTGTACGTCACCGCCGGCACCCGCGTCACGATGCCCGACGGCCAGATCGTCAAGGCCCGCGAACTCTCCGGCGCCTCCAACATCCTCTTCCGCCGCAACTCCGTCACCGGCACGGTCGAGGCCCGCCCGAACAACGCGGTCTGGGGCGGCCTGAACGAGATCCTGCACAGCCACAACTGACGCCGACGGTACGACACTTGGGTGAGCGCCCGGCCGAGCAGGACAGCCGGGCGCTCAGCCGTGTTCGCCGCTCACCGGTGTCCGCCGCTCACGAGTGGTGCGCCGTCGCGAACGCCGCCAGTGCCGTGAAGTCCGGCTCGCGCAGGCCGATGCGCGGGTTCACGTGGTGCAGCAGCGCCGGCGCCGGATGCCTCGCGGCCACGAACTCGTCGTCCGCCGGGCCCTGTTCGTCGTCCACCCAGGCGAAGGGACGGCCGTCGGCGTACGCCAGGATCGCCTCCGTCTTCCAGTGCACGCCGTCGGGGCGCTGGGCGAACAGGCCCTCGCCGAAGTCGACGTAGGGGAGTTCGGGCAGGCCGACGACGGGCCCTATCCAGCGGTTCGCGGTCTCCATCCACGTGGTCGCCCAGCACAGGTCGTAGTCCAGGGCGAGCAGCGCGGCGCCGTGGGCGGGGTTCAGCCAGACCCGTAGGCGGCGGCCCGACTCGAGGGACACCCTCAGCGTCGTATAGCCCTCGGGGCGTCGTTCGGGCTGTGCCGCGTAGGGGTTGAGGGGGCCGTCGACGTCGAGGAAGAGCAGGGGGCGGCTCATGGGGGACAACGTACGGCAGCCGGCGTGGGAACTCGCCCGAGAATTCTTTGCGCGACAGGCATAGCGGCAGGGTGGCGTGCGCGTCACAAGGAGCACAGGAGCGGGGCACGGGCGCCGCCGGGGGAAGAGAAGGTGACGATGGATGCCGAAGGGCTCGATGGTTTTCGCGAGTTCGTGGAGAACCGGTCGTCGGCTCTGCTGAGGACCGCCGTGCTGCTGTGCGGGGGTGACCGGCACGCGGGTGAGGATCTGCTGCAGAACGCGCTCGTGAAGGCGGCGGGCAAATGGCAGCGGATCGACGAACCCGAAGCCTATGTACGGCGGATCCTCTACCGGCAGCAGGTCAGCCGCTGGCGGCTGAAGTGGGGCCGGAGCGAGGTCAGTGTCGCCGAGCCGCCCGAGGGCGGTGAACGGGCGGCGGGTGACTCCGCGGCCAACGCCGAGTTGAGGGTCGTGATGCGCGCGGCTCTCGGCCGGCTCACCGCGCGGCAGCGCACCGTGCTGGTGCTGCGCTACTTCGAGGACCTGCCCGAGGCCGACGTGGCCCGGCTGCTCGGCTGCTCGGTGGGCACCGTACGGTCCACCACCCACCGCTCGCTGGCCCGACTGCGCACGCTGGCACCGGAGTTGGCGGCCCTGGGACCGGCCGAGGCCGAACAGCCGCCGTCCCGTGACTACTCACCCGTGGAGGTGCGTCCGTGAACGTCGATGAACTCCTGCGTGACGCCCTGCGCGAGCAGGCCGATGAACAGGCCTCGGTGGGACCGGGGTTGGCCGACCGGGTGCTCACCCTGCGCCGCCGCCGGCGCAACCGCCGGTACGTGACCCTCGCCGCCGTCACCGTCGCGGTGGTGGCCGTCGCCGTGGCGGTGCCGATGCTCGACTCGGGCAAGGACGAGGTACGCCCCTCGGGCGGTATCC
The DNA here is from genome assembly GCF_053595415.1 of Streptomyces sp. NPDC002499. NCBI lineage: Bacteria > Bacillati > Actinomycetota > Actinomycetes > Kitasatosporales > Streptomycetaceae > Streptomyces > Streptomyces sp. NPDC002499. Next base: position 342,086 of record NZ_JBSFXO010000009.1, read on the forward strand.
AGCAGGTCGAGGTCAACGCCCACCCGAACCAGTCGCCGCCGCGCGACCTGATCTCCGCCGGGGGCACGGCACTTGCCGCGTACTCGGTCCCGAAGACCGTCGCGCAGTCGGCCAACGAGGGCGTGACCGTGCGTACCTACTGGCTGCTCGATCCCAAGACCGGGAAGTACGTGAAGACCACCAAGTGGTCCTGGGTCGCGGTCGCCCCCGGCATGAAGACCGCCGCCGTCCTGGAGCAGAACCTGCCCGCTTCCCGTATCGGCCTGCTCGACCTGGCCTCGGGTCAGGTCAAGCGGTGGATCCCGGTGGACCACGGGGTCGGTGGGCTGGCGTTCTCACGCGACGGGCAGAAGCTGGTCGCCAGCACCTACGGCGGGAACCCGGACCAACTGGAGAAGACCGAGGGCTCGGACGGCTGGGACCAGAAGCAGCCGTCGACCCGCAACGGCTTCTACGTCTTCGACGTGGCCTCCGGCAAGGGCCCTTGGAGCGAGGTCGAGCTGAAGAGCGACCCGAACGACCCGGACGTCGGCTTCCTCAACGGGCGCCAGGACTTCGCGCTCACCCCGGACGGCAAGTACGTCTGGGCCGGCAATCCCATGGGCGCCATCGGCAAGGATTTCTACGACCTCTCCGGCAAGAAGGTCGCCGTGCCTGCCGACCAGAAGTACCTGAACTGGTGGGTGGACGCGGGGACCTCACCGAACGGGAAGCTGGTCGGCGGGGACTTCGCCGGCAAGAAGTGGAAGACCTCGTCCTGGATCGTCGACGCCCGGACCGGGGACAAGACCGAGGTGCACGGGCAGCAGTTGCTCGCCTGGGTCGGCAACACCCGGCTCATCGCCTGGGACATCGCGAAGGACGGGAAGAACGAGTTCCACAACCGGCTCGTGCTCGTGACCGTCGGCAGCGACGACGTCGTCCCGCTCAGCGGCTTCCGACAGGGCAACGACGGAGCCGCCGGACGCTGGGAGCCGGTGTTCGCGCAGCGGTGAACACCAGCGCTCAGCAGCAGTGCTCAGCACCTGAAGTGAGCACCTGGGGTGAGCACCAGTACTGATCAACCGACCTCAGCCGCCCACGAGTTCCTCGTACACCGCCAGCAGCCCGTCGACCGCCTCGCGGTCGGCGGGCCGCAGCGGGGCACGCACGGGGCCTGCGGGCAGGCCGAGTTCGCGCAGGAGTGCCTTGGCCGTGACCGAGCCGGGCAGTCCCGCCGCCATCATCGCCTCGATGAGCGGCGTCGCGCGTTGCTGGAGGCGGGCGGCCACGGGGGTGTCGCCCGCCTCGAACGCGTCCACGACCGCGCGGAGTCGATCCGGGACCACGTTCGCGACCGTGCTGACGTACCCCGCGCCGCCGACCGCGTACAGCGCGAGATTGTGCTCGTCGCAGCCCGCGTAGTACGCCAACTCCGTTCGGGCCAGCACCTTTTGGGCGGCGAGGAAGTCATAGGAGCAGTCCTTGACCGCCACGATCCGGGGGTGTTCGGCGAGCCGGAGCATCGTGTCCGGCTCGATCCGGGTGCCGGTGCGGGCCGGGATGTCGTACACGAGCATCGGCAGCCCCGTCGCGTCCGCCACCGTCCGGAAGTGTTCCTCCACGGCGTCCTGCGGAGGCCTGCTGTAGTACGGGCTCACCACCAACAGCCCGTCCGCGCCCGCCTGTTCGGCCGCGCGGGCCAGCTCCACGGTGTGCCGGGTGTCGAAGGTGCCCACCCCCGCCACGACCGGCACCCCCTCGCCCACCGCCTCCCGCACCGCCGTCACCAGCGCCGACTTCTCGGCGTCCGTGGTCGTCGGCGACTCGCCCGTCGTCCCGGAGAGCACCAGCCCGTCGCAGCCGTGGGACACCAGCCGTTCGGCGAGCCGCTGCGCGCCGTCGAGGTCCAGCGCGCCCTCCTCGGTGAAGGGCGTGATCATCGCGCAGAGGGCCCGGCCGAAGGGCCGGACGGGGCGGGCGGCGGTCGTCGTCATGGGAGTAGTGTCGGCGGGGAGATCGTGAAGCTCTACTTAATTCTGCTACGGAGTATTGGTAAGCAGTGCTGTGGAGTGGGGTGGGTCGGGGCGCAGGCCAGGCCCTGTGTCCCTTTCGCCCTCCATGGGTCACCATGGTCTGGACGGTCATCGGCATCGGCCCATGGAGGCGTCATGAAACTCGGCAAGGCACTCGCCACCGGAATCGCGGAAGAGCGGCCGCAGGAGCACGACCGAGAACCCGAGGAGCTCCGACTCCCCGAGGAGATCAAGGAATTGAAGGCCCCCGAAGAGGTCCCGGCGGCCCGATGAGGCTGCGGCTTCCGGCGGAACGCCCGACGGAGCCGCCGACCGGATACAAGATCGCCCACCCGGTGCTGTCCCAGGACGGCACCCGGGCCGGGTTCACCGGTGTGTCGCTGGGCGGCGCGCTGCCGTACGGAGTGCTGGCCGACGCGTCCTGCGTCTACGGCTTGCGGCACCGGGCACCGCACCGACGCTGCGACTGCGGCTTCCACTGCGTGCACGACCGCGCGGTGGCCGAGGGCCTGCTGTGCACCGCCGAGCACCGCGGCGCGGTCCTGCTCGAGGTCACCGTGCTGGGCGCCTACATCCGCTTCGAGCGCGGCTTCCGCTACGCCCGTCAGCGCGTGCGCACGGCCACGGTCGGACCGTGCGCCTGCGGCACGGTCGCCGCCGCCCTCGCCGACGCGGGCCGCGGCCGCCCCGGCTGGCTCGTCCTGGCACCGTCCTGCGCGGGCTGCGTCCGAGGCCGTACGTCCGTCTCGCTCGCCGCCTTCGCCCGGCTGGCCGGCGAGGGGTTGCGGGTCGCCGTGGGCAGCGCGAGCGCCCGCCGGCTGGCCGAACTCACCGACGTCGAAGGGCTCGGCGTACCCGAACTCACCGCGGAGGCAGCCCTGTTGCAGGCGCGGCTCGACTGGTTCCAGACGCAGTTGGCGCGGCTGGGCGAGAACGGGTCGGGCGGGGGAGACCAAGACCGGTAGTCCTGTGCGTGCTTGACCTCAACTTTGGTCGAGATTGAAGAGTTGCGGCATGACACAGCGCACGGACACACACCCCGACCTCGCCGACCCCCGTATCGGCGCCCCCTTCTTCAGCACCTGGCGGGTAGGCACCCCTCTGCGTCAGCGGCAGACCGTCGAGGCGATCGCCGACGCCTGGGAGCGCCGTCCCTGGCCGGCCGCCGATCTGCTCGGCTACCACGTCTACACCGGCCACGACGCCGCCACCCTCCTGCACTACTCGCAGTGGACGGGCGATGCGGCCTACGAGGCCTTCGTCAAGACGCACCGGCAGGAGCGCGTCGACGAGATCGACACCGCCGTACCCGGCATCGACCGGGTGGGGCTGGGTCGCTACCGGCACTACCGCAGCCTCGGCCCGGCCGACCGGGGCGGGCGCGTCCCCGGGTGCGTGGTGATCGTGGACGTCGAGTTCGACGGGCCCGACCCCGAGCGGCAGCGCGCCTGGGTGGACGCCGTCGCGGAGGCGCTGGCGAGCGATCCCGCCCCGCACCCCGGGGGCATCTCCGCCCACTTTCACCTCTCCATCGACGGCACCCGCGTCCTCAACTACGCCGAGTGGGAGAGCGCCCAGGCCCACCTCGACGCCCTCGCCGCGCCGGGCGACGGGATCGGCTCGGGGAGCGAGCTCTGGACGCGTGTGCAGACCTGGCCGGGGCTGAGGAGCAGCACGGTCAGCCGGTACGACCATGCCCTGGGACTCACCGACAGTTAGAACCGTCTGGACAAAAAAAGTGTTCGGTGAGACGGTGGACCCATGCTGGACGTCACCGTGATCGAGGATCCCGAGGCCGCAGCCGTCTCCCTGGACCCCATAAGGGCCCGGCTGCTGGCCGAGCTGGCGGCAGGACCCGCGTCGGCCGCCATGCTGGCAGGCCGGGTCGGCCTGCCCCGGCAGAAGGTGAACTACCACCTCAAGGCACTGGAGCGGCACGGCCTGGTCGAGCTGTCCGGCGAGCGCCGCAAGGGCAACGTCACCGAGCGGCTGATGCGGGCGACCGCCGCGTCGTACGTCATCTCACCGCTCGCGCTCGCCGCCGTACAGCCCGACCCGGACCGGTTCCGGGACCAGCTGTCCGCGCGGTGGCTGCTCGCGCTCGGCGCCCGTCTGGTGCGGGACGTCGGTGCGCTGATCACCGGCGCGGCGAAGGCCCGCAAGGGGCTCGCCACCTATGCGCTGGACGGCGAGGTGCGCTTCGCCTCGGCCGCCGAACGGGCCGCGTTCATCGAGGAGTTGACGGCCGGAGTCACCGGCCTGATCCGCAAGTACGACGCTCCGGGCGTCGAGGGCGGCCGGGACCACCGGATCGTGGTGGCCGTCCATCCCACCCTCAAGCAGACCGAGTTGGAGTAGATCATGCCCAAAGAGTTCGAGATCGCCCGCGAGTTCGAGGTCGACGCCACCCCGCAGCAGGTGTGGGACGCCGTCACCACCGGCACCGACGGCTACTTGTGGCCGATGGAGCCGCCGGAGCCCAAGGTCGGCGGCACGGGACCCTTCGGGTCCACCGTCACCGCCTGGGACCCGCCCCACCGCTACACCAACCGGGTCGAGAACGTCGACGGCATCGCCGAGCAGACGATGAACCAGCTCGACTACACCATCGAGGCGCGCGACGAGGGGCGCCGGGCCTGGGTGCGGTACGTGCACAGCGGGATCTTCGTCGACGACTGGGACAACCAGTACGACGGTGCCGCCAAGCACACCGACTTCTATCTGCACACCCTGCGCGAGTACCTGACCCACTTCGCGCCCAAGCCGGCCGCCTTCGCGACCTTCGACGGGCCCGAGGCGTCGAAGGCTCCGGACGCGCTGGCCGCCGTAGGAAGGGCGCTGGGGCTCGCGGACGACGTGGCCGCCGGGGCGCGGGTGACGGTCACCGGGCCCGACCAGTTCGAGGCCGTCGTCGACTTCCGCAACGAGTGGTTCATCGGGCTGCGCACCGACCGGGGGCTCACCCGGATCTTCGGGCGCAACCACTGGGGTTACCCGGTCGGCATCTCCCTGCACGACTTCACGCCGGGCTCGCCCATCAAGGAGTGCGAGGCCGAGTGGCAGGGCTGGCTGAACGGGGTGTTCAACCAGCCCTGACCAAACGGGAGTCACACCTCAGGTGCTACGGGCGGAACCGCAGCACCTGCGGGTCGTGGTCGCTGATCTGGTCGTTGAACTCCGAGTTGATGTGCACGCTGTCGTACTCGAAGTCGCAGCCGCGCCGGATCGACGGGCTGATCAGGATCTGGTCCAGGACCTGCTGGTTGCCCTGGTAGTCGTAGGTGTAACGCTCGCTCTTCGGCAGCGACTTGATCGCCGACCAGAGCTCGCCGTCACCCTCCAGGATCTTCGTGGTGTCGGAGAACTCGAAGTCGTTGATGTCGCCGAGCGTGATGACGTCGGCGTTCTTCTGGACGTCGAGGATCGACTTCGCGAACGCGTTGACCAGGGTCGCCTGCTTGTGGCGCTGGACCTCCGAGCTGCGCGGCACCGGCTGGTACTGCGAGGTCAACCCGTAGTCGCCACCCTTGGAGTTGAGGTGGTTGGCGATCACGAAGACCGTCTTGCCGCGGAAGACGAACTCGCCGGCCAGCGGCTTGCGGCTGCTGGTCCAGGCCTCGTTCGTCGGCTCGACGCGGCCCGGGGAGGCCGTCAGGGCCGCCTTGCCGTGCACCTTCGTGACCCCGACCGCGGTGGTGGCGTCGCCGCCCGCGCGGTCGGTGAAGGAGACCCGCTCCGGGTTGAAGAGGAACACCTGGCGGATGTTGCCGCCGGGCTCGCCGCCGTCGGTGTCGTTGGTCGGGTCGATGGAGCGCCACTGGTACTTGGGGCCGCCCGCCGCGACGATCGCGTCGATCAGCTTGTTCACCGTCACGTCGGCGGCGACCGTGCCGTCGTCCTTCGCGCCGTTGTTGTCCTGGATCTCCTCCAGGGACACGATGTCGGGCGACTTCAGGTTGTTCACGATCGCGGCCGCGTGCGCGTCGAAGGTGGCGTCGGTCGGGTCGAGGTTCTCGACGTTGTACGTCGCGACCGCCAGCTCGTCCCGCGACTGCTTCTGCGTCGTCTCGCGCTTGAGGCCACCGCTCTTCAGCGTCCCCAGCTCGCTCGCGACCAGGGTGTAGCCGCCGAACTGGTTGAAGTCCAGCGGGCCGGTCGTCGTGCCGGTCAGCGTGTCGCCGACGTTCGCCACCGGGAAGTCGGCGACCGCGCCCAGCGACTGGATCTGGAGCCGGCCGGTGTTCTGCGAGTCGTAGGAGCCGTACAGCGTGCCGCCGCGGCGGGTCGGGTTCTCGTGCGGCTTCACCGTGACCCACAGCTCGGCGTACGGGTCGGTGGCGGTGACCACGCGCGTGTTCTTGACCTGGACGTTCATGCCCTCGAGGGACTCGTAGTAGTCCAGGGCGTACTTCTTCGGCTGCAGGGTCAGACCGGCCAGCGAGCCGTTCGCGGCGGTGTCGCCCGCCGGGGTGTACCGGTTCGGCACCGACTTCGAGCCGATCACCGTGGGGGCCGGGACCGCGTTGCCCGTGGAGACGGTGGTGATGGTGGGCTTGGTGATCTCGGTCAACGACTGGTTTCCGGTCGAAGTGCCGCCCGGCACGTACTCGGAGACCGTGCCGGTGACCGTGACGGAGTCACCGACGGCGACCTTCGGCGAGGAGCTGGTGAAGACGAACACGCCCTCACTGGTGGCCGGGTTGTCGTCCGGGGTCGGGTCCTGGAGCCAGAAGCCTCTGGAGGAGCCGTACGTGCGCGTGCCGGTGACTATGCCGGGCACGTCCGTGACCTTCTGGCCGGCGTACGGGGAGGTCCGGGTGGTGCCCTGGACGTCATGGATGCGCAGGCCGTCGGCGTGCGCGGGCGAGGTCAGGGCGACGGTGGACGCCGCGGAACATACGGCGGCGACGGTGAGCGCGGCGAGGCGCGCGGAAGACTTGCTCGGCAACGTGATCCCTCCGGGGACATGCGTGGGCGCCGGGACGAGGGTGTAACTGGAACGCCTGGGGCCGCGACCGGTGGGGCGGTGGCGACGCGCGTAGAAAATACAGTGAACAGGTGTCCAGCAGATTTCTACGCGCGTCAATCTCCTGCCTGCTCATATGGGTTGTCAAGGATTCAGCCATGTACAGCGGTCGTCGGGGAGATGAACCGGGTGGCATGGGTCGAAATCCGTCTAGGCTGAGCGATCGAGTGGTACGACACGCCCCCTAGGAGAAGCAGCCGATGTCAGACAGCTCCCCCCTGCCGCCGGTGCGGTTGTCTCCCGAAGCGGAGCTGGCGCGGGCCGCGTTGTCCACGCCGCTGCTCGGCCGGGCCGCCCGGCTCGCCCGCTGGGCCGGTGCGGACACCAGGGTCGACGCCGGGGGCGGACTCGTCGACGAGCAACTGCCCGCCGCCGCCGAGGCCCTCGGGCTGACCGGGGACGACGCGGCGGCCGACGCGAGCGAGGCCTGGCGGGTCGCCGTCGACACCGGGCTCGTCGAGATCGTCGACGAGGAGGAGGGCACCGTCGCCGCGGGCGAGGACCTGGCACTGCTCACCGGCGGCTCGCCGCAGGACGTGCTCGGGGTGTGGCTCGGCGCGCTGGACACCGTGCTGGCCGACGCGAGCGTGCCCGATCTGGAGGGCCTGGAGGACGCGCTTGACGAGAGCGGCGAGGTCGACTTCTCCCGCATCGAGTGGGACCCGGAGGCGGAGGCCGACTTCCTCGACGGCGTGCTCGGCAACCTCTATCTCCTGACGGTCAGCGAGGACGGTCCCGGCGACTCGCCGGTGCCGCTGCCGGCGCTCGCCGCGTCGATGATCGTGCCCAGTGACATGGGGGAGCCCACCAACGACGTGCTGGAGCAGGTGTCCGACGCGATGATGCGGCTGGACGACCAGTTCCGGGTCCTCGAACCGGTCGGCCTGGTCGAGTACCAGCCGGTCGACGAGGCGTTGATGGCCGACGCCGACGAGGAACCCGCGGCGCCCGTCGACGACATCGACGTCTCCCGGTACGGGATGGTGCGGCTGACGCCGCTCGGGCTGTACGGGCTGCGGGCGCGGCTTCTCGAGGCCGGTCTCGAGGCGCCCGCGGTCGGGGACCTCGCGGACAAGGGGGCCGACGCGTTGCTCGACGGGACGGCGACGTTTCCGCAGGGCGCTGCGCAGGCGGAGACCGAGTTGTGGCTGGCTCGGCGTGAACCGCTGGGGGCGGCGCGGGAGTTGTTGGCGGCGGCGCGGGGGCTGGACGCGGGGGCGCCGTTGCGGAGGTTGCGGTGTCAGCAGGCGTTGTCTCTGGTGGGGGCGGAGGCCGAGCCGGCGTTGCGGGAGGTGCTCGACGATCCTGAGCTCGGGGGGCTGGCCCGGGTCTGGCTGGCGGAGCACGGGGCGGGGGATGTGCCTGCGCCGTCGGAGTCGATGATCTTCTGGTTGACGATCGACACGGTTGCTGCGCAGCTGGCGGCGGAGGGTAATTCCGACGAACTGCAGGCTTTGGTGCAGGGGTTGGCCGCGCAGCATGGTGGGTTCTTCGCGGCTGCCTGGCGGGTGGAGCATCCCGCTACGGCGGATGTGCTGGAGGCGATGGGGCGGTTGCATCCGGACAAGCGGATTGCGAAGGAAGCGAAGCGGGCGGCGTTCAAGGCGCGGTCCCAGCGGGGGGATTGAGGGGTTTTTCTCGCCCCCGCCGCCCCTACCCGTCCCATCCCCAGGGGCGCTGCCCCTTCCCCCCCGCTGGGGGCTGCGCCCCCAGACCCCGCTTCGGCCCTGAACGGGCCTCGTCCTCAAACGCCGGACGGGCTGAAAGATACGGACCGGAGCTCAAGAGGCGGAGCCCCTTGGGGGTGGGTGGGGGTTCGGGATGGCAGAGCCTTGGCCTTGGACGTCGGGCGGGCTGAAAGGCAGACGCTCGGAACGGCATTCGGGAGGCGGAGTCCCCTGAGGTGGGTGGGGGATTGGGGTGGCACAGCCTCGGCCTCGGGCGGCGGACGAGTTCGAAGATGCCGATCGGTGTCCACGAGGCGGAGCCTCCTGGGGGTGGGGGGCTGAGAGATGTGGGTCGTACCTCGTTTAGTCGGCGTGAAACCTACCCTCCCGGCGGGCACGATTTTTGTGACTCTCGGGGGCGGAGTGCGCATGGACTGGGCCGAGGCCGAACGGCTGGTGCGGGAGGCGCGGGGGGAGTGGCGTGCCGACAGTTTTCTCGGTGGGCTGAGTCGTGCGGCCCAACTCGCCCTGGCCGAGCGGGCGGAGCTCGTGTCCTTCGCTCCCGGTACGGCGCTGATCAGGGAGGGGGATCTCAGCACCGATGTCTTCCTGCTCGTCTCCTCCTACGTCAAGGTCACCGCGGCGCTGAGCGGTGGTGGGTGGACCCTCGTCGCCGTGCGGCTCCGTGGGGATCTGGTCGGGGAACTCGCCGGGATGAGCGGGGCGCCGCGCAGTGCGACGGTCCGGGCCTGCGGGATCGACCCCGTCACGGTGTTGCGGCTCGGGTGGGCCGACTTCGACGCCGTGAAAGGGGCCCAGCCCGAGGTGCTGCGGCGATTACAGGACACCGTCAGCCGGAAGCTGGCGGCAGCCACCCGGCGTCGGGTCGACTTCCATCACCGGTCGCCCACCGTGCGGTTGGCCCGCGTCCTGGTCGAAATGGCCGACGACTTCGGGCAGTCGGTGCGTGGACGCGAGGTCATCCTTCCGATGGATTTGAAGCACATGGAGTGGGGCGAGTTGATCGGGGTCTCCGAGAGCACCGCGTACCGGGCGCTCAGGGAACTGCGCGATCTTGTCGACGCGCATCACCGGCGTGTCATCGTCACCGACCTGACAGCGCTTCGGGCGATCGCGGACGGGGAATGAGCACAGAGGGGCGGGAGTTGAACATGGGCCAATTGGCAACTCCGTGCACATGTGTGGTATCCCAAGGCTGTCCATAATCTCTTGGACATCGCGCTCCTGTTCAGGAGAGGTCACACGTACGTTGCACGACAACGCGTCCGAATCGGGTGACGGATTCGGATCAGATCCGGTGTCGAATCTCTTCGACGCTGTGTACTTGAGAGTGGATCTGGGCGACTACAGCCGTTTCCTCGGTCCACAGATGCACGCGGCGCAGGCGGCGCTCTACGGGGCGCATCAGGACGCGCTCGATCAGGTGCCCGACTCGTTGCGTCGCGACCACCTCGGCTTCCAGAAGGACGGCGACGGATACCTGGTCTGGTGGCGCAGCAGCCTGATGAGTCTGGTGGTCTCCCGGTACGCCCCGGCCTTCCAGGAGAGCCTCGCCAAGAGGAACGTCGGCCGTGCGCCCGAGGAACTGCTCCAGGTCCGGCTGGCCGTGGTCACCAGCCTGGCCGCGGACAGCGCCCTGGGTACCGCGGGCGGCGGAGCCGTCGAGGCCAAGCGCCTGGTCGACTGCGCGCAGGCGAAGCTGCTGCAGAAGGAGTTCCCCGATCAGCAGCTCGTGATGATCGTCAGCCAGTATGTGTATGACCAAACGATTCGCCTCGGCTGGGCGTCGGGCGTGGAGGCGGACAGCTTCGAGCCCGTCGACGTGATCGACAAGCACGGGAAGAAGCGCCCGGCCCACCTCACCGCGCCCGGCCGCACCAAGGACGAGGTGCACCGGACCGTGAACCCGTCGTTCCTCACCCGGTTGAGGCGACGCCTGGACCGGGGGGTCGTGCCCGGCCTGCGCAAGGTGATGAGCCTGGTCAGCCGGGCACCCCGGCTGATGCTGGCGACCGTGGCGATCCCGGCGGCGGTGGCCCTCGCCGCGGTGCTGCTCGTGCCCGTGGCGTTCTCCTCGACGCAGGGCAACGTGACGACCGAAGCCGCGACCCCCGCGGGCTCCCGTCCGCCCCAGCGGCCCGGACCCGCGACCTCCCGCTCGCAGAGCGAACGGCCGCCGCTGACGCCCCAGTCCGCCCCCTCCTCGACGGCCGCCGACGAGCGCGGCCCGCTCGGCAACGCGGGCCACGGAGGCGTCCTCGCCGCCGACGGGACGGGCGCCTGGCTGGCGGACGGCGAGGACCGTCGGGACGGTGCCGAGCGGGCCTGGCGGTTGACCCCGGCGGAGGGCGGTGGACTGCGGCTGACGGCCGGGCCTGACGCCGGCCGCGGCCTGGCTCTCGCCCTCGACACCGCATCGGGCCTGGTGCTGCTGCGCCCGTATGCCGACGACCCTGCCCAGCAGTGGTCGGTCGTCCCCGTGCACGGCCACGACGGCACCTTCCGGCTGCACAACGCGGCCCGGACGGACGGCTGTCTGAGCGCGCACGGCAGGGGCGGCGCGCTGACAGTGGAGCCGTGCAGGGCCGGGGACCGTACGCAGGAGTGGACGGCCCGCTGACGCCCTCGCCCCGGCGGTGAGGCCGGGGCCGGAGGTCTCCGCGGGGCTGTCCGCCCGTATCCGCGCCCCGTGTTCGCGCACGGGTCGTCCCGCTCGCTCCGGAGCCACCCCGTCACGTGACGGTCGATGCGCGCCGCGGACGCGGACCGTTCCATCCTGTCGACACGGGAGACGTGGCGGGAGGGCGGCCATGATGACGGACCACGGGGGCACCAGGACGGTCGAGATCGCCGTGGCGGCGGGGCTGGGGGCGCTGTCCGCCTTCCAGGGCTATGTCCAGGAGGCCGACGCCAAGGTCAACAGCATGCTGGTGGTGCACACCGGGGGAGTGGTCGCGGTGGTGACCGCCCTCGGTACGGGCGACGGGCGCCGGCACGGGGCGGTCGCCGACGTCGTCCTGGCGCTGTTCGCCGTTACGTTCCTGATCTCCGGCTTCCATCTCGCCCTGGCGATGCGGCCCCGGTTGGAGGTACCCCTCCCGCTGAGCCCTTTCGGCTTCATGGGCCTGGACATCCCGCCCGCCGCCGACCCGAGCCTGCTGTGCGCGCAACTGTGGGACATGGCACGGGTGTTGGGCGCCATCGCGCACGCGAAGAACCGCCATCTGCGGCACGCCATGCCCTGGACCGGCCTCATGCTCTGCTTCGGCGTGACCGTGTCGGTGCTCGGCGCGTCGTAGCCGCATCGGTCGGTCCTCTTTGTGATGATTCGCCCGATCGCTCGTCATCCGCCAGTGCCGTTACCCGGGCGAGAGATTCTTTTGACTCCCGTGGTCCGGTCCGTACGGATTCATGGAAGCGTGTCCCGCGCAGACGCCCGGTGTTCAACTCCCGTTCAGCCGTGGGCGCGACTGTGGCGCCGACCCGAGGTCCGCCACCCTCCACGGCATACCCACCGTCACAGGAGACACCATGTCGCTCAGTCGCAGGGACTTCGCCACCAGATCCGCGGTCACCGGTGCCGGTGTCGCGCTCGCCGGCACCGTCGGCGCGCTGGCCACGGCCCCCAACGCCCTCGCGTCCACGGACGCCGAGGGCACCGAGGGAGTGTCGGCGGACGGCCACGGCCACGGCCACGGGCACGGCGGAGTCGGCTACGGACCGCTGATCGCCGACCCCAAGGGCCTGCTCGCACTGCCCGCCGGCTTCAAGTACCGCGTCATCACCTACAGCGGCCGGACCAAGCTGGAGTCCGGCGAGTTCACCCCCTCCAACCACGACGGCACGTCCACCTTCGACGGCCCCCGCGGCACGACCCTCCTGGTCAACAACCACGAACTGGCCGGCCCCCGCGCCCAGTGGCCGCACCCGGTGCCGCTCATCGACGGACTCGTCTACGACCCGGCCGCGGCCGGCGGCTGCACGGTCGTCGAGGTCCGCCCCGGCGGCCATGTCGCCGAGTGGGTCGGCATCGCCGGCACCGCCACCAACTGCGCGGGCGGCAACACCCCTTGGGACACCTGGCTCACCTGCGAGGAGACCGAGGACAAGACCGGCGCCAACGGCTTCACCAAGGACCACGGTTACGTCTTCGAGGTCGACCCCGCCGACCGCCGCGCCAACAGAAACCCCAAGCCCATCAAGGCACTTGGCCGCTACGCCCACGAGGCCGTCGTCGTCGACCCCAAGCGCGGCCACCTCTACCTGACCGAGGACGCGTCCGGCCCCAACGGCCTGCTCTACCGCTGGACCCCGCCGGAGCACTTCCACCACGGCCGCGGCAAGCTGCGCACCCTCGCCGACGACGCGGGCGTGCTCCAGGCCTTCAAGTGCTTCGACTCCGGCGGCAAGTTCGTCGACGACCTCTCCCGCGCCACGAAGATCGGCACGGTCTACGGCGTCGACTGGGTCGACGTACCCGACCGCGACGCCAAAACCACCTCCGTGCGCAAGCAGTTCGCCGCCGGCGAGGTCACCCGCGCCCGCAAGCTGGAGGGCATGTGGTGGGGTGACGGCGGCACGTACATCGTCTCCTCGTACGCCCGCACCGAGAGCCCCGTCCAGCACGACGGCGCCGTCTGGTTCTACGACCCCAAGCGCCGCACCCTGACGCTGAAGGTGCTCATCGGCGTCAACCCGGACCCGTCCAAGGACGGCAACTTCGACGGCCCGGACAACATCACCGTCTCCCCGTACGGCGGTCTCGTCATCGCCGAGGACGGCGAGGGCATCCAGCACCTCTTCGGCGCGACCGACAGCGGCCGGACCTACCCGATCGCCCGCAACGAACTCAACATCGGCACCGCGGAGAAGCCCGAGTACAGCGAGTTCACCGGCGTCACCTTCTCGCCCGACGGAAAGACCCTGTTCGCCAACATCCAGACGCCCGGCATCATGTTGGCGATCACCGGCCCCTGGAAGCGGCAGCAGCGCGGCTAGTTAATTCGGTCGCCCACCATCGACTGTGCCTCCTACTCTGAGATCACGACAGCACGCACCTCCCGGTGCGAAGGCAGCGGTTACTTCTTCTCGAAAAAGAATCCAACACCGCCGTCGACTTGATCTCGGGAGGCGCAGCTCATGGTGGGTGCCCGGTGCGCAGGCAGCGGATACTTCAGGGATCCAGTCCGTAGTGATACGGGTGCGGGTTCAAATCCCGTCATCGGCCCAGGGCCGATGTGGCGGAACGGAAGACGCGCTGGTTTATAAGTCCCGTCGCCGACTCCGATCTCGGGCGCCCACCATTGCCGCGCACTCCCTCCGAAAACGCAGTGAATTCGGGGGAATTCAGCATGTCTCGATTCAACAGGAAGTCCGCCCGCGCGCAGCCCGTCTCCCGCGTCACCTCCACGGGCCGGGTGCTCCGTACCTACGAGGGCGGCCGTGGCCGTGAGCGGGACGCGCGCTCCGAGCTCTTCCTGCTCGCGATCGCCAACTTCGTGTCCCAGCAGACCTTCTACGAGACCGGCACCGACCGCGACGACCGCTACGCGCGGCTGGTGCACCGGCTCGCCGTCGAGGACCCGGCCTGGACCGCGGGCCTGCTCGACTGGCTGCGCGGCGAGGGCAACCTGCGCACCGCCTCGATCGTGGGCGCCGCCGAGTACGTCAAGGCACGCCTCGACGCCGGCGTCACCGACGGCCCGTCGAACCGCACGGTCGTGGCCTCCGTACTGCGCCGCCCCGACGAGCCCGGCGAACTGCTCGCGTACTGGACCTCCCAGTACGGCCGTGCCGTCCCCAAGCCCGTCAAGCGCGGTATCGCCGACGCCGTGCAGCGGCTCTACAGCGGCAAGTCGCTGCTGAAGTACGACACCGTGTCCAAGGGCTACCGCTTCGGCGACATCCTCAACCTCGTGCACGCGGCCCCGGACCCGGACAAGCCGTGGCAGGGCGAGCTGTTCCGGTACGCCCTCGACCGTCGGCACAACCCGGACACCGCGCTGCCGCCCACGTCGAGCCGGACGCTGGTCGCGCACCGCGAGCTGATGGCCCTGCCGGTCGAGGACCGGCGTGCCGTCGTCACATCCGAGGGCGGTGCCGAGCGGCTCGCCGAGGCCGGGGTGACGTGGGAGGCGCTGGCCGGCTGGCTCCAGGGTCCGATGGACAAGGCCGCCTGGGAGGCGGTCATCCCGTCCATGGGCGCCATGGCGCTCGTCCGCAACCTGCGCAACTTCGACCAGGCCGGTGTGTCCGACGAGGTCGCGGAGCGGGTCGCCGCGCGGATCAGCGACCCGGCGGAGGTCGCACGGTCGCGGCAGTTCCCGTTCCGGTACCTGGCGGCGTACCGCCACGCGCCCTCGCTGCGCTGGGCGTACCCGCTGGAGCGGGCGCTCGGGCACTCGCTGGCCAACGTGCCCGCGCTGCCCGGCCGGACGCTGGTCCTCGTGGACCGTTCGGGCTCGATGTGGGCGCGGCTGTCCGACCGCTCGGAGCTCAACCGGGCCGACGCGGCGGCGATCTTCGGCACGGCGCTCGCGCTGCGGGCGGCGGACGCGGATCTCGTCGAGTTCGGCACCACCAACCGGCGGCTGGACTTCCGCCGGGACGAGTCGGTGCTGAAGATCCTGGACCGCTTCGGCAGCCTGGGCGGCACCGACACCACCTCGGCGGTCCGCGCGCACTACCGGGGACAGGACCGGGTGCTGATCGTCACCGACGAGCAGTACGCGTACAACCGGCACGGTGACCCGACCGAGCAGGTGCCGGCGCACATCCCGGTCTACACCTGGAACCTCGCCGGGTACCGGGCGGGCCACGGCCCGTCGGGCAGGGCGAACCGGCACACCTTCGGAGGCCTCGGCGACGCGGCCTTCCGGATGGTGCCGCTGCTCGAGGCGGCCCAGGACGCCGACTGGCCCTGGGCGGCCTGAGCACCGAAGCGTGGCCCGCACTCACACGGGGGGTGCGGGCCACTTCCATTCCCGCCTTGCCTCCCATGCCCTCCCTTGCCCCCTCTTGTCCTCCGGGAGATTGACATCTAACATTTCAGTTCATGGAGGCCCTACGACCCGTCCCGCGCACCCTCCTCAGGGACCGCGCCTACGAAGTGATCCGCGACGCCATCGTGGCCGGGGAGATCGAACCCGGCACCGTGGTGCGCGACGCCGATCTCGCCGAGCGGCTCGGGCTGTCGCGGGCGCCGGTGCGGGAGGCGTTCTCGCGGCTGGTGGACGAGGGGCTGCTGGAGAGCAAGCCGCAGAGCTACACGCGGGTGACGCCGGTCGTGGCCGCCGAGGTGCGGGACGCGGCCGCCGTGGTCGGCGCCATGCACGAGTTGGTGACCCGGGTCGCCGTACCCCGCTTGGGGGCGGCGGACCTTGACGTGATGCGCGCGGCCAACGGCCGGTTCGCCCTCGCCGTGACCGGCGGTGACGTGGACGCGGCCCTGCGCGCCGACGACGAACTCCACGACGTACTGGTGCGGGTGAGCGGCAATCGCGCCGCCGCCGCCACCGTCGCCCGCTACACCCCGCTCATCCGCCGCCTGGAGCGACAGCGCTTCGGCGAAGGCGGCTCGTGCCGCTCGGCCGGGCTGCACGAGCGGCTGATCGAGGCCTGCGCGGACGGTGACACCGAGGGCGCGGTCCTGGTCACGGTCGCCATCTGGCACACCCTGGCCGACCTGGCCGACCTGGCCGACCCGGCAGATCCCGCCTGAACCCGCGGACCCCGCCCGACCCCGGAGGCAGCATGTCCCTTTCCTCGTACGACCGTTACCCGCTCCTCTTCGGCCCCTCCCCGGTGCACCCGCTGGAACGCCTCACCGCCCACCTCGGCGGCGCCGCCCTGTGGGCCAAGCGCGAGGACTGCAACTCCGGTGTGGCGTACGGCGGGAACAAGACCCGCAAGCTGGAGTACCTGGTCGCCGACGCGATCGCCAAGGGCTGCGACACCCTTGTCTCGATCGGCGGGGTGCAGTCCAACCACACCCGTCAGGTCGCGGCCTGCGCCGCCCGCGCCGGGCTCAAGTGCGTGCTGATACAGGAGAGTTGGGTGGAGTGGCCCGACTCCGTCTACGACAAGGTCGGCAACATCCTGATCAGCCGGCTCGCCGGCGCGGACGTACGGCTGGTGAAGGCCGGGTTCGGTATCGGCTTCAAGGAGAGCTGGGAGCAGGCGCTGCGCGAGGTCGAGGAGTCGGGCGGCACGCCGTACGCCATCCCGGCCGGCGCCTCCGACCACCCGCTCGGCGGCCTCGGCTTCGCCAACTGGGCCCACGAAGTCGCCGAGCAGGAGCAGGAGTTGGGGATCTTCTTCGACACCGTCGTGGTGTGTTCGGTGACCGGTTCCACGCAGGCCGGCATGGTCGCGGGGTTCCGGGCGATCGAGGAGGCGGGCGGGCGTGAGCGTCGCGTGCTCGGCATCGACGCCTCGGCGAAGCCCGCCGAGACCCGCGAGCAGGTGGCCCGCATCGCGCAGGGGACCGGCCGACTGATCGGGGTCGAGCGGGAGTTGACCATCGACGACGTCGAACTCGACGACCGCTACCACGCCGGGGTCTACGGCATCCCGGACGAGACCACCCTGGAGGCGATGCGCCTCGCCGCCCGCACCGAGGGCATGGTCACCGACCCCGTGTACGAGGGCAAGTCGATGGCCGGGATGATCGACCTGGTCGCCCGCGGTGAGATCGCCGCCGACTCCACCGTGCTCTACGCCCACCTCGGCGGACAGCCCGCGCTGAACGCGTACAGCGCCCTGTTCTAGGGAGCCTTGGCGGCCGCCTCGGCCTTCCTGCCGGTGATCACGAACGCCGACACCAGCAAGGCGGTCAGGGCGATCAGCGCGCCGACGCCGAACGCCCGGGCCGAGCCGTGGACCAGGATGTCGGACGGCGATCCGGTCGCGTGCCGGGTCGCCGTGCCGAAGACGGTGACCAGGATGGACAGTCCGAGGGTGCCGCCGAGCCACTGGAGGGTCTGCAGGAGGCCGGACGCGGAGCCCGCCTCGCGAGGCTGGACGCCCGCGAGGATCGTCGCGTTGAGCGGCATGAAGCTGAGGCCGACGCCCACGCCCATCAGGACGAGCGGACCGAGGAGACCGGTCACGTAGCCGTCGCCGGACTGGAGTTGTGAGAGCCAGCCCGTCGAGGTGGCGAGCAGGGCCATGCCGGTGAGCAGCACCGGCTTGGCGCCGAAGCGGGCCAGCAGGCGCGGTACGAAGCGGACCACCGTGAAGATCGCCAGGGTGATCGGCAGAAAGGCGAAGCCCGTGCGCAACGGGCTGTAGTCCAGGACCCGTTGGCTGATCAGGGTGAGGAAGTAGAACGCGCCGAACATGCCCGCCGGCAGGAGCAGGACGCCCACGTAGCCGCCCGCGCGGTTGCGGTCCGCGAACAGGCGCAGCGGCATGATGGGTTGGGCGGCGCGGGACTCGACCAGGGTGAAGCCCACCAGCAGGGCCGTCGCCACGCCGAAGCCCGACTGCGCCTGGAGATCGCCCCAGCCGTCCGAGGAGACCCGGATGAACGCGTACACCAGCGAGGTCATTCCGGCGGTGCCGGTGAGCGCGCCCGCGGCGTCGAACCGGCCCGCGTGGCGCGGGGTCTCGCCGACGAAGCGGGGGAGTGCCAGGGCCACCGCGGCGCCGATCGGCACGTTGATCAGCAGGGACCAGCGCCAGGACGCCCACGAGGTGAGCATGCCGCCGACGACGAGGCCTATCGAGGCGCCGATGCCGGCCATGGACGTGTAGATGCCGAGCGCGTGGTGACGGCGCGGTCCCTCCGGGAAGTTGGTGGTGATCAGGGCGAGGGTGTTGGGCGCGATCAGCGCGGCGCCCACGCCCTGGAGCGCGCGGGCCGCGAGCAGCCAGGCGCTGTCGGTGGCAAGTCCGCCGAGGAGGGAGGACGAGGCGAAGAGCAGGACGCCGATCGTGAGCGTGCGGCGGCGGCCGACGATGTCTCCGATCCGGCTGCCCAGAAGGAGCAGTCCGCCGAAGGCGAGGGTGTAGGCGTTGAGGACCCAGGACAGGCCGGTGGGGCTGAAGTCGAGGTTCTTCTGGATGTCGGGCAGGGCCACGTTGACGACGGTGGAGTCGACGCCGACCATCAGATACGCGGTCACGATGACGAAGAGGACGGTGCGGAGCCTGGCGGGCCCGGGTGGTGCGGAGAGAGGATCGGCGGTGGTGGTGGACGGTGCGGACGGGGTGGACATGGAGTTCTCCCGGTCTGGCGTCCCCGGCTGAGCGGTGTGCGGGCAGCACGGACTGCCCGCCGAGATAAGCGGGGACTGTCTCCGTTTAGTACTCGGTAAGATACGGAGAGAGTCCCCGGTTCGCAAGGAGTATCTGGATGACGCAGGTCAGACCCATGCGCGCGGACGCACGGCGCAACTACGACCGGCTGCTGAAGGTGGCGGCCGAGGCGTTCGCCGAGCACGGGGAGAACGCGTCGCTCGACGACATCGCGAAACGCGCGGGGGTCGGCTCGGGGACCTTGTACCGCCACTTCCCGACCCGGCAGGCGCTCCTTGAGGCTGCCTACGTCGAGCGGATCCAGGCGCTCGCGTCCCGCGCGGACGAGATCGCGAAGGAACTCCCGCCGGGTGAGGCGCTGGTCGAGTGGCTGTACTGGGTCGGCCTCGGCATGATCCAGGTGCGCGGTATGAAGGCCCTGTTGGGCTCCGCGGTCACCGACGGCGGCGAGGCCGCGCTGACGGCCTGCGCGGGCTCGATGAAGGGCGCGGCGCAGCGGCTGGTCGAGGCGGCACAGCGGGAGGGAACCCTGCGCCAGGACGTCGAGCCGATCGAGATCCTGCGGCTGGCCCACGGGGTGTCCACGGCTTCCGAACTGGCCGATGGCCAGGGGAAGTTCATCCGCCGGTATCTGTCGCTGCTGACGGACGGGCTGCGGCCCGCGGCCGGGGACTGAAAAACGCCGGGCGCCCCTCGGAAGGGGCGCCCGCAGCGGTCGTAGGGCTGCTTACAGCGACTGGGCCGCCGGCTTCACCATCCCCCGTACCGTGCGCGACTTCACGAAGTTGCCCATGGCGGTCATGTCCCACTCGCCGGAGAACTGCCGGACGAGCTTCGCCATCATCACGCCGGTCTGGGCCTCGGCGTTGGTGAGGTCGAAGCGGACGAGCTCCTCGCCGGTGGCGGCGTCGATCAGGCGGCAATAGGCCTTGGCGACCTCGGTGAACTTCTGGCCGGTGAAGGAGTTGACCGTGAAGACCAGGCCGCTGACCTCCTGGGGGATGCGGCCGAGGTCGACCACGATCACCTCGTCGTCGCCACCGCCCTCGCCCGTGAGGTTGTCGCCGGAGTGCTTGATCGCGCCGTTCAGGATCGACAGCTTGCCGAAGTAGCAGCTGTCGATGTGGTTGCGCTGCGGGCCGTAGGCGATGACCGACGCGTCGAGGTCGATGTCCTTGCCGCGGTAGGCGGGCTCCCAGCCGAGGCCCATCTTGACCTGGGAGAGCAGCGGACGGCCGCCCTTGACCAGGGAGACCGTCTGGTTCTTCTGGAGGCTGACGCGGCCCTTGTCGAGGTTGATCTTGCCGGTGCCCGGGGCGGGGGCCGCGGGGGCGGGCGGTGCGGCCGGGGGCGGCGGGGTGCGGGACAGCGACGGGGCCGGCGGGGCCACCGGCGTCTGGAGCGTGGGCGTGGGCTGCGGCGGGGCGGCCGGTGCCGGCTCCTCCACCGAGACGCCGAAGTCGGTGGCGATGCCCGCGAGCCCGTTGGAGTAGCCCTGGCCGACCGCGCGGGCCTTCCACGCGCCGTTGCGCAGGTAGATCTCCACGATCACCAGCGCCGTCTCGGTGCCGAGCTGCGGGGGCGTGAACGTGGCCAGCACGGCGTTGTCGTCCGCGCCGCGGATCGTGGCCGTCGGCTCGATGCCCTGGAAGGTCTGGCCCTGGGCGTCGGGGCTGGCGGTGACCACGATCTTCTCGATGCCGGGCGGGACCGCCGCCGTGTCGACGACGATCGCGTCCGGTGCCGTACCGCCGCCCGACCGGTACGTCACACCCGGTCCGTTCGGCTGGTTGTAGAAGATGAAGTCGTCGTCCGAGCGCACCTTGCCGTCGGCGGTGAGCAGCAGGCCCGAAACGTCGAGCCGCACCGGGGCGGCGACGTCCACCGCGACGCGGGCGGTGGAGAGAGGGATGTTCGAGCCGGGGGTCATAGCTGTCATGCCGGGAGAACGAGCGAGGCCGCTTTACTGTTCCCTTACCAAGCGGCCAATCCGCCCGTTCCCCGAAAGAGCAGGTCAGTACCCCTACGGGACGACGATGATCTTCCGCCCCACCCCCGCCGCGAACTGCTCCAGCGCCTCCGGATACCGCTCCAGCGGAATTCGGTCGCTGATGAAGATCTCCGGGTCGAGGACCCCGTTCGCGAAGAGTTCCGCCGCGCGTTCGAAGCTGTGGAGCACGGCCATCGAACCCGTGATGGTGATCTCCTGGTTGTAGATGCGGTACGGGTCGATGGTCACGCGCGTCGCGTAGTCGGCCACGCCGAACTGGAGGAACGTGCCCGCCTTGGACACCCGGTCCAGGCCGTCCTGGATCGCTGCCGCGTTGCCCGTCGCGTCGATCACGACGTCCCAGCCCTGCGGTCGGTCCAGCTCGTCCGGGTTCGCCGCCGACCCCGACACCCCGAGGCGTACGGCCGTCTCCAGGCGGGCCGCGTTCAGGTCCACGACGTCCACGCTGGCCGCGCCGGTCCGCTTGGCGAGTTCCAGCATCATCAGGCCCATCGTTCCCGAGCCGTAGATCAGGACGTGCGCGCCGAGGCGTGACTTGAGGACGTCGTAGCCGCGCACCGCGCACGACAGGGGCTCCACCAGGGCCGCGTCCTGGGTGCGGACGTGCTCGGGGAGTTTCACGCAGTTCGCCACGGGTGCCACCGCGAACTGGGCGGCGCCGCCTGCCGTGGTGACGCCGATCGCGGCCCACCGTTCGCACAGGTTGTTGTGTCCGTCGCGGCAGTAACGGCACTCGTGGCAGTAGAGCGAGGGGTCGACCGCGACCCGGTCGCCGATCGCCAACTCCGTGACCTGGGTGCCGACCCCGACCACCTGGCCCGCGAACTCGTGCCCCGGCACGATCGGCAGTTTGGGCGCGAACTCGCCCTGGAGGATGTGCAGATCGGTCCCGCAGAGGCCGCACGCGGCGACCTCCACGACGACCTCGCGCGGGCCGGGTGTCGGGTCGGGGACCTCGGTGACGACGGCGCGGCCCACGGACTCGATGACGGCGGCCTTCATTTGACGGCTCCCAGCGACAGGCCCTGGACCAGCTTGTCCTGGGCGGCGAACCCCGCGGCGAGCACCGGCAGGGAGATCACGAGCGACGCGGCGCACACCTTCGCCAGGAACAGGCCCTGGCTGGTGATGAAGCCGGTCAGGAAGACGGGCGCGGTCTCCGCCACCACCCCGGTCAGGACTCGGGCGAAGAGGAGTTCGTTCCAGCTGAAGATGAAGCAGATCAGGGAGGTCGCCGCGATGCCCGGGAGGGCGATCGGGGCCACCACGCGCGTGAGGATCGTCGGCAGGCGTGCTCCGTCCACCCGCGCCGCCTCGATGATCGCCACCGGGACCTCGGCCAGGAACGACTGCATCATCCACACCGCGATCGGCAGGTTCATGGAGGTGTAGAGGATGACCAGCAGCCAGATGTTGTCCAGCATGTCGGTGTTCTTGGCGAACAGGTAGATCGGCAGCAGGCCCGCCACCACCGGCAGCATCTTCGTGGACAGGAAGAAGAACAGGACGTCCGTCCACTTCTTCACCGGCCGCAGCGACAGCGCGTACGCCGCCGGGAGCGCGAGCACCAGGACGAAGAGCGTCGAAGCCACCGACGCCACGACCGAGTTGGCCAGCGCCGGCCAGGGGCTCGCGCCGCCGCCGGTGCCGAAGAAGTCGCGGTAGCCGTCCAGGGTGAGGGAGGCGCCGAAGGCGGGCGGGTTCTTCGCCGCGTCCGTCTCCGAGTGGAAGGAGGTCAGCGCCATCCAGGCGATGGGCAGGAAGAAGACGATGCCGATGACCCAGGCGATCAGGCCGAGACCGACTCCCTTGCGGCGTGCGGAGGTTCGTACGGCGACGGAACTCATGCGCGGGACACCTCCTCGCGGAACAGGGACGACACCACGCGCAGGGCGAAGGTCGCGATGATGATCGAGCCGATGACCACCAGGACACCTGCGGCCGAGGCGAGGCCGTTCTCGTGGGCCTGGTAGAAGGTCTGGTAGACGGTGTAGGGCAGGTTGGCGGTACCCAGGCCGCCGGACGTGATGGTGAAGACCGCGTCGAAGTTCTGCACGATGTAGATCGAGCCCAGCAGGGCGCCGAGTTCGAGGTAGCGGCGCAGGTGCGGCAGCGTCAGATAGCGGAAGACCTGCCAGTCGCTCGCGCCGTCGACCCGGGCCGCCTCCATCTGCTCGTTGTCCCGGCTCTGCAGCCCTGCCAGCAGGATCAGCATCATGAACGGCGTCCACTGCCAGACCAGCGAGGCCTCCACGGCGAGCAGTGGGGTGTTGGAGATCCAGTCCGGCTGCGGCCCGCCGACGTAGTGCAACAACCCGTTCAGCAAGCCGTATTCGGGGTTGTAGAGCACGTGCTTCCACAGCAGCGCGGCGGCCACCGGGACGACCAGGAAGGGCGCGATCAGCAGCGTGCGGACGAAGCCCCGGCCGCGGAACTTGCGGTCCAGGAGCAGCGCGAGGACCAGCCCGAGGATCAGGCTGACCAGCACGACCGCGACCGTCAGCAGGACTGTCGTCCACACCGAGTGGCGCAGGTCAGGGTCGCTCAGGACCTCCTGGTAGTTGTCGACGCCGGCGAAGTGCCGGGCGTCCGGGTACAGCGCGTTCCAGTCGAAGAACGAGATGACCAGGGTCGCCACGAACGGCAGCTGGGTCACCACGATCATGAAGACCAGGGCGGGCAGCAGCGGGGCCCGGGTGGCCCAGGCGCGCAGCCGGGCGGGGGGCTGGTGGGTGGTGCGTACGGGAGTTGCGGCCAGGGGGGCCGTTGTCGTTGCGCTCATCGCCCCTCGTACTCCTTCGAGATCTTCTCGGCGAGTTTCTGGGCCTTCTTCAGGGCCGAGTCGACGGACTGGCGTCCGGCGATGGCCGCGCTGATCTCCTGGGAGACCTTGGTGCCGAGGTCGGTGAACTCCGGGATGCCGACGAACTGGATGCCGGGTGCGGGGCGCGGCTGCACCCCCGGGTCATCGGGCTTGGCGCCCTCGATGGCCTCCTTCGTCATCTCCTGGAAGGAGGCGGCGGACTTGCGGTAGTCGGCGTTCGCGTACGTCGAAGCGCGTTTGCCGGCGGGCACGTTGGGCCAGCCGCTGGTCTCGCCGACCAGTTCCTCGTACTGCTTGCTGGACGCCCAGGAGACGAACTTCCAGGCCTTGTCGGGGTTGCGGGACGCCTTCTGGATGCCCCAGGCCCAGGTGTAGAGCCAGCCCGAGGAGTCGGTCTTCTCGACCGGCGCCGGGGCGTAGCCGAGCTTGCCCTTGACGGGGGAGTCCGAGGCCTCCAGGGAGCCGGCCGCGCTGGTGGCGTCGTACCACATGGCGACCTTGCCCTGGGTCATGTTGTTCAGGCACTCGGCGAAGCCGGACTGGGCGGCGCCGGACTCGCCGTGCTTGCGGACCAGGTCGACATAGAACTTCGTCGCCTTCTCGAACTCGGGGGAGTTCAGCCGTGCCTTCCAGTCCTTGGTGAACCAGGTGCCGCCGAAGGTGTTCACGACCGTCGTGAGCGGGGCCATCACCTCGCCCCAACCGGGCAGTCCGCGCAGGCAGATGCCCTTCATGTCGGGCTCGGCGCCGTCCACCTTCGCGGCCAGGTCGGCGATCTGGGTCCAGGTGGGGTGGGCCGGCATGGTCAGGCCCTCCTTGGCGAACACGTCCTTGCGGTACATCAGGAAGGACGACTCGCCGTAGAAGGGCTGGCCGTAGAGCTTGCCGTCCTCGGCCGTGAGCGACAGCCGCATCGGCTTGAGGACGTCCTGCTCGTCGTAGCCGGGGTCCTTGGCCACGTACGAGTTCATCTCGTGCAGCCAGCCGTTCTTGGCGTAGATCGGGATCTCGTAGTTGCTGAGCGTCGCCACGTCGTACTGGCCGGCCTGGTTGGCGAAGTCCTGGCTGATCTTGTCGCGGACGTCGTTCTCCGGCAGCACGGTGAAGTTCACCTTGATGCCGGTCTCCTTGGTGAAGTGCGAGGCGGTGAGTTTCTGCAGCTCCACCATCTGCGGGTTGTTGACCATCAGGACGTTGACGGAGTTGCCGCCGGAACCGGACCCGCCTGCCCCGACCCAACAGCCGGAGAGCAGCGGGGCGAGCAGCGTCCCTGCGGCGGCCATGGCGAGCGTGGCTCGCGCGGGCCGTCGTCGGCTCTGGGTTCGCATGGATCGCTCCTGGACGTATGGGGAGAAAGAGGGTTCATCAGGGCATGGATGTGCCCTCAGGTGTGTCGGTTGGACTTTCAGACGCGGATGACCTGTGGCCCGAGCAGTGAGTAGCGGTGGGCCTCGGCCGACGGGAGCAGCGTGCTCGTGACGATCGTCTCCAGTGCGCCGATCTCCGCGAACCGGCAGAAGCTGACCGCCCCGAACTTGGTGTGCACGCCCGCGAAGACCGTGCGGCGGGACGCACGGATGGCCTGCGCCTTGACCTCGCTGACCGCGGGGTCGGGCGTGGTCAGGCCGTGTTCGCGGGAGATGCCGTTGGCGCCGATGTAGGCCAGGTCGATGACGAACCCGGCCAGCATCTTCGTGGTCCAGTGGTCGACGGTGGCGAGGGTGCCGTGCCGGACCCGGCCGCCGAGCAGCAGGACCGAGGTGTTCTCGGACTCGGCGAGCACGCCCGCGACCGGCAGGGACGCGGTGACCACGGTCAGCGGCCGCTCCCTGGGCAGTGCCTCGGCGATGAGCTGGGGGGTGAAGCCCTCGTCGACGAAGACGGTCTCGGCATCCCCGAGCAGCTCGGCCGCGGCGGCCGCGATCCGGCGCTTCTCGGGTACGTGACTGGTGGCGCGGAAGGCGAGCGTCGTCTCGAACCCGGCGCTCTCCACGGGATACGCCCCGCCGTGCGTACGGCGGACCAGGCCGTGGTCCTCCAGGGCGCGCAGATCCCGTCGTACGGTCTCCTTGGCCACGCCCAGTTCGGCGGCGAGCGCGGTGACGTCGACGGATCCGCCGGCACGCGCGGCCCGCACGATCTCCCGCTGGCGTTCTTCCGCCGTTCTCGCTTCCATGGCCGACACCTGCTCTCCACGCGCGCCTTTGCCCGTTCGGGCCCGGTGCGGCCCTTGGAGGAAGTTGTACAGCGGCATTCCACCACTGACCAGGTCTGTTGCGGGTCCGATGCTGCCCGTGTGTGCCCGTTTACCGGGCGGAGTGCCCGCCTCGGACCTGCGCGGCAGCCGCCGAGGGTGTGGGAACGGGCACGCCGACTGCCCGAACACCCGGGCGGGCGGGCCCGTTCGGTGCCCGCCCGCCGTCCAGGAGCGTCTCTTTCACGCCGTCGGTCAGAGCCGGCAGCTGATCTCCATGCCGTCCTCGACCGGAAACGTGACGCTCTCGTAGCCGTTCGCCGGATCACGTACGTGGTCGAGATACGGGCGCAGGTTCGGCAGGTCGACATCGTCGGCCACGACGAGCGTGCCGGGGCGCAGGCGCGGCTCCAGCAGGCGCAGGACGGGCAGGCACAGGTCCTTCCAGCCGTCCAGGAGCAGGAGGTCCGGGGCGGGCTCCAGGGCGCCGAGGGTGTCGCGGGCGTCGCCCGGCAGCACGGTGATCAGGTCGTCCAGGCCTGCCTCGGTGAAGGTCGCGCGGGCCGCGGCGATCTTGTCCGCGCTGAGCTCCGTGGTCACGACCCGTCCGGTGCCGTTGTCCCGTACGGCCGCGGCCAGGTACAGCGTGGAGATCCCGAAGGACATGCCGAACTCGACCACCGTGGCCGGGCGCACGGCCCGCACCAGGTTGTAGAGCAGCGTTCCGCCCACGGCGGAGATCGGCATGTAGATCCCGGCCGCCGCGTCGGCCTGCTCCTGGGGTGACAGGGACCCGAAATCGTCGGGAAGGGCCTCGCTCATGCGGGCGCCGGCGGCGTCGTCCTGCTCGGCGCCCTCGAAGAGGCGGCTGAGGACGGCCTTGACGCGGGGGTCGGCGAGGGAGTGGGCGGGGGTGGATGTGGGCGTCGTGGAGTTCGTCGGTGTCATGGGCGCTAGAGTAGACGCAACGTTGCGTCAATTCTAGAAGGAATATCCTCAGCGGGGCGATCGGCCGGTGAGGTGAGGAATCGCCAGGGTGAGGGAGGCGGGATGACATCTGTTGCGCGCGCCGAGGAGTCGGGCGGCACCGGCGGCACCGGGCGGCGGCACCACGGCAACCGGCACGGGCGCAGCGAGGAGGCCCGGCAGGCGGTGCTGGAGGCGGCCGACGACCTGCTGGTCGAGAAGGGCTTCGCGGGCGTCACGATGGAGGGCATCGCGGCGCGGGCGGGCGTGGCCAAGCAGACCCTCTACCGGTGGTGGAGCGCCAAGACGGACATCCTCATGGACGCGCTTCTCCAGGATGCCGTCGAGGATCTGACCCCGCCCCACACCGGCGACCTCGCCCGCGACCTGCGCGACTACCTGCGCCAACTGGCCTGGTTCCTGGGCGAGTCGGACCCCGGCGCCGTCTTCCGGGCGCTGATCGCGCAGGCCCAGCTGGATCCGGCGTTCGCCCGCGACTTCCGTTCCAGGTGCCTGGGCCCGCAGCGCCTCCGCGACCAAGAGGTGCTGCAACGCGCCCTGGACGCGGGCCTGTTGCCCGCCGGCCTCGACATCGAGGCGGAGACGAGCCGGCTCGTGGGTCCGCTCTACTACCGCGTCCTGGTGAGTGACGAGCCGATCGGCGAGGCGTTCACCGACGGCCTGGCCGACGCGTTCCTGCGCCGGCACGGGCCCGGCTGACGCAGGTGTTCAAGACGGCTGCGGGTGCTCAGTACGGCCAGATCGGCGGGTCGTTGACGAAGTGGCCGCCCAGGTAGGCGTGCGCCACGTTCGCCGGGTCCAGCTCGCCCTGGTCGGCGATCAGCTTCTCCGCGTACGGCTCCGAGTCGTCCTGCGGGTCGTAGCCGAGCGCCCGGGCGGTCGAAAGGTCCCACCACAGGCGGGTGTTGGCGGAGGAACCGTAGACGACGGTGTGTCCGACGTTCTCCGCGGTGAGGGCCGCGTGGAAGAGGCGGGCGCCGTCGTCCGGGCTCATCCACACCGACAGCATGCGCACGCTGGACGGCTCCGGGAAGCAGGAGCCGATGCGCACCGACACCGTCTCCAGACCGTGCCGGTCGAAGTAGAGCTGCGCGAGATCCTCGCCGAAGGACTTGGACAGACCGTAGAAGGTGTCCGGGCGGCGCGGGGTGTCGATCGGGATCAGCGCGCCCGGCTCGTGCGGCGCCTCGCCCTCGGGGCGCGGGGTGAAGCCCACCGCGTGGTTGGAGGAGGCGAAGACGATCCGCTCCACGCCCTCCTCCCGCGCGGCCTCGTACAGGTTGTAGGTCCCCTCGATGTTCGCCTTGAGGATCTTCTCGAAGGGGGCTTCCAGGGAGATCCCCGCGAGGTGGATGATCGCGTCGACGCCCCGCACCGCCTCGCGCAGGGCCGCCGTGTCGGCGAGGTCCGCGGTGATCGCGTCCGGCGCGCCCTCGACGGGGCGGACGTCGAGCAGGCGCAGTTCGTAGCCGTAGGCCGGGAGCAGCTCCCGCATCAGGGTGCCTAGTCCGCCGGCGGCGCCGGTCAGCAGAACGGTGCGGGGAGCGGGCATCCTCGGATCTCCTCGGGCGCATGTATGGACGGCATTCACATTCATGGACACGCTAAGGATCGTTCACGTGCTTCGTCAAGTGTTGCGCGGAGTCGGCGAATCCACTCTCTTTCTGCCTCTTTCCCGTTCTCGTGTTGCCCGGTTGCGCGCTTGACCGGTCCGGAGCAGGCTCCATAGTGTGACGATGTTCAGGGATGTAGACATCGATCAGAAGAACGTACGCGCCTGTCCCAGGGAGAGCCCGTGACGCCAGCCCCTCTCGCCGCTCGACTCAGCATCCCCAGCGGGCCGCTGTTCTTCCCCGTCACCGCCTACGGACCGGACGGCTCGGTCGACCTCGACGTGTACCGCGCGCATGTGCGGCGCGGGGTGGAGGCGGGGGCCGCGGCCGTGTTCGCCTGCTGCGGCACCGGCGAGTTCCACGCGCTGACACCCGAGGAGTTCGAGGCCTGTGTACGGGCCGCCGTCGAGGCCACGGACGGGCGCGTGCCGGTCGTCGCGGGCGCCGGCTACGGCACCGCGCTCGCCGTCCGCTACGCGCGTCTCGCGGCCGCGGCCGGCGCCGACGGGCTGCTCGCCATGCCGCCCTACCTCGTGGTCGCCGGCCAGGAGGGGCTGCTGCGGCACTACCGCGAGGTGGCCGCCGCGACTGACCTGCCGGTGATCGTCTACCAGCGCGACAACGCCGTGTTCACCCCGGAATCGGTGGTCGAACTGGCCCGCACGGACGGGATCATCGGCTTCAAGGACGGGCTCGGCGACCTCGACCTCATGCAGCGGATCGTGAGCACCGTACGCACCGAGGTCCCCGGCGACTTCCTCTACTTCAACGGACTGCCGACCGCCGAGCAGACCCAGCTCGCCTACCGCGGCATCGGCATCACGCTCTACTCCTCCGCCGTCTTCTGCTTCGTCCCGGAGATCGCCCTCGCCTTCCACCAGGCCCTCGCCTCGGGCGACGACGCCACCGCGAACCGCCTCCTCGACGGCTTCTACCGGCCCTTCGTCGAACTGCGCGCGCAGGGCCGCGGCTACGCCGTCTCGCTGGTCAAGGCCGGAGTGCGGATGCGCGGGCTGGATGTGGGGGAGGTCCGGCCGCCGCTGCACGAACCGGCGGAGGAACATGTGAAGCAGCTCGCCCAGCTGATCGAGCGCGGGTACGCACTCGTCGAGGAGGACATGTGAAGGCGTCGGCGTTCGTCTACCCCTGGGACGTCAACGGGGACCCGGGGGCGGCCGAGTTCATCGCCGGGCTCGGGGTACGGCAGGCGACGCTGGCCTCCGCGTACCACTCCACGCGCGCGTTGACCCCGCGCCATCCGCAGCACCGCATCGTCACCGCCGACCACGCGGCCGTGCTCTACTCGGCCGACGACCGCTGGAACGGCCGCACCCTGCGCCCGTACGCGGCAGGCGACTGGGCGCCAGGGGACGCGTACGGCGAGGCCGCCGCCGCCCTCGCGGACGCCGGCCTGGAGGTGCACACCTGGGTCGTCCTCGCGCACAACTCCCGCCTGGGCGCGGACCGTCCGGACACCTCGGTCGTCAACGCCTACGGCGACCGCTACCCCTGGGCCCCCTGCATCGCCCAGCCCGACACGCGCGCGTACCTCGTCGACCTGGCCGCCGAGGCGGCCGTCCGCCCCGGCGCGCACGGCACCGAACTCGAATCCCTCGGCTGGTACGGGCTCCAGCACCTGCACGCCCACGACAAGACCGCCGGGGTCGGCCTCGGCGACGCCGGCCAGTACCTGATGTCGCTCTGCTTCTGCCCCACCTGCCGGGAGGGCTACCAGGCCCAAGGCGGCCTGGACGCCGACGAACTGGCCGCCGCCGTACGGGAGTCGCTGGAGCCGCTGTGGCGGGGCGCGCCGGACGACGGAGGCTGGACGGGCGTCGAGAAGCTGCTCGGCGAGGAGAAGGCGGCGGCCACGCGCGCGTGGCGCGACGAACGGGCCCGCACGCTCCAGGAGGAGGCGATCACGGCGGTACGCGCCGCCGCGCCCGACGGCTTCCAAGTGCTGCTGCACGCCGACCCGGTGACGTACCACGTCGGCGCCAACGTCGGCGTCGACCCCGCGCACATCCTCTCGGTCGCCGACGGCGTGGTCGTCCCCTGCACCGGCGGTGCGGGCCTGCTGACCTCGTTCGCCGAGCAGGGCCGCGAGGGCGCGGTGATCGCCGCGAACTTCACCGTCGTGTCGGGCATGGGCGGCAGCCCGGGGACGCTCGCCGCGGACGCGGCACGGGCGGAGGAGCTGGGGGCCACGGAACTGCGGCTCTATCACGCGGGGTTGGGATCGGACGCGGACCTGGAGGCCGTGCGGTCGGTGCTCGGCGGGTCCTGAGTCAGGTGGTCGCCGACGTCCGGAGGTGACCTGAGACATCCTCCTTCGGCGTTCGTCGGGTGCGGGCCAGACAGCCGGCCGTCGTCAGCAGCGTCACGCCCAGGATCACCAACACCAGCCGGTGGTCGGTCACTTCGACCACCGCCGCGCCCAGCGCCAGCCCGAGCACGTTCGGCGTGAACATCAGGGTGTTGGCGGTCGCGGTCGTGCGGCCCAGCAGGGCGTCCGGTGTCTCGCGCTGTACGAGGGTCAGCGCGGCGATCAGGACGCAGGGCAGACCCACCCCGCTCATCGCGCCGGACGCGAGGGCCACCGGATCGGCCGGGACGGCCCGGACCGCCACCGCGAGCCCCGTGAGGGCGATGCCGGCCGCCGCGAACCGGCGCTCGCCGAGCCGGCGCATGAGCGGCCCGCCGACCAGCCCCACGGCGACCGATCCCGCGCCCTGGACGGCGTACAGGACACCGGCGTAGGAAGGCGGCCGGCCGAGGCTGTCGATGACGGCGTAGAGGAGTGACCCGCTCAGGCCCGCGCAGAACATCGTGGTGCCGGCCGCCAGGACCAGGGGGCGCAGCCGGGGGTGCGCCCAGAGGTGGCGGGCGCCCTCGGCGGTGCGGGCGCGCCAGTCGGTGGTGGGGCGGCGAGGTTTCTCCTCGCGGACCGGCACGAGCGCGTACACGCCCGTGGCCAGGACGAACGTGAGCGCGTCGAGGAGGGCGACGGCCGGGCCGCCGCACACCGCGAACAGGCCCGCGCCGGCCAGCGGGGCGACCAGCTTCATGCCCTCGTTCGCCGTCATGCGCAGGCCGTTGAAGTCGCCGAGCAGGGACGGGGCGACCGCGGCGGTCACGAGTGCCGACTCCGCCGCGTCATGGACGACGCCCGTGGCGCCGTACACGAACAGGACCGTGTAGAGCAGCCACAGACGGCCGGGGGAGTCGACGGCGAAAAGGGTGGGCAGGAGGGCTGCCAGGAGGAGGTTCGCGCCGATCAGCAGGGGTTTGCGGCGGGTGCGGTCGGCGAGCGTGCCGAGCAGGGGCCCGGCGAGGGTGGGCAGCCACATGGCGACCAGGCAGAGCGCGGCCAGTCCGTCCGAGCCGGTCAGTTCCTTGACCCACACGCCCGACACCAGCCACAGCGCGGAGGTGCCGAACCCGGAGACCACGACCCCGGCCAGGTACAGCCCCGCGGCCCGGTCGCGCAGGACCCGTGTCACCGTCCATCTCGATGTCGTCATGCCTGGTCATCGTGGGCCTAAGGGGCCGGGGGCGGGATCGGGCACGTGCCCTATCCGCAGGGGTGGTGGCGTGGGGCGCGATGAGTTTCGGGGCCGGGGCCGGTCCACCCTCACGAAGAACCGTGAACCGTGAGGAGCAGCCCATGACCGACCACCCCCTCGACCTCGGACCGCAGGCTCGCGTGATCGCCCGGCTCGCCGAGGGTGTCACCGACGGACAGCTGGCGGACCGGACGCCCTGTCCGGAGAGCGCTGTGCGCAACATCCTGGGCCACCTCACCGGGCTGTCCGTCGCCTTCCGCGACGCCGGCCGCAAGGAGCTGGGCGCCACGACCGACACCAACCCGAACGACGCCGTGCCGGACATCGGGCCCGGCTGGCGCCAGGAGTTGCCCAAGGTGCTCGACGAACTCGCCGACGCCTGGCGCGACCCGGCCGCGTGGACCGGTATGACCCGCGCGGGCGGCCTCGACCTGCCGGGCGAGATCGCCGGTGCCGTCGCCGTCGACGAACTGGTCATCCACGGCTGGGACCTGGCCCGCGCCACCGGTCAGCCGTACGAACCCGACCCGGCCGCGCTCCGGGTCGCGCACGACTTCCTGCTCGCCGCGGCCGAGGACCCGAGCCGGGGCGGCGGCATCTTCGGCCCGGTGGTCCCGGTACCGGCGGACGCGCCCCTGCTGGACCGCGCGGTGGGTCTCAGCGGACGGAACCCGGGCTGGGAGCGCTGAACCTGGGCAATCCCAACTTCCTTTGTCCGAAGCATTGACGAACCATGCGCCCGCTCCTACTTTCAACGCGTCGTACTTCGTACGTCATATATGAGACGCGATATGTGAGATCCGAGAGGCGCGCATGACCTCTGTGCCCATGCCGATTCCGTCCCGCACGCAGTTCGTGCTGGACGCGATCAAACACCGCATCCTCACCGGGCAGTTGACGCCCGGTCAGGCCCTGGTCGAGACCGAGCTGGCCGCGTCGTTCGGGGTGTCCAAGACCCCGGTGCGCGAGGCGCTCAAGACCCTGGCCGGTACCGGGCTGGTCGTGATGAACCAGTACAAGGGCGTCACGGTGCGCATGGTGGACGCGGACATGGCGCGCGAGGTCTACGACGTACGGCTGCTGCTCGAACCCGAGGCGCTGAAGCGGTCGGTGCTCCGCGGGGCCTCACTGGCCGCCGCGCGCGATGCCCTCACCAAGGCCGACGACGCCTCCGACACCGCCGAACGCTCCCTCGCCAACCGGGAGTTCCACCGCGCGCTCTACCTGCCGTGCGGCAACCCGCTGCTCGGCCGGATGCTCGACGAGGTCCGCGACCAGGCCGCCCTCGTCTCCGCCGTCGCCTGGGCCGCCTCGCCCTCCTGGGAGCGGGAGGCCGGCGAGCACCGCGAGATCCTGCGGCTCGCCCTCGACGGCGACGCGGACGGCGCGGCGACCGCGCTGCACGCCCACATCGAGTCGTTCGTGCAACGGGCCTTCCCCGACGCGGAGTCGGGGTCCCAGGGAGAGGACGGGCGGGCATGACGGCGGCCTTCGAGACCCGACGGGCGGCCCTGGCCGACGTGGTGGCGATCCCGGTGACCCCCTTCGCCGCGGACGGCACGGTCGACCAGGACGCCCACCGGGCCCTGCTGCGCCGCCTGCTCGACGGCGGGGTCCGCACCCTCACGCCCAACGGGAACACCGGCGAGTTCTACGCCCTGACCCCCCAAGAGCGGCAGCTCGTCACCGAGTTGACCATCGACGAGGCGGGCGATCGGGCCGCGGTCCTCGTCGGCGTCGGCCACGACGTGCCCACCGCCGTCGCCGCCGCGCGGCACGCCCAGGAGCGCGGCGCCCGGATGGTGATGGTCCATCAGCCCGTCCACCCGTACGTCTCCCAGGGCGGCTGGGTCGACTACCACCGCGCCATCGCCGAGGCCGTGCCCGACCTGGGCGTCGTCCCGTACATCCGCAACGCCCAACTGCCCGGCGCCCGCCTCGCCGAACTCGCCGACGACTGCCCGAACGTCATCGGCGTCAAGTACGCCGTCCCCGACGCTGCCCGCTTCGCCGCCTTCGCCCGGGACGCGGGGCTCGAACGCTTCGTGTGGGTGGCCGGGTTGGCCGAACCGTACGCGCCCTCCTACTTCTCGGCGGGCGCCACCGGCTTCACCTCGGGGCTCGTGAACGTCGCCCCGGCCGTTTCGCTGAACATGATCGAAGCGCTTCGATCAGGGGACTACCCCGGGGCGATGAAGGTGTGGGAGCAGATCCGCCGGTTCGAGGAACTGCGTGCGGAGAACGGCTCCGCCAACAACGTCACGATCGTCAAGGAAGCGCTTGCGTCCCTCGGTCTGTGCCGCCGTGACGTACGGCCGCCCAGCAGGCCCCTGCCGGAGAGCGAGCGCGCCGAGGTCGCCGAGATAGCCGCCGGATGGTCCGTATGAAGGCACCGGAAGAGCTCAGAAGCCACCAGTGGTACGGCACCGACGGGCTGCGCTCCTTCAGCCACCGGGCCCGCACCCGCCAGCTCGGCTACCTCCCCGAGGAGCACCTCGGCAAGCCCGTCATCGCGATCCTCAACACCTGGTCGGACATCAATCCCTGCCATGTGCACCTCCGTGATCGCGCACAGGCCGTGAAGCGCGGGGTGTGGCAGGCCGGCGGATTCCCCCTGGAGTTCCCGGTCTCGACCCTCAGCGAGACCTTCCAGAAGCCGACCCCGATGCTCTACCGCAACCTCCTCGCGATGGAGACCGAGGAGCTGCTGCGGTCGTATCCCGTCGACGGTGCCGTGCTCATGGGCGGCTGCGACAAGTCGACCCCCGCGCTGCTCATGGGCGCCGCGAGCGTCGACCTGCCGGCCGTCTTCGTGCCGGCCGGGCCGATGCTGCCGGGGCACTGGCGGGGCGAGGTGCTCGGTTCCGGCACCGACATGTGGAAGTACTGGGACGACAAGCGCGCAGGACTCATCGGCGACTGCGAGATGACCGAACTGGAGAGCGGCCTGGCCCGCTCGCCCGGCCACTGCATGACGATGGGTACGGCGTCCACGCTCACCGCCGCCGCCGAGGCGCTCGGCGTCACGGTCCCGGGCGCGTCCAGCATCCCGGCCGTCGACTCCGGGCACGACCGGATGGCCGCCGCCGCGGGCCTCCGTATCGTCGAATTGGTCCACCGGGACCGGAAGTTGAGCGACATCCTCACCGCGGACGCCTACGCGGACGCCGTCACCACCGTGCTCGGCCTCGGCGGCTCCACCAACGCCGTGATCCACCTGATCGCCATGGCGGGCCGGTCCGGCGTCCGGCTCACCCTCGACGACTTCGACCGGGTCGCCCGCACGGTGCCGGTCCTTGCCAACGTGCGGCCCGGTGGACGGACGTACCTCATGGAGGACTTCCACTTCGCCGGCGGGCTGCCCGGGTTCCTCTCCCGGATCACGGACCTGCTCCACCTGGACCGGCCGACGGTCTCGCACGACACCCTGCGGGAGCAGCTCGACGGCGCGCAGGTGCACGACGACGACGTCATCCGGCCGCGCGACAACCCGGTCGCGAGCGAGGGCGGGGTGGCCGTGCTGCGCGGCAACCTCTGCCCGGACGGCGCCGTCATCAAGCACATCGCCGCCGAGCCGCACCTGCTCAAGCACACCGGCCCCGCGGTCGTCTTCGACGACTACCGCACCCTGCAACGCACTATCAACGAGCCGGAGTTGGGCATCACCGCCGACAGCGTGCTGGTGCTGCGCGGCTCCGGTCCCAAGGGCGGCCCCGGCATGCCCGAGTACGGCATGCTGCCGATCCCCGACCACCTGCTCAAGCAGGGGGTGCGGGACATGGTCCGGATCTCCGACGCCCGGATGAGCGGCACGAGTTACGGCACCTGCGTGCTGCACGTGGCGCCCGAGTCGCACGTCGGCGGACCGCTCGCCCTGGTCCGCACCGGGGACAGCATCACGCTGGACGTCGAGGGCCGCAGCCTCCAACTCAACGTGGACGAGGAGGAGTTGGCGCGGCGCCGGGCGGAGTGGACACCGCCGCCCGCACGGTACGAGCGCGGCTACGGCGCGCTCTACAACGAACAGATCACCCAGGCCGACACCGGCTGCGACTTCGAGTTCCTGGCCCGGCCGGGCGACGTGCCGGACCCGTACGCCGGTTGAGCACCGCACCTCCCGCACGCCCGCTCCGCACGCCCGTCGAGCAAGCGCTTCCTGCACCCGAACCACACCCGCACCCGCACCTGCTGCACCCGCCCCACTGGAACGGAGAACAGTCATGGCCCAAGCCGCAGCCGTGGCGAAACCGCCCGCGCCACCCCGGCGACGCCGTGCCTCCGCCACGCCCCGCAGGCTGCCCTACCTGCTGATCGCCCCGGCGGCGCTGCTGATGCTGGGCTTCATCGCCTACCCGGTGATCAGCGTCTTCTACTACAGCCTGCAGAACTACAACCCCACCAAGCCGTGGCGCAACGGCTACGCGGGCTTCGACAACTTCGTGCACGCCTTCACCGACGACCCGCAGTTCTGGGACACCCTGACCTTCAGCGCCAAATGGGTGATCGTCGAGGTGGGACTGCAACTGCTCTTCGGTCTGGCGCTCGCGCTGATCGTCAACCAGACCTTCGTCGGACGGGCCGTCGGCCGCGCGCTGGTGTTCTCCCCGTGGGCCGTCTCCGGCGTGCTGACCTCCGCGATCTGGGTGCTGCTCTACAACTCCCAGACGGGCGTGACCCGTTACCTCGCGGACCTGGGCATCGGCTCGTACGGCACCAGTTGGCTGTCGGACACCTCAACGGTCTTCCCGGCAGCCATAGTCGCCGATCTGTGGCGCGGGGTCCCCTTCTTCGCGATCCTCATCCTCGCCGACCTCCAGTCCGTCTCGAAGGACCTGTACGAGGCCGCCGAGGTCGACGGGGCGCGCCGCCTCCAGCAGTTCTGGCACATCACACTGCCCCACCTCAAGGACGCCATCGTGCTGTCGACACTGCTGCGCGCGGTGTGGGAGTTCAACAACGTCGACCTGCTCTACACCCTCACCGGCGGCGGACCGGCCGGCGAGACCACGACCCTCCCCCTCTACATCGCCAACACCAGCGTGGACGCCCACAACTTCGGCTACGCCTCGGCCCTGACCACGGTCGCGTTCGTGATCCTGCTCTTCTGCTCGATCGTCTATCTGCGGCTGAGCAAGTTCGGAGGTGGTGAGAAGTGATCACCGAGATCGCACCCGCTCCCGAGCGAGTCGAGCCCCCGCCCACCGACACACGCGGCAGGCGCCGCGCCTGGGACGAGGCACCCCGCTGGCAGATCTACGTCCCCCTGTCGATCTACCTCGTCTTCACCTTGATCCCCTTCTACTGGATCCTCCTCTTCGCCCTGCGCCCGGCCGGCTCGACCTCGCTGGTGCCCTGGCCGATGACCTTCGAGCACTTCGAAAAGGTCTGGAACGAGCGGGCGTTCGGCACCTACTTCCAGAACAGCGTGCTGGTCGGCGTCTCCACGCTGGTGATGACGACCCTGGTCGCCCTCGCCGGCGGATACGCCCTCGCCCGGTTCGACTTCCGGATCAAGCGGACCTTCATGCTCGCGCTGCTGTGCACCCAGTTCGTGCCGGGCGCGCTGCTGCTGGTCCCGCTCTTCGAGATCTTCGCCAACCTGCGGATGATCAACTCGCTGTCCAGCGTGGTCATCGCCGAGACCGTCTTCCAGCTGCCGCTGTCGATGATCCTCATCAGCGGGTTCATCCGGAACGTGCCCTACTCCCTGGAGGAGGCCGCCTGGGTCGACGGCTGCAACCGCTTCACCGCCTTCCGGATCGTCGTACTCCCGCTGCTGCGGCCCGGGTTGATCGCCGTCGGCTCCTTCGCCTTCGTGCACGCCTGGAACCACTTCCTGTTCGCCCTGATGTTCCTCTCCGACCAGGGCAAGCAGACGATCCCGGTCGGGCTCAACACCCTGATGAGCGCGGACAGCGTCGACCTCGGCGCGCTCGCCGCGGGCGGCATCATCGCGGCCGTACCCGTCGTGCTGGTGTTCGCCTTCATCCAGAAGTGGCTGATCACCGGCTTCAGCGCGGGGGCGGTGAAGGGATGAGCCGACGACCTACCCTGCACACAAAGATCGACAGCGCAGGGAGAATCCCATGAGCAGCATCCCCGTTCCCGTCGTTCTCGCGGGTGCGCGCGGCCACGGCCGCTGGCACGTCGAGAACATCCGCAGGCTCCAGGACAAGGGGCTCGTACGGCTCGTGGGGATCTGCGAGCTGACACCGCTGACCGAGGAGGAGCTCGGGGGTGGGTTCGGGGGTGAACCGCCCGAGCAGTCCGCCGACTTCGCCGCTCTGCTCGACTCCACCGGTGCCCGCGTCGCCGTGATCTGCACGCCGATCCCCACCCACACCGACCTGGCCCTGATCGCGGCCGAGCGGGGCGTGCACCTGCTCCTGGAGAAGCCGCCCGCGCCGTCGTACGCCGAGTTCCGGCGGATGGCGGACGGGGTCGCCGCGGCCGGCACGGTCTGCCAGATCGGCTTCCAGTCGCTGGGCTCGCACGCCGTGCCCGCGATCCGCAAGCTGCTCGCCGAAGGCGCGATCGGAGAGGTCGTGGGCGTCGGCGGAGCCGGGGCCTGGGCGCGTGCGGAGTCGTATTACCGCCGGGCGCCCTGGGCCGGGAAGCGGCGCCTTAACGGCGTCGACGTGGTGGACGGGGTGCTCACCAACCCTCTCGCGCACGCCGTCGCCACCGGGCTCGCCCTGCTCGGCACCACCCGCGCCGAGGACGTCACCGGCATCGAGACCGAGCTGCTGCGCGCCAACGACATCGAGTCCGACGACACGTCGTGCGTCCGCGTGAACACCGCGCGCGGCCCGGTCACCGTCGCCGCGACCCTGTGCGCCGAGGAGTCTGGAGAGCCGTACGTCGTGGTGCACGGCAGCGGTGGTCGGATCACCTACTGGTACAAGCTCGACCGGGTGCTGGTGCAGCGGGCCGACCACGGTCCGCAGGAGAGCGAGTACGGCAGCACCGACCTGCTGGAGAACCTGGTCGACCACCTCACCACCGGCGCCGCCCTGCTGGTCGAGCCGGATGAGACGGGCGCCTTCATGAAGGTCGTCGAGGCGATCCGGCTGGCCGCCGATCCGGCCCAACTGCCCTCCGACGCCTGGTACTTCCTGCCCGACGAGGAGCGCCGGGCGGTGCGCGGCATCGACGGCCTGGTCGCCGCCTCGGCCGAGTCCCTCGCCCTCTACTCCGAGCTGGGCGCCTCCTGGGCGCCACCGAAAGAGGTGAGCACATGACGACCGACGACACCCTGGTCCTGCGCGTCGCGGGCCGCCCGGTCGGCCGCTACGTCACCCGCCCCGAACTGCCGATCGGCCTTGCCCCGCGCCCCTATCTGCACCCCGTCACCACCCTGGCCGGCGCGGCGGTCACCGAACTGAGTCCGGCCGACCATCTTCACCACCTCGGCGTCGGTGTCGCCGTTCCCGACGTCGAGGGGCACAACTTCTGGGGCGGACGCACCTACGTCCGCGACCGGGGCCCGACCGAGCTCGCCGACCACGGCACCCAGCGCCACGCCTCCTTCCAGCTCCGCGACCCCGACGGCTTCATCGAGGAACTGCGCTGGATCGCCGAGGGTGTCGAGTTACTGCGCGAGCGCCGCACCGTCGCCGCCGTCGAACTCACCGACTCCGCCTGGGCGTTGGACTTCACCTTCTCCCTCACCAACGTCACCCCGGGCCCGCTGTCGATCGGCAGCCCCGCCACCAACGGCCGCCCCGGCGCGGCCTACGGCGGCTTCTTCTGGCGGGCCCGCAAGGAACCCACCGCCCCCGACGTCTTCACCGCCGACCACGAGGGCGAGCCGGAGGTCCACGGCACCCGCGCCGACTGGCTCGCCCTCGCGGGGGCCGGCTGGACGCTGATCTTCGCCGGCGCCACCGAGCCGACCCGCCGCGACCCGTGGTTCGTCCGCACCGCCGAATACCCGGGCGTCGGCTCGTCGTTGGCGCACACCGAACGGCTCCCGGTCCCGCCCGGCGAGACCGTCGTACGCCGGATCGTCACCGTCGTCGCGGACGGCCGCCCGGACCGGGCCGACGCCGCCGCGCTGGTCCGCAAGGCGGTGAGCCAATGACCCCGGAGCCGATTACCCCGGAGCCAGCGACCTCGGAGCCGATGACTTCTGAGACGTACACCAACCCCGTCCTGAACGCCGACTGGTCCGACCCCGACGTGATCCACGTCGGCGACGACTTCTACCTCACCGCCTCCAGCTTCGGCCGCGTCCCCGGACTGCCCCTCCTGCACTCCAGCGACCTCGTCAAC
Source organism: Streptomyces sp. NPDC002499 (assembly GCF_053595415.1). Lineage (NCBI taxonomy): Bacteria > Bacillati > Actinomycetota > Actinomycetes > Kitasatosporales > Streptomycetaceae > Streptomyces > Streptomyces sp. NPDC002499. The sequence continues at coordinate 382,544 of NZ_JBSFXO010000009.1, forward strand.
TGGACACTGATCGGCCACGCCCTCGAACGCCTCGAACCCACCCGGGAGTTCAGGACACCCCGGCCGGACGGCGGAGTCTGGGCGCCCTCCCTCCGGCACCACGAGGACCGCTTCTGGATCTTCTGGGGCGACCCCGACCACGGCATCTTCCAGATCAACGCCCACGAGATCAGGGGCCCTTGGACCCGCCCCCACCTCCTGAAGGCGGGCCGCGGACTCATCGACCCCTGCCCGCTGTGGGACGAGGAGACCGGCGAGGCGTACCTGGTGCACGCCTGGGCCAAGTCCCGCTCGGGCATCAAGAACCGGCTCACCGGCCACCGCATGCGCCCCGACGGCACCGAACTCCTCGACGAGGGAAAGGTGATCGTCGACGGCGACCGGATCCCCGGCTGGTTCACCCTCGAAGGCCCCAAGCTCCACCGGCACGACGGCTGGTTCTGGATCCTGGCGCCCGCCGGAGGAGTGGAGACCGGCTGGCAGGGCGCCCTGCGCGCACGGGACTTCTTCGGACCGTACGAGGCGAAGGTCGTCCTGGAGCAGGGGGACACCGACGTCAACGGCCCGCACCAGGGCGGCTGGGTGCGGACGCCGTCCGGCGAGGACTGGTTCCTGCACTTCCAACAGCGCGGCGCCTACGGGCGGGTCGTCCACCTCCAGCCGATGCGGTGGGGCGAGGACGGCTGGCCGGTGCTGGGCAACGACGGCGCGCCCGTCGCCGTACACCGGCGCCCCGACCTCCCACCTCAACCACCCACCGCACCCGCCACCGACGACGACTTCCCCGGCGGTCGCTTCGGCCGGCAGTGGCAGTGGACCGCCAACCCGCAACCGGGGTGGGCCACCCAGCACTCCGGTGACGGCCTGCGGCTGGCCTGCGTGCGCACGGCCGACGCGCACGACCTGCGCAAGGTGCCGAACCTGCTCACCCAGCGGCTGCCCGGCACGCCGTCCGCCGTCGAGGTCGAACTGCGGCTGCACAGCGAGGAGTCGGGCGCGCGCGCCGGACTCGCGGTGCTCGGCGACGCGTTCGGCTGGATCGGGCTCCAGCGGGGCGAGGACGGGGCGGTCCACGTCGTGCACCGGTTCGCCGAGGAGGTCGCCGAGCGGGAGCGCGATGCCGCTCACGCACAGCTCGCGCCGGAGGGACGCGTCCGGCTGCGGATCGAGATCGGCGCGCAGGCGCGCTGCCGGTTCTTCTACGACATCGGTGACGGCCCGCGACCTTCAGGGCCCGTCTTCGCCGCCACCCCCTGGCGCTGGATCGGCGCCCTGTTGGGGCTCTTCGCCCTCGCGCCCACCGGCGGCGGCCACGCCGGTGCGGCAACCTTCGCGCACTTCAGGATCGACTCCTTGTAATCCCTTACAACCCACCGCCCTCGTAGTCCTGTTGGGAGCCGCAATGACGCAGCACCTGCATGGCAAGCGCTTGCCCAGTCCGCCACCTCCTCAAGAAGAGAGCCGACCGATGAAGTTCAGCATCCGCAGAAGCAGGCGCCTCGCCCTCGCCGTCACCCTGGGTTCCGTGCTCGCGCTGACCGCCACCGCCTGCGGTGACGACGGCAGCGGGAGCGCGGGGGACAAGGGCGACGAGGGCTCCGGCAAGGGCGAGATCACCTTCTGGGACAACAACGGCGGTGTCCGCACCGACATATGGAAGGAGATCATCGCCGACTTCGAGAAGAAGAACCCGGACATCAAGGTCAAGTACGTCGGCATCCCCGCCGCCAGTGCCCAGTCCAAGTACGACACCGCCATCCAGGGCGGCGGCCTGCCCGACGTCGGCGGGGTGGGCACCGCGATGCTCGCCGAGGTCGCGGTGCAGGGCGCGTTGGAGCCGCTGGACAGCCGGCTGGCGAAGAGTCCGTTGAAGGGCAAGCTGAGCCAGAACCTCGTGGACGGCAGCCGGGCCGCGGGCGGCGGCGACAAGCTGTACCAGATCCCGACCTCGTCCAACAACGGGACGCTGTGGTACCGGACGGACCTGTTCAAGAACGCCGGACTGGAGGCGCCGACGACCTGGTCGAACTTCTACGCCGCCGCCGACAAGCTCACGGACAAGGGCAAGAACGAGTTCGGGTTCACCATTCGCGGCGGCGAGGGCTCCATCGCGCCGGCCCTGGACGCGGCGTACGGCCAGAGCGGGATCACTTCGTTCTGGAACGGTGACAAGACGACGGTCAACGACCCCAAGAACGTTGCCGCCTTGGAGAAGTACGTCGCGCTGTACAAGAAGGACACGCCGTCCGCCGACGTCAACAACGACTTCACCAAGATGGTCGCGCAGTGGGACAGCGGCACGATCGGGATGCTGAGCCACAACCTCGGGTCGTACCAGGACCACTTGAAGGCGCTGGGCGCGGACAAGTTCCGCGGGCTGCCCAATCCGACGCAGGACGACGGCAGTCGGGTGCAGATCTCGAACCCCGTCGACGGGTTGAGCGTGTTCAAGTCCAGCAAGAACAAGGCGGCTTCCTGGAAGTTCGTCGAGTTCGCCCTCTCGCACGAGGAGAACTCCAAGTTCAACGAGTCGGCGGGGCAGATACCGGCCAACACGGAGGCTGCGCAGGACGCGTGGATCCAGTCGGCGGAGCCCACGAAGCTGGCGGCGGAGGCGTTGAACGGCAACGGGACGAAGATTGTGCAGCTGCCGTATTACCTGCCGGACTGGAACACGATCTCCAAGGCCGACAACGAGCCGAACTATCAGAAGGTGTTGCTCGGGAAGATGACGGCGAAGGAGTTTCTGGACACGTTGGCCGAGCAGTTGAACGCGGCGCAGGTGGATTGGAAGAAGAACCACTGAGGGTGTGGGTGGTTTCGGTTTGTGGGGGACTGCGGGTCCGTTGTGGCTGGTCGCGCAGTTCCCCGCGCCCCTAAGAGGTTGGGAAGGTGGACGGTCTTGGTAGTTGGCCGTAGGCAGCTTGGCGTTGCCGCTCTTGGTGCCGTTCCTCTCATCGGGCGGCGGCCGGAGCGGGAACGGACTCTCTATATCGCCGGTGATTCCACCGCTGCTCAGAAATTCGCTGACGCCGCGCCTGAGACCGGGTGGGGGATGGCCCTGCCGTTCTTTCTCCGGAAGAACGTGGCCGTTGCCAATCACGCCGTGAACGGGCGTAGTTCGAAGAGTTTTGTCGATGAGGGTCGGCTTGATGCGATTCTTTCGGTGATTCGGCGGGGGGATCTCCTGCTCGTCCAGTTCGCGCACAACGACGAGAAGAGTGACGATCCCACCCGCTACACCGAGCCGTGGTCCACGTATCAGGACTATCTGCGGCTCTACATCGAGGGGGCTCGGGCGAAAGGTGCCCGGCCCGTCCTCGCCACTCCCGTCGAGCGTCGGCGGTTCGATGCCGGCGGGAATGCTCTGCCGACCCACGGCGAGTATCCGGCGGCCATGCGCGCGCTCGCTGTCGCGGAACGGGTTCCGTTGCTCGACATCGAGGCGCTGTCGCTCGCGCTCTGGCAGGCGCTCGGGGTCGAGGCGACGAAGAGCTACTTCAACTGGACCGACACCGAGCAGGACAACACGCACTTCAATCCGCCGGGGGCCATCGCCGTGGCGCGGCTCGTGGCGCGGGAGTCGGTGCGTAAGCGAGTGCTGGCCCGGCGCGATGTCGTCCGGCTGGACGAGGACATTCCCGCTTTCTGGATCACTTGGCCACCCGCATAGCTGAGGAGACCCGCACCATGCACGTACTGAAATGTCATGCGCGCGTCATGATCGCAACCGTGGGCTGCACGGCCCTCGTGCTCGCCGTCACCGGGACCGGGACGGCCCAGGCCGCTCACCGGCCCGCCCTCGACCGGCAGGTGCTGCCCGCGAACGACGGCTGGGCCGCCGCGGGCACCGGCACCACGGGCGGCGCCGCCGCCGATGCCGCGCACGTCTACACCGTCAGCGACTGGGGCGGCTTCAAGGCCGCGCTCGCCGCCGCCGGCAGCGCGCCGAAGATCATCAAGGTGAAGGGCGTCATCGACGCCGACGGGCCGAGCTGTGCCTCGTTCGAGGCGGCCGGGTACGACTTCGCCGGCTACCTGGCGACGTACGATCCCGCCGTCTGGGGGCGTGACAAGAACCTGGACGGCGAGGCCGACGGCAGTCCCGAGGGGCTGCGCCGGGCCTCCGCCGCGAACCAGGACGCCTACATCAAGGCGTCCGTGCCGGCCAACACCACCATCGTCGGCCTCGGCAGGAACGCCGGTTTCAGCGGTGCCAGCCTCCAGATCAAGGGCGTCGACAACGTCATCGTCCGCAACCTGAGCTTCGAGAGCCCCCTCGACTGCTTCCCGCAGTGGGACCCGACCGACACCGCCGTCGGCAACTGGAACTCCGAGTACGACAGCGCGGTGATCTACGGCTCGACCCATGTGTGGATGGACCACAACACGTTCACCGACGGCGACCACCCGGACAGCACCCTGCCGTCCTACTACGGCCGCATCTACGAACAGCACGACGGTGAACTCGACGTCGTCAGGGGCGCCGACTACGTCACCGCATCCTGGAACGTCTTCGAGGACCACGACAAGACGATCCTCGTCGGCAACAGCGACAGCGAGTCGACGGCCGTCGGTGACCGGGGGCATTTGAAGGTGACGTTCCATCACAACTTGTTCTCGAACCTTGTGGAGCGCGCGCCCCGCGTCCGGTTCGGCCAAGTGGACTCGTACAACAACCACTTCGTCGCGAACGACGGCTATTCCTACAGCTTCGGCATCGGCAAGGAGTCCCAACTCGTCGCCGAGCACAACGCGTTCACGCTCGCCGAAGGGGTCAGTGCGGGCAAGGTGCTCAAGCGGTGGAACGTCTCGCCGCTGACCGCCGACGACAACTACGTCAACGGCGTGAAGACGGACCTGATCGCCGTCCACAACGCCGAGATCCCCGCCGAGGTCCTGGAGTCCGGGGCGGGTTGGACACCGACGCTGCGGACCAAGGTCGACTCGGCCAGGGCCGTCCCGCGCATCGTCGACTGCGGCGCCGGTTCGGGGCGCCTGGGCTGATCGGTCCTTCGTACGGGTCCTCGTACGGGTCTTTCGTACGGCCGCCGACCGGGGTGGCGCGCCCTGCTCCGCCCCGGTCGCTCCCAGGCACGGCTCGGCACCCCTCAACGTCTCTCAGTACCGCGAAGGAGCACCCGCATGCCCTCGCATCACCAACGCCCCCTGTCCAGAAGGCGGTTCGCCGCCGGTGTCGTCGGCATCGGAGCCGGCCTCGTCGCCATACCGGCGCACGCGGTCACCGGCCGACCCCGCCCCTTCGGCCGCTACGGTTCCCCCGACCGCCGCCTCACCCCGGGGACCCTGTACGTCGACCCGCACGGTCGCGGCGACCACCTCACCGTGCAGGCCGCCGTGACCGCCGCGACCGGCAGCGGCCGGACCCTCGTCATCGCCCCCGGCACCTACCGGGAGACGGTCGTCGTCGACGTCACCCGCACCGAGGCCACCTGGATCGGCGCCTCCGAGGACCCCCGGGACGTCGTGATCGTCCACGACAACGCGGCCGGCACCGCCAAGCCGGGCGGCGGCACCTACGGGACCACCGGCTCGGCCACCACGACCGTCCAGGCCGACGGGTTCACCGCCCGCTGGATCACCTTCGCCAACGACTGGCTGCGCGCCGACCACCCCGACATCACCGCGACCCAGGCGGTCGCCATCAAGGTGCAGGGCGACCGGAGTTCGTTCACCCACTGCCGTTTCCTCGGCCACCAGGACACCCTGTACGCCGACACGCTCGCGCTCGGCACCTTCGCCCGCCAGTACTACGCCCACTGCTATGCCGAGGGTGACGTCGACTTCGTCTTCGGCCGGGCCACCGCGGTCTACGAGGACTGCCACTTCCGGACCCTGAACCGCACCGACCTGGCCTCCGCCCCGTACGGCTTCGTCTTCGCGCCCTCCACCGCGGCCGCCAACCCGCGCGGCTATCTGGTGATCCGTGGGCGGGTCAGCAGTGAAGCCCCGGTCGCCGCCTACAAGTTGGCCCGCCCCTGGGTGCCCAGCTCCGACACCACGGCCCGTCCGATGCTCACCGTCCGGGAGACCCACCTCGGACCCGGCATCGACGCGGTCGCGCCCTACACCAACATGTCGGACACCTACCCGTGGCAGAGCCAGCGCTTCGCCGAGTACCGCAACACCGGTCCCGGCGCCCGGATCACCGTCCCCGCGAACCGGCCCCAACTCGCCCCCGCCGAGGCCGCGTCGGCGACCCGGGAGGACTGGCTGGGCGACTGGACGCCGTGGTCGGAGGGCTGCTGAGATGCGCCGACGCACTCTGCTGACGGGTATCGCCGGTGGGGTGGTGGGGGTCGGTGCGGGGGTGGGTGTCGGCACCGGCCACGCGCTCGCCGCCACCGTCCGCGCCCCCGCCTTTTCGCACTCCGCCCGCCGGGTCCTGCACGTCCGCCCCGGCGACTCCGTCCAGGCGGCCGTCGACGCGGTGGACGGTCCCGGCCGGACGATCGTCGTGCATCCGGGGACGTATCGCGAGGTCGTGAACATCCCGGCGGACAAAGGAGAGTTGACCCTGCACGGGGCCACCCGCGATCCCCGTGACGCCGTCATCGTCTTCGATCACGCGAACGGCACGCAGAAACCCGACGGCACCACCTACGGCACGGCCGGCTCCGCCACCTTCACCTCGGCCGCGCCCGGGCTGACCGTCCGGGACCTGGCGATCGCCAACGACTGGCTGCGGGCCGACCATCCCGAGATCACCGGGACCCAGGCGGTGGCCGCCTACACCTACGGCGATCGCACGCGCTTCGAGAACGTGCGGCTGCTGGCCCACCAGGACACCCTCTTCGTCGACACCAGCGCGCTGGACGTCTTCGACCGGCAGTACTTCCACCGGTGTTACATCGAGGGCGACGTCGACTTCGTCTTCGGGCGGGCCACCGCCGTGTTCGAGGAGTGTCACTTCCACACCCTCCAACGGGACGTGACCTTCACCCCCAAGGGCATGGTCTTCGCCCCCTCCACCGCCCGGGCCAACCCGCACGGCATCCTCGCCGTCCGCTCCCGGATCACCTCCGGTGCCGAGGACGCCGCGTACAAGCTGGCCCGGCCCTGGGTGCCGTCGTACGAGACGACCGCCTGGCCGTCCCTGGTCGTCCGCGACACCCGGATCGGGCCCGGCATCGACGCCGTGGCCCCGTACACCAACATGCGCGACGCCTACCCCTGGCAGTCCATGCGCTTCCACGAGTACCGCAACACCGGGCCGGGCTCGGCGATCACCGTTCCCGGGAACCGGCCCCAACTCACCCGCACCGAGGCCAGGTCGCACACCCCCGCGGCCTACCTCGGTGACTGGCGTCCCTGAAGTACCCCTCATCCGCGACAGAACGACGAAAGGACCGCACTCCTATGTCTCGTCGTACCGCTCTCACCCTCGGCACGGCCCTCGCCATCGGCGCGGGGCTCGCCGTCCTCCCCACCCAGGCCCACGCGGCCACGGTCGTCGTCGACACGAACGCCGAGCTGACCAGCGCCATCTCAAGTGCCACCGCAGGCACGGTCATTCAGGTGCGCGGCGGCACGTACTACCCGACGGCCACCCTCCAGTCCACGACGAACGGCACCTCGTCCGCGCCGGTCACGCTCACCGCGTACGGCTCGGAGACCGTGAAGATCGACGGTTCGTCGCTGCCGTCCGGGTCCTGGATCTTCAAGCTGACCGCCGACTACTGGAACGTCTCCAACCTCACCTTCCAGAACTCCCCGGACAGCGCGGTCGTCTGCCAGTCCTGCACCGGCACCAACTGGAACAACGTCAAGACCATCAACGGCGGCGACTCCGGCTTCACCCTCACCGGCGACGGGACCGTGAACAACACGGTCAAGAACCTCGACTCGTACGGCAATTACGACGCCGCCACGCACGGCGAGAACGCGGACGGGGTCGCCATCAAGTTCGGGTCGGGGAGCGGGAACCTGGTCACCGGGGCGCGCCTCTACAACAACTCGGACGACGGGATCGACTTCTGGTCCTTCTCCACCCCGGTCACCGTCGAGCACACCTGGTCCTTCGGCAACGGCTACAACCGCTGGTCCGACTCGGCCTTCGCGGGGGACGGCAACGGCTACAAGCTGGGCGGCGACGGCGAGGTCGTCGCGCACGTCGTCAACAACTCGGCGGCCTGGGGCAACGCCGGCAACGGGTTCACGGAGAACTCCAACACCGGCGCGCTCGTCATCAACCGGACGACCGCGTACGCCAACAGCAAGTGGGGCTACTACTTCGCGACCAGTGCCGCCAAGCTCGGCAAGAACCTCGCCGTGAGCAACGGCGGGGGCGCGGTGAGCAAGGGTTCCTCGGTCACCTCGGCCGGCAACAACTGGGACAGCGGGATCGGCACGCCGTCGTTCGTCTCCACGGACGCGTCGAGCACGTACAACGCCCGCGGTTCGAGCGGCACCCTGCCCGCGACGACCTTCCTTACCACGGGCAGCACGACCATCGGGGCGACCATGAATTGAGCCGCCTGGGGGTGCTTGACCCGTTTTTTACCCGACGGGTCTCGCGCCCGCCCGGGTGACGCGCGTAGAACTACCTGTCATGCATAAGCCACTGCGTTTCGCGGCCCTCGCCGCCGCCTGTGCCCTCGCCGGCGCCGGCCTCTACGGAGCCGGTGCCGCCACGGCCGGACAGTCCACGGCCAACTCCACCCACGAGCCCTACAACATCGGGCTCCTGGTGAAGGACATCGACGCCTACTACGGCACGACGGCCGACGCCAACGGTGTCTACCAGGCGTCCGCGACCAGCCCGTACGCCAAGGACCTGGCGCGGATCGACTCGGCCGCGAAGAAGTACATCGACCAGGCAGCCCGCAAGGCGCACCACAAGGGCGACAAGCCCGCGGTCGTCTTCGACATCGACGACACGCTGCTGCTCAGCCTCGACTACGAGAAGCGGTACAACTACACGTACAACTCCGCCACTTGGGCGGCCTACGTGAACAAGGCCGACCGCCCGGGCGTCTTCGGCAGCGCGGAACTGGTGACGTACGCGAAGTCCAAGGGTGTCGAGGTCTTCTACAACTCGGGTCTGAGCGAGGCGCAGCGCACCGCGGCCGTCGACAACCTGAAGAAGATCGGCGCCGACGTGAACCTCGACGCCGGTCACATGTTCCTCAAGGACGCGGCCAACCCGCCGTCGTACCTGAGCGGTTGCGCCACGCCGGGCGCCTGGACCTGCACCACCGTGCAGTACAAGTCCGGCACCCGCAAGCACATCGAGAAGGACCTCGGGTACGAGATCGTCGCCAACTTCGGCGACCAGTACTCGGACCTCGACGGCGGCTACGCCGACAAGACGTACAAGATCCCGAACCCGACGTACTTCGTCAGCTGACGGTCACTTGACGGATCGCACCGGCCGGACCGACTCCAGGGTCGGCACCACCGGCTCGATCGTCCCGTCCGGGGCGAACTCCAGACGGTCGATCGTGGTCTCCCGGTGCATCCCGTCACCGCCCGCCTTCCCCGGTCCGTTCAGGCCGAACCGGTGGTAGACGACGTACCAGTCGTCGGTGCCGGGGGTGTTCACCACCGAGTGGTGACCGGTGCCGAGGATGCCGTACTCGGGACGCTTCGACAGGATCGTCCCCCGCTTGGTCCACGGGCCGAGCGGGGACGGTCCCGTCGCGTAGGCCACGTGGTAGTTCTCGCTGCGGGTGTCGTCCTCGGACCACATGAAGTAGTACGTGCCCTTGCGCTTGACCACGAAGGAACCCTCACGGAAGTTGTCCGTGGTGATGTCCTTCACCTTCGCCGGGTCGTACGACGTCATGTCGGCGTTCAGCGGGACCACGTACCCGTGGCCGTTGCCCCAGTAGAGATACGACGTGCCGTCGTCGTCCGTGAAGACGGCCGGGTCGATCATCTGGCCGCTCAGCGAACCGCCCTTGGCGACAAGGGGTTTGCCGAGTGCGTCCTTGAACGGTCCGGCCGGTGAGTCGGCGACCGCGACCCCGATCTGCTGCTCGGCGCAGAAGTAGAAGTAGTACTTGCCGTCGCGCTCGGCGATCGCCGGCGCCCACGCGTACTTGTCGGCCCACGTCACGTCCGGGCCCAGGTCGAGGATGACCCCGTGGTCCTTCCAGTGGACCAGGTCCCGTGACGAGTACGCCTTGAAACGCGTGCTGCTCCAGCCCTGCTTGCCGTCCGTCGTCGGGTAGATCCAGTACCGGCCGTCCAGATAGTGCACGTCCGGGTCGGCGTTGAAGCCCGGGAGTGACGGACTTCGGGTCGGCACCGCCTCCACCGTCCAGACGCGGCTCGTACCGTCGGCGGCCGTCACCGTGTACCGCTGCGGCTTGCGGAAGTCGTGCCGGGTGCCGGACCGGGGGCTGATCCGCGCGCCCTCGCCCACGGCGAACTCCGGCGCGAGGCGGGCGAGTTCGGTGCCCGGCTCCATCGGCAGCACGACCTTCGAGGCGCTCTCGGTGACGACGGCGTACCCCTTCTGCCCCTTGGCCGTCGCGTCCACGATCGACGTCGGCGTGCTCGGGTAGGCGGCGAGCAGCCGGTCGTACTCCTTCTGCGTCACCGGAAGTACCGTGCCGTGCCGGGGACTCGCGGGCAGCTGGTAGTCCGCGGACGGCGTCCAGGTGCCGGAGTCGAGGTCGGTGGTCTCGAAGGGGACGTACCCGCGACCGCCGTACTCGTCGATGAACAGGTACCACTTTTTCTGGGTGTTGGACTTGAACACCGTCGGGCCCTCACCGCGGTCGATCGCACCGCTGCCGATGCAGTCGGCGACGAAGTCGTACGAGGTCGAGGTCAGGCTCGTCGACTTCTCGCCGGTGATGAACTTCGAGCAGGGCGAGCTGGAGGACGGGTCGCGCTCGTCCTTGGTGTAGCGGTAGTAGGTGTCCTTGTACTTCACGACCGTCGAGTCGATCACCGAGTACCCGGGGTCGTCCCAGACCTTCGGCTCGCTGAAGCTGCGGAAGTCCTTCGTGGTCGCGTAGAGCATCTTGTTGTACGTCGATCCCGTGTGCCCGGGGTCGTCGTCGGCGTACAGCTTCGACGCCCAGAAGACGACGTACTCGCCGAGCGAGTCGTCCCAATAGGCCTCCGGCGCCCAGGTGTTGCCCGCGCTGTCCGGGGCCACCTTCACCAGGCGCTGGTCGGTCCAGTGGACCAGGTCGGTGGACTCCCAGATCATGATCGACTTGCTGCCGTGCCGCTGGACGTCGTCCCAACTGCCGCTGCTGCTCTGGTACATGCGCAGGTCGGTGGCGATCAGGAAGAACTTGTCGCCCTTGGGGGAGCGGATCACGAACGGGTCGCGCAGGCCCTTCTCGCCGATCGTGGAGGTCAGGACCGGCTTGCCCTGGTTCAACTCGCGCCAGTGCAGGGGGTCGTTGCCCCGGCTGAGGGCGTAGCGGATCTGTTCGCCGTCGGCCGTGCCCTCGCCGGTGAAGTAGGCGAAGAGGTAGCCGGCGTACTTGGGGTGGTTCACGGGTGGGGCTCCTGAGTGGGCGCTGCCGGGCGGCGCGGTGAACAGGGCGAGCAGGAGGGTGAGGCAGGCGACGACCACGGCTCTGGGGCGCATCGGCAATCCTGTCTGAGTGTGGGGGTTTCTGTTGGGTGTTGCGCGCCTTGGGAGTGTCACCAGTGGGAAACAGCACGTCAATCGGTAGGCGGGCGATGCGGGGTGGCGAAAGTTTCGGTTGCTTTCGGTGAGGCGGGGCAACCTCCCCCGGCCCGGCGGCGACCTGATCACGTTCCCCGTCGTCCAGGAAAGGACCGGCCAGTGCGGCAGAGCACCGGACATCACCGCAGGACCGGCACCCTCTCGATCGCGGCCACGACGACGGTCACCGTCTCCACCACCGCCCAGCTGGAGTCGGCCGACTAGCCGGACCGGCCGAAAGGTCGAGCGCCCCGCCGGTCGTCACCGGCGGGGCGCTCTGCTGCTGACCGAGGGGGGCTCAGGTCAGCAGGTCCACTGTCCCTCTTTTGGGTGAGGGATGTAGCAGATTCGCTCAGCTGTGCGTGTCTACGTGCTATCAGATGCCCAGAACCTGTCAAAGGTTGCGCTGTTCCCGGAAGTTGTCACGAGTCGCCTTCGTCACTCGAGTGACTCGCGAAGTCACCGCCCACGGACCGCAGTTGGCCCGCCGCCGTGCCTTCGACCGTGTAGCCGTCGTCCTCGGCGTCCCGGCCGCCGCGCTCGTGGTTGTACTGCCCGGCGAACACCCACTCGCCCTTGGGGACCGTACGGCCCTCCTTGAGCACCCAGGTGTAGACGAGGAACTCGCCCCGCTCGGCGACCGTCAGGGTGAAGTCCTGCTCCGGCAGCGACCGCCAGGAACCCGCCGTCGACACCCCGCCGGTCTGCGCGACCTTCAATTGGACGGTGAGCGAGGTCAGTTGCGCGGACGTCCTGAGCGTGATGTTGCTCTGCCCCCAGAAGTCGTTGCTGTGCGGGTCCACCGAGCCGTCCGACCACACCGGGCCGTCGCTCTCGCCGGCCGCGTCCGGCAGCACGGGGGAGGAGGAAGTGGGCGTAGGGGAAGGGGTGCCGCTCGCCCGGTGCGACTGCGCCGACCCGCTCGGCGTCTGCCGTACCGGCGGCACGGGCGCCCGGCTCGTGGCGTCCGGCGACGGCGTGGGCGTCGGGGAGACCGCGACCGTCTGCCGCTGCTGCGGGGCGGCGTCGTCCTTCACCGCGGACGCCACCGCGTACCCGCCGACCGCCAGCAGACCGGCCACCGCGGCCGTCGCACCCACCACCCGCGCCCAACTCCACACCGGCGGACGCGTCGACCGGTGGTCCGGACGGTCCCGCTCGCTCATGCCCCGCTCGATCCGGGCCAGCATGCCCGCCCGGTCCGGCTCGTGCGCCTCGGCCGCCTCGTGCAGCCGGGCGCGCAGCTCGTCGTGCACGTCCTGCCGCCTCATCGCTCCCGACCTCCGCTCGCGCCGCCGCGCACCATCGCCGCATGCACCTTCTGCGGCACGCCCTGGGTGCCCAGCAGTCGTTGCAGCTCGGCCATCCCCTTGGACGTCTGGCTCTTCACCGTACCCACGGACACGCCGAGCGCGAGCGCGGTGTCCTTCTCCGAGAGGTCGAACGCGTGCCGCAGCACCACGCACGCCCGCTTGCGGAACGGCAGCCTGCGCAGCGCCTCCTGGACATCGACGACTCCGGCCACGTCGGGGTTCTCGGTCTGTTCCTCGCGCTGCGACCAGAACAGGGAGATCCGCCGACGCTCCCGCACGGCGCTGCGGATCCGGGACCGGGCGAGATTGGCGACCACCCCGCGGGCGTACGCCACCGGGTGGTCGGCGGTGCGGACCCGGTCCCAGCGGTGCCACAGGGCGAGCAGCGCGTCCGCCGCCAGATCGTCGGCCGCGTCCTTCTCGCCGGTCAGCAGATGGGCCAGGCGGGCGAGTTCGGCGTAGTGCCGTTCGAAGAAGGCGTGGAACTCCGCGGAGGCGGCGTCGTCGACGACTGTCCCCACGGTGACCCCTTCTGTGTGCATGTCATGTCGATGGCATGCGATGGTAACCGCTTCCATGACGTCACTTGCGCAACTTTGATTCCGTAACACGGAGAAAACCTGTAACACCTGGGACGCGGGAACAATCCAGCCAGCATCCGCGCACAGATCATCAGGCAACGAGGAGTTCCGCCATGTCCGAAGCGCAGCAGGTGGCCGACCGGCCGAGCGCCGCACCACCACCCGGGAACAGCGTCGACAGGTACTTCCGGATCTCCGAACGGGGATCCAGCTTCGGCCGCGAGATTCGCGGCGGCTTCGCCACCTTCTTCACGATGGCCTACATCCTCGTCCTCAACCCGATCATCCTCGGCAGCGCGGAGGACAAGTTCGGCCACCAGCTCGACACCGGTCAACTGGTCACCGCCACCGCCCTGGTGGCCTGTGTGATGACGATCATCATGGGCGTCGGCGGCAACCTCCCGCTCGCCATCGCCGCCGGACTCGGCCTCAACGCCGTCGTCGCCTTCCAGTTGGCCCCGCTGATGAGCTGGGACGACGCGATGGGCCTCGTCGTCCTGGAAGGCATCCTGATCTGCGTCCTGGTCCTCACCGGGCTGCGCGAGGCGATCATGAACGCCATCCCGCACCAGCTCAAACAGGCCATCGGCGTCGGCATCGGTCTGTTCATCGCCTTCATCGGCTTCGTCGACGCCGGGTTCGTCAGCCGGATCCCGGACGCCGCGAACACCACCGTGCCCGTGCAGTTGGGCGCGGTCGGCCGGCTCACCGGCTGGCCGGTGCTGGTGTTCTGCGTGGGCGTGCTGCTCACCATCGCGCTGATCGCCCGCAAGGTGAAGGGCGCGATCCTGATCAGCATCGTCACCATGACGATCGTCGCGATCATCATCAACGAGATCGCCGACATCAAGAGTTGGGGCCTGACCACACCCAAGGTCCCCGACAAGATCGTCGACACCCCGGACTTCGGACTCGTCGGTCACTTCAGCCTGTTCGGCGGCTTCGCGCAGGCCGGCGTCATCACCGCCGTCCTGCTCGTCTTCACCCTCGTCCTGTCCGACTTCTTCGACGCCATGGGCACGATCGTCGGCATCAGCGCGGAGGCCGGACTGCTCGACGACGACGGCAAGGTGCCCGGCATCGGGCGGGTGCTGTTCATCGACGGCGCGGCGGCGGTGGCCGGCGGTCTCGGCTCCGCGTCCTCCAACACCGCGTACATCGAGTCCGCGGCGGGCGTCGGCGAGGGCGCCCGCACCGGCTTCGCCAACCTGATCACGGGCGGCCTCTTCGGTCTCGCGCTCTTCCTCACGCCGCTGCTGACCATCGTCCCGCTCCAGGCCGCGGCGCCCGCGCTGATCGCCGTGGGCTTCCTGATGATGACCCACGTCAAGCACATCGACTGGGACAAGTACGAGATCGCCATCCCGGCGTTCCTGACCATCGCCGCGATGCCGTTCACGTACTCCATCACCGACGGCATCGGCGCGGGCTTCCTCGCCTACGTCCTCATCAAGGCGGTCCTCGGGAAGGCCAAGGAGGTGCACTGGCTGCTGTGGGGCGTCTCCGCCCTGTTCCTGGTGTACTTCGCGATCGACCCGGTGGAGCAGATCCTGGGCGTGAAGTAGGCCTGCGGGCAGGTCAGTTCTTGAGCGCCGCCTCCATCACGGCCTTGGCCACGGGGGCGGCCAGCCCGTTTCCGCTGACCTCCGAGCGGGCCGCGTCGGACTGCTCGACCACGACCGCCACGGCGACCTCCTTGCCGTCGGAGTCGGACTTGCCGTACGAGGTGAACCAGGCGTACGGCGTCTGGTCGTTGTTCTCGCCGTGCTGGGCCGTGCCCGTCTTGCCGCCCACGGTGACGCCGTCGATCTGCGCGTTCGTCCCGGTGCCGTCCTCGACGACCGTCTGCATCGCGGACTGCAACTGCTCGGCGGTGGAGGAGCTGACGATCTGCTTCGTGTCGGTCTGGTCGTCGTAGTTCTCCAGCACGTCACCGCCGCTGTTCGTGATCTGCGAGACCATGTGCGGCGAGACGAGCTTGCCGCCGTTGGCGATCGCGGCCGACACCATGGCCATCTGGAGCGGTGTCGCCGTCACGTCGAACTGGCCGATGCCCGTCAGGGCCGTGGACGACTTGTCCATGTCGGAGGGGTAGACGCTGGTGTACGCCCTTACAGGCACGTCCAGTTGACTGTCGTTGAAGCCGAACTTCTCGGCCATCGCCTTCAGTTTGTCCTGGCCGAGATTGAACGCCATCTTCGCGAAGACGTTGTTGCAGGAGTAGCGCAGCGCGGTGCGGATCGTGGCGTTCTCGCAGGGCGCGGAGGTGTTCTCGTTCGCCAGGACCGTGGTCGTGCCCGGCAGCGTGTACGGATCGGGGCTGTCGGTCTTCGTGTCCACGTTCGCGTACAGCCCGTCCTCCAGCGCGGCCGCCGCCACGACCAGCTTGAACGTCGAGCCGGGCGGCAGCGGTTGGCGCAGCGCGCGGTTGGTCAGCGGCTTGTCCGGGTCCGCGTTCAGCTTCTTCCACGCCGTACCGGCCGTGTTGGCGTCGGTCAGCGAGGTCGGGTCGTACGACGGTGTCGACACGACCGCCAGGATCTTGCCGGTCTTCGGATCGATCGCGACGGCGGCGCCCTTCTTGTCGCCGAGCGCGTCGTACGCGGCCTTCTGCACGTCCGGGTCGATCGTCGTGACCACGTTGCCCGGAGCGGCCCGCTGGTCGGTGACCGTGTCCATCACGGTCTTCAGCCGGCTGTCCGTGCCGTTGAGGAGATCCTGGTAGATGCCCTCCAGCTGTGTCGGCGCGTAGCTCTGCGAGGCATAGCCCGTCACCGCCGCGTACAGCGAACCGTCCTTGTACGTCCGTTTGTACGCGAGGTCTCCGCCCTTGGTCCGCGTGGAGCCGGTGATCGAGTCCCCGCCCACGATGATGTTCCCGAGCGGGTCCGCGTACGTCTCGATCGCGTTGCGCCGGTTGTCCTTGTCGTCCGCGAGCGCCTGGCCGTCGTAGAACTGCACCCAGGTCGCCCTGATCAGCAGGGCGAACACCAGGAGCAGCACGAAGACGGACGTTCGCCTGATCGTCCTGTTCATGCTGCTGAGGAGGACGAGCGGGAACGAGCGAATCGTTCCCGTCCGACCGTATTTCTCATCTTTCTCAGGTTGTTACGGGCGCCACGTACCGTCCAGCGGGATGCCGGCGGCGGCCGCGATCCGGTTGCGGGAGTCGAGCAGGCGGGTCCGGAGTGCCGGCAGGTCCACGCCCACCAGTGCGCCGTCGCGCTTGACCACCCGGCCGGCGACGAGGACGGTGTCGACCAGCCCGGGGTGGCCGGCGCTGACGATCGTGCCGGCCGGGTCGGTGACCGGGAAGACGGTCAGGTCGTCGGTGCGCAACAGGACGACGTCGGCGTCCTTGCCGGGCGTGAGGCTGCCCGTGCGGGTGTCGAGGCCGCAGGACCGGGCCGCGTCGACGGTGGTGAACTCCAGCAGGTCCCGGCAGCGCAGGCCGCCGTCCAGACCGCGCTGCACGGCGAGGGCCGTCCGCAGGGTGGAGAACATGTCGCCGCCGACCGAGGGGACGTCGTCGACGGACAGCGTCGGGCGCAGGCCGGCGGCCAGCACCCGGCCGGTCATCGGCCAGCCGAAGCCCATCTTCAGTTCGACGTCCGGGCTGATCGACACCGCGCTGCCCGCGTCGGCGAGCATCCGCAGCTCTTCGTCGCCGAGCCCGTTGGCGTGCACGAAGGTGGTGGTGTCCCGCAGCAGGCCGTGCTCGTGCAGATCGGCGACCGGGCGTCGCGTGCCGTCGCCGCCGCTCGCCCCGTCACCGTCGACGTGCAGGCTGGTGCGCAGGCCGAGTTCGGCCGCCAGCTTCAGCTCCCGGACGACGGTGTCCATGCCGGTGTCGTCGGCGCCGCGCAGCCCCAGCGCCATGGTGACCAGGCCGTCCCCGGCCAGCTCGGCGCGGACGCGGCGGATGTCGGAGTCGACGGCGTCGGCGGTGCCCCAGCCGGCACCGAGGCAGAAGATCGACCGCCCCGGCGCGTCCCGCAGCGCGGCGACGGCGGCGTCCTCGTGTGCGTGGCTCTGCGCGACGTGGTACCAGTCCAGCATCGTGGTCACCCCGGAGTGCAGGGCCTCCAGGCGGCCGAGCAGGGTGCCCGCGTAGACGTCCTCGGGCTCGTAGTGGGGCTTGACCGTGCCGTGCATGGCCCGCGCCCACTCGGGGAACGTCCAGTCCGCGCCGACACCGCGGAACGCGGTCTGCCAGGAGTGGCGGTGGTTGTCGACGAAGCCGGGCATGACGATCCGGTCGGTCGCGTCGATCACCTCGGCGTCCGGCGCGTCGATGTGCGCGGCGACCGCGACGATCACGCCGTCCTCGATCAGCACGTCACCGCGTTCGAGATCGCCGACGGCCGGGTCCATGCTGACCACGGTGCCGCCGGTGAGCAGGGTCTTGGTCGTCATCGGGGGATCTCCTTTGCGAAACAGGTGAGTTGAGGGAGGAGGCGAGGTGTCGCCCCTGCGGCCGGTACCGCCGTCATCGCGCCGCCACCGCCGTCATCGCGCCGCCACCGCGTCCGCCGCTTCGAGCGCGTCCGCGACCAGATCGGCCGTGTCCTCCGTGCCGGCGGCCAGGCGGACCAGGCCCAACGGCACCGATTCCGCCAGCTGTTGCTCGCTGAGCATTCCGCGCCACATGGACGCCGGATGCACGGCCAGCGACTCCACGCCGCCGAGGCTTGCCGACCTGCGGGGGTAGCGCAGCCGGCCGAGGAAGGCGTCCGCCATCTCGAAACCACCGGCGAACTCGATGCCGAGCACCCCGCCGAAACCGCTCATCTGGTCGACGGCCAGCTTGTGTTGGGCGTGGGTCGCCAGCCCCGGGTAGTGCACCTTCGTCACCGCCGGATGCGCGCTCAGCGCCTCCGCGAGCGCCAGGCCGTTGGCGTTGTGCCGCGGCACCCGCAGCGGCAGGGTGCGCATGCCGCGCAGCAGCAGCCACGCGTCGATCGGGCCGAGCGTGGCACCGGTGAGCAGACCGACGTCCCATACGCGGTCCAGGATTTCGGCAGGACCGGCGAGCACTCCGGCGGACACGTCCGAATGGCCGTTGAGGTACTTGGTCGCGCTGTGCCAGACCAGGTCGATGCCGAACTCCGTCGGCCGCTGGTTCAGCGGGGTGGCGAAGGTGTTGTCCGCCATGGTCAACACGTCGTGCGCGCGGGCCAGTTCGGCCACGGCGCGCAGGTCGGTGATCTGGAGCAGCGGGTTGCTCGGGGACTCCACCAGGATCAGGCGGGTCCGCGGGGTCAGCGCCCTCGCGAACGCCTCCGGGTCGGTCTGGTCCACCAGCGTGGTCTCCACCCCGAGCCGGGGCAGCAGGTTCAGCAGCACCGACGCCGTGCCGCCGTACGTGGACCTCTGCCCGATGACATGGTCGCCGGCGGACACCAGGGCCAGCACGGACGTGGTGAGCGCGGCCATCCCGGACGCGGTGACCAGGGCCGCCTCGGTGTTCTCCAGTTCCGCGACGACGGCGGCGACCTGGGCGTGGTTCGGGTTGCCGAAGCGGGTGTAGAAGTCCTTGCCGCGCGGCTCGACGGCACCCCGCGCGAACGTCTCCGAGTCGTCGGCCGCGAACGCCGCCGTCTGGTAGATGGGCGACGCCACGGCACGGCTGGGATGGACCTCGCGGTCGGCGTGAACGGTGATGGTGCTCCTGCCCGGCATGGCGGCCCTTTCCGTGGAGTCCGTACGACTCCTGGAAGCGTGACCGACCGGCACTCGGATCCGACCTGATCTCGGCAATGTTGGCAGCAAATTGCGCCCGCAGCGGGCGCATGATTGTGGTAGGCGGGCTGTCAGCGCAATAATCTGCCACCATGGACGAAGTGGACCGGTCGATTCTGGCCGTGCTCGAACAGCACGGCCGCATCAGCAACAACGAGCTGGCCGCCCGGGTCGGGCTGTCCCCCTCACCCTGTCTGCGGCGGGTGCGGCAGCTGGAGGAGTCCGGGGTCATCCGCGGCTACCGCGCCCTGATCGACCCCGCCGCGATCGGCCGCGGTCTGCGGGTCTTCGCGGGGGTGCGCCTGGTCCGGCACACCCGCGCGGACGTGGTCGCCTTCGAGCGAGGAGTCACCCGGCTGCCCGAAGTGGTCGCCTGCCACCACATCACCGGCAACTTCGACTACCTCCTCCAGGTCGAGGTCGCCGACCTGCCCGCCTACGAGGACTTCCACGCCAACCAGCTGGCCACCCTGCACGGCGTGGCGACGGTGAGCAGCTACGTCACGATGAAGACGCTCACCGCCGAAACCGGCACGGACGTCGGCACAGGCACAGGCACCGGCACCGCATGACCGGGACGGTCAGAGCGTGATCGCGCCCTGGACGCACACGACGGTCGCGCCGCTGACCCAGACCGTGCCGTCCGGGTCGGCGGTGACCTCGATGCTCGCGGCCCGTCCAAGCCGGGTGCCCTGGGAGACCCGGTAGGAGGCGGGCGCGGCGCCGGTGGAGGTGAGCCACTGGCCGACGGCGGCGTTCATGCTGCCGCATGCGGGATCCTCGGGGACGCCGACGCCGGGGGCGAAGGTACGCAGCTCGAAGCGGTGCCGGGAGCCGTCCGGATAGGCCCCGATCGCGCCGACCATCGCGGTCGGGATGAGGGAGAGGTCGGGTTCGAGGGCGAGGACCTCCTCGGCCGTGGACAGGTGGAGCACGGCCCAGCCGGGCCCGTTGTCGACCCACTGGTGGGCCACGACCCGGTCCCGCGTGATGCCGAACGCGGCCACGAACCGGTCCAGGTCGTCGTCGTCGAGCGCGCCCTCACGCACGCGTGGCGGGGCGGCGAAGGCCAGCGCGTCCTCGCCACGGCGCACGGTGACCAGTCCCGCGGCGCACTCCTGCACGATGTGGTCGGCGTGCCGCGGCGCACCGCCGTCCGCCAGCCAGGCGCGCGCGGAGCCGAGGGTGGGGTGCCCGGCGAACGGCAGCTCACCGTCGGGCGTGAAGATCCGCAGCCGGTAGTCCGCCTCCGGGACGGTGGGCGGCAGCACGAACGTGGTCTCGGACAGGTTCGTCCAGCGCGCCAGACGCTGCATCTCCTCGTCGCTCACGTCGGTCCCGTCCAGGACGACCGCGACCGGGTTGCCGGAATAGGGAGTCGTGGAGAACACGTCGACCTGCACGAACGGGCGGGTACGCGGCATGGTCATCAAGGCCTTTCGAGCGGCTGCGGCGGAAGCGGGTCCATCCCAACGGACGCCCGCATGGCGAGGACAGTGCCAGTCACAACAAAGTGGACCGAGGAGGATCCGGAGACATGCCGAAAGCAAGCCGTCCGCTGAGCGACACGGACCGTCGGATCGCCGCCGCGCTGCTCGCGTCCCCGCGGGCCTCGTGGCGCACGGTCGGACGCGTCCTGGGCGTCTCCGAGCGCACCGTGGTGCGTCGCGCGGCGCCGCTGTTCCACGACAGGACGCTGCGCGCCACCGCCGTACGCAACCCGGTGTGGTTCCCCGACCTGATTCCGCTGGCCCTGCGCATCCGATGCCGGCCCCACCGGATCGGCGCGGTCGCCGCCACGCTGGCCCGCCGCCCCGACACGGTCTGGGTCGACGTCCTCGGCGGCGCCGACGAGATCTGCACGATCCTGTTCCTGGACGGGCCGGACGCGCGCAACTCGCTGCTGCTGCGCGACCTTCCGGCCACTCCCGCGGTCCGGTCGTGGACCTCGCACGTCCTGCTACGGGTCTTTCCTGCGGCCTTCGACTGGAGCGGCGGCCTGCTGACGGAAGCCGAACTGACCGGCCTGCGACCGGAGAGCCCATGGCCGGACAGCCTGCGCCCGGACAACTCCGCCCCGGCCGCCCGCCCGGCCCTCCAGCCCGTCGACCACGCGCTGATCACGTCCCTGATCGAGGACGGACGGGCCTCCTACGCCGATCTCGCGCGCCGCGCCGACACCAGCGCCCTCACCGCCAGGCGCCGCCTTGAGGCGCTGGTCGGCGGCCAGGCCGTCCGGCTCGCGACCGAGGTCGATCTCGCCCGGCTGGGCATCCGCACCGAGGCGCTGCTGTGGCTCACCGTCGCCCCCGGCGGCTTGGAGGAGACGGGCCGGGTCCTCAGCCGTCACCCACAGGTCCGCTTCGCCTCCGCCGTCACCGGCCCGGCCAACCTCCTCGTGGCCGTCGCCGCCGCCGACCTCACCGCGCTCTACCACTTCCTCAGCGAC
Organism: Streptomyces sp. NPDC002499; assembly: GCF_053595415.1. NCBI lineage: Bacteria > Bacillati > Actinomycetota > Actinomycetes > Kitasatosporales > Streptomycetaceae > Streptomyces > Streptomyces sp. NPDC002499. The sequence goes on from NZ_JBSFXO010000009.1 coordinate 404,288, forward strand.
ACGGTCGGAGCCCTCGCCCACGTCTCCACGGTCGAGGTCACCCCCATCCTGAGCGGGGTCAAAAGGACCGGTCTGATCCGCCCGGGGAGCCTCTGAACGCCACGCCCGGCGTGTGTAAGAGGAACGCGGGAGAGCCGGGTCAGTAGGGGCGCGGAAAAGGGGGGTCAGGAGGGGCGCAGGAAACCCGCCTCGTACGCCGCGATCACCGCCTGGGTGCGGTCCCTGGTGCCGGTCTTCGCCAGGACGGCCGCCACGTGCGACTTCACGGTGGCCGGGCCGACCTCCAGCCGGCGGGCGATCTCCGCGTTCGTCAGCCCCTCCGCCAGGTGCCGCAGCACCTCGCTCTCCCGGCCGGTGAGCCGCGCCACCCACGCCGGCGGCGTCACGTACGCGCGCGCGTGCTCGGCGGCCAGCGTCCGCACCGCCGACGGGAACAGCAGGTTGTCGCTGCGCGCGACGAGCCGTACGGCCTGGACGAGCGCGTCGGCGTCGGCCCGCTTCAGCAGGAACCCGGCGGCTCCGGCGCGCAGCGCGTCGTACACGTAGGAGTCGTTCTCGAAGGTGGTCACGACGACGATCCGGGGCGGCTCGTCGAGCGCGGCGAGGATCTCCTCGGTGGCCCGGATGCCGTCGATCCCGGGCATGCGTACGTCCATGAGCACGACGTCGGGCCGCACCTCCCGCACGACGGCCACCGCCTCGTCCCCGCGCGCCGCCTCACCGACCACCTCCAGATCGGGCTCGGCGGAGAGGATGGCGCGCAGCGCGGTACGGACCATGCGCTCGTCGTCGGCGAGCACGATCCGGATCGGCGGGCGGGGCTCGGGTTGGGGCATGCGGGGGTCCTCCAGGACGGGCGGGGGCGGTTCAGGCCGGGAACTTCACCGGCAGGCGTACGTGCAGACACCACATCCCCGTGCCGTCCGGCCCCGCCCGTGCCGTCCCGCCCAGCAGCCGGGACCGGTCCGCGATGCCGCGCAGGCCGTGACCGCCGCCGGGGCGCGGGGAGTTGGACGGGGTGAGGGTGTCGACGAGGGGGTTCTCCACGGTGATCTCCAGGTGGTCGTCGGTGAGTTCGACGCGCAGCGTCACCTCGACGTCGTCGCCGGCGTGCCGGACCGCGTTGCTCAGGCCCTCCTGGACGATGCGGTAGGCCTCGCGGGACAGGACCGGCGGGAGGGCGTCGGGGTCGGCGGGCACGGTCGCCGTCAGCCGGAGGCCGCCCGCGCGGACCCGGCGCAGCAGACCGTCGAGGTCGGCGGCGAGGGTGGGGGCCGGGCCGGTGCCCGGGGTGTCGCCGTCCCTCAACACGCCCAGCACGGCGTCCAGTTCGCCCACGGTCCGCCGGGTGGTGTCCTCGATCGCGGCGAGCGCCTCGCGGACGAACTCCGGGTCGGAGTCCAGGACGCGCCGGGCCGCACTCGCCTGGAGGGTGACCGCGCTGAGCGCGTGGCCGACGGAATCGTGCAGTTCGCGGGCGAGCCGGTTGCGTACCGCGAGGTCGGCGGCGCGGGCCTCGGCCGCCGCGAGCCGGTCCTCCGGGGCGGGCCCGAGCAGCGCCGGTGCCCAGCGCGCCAGCAGCGCCCCGGCACCGGCCGCGCACCCCGCGAGCGCGAGCAGGCACGCGATGCCCGCGACCGGCGAGAGCGCCAACGCCCATGTGTGGTCGAGGACTTCGGGCAGCCCGAGCCGGCTGTCGCGCAGCCACGCGAACAGCGGCAGCACGATCAGGACGACGGCGAACGGCGGTACCGCCAGCGACATCCCGGCGACGATCCCGCCGAACCCGAGATGCAGCGTGAACCAGGCCGCCGTCCGCCCCTTGGCGGCCCGGGTGCGGGCGGGGCCGTAGACCAGCCGGTCCGCGTCGACCCCGCACAGCCAACGGACGGCGCTCGCCTCCAGCGGGCGGGTCAGCGGGAACAGCGAGGTGGCGGCGGCCAGCGGCAACCCGGCGGCGAAGGAGAGGAGTTGGAGGCGGAAGTCCCCGAAGACGTTCTGCGAGCCGGTGACCGGACCGACGAAGGCCTCGCCGAGCAGGACGTACGGCATGGCGAGCGCGCCGCCGAGGATCAGATGGACCCAGCGCAGCCGGGCCCGTCGCCCGAACAGCAGGCGGGCGAACTCCCGTATCCCGACCGCCGATCCGGCCGTCGACCCGACCGCCGTTCCGGCCACCGCCCCGCCCGCCGGGCCGTCCCCCTCGAACCGCCGCAACGGTCCTCAACCCTCCAGCGTCAGCACGACCTCGTCGATCTCCTCGCCGCGCGCGTTCGCGTACCCGCTCGTTTTCGCGGTGACCCGGAAGCCGCACTTCTCCAGCACCCGCCGGGACCCCGCGTTGTCCGCGGCCGCCCGTGCGTACAGCGGGCGTTCGGGTCTCTCGGCGAGCAGCGCCCGCAGCGCGGCCGTGGCGATGCCCTGACCCCAGTAGGCGCGGTCCACCCAGTAGGTGACCTCGAGCTCGCCCGGCTCCCCGTACAGCCCCGCGCTGCCGACCACGTCACCGTCGGCGAGGATCGCCCACTGGATGGCGGAGGAGGCCCGGATCTTCTTCCAGTGCGCGTCGAAGGCGTCCCGGTCGGCCGGGTCCGCAGGAGTGAAGGCGGCCATGCGCAGCGACTCGGGGTCGTTCAACTGCCGGTAGAAGACGGGCAGATCGCTGTCGTGGACCGGGCGCAGTACGACGTCCATGCGTTCAGAGCCTCCGGGTCGCCAGCGTCAGTCGGTCGCGCGCGTCGAACAGCGCGTCCTTCACCATCTGTTCGTGCGCGGGCGTCAGCCGCGCCACCGGCACCGAGCAGCTGATCGCGTCCCGCGCCGGGGTGCGGTACGGGATCGCCACACCGAAGCAGCGCAGCCCCAGCGTGTTCTCCTCGCGGTCCACCGCGAAGCCCTGCTCCCGGATCTGGTTGAGCTCCTCGATCAGCTTCTCGCGGTCGGTGATCGTGTGCTCGGTGAGCGCCGGCAGCGTCTCGGGCAGCATCTTGCGGACCTGCTCGTCGCTGTAGGTGCTCAGCAGCGCCTTGCCCAGCGAGGTCGAGTGCGCGGGCAGCCGGCGCCCGACCCGGGTGAACGGGCGCAGATAGTGCTGCGACTGGCGGGTGGCCAGATACACCACGTTCGTGCCGTCCAGGCGGGCCAGGTGGATCGTCTCGGTCGTGTCGTCCGAGAGCCGGTCCAGCGTCGGCCGCGCCGCCGCGACCACCTCGTCGCCGTCGATGTAGGACGTGCCGACCAGCAGCGCCCGTACGCCGATCCCGTACCGCGTGCCCGTCGCGTCCGTCTCCACCCAGCCCAGCTCGACCAGAGTGCGCAGCAACATGTACAGGCTGGACTTGGGATATCCGACGGCCTCCTGCACCGACGCGAGCGAGTGCATACCGGGGCGACCGGCGAAGTACTCCAGCAATTCAACGGTCCGCACCGCGGACTTGACCTGCGCCCCGCCGCCTGTCTCGCCTGCCGACATCGCCCTTGACCCCTTCGTTGGACGGGAAATAGTCTCCAACAGCATATTCATCATCAGAGACAGCGTTCAGCATATCGAACGACCCTGGTGAAATGACCCAGATAGTACGTCGCCAGATTTACCTGGAGGGACCCGCGGTGGCAGCAGCACCAGTCTGGAGTGTCGACCCCCGTACCGGGAAGCAGCGCGAGCAGGTTGCGGTGGAGGCCACAGCCCAGGAGGTCGACGCCACCGTACGCGCCGCGCACGAGGCGCGCGCCTCGCTCGCCGACCGCGCGGTCCGCTCGGCCTTCCTGCGCACCGCCGCCGATCAGCTGGAAGCCGCCAAGGACGGTCTCGTCGAGACCGCCGACGCGGAGACCGCGCTCGGCCCGGTCCGGCTCACCGGCGAACTCGCCCGCACCTGCTACCAGTTGCGCGCGTTCGCCGGCATCGTCGACGAGGGCGCCTTCCTCGACGTGATCATCAACCACCCCGACGCCACCGCGACCCCGCCGATCCCGGACCTGCGCCGGTACAAGGTGCCGCTGGGCGTCGTCGCCGTCTACTCGGCCTCCAACTTCCCCTTCGCCTTCTCCGTCGCGGGCGGCGACACGGCGTCGGCGCTGGCCGCCGGCTGCCCGGTCGTCGTCAAGGCCCACCCCGACCACCCGGCGCTGTCCGAGCTGGTCGCCAAGGTGCTGCGCCGGGCGGCCGCCGCGCACGGCATTCCGGCCGGTGTCGTCGGTCTGGTGCACGGGTTCGAGGCGGGCGTCGAACTGGTCAAGCACCCGCTGGTCGCCGCGGCCGGTTTCACCGGGTCGGTGCGCGGAGGGCGTGCGCTGTTCGACGCGGCCGCCGCGCGTCCGACGCCGATTCCGTTCCACGGTGAGCTGGGCTCCCTGAACCCGGTCGTGATCACCGAGGCGGCGGCGGCCGAGCGGGCCGAGGCGATCGGGACGGGGCTCGCGGGCTCGATGACGCTGGGTGTCGGGCAGTTCTGCGTGAAGCCCGGGATCGTGTTCGCGCCTGCCGGGGCGGCGGGCGACCGGCTGGTGAAGTCGCTGACGGACGCGGTCAGCGACACGGACGCCGGGGTGCTTCTCGACCACCGGATGCGGGACAACTTCATCGCCGGGGTCGCCGAGCGGGCCGAGCTGGCCGAGGTCGAGTCGCCGGTCACTCCGGGGGCGGGGAGCCAGCACACCGTCAGTGCGGGGTTCCTCACGGTGGCTGCGGAGAAGTTGGTTGCGGAGGGGGCGTACGACCTGCTGCTCGAGGAGTGCTTCGGGCCGGTGACGGTTGTCGCTCGCTATGAGGACGAGGACGAGCTGCGGGGAGTGCTTTCCCGGCTGCCGGGGAATCTGACGGCGACGGTTCATCTGTCTTCCGAGGAAGCGGACGGTGAGGGGCGGGGCGCGGAGATTCTGGCCGAGTTGACGCCGCTTGCCGGGCGGGTGCTGGTGAACGGGTGGCCTACGGGTGTTGCTGTGGCTCCGGCTCAGCATCATGGGGGGCCTTATCCGGCTACCACGTCCACGTCGACCTCCGTCGGTGGGACGGCTATTGAGCGGTGGATGCGGCCGGTTGCCTATCAGGGGGTGCCGGAGGCTTTGTTGCCGGCCGAGTTGAAAGACGACAACCCGTTGGGGCTGCCCCGTCGGTTTGATGGGCGGTTGGAGCGGTAGCGCCGTAGGGGTGCGGATGCGCTTCGGGGTGCGGGTGCGCTGCGGCTTGTCGCGCAGTTCCCCGCGCCCCTGGGTAGGCATGCTGAACCTGGTTGAATCAGTGGATGGACTTGGAACTTTCCGAACTGCCCTTCGCCCTCCGTACCTATGGTCCCTCCGGCAACTGGTCCTATGAAGACGGCATTCTCACCGGGTGGGCCGGGCCGCGGCAGGATCGATTCGTGCCGCCTACCGATGAAGGACTGGATCCCGCTGCCGACGCGCCCCGGTTGCTCGGGGCGCCGGACGGGGACTTTCAGCTGATCGCCCGGGTCACCGTCGGGTTCGCCGGGGCCTTCGACGCCGGGGTGCTCTACGTCCATGTCGGTGACCGGGCCTGGGCGAAGCTCTGCCTGGAGTACTCCCCGGATGTGCCGACCGTCTGCACGGTGGTCACCCGGGGGCACTCCGATGACGCCAACTCCTTCAGCGTGGAGGGGAGTTCGGTGTGGCTGCGGGTCAGCCGGACCGGACGGGCCTTCGCCTTCCACGCCTCTCGTGACGGAGAGCGGTGGACCTTCGTCCGGCTCTTCACGCTGGGCGCCGAGAAGGAGACGGACGCGGCGCTCGTCGGGTTCATGACGCAGTCGCCGATGGGGGAGGGGTGTGTCGTGACGTACGACCACATCGAGTTCCGGGACAGCTGGCCTAGCGACCTGCGCGACGGAAGCTGAGCAGGAACGTCAGGAGAAGCAGGGCCGCGCCCATGGCCAGGCTCACCCGCAGGCCCGCGGTGAAACCGTCGGCCACCAGCGCTCCGAACACCGCGATGCCGAGGCCGCCCGCCACCTGACGGGCCGAGTTGAACACGCCCGCCGCGAGGCCGGCCCGCTCGGCCGGGACCGCGTCCATCATGGCCGCGGTCAGCGGCGGGATCATCAGCGCGCAGCCGACGGCCATCGGTACGAGGAGCACCGCCACCAGCACCGCGGACGTGCCCTCGTCGACGTACAGCAGAAGCAGGAGCCCGGCCGCCGCCAGGGACTGGCCCAGCAGCATCGGGAGGCGGGGGCCGTGGCGGCCCGCCAGTTTCCCGGCGATCACGTTGGTGACCGGCATCAGGCCGGCCATCGGCAGGAACATCAGTCCGGTGTAGAGCGCGGAGCGGCCCTGGACCTGCTGGAAGAAGAGGGAGAAGACGAAGACGATGCCGTAGAAGGCCACGTTGCAGGCCGCGCCGGCGGCGACGGTCGTCGAGACGGTCCGGTCGCGGAACAGGCCGAGCGGGACCACCGGGTGGGGATGGCGCGACTCGACGAGGAGGAAGGCCGCGCCCGCCACGACGGCCACCACCAGCGCCACGATGCCCGTCGTGCCGCCCTCGATCACCGCGAACGTGCCGGCGGTGAGGGCGACCACCGCGGTCAGCTGGCCCGGCAGGTCCAGCGGGGCCGGACGGCGCGGGGAGCGGGGCGCCCGGACCAGCAGGAGCAGGGCCAGGGCGCCGAGCGGCAGGTTGATGAAGAAGACGGCCCGCCAGTCCCAGGCCGTCGTCAGCGTGCCGCCCGCGACCGGGCCCAGGGCCAGCGCCACCGCGCCGCCCGCCGACCATGTCGCCACCGCCCGGGACCGGCGGGCCGGATCGGCGTACGCCTGCCGGACCAGGGCGAGCGAGGCCGGCAGCACCACGGCCGCCGCCGCCCCCTGCGCCACCCGCGCGCCGATCAGGGTCGGCAGGTTCGGCGCGAGACCGCAGGCCGCCGAGGCCAGCGTGAACACCGCGATGCCCAGGGCGTAGGCGCGGCTCGCCCCGGCCCGGTCCGCGAAGGCCCCGGTGGAGAGCATCAGGGCGGCGAACGCGAGCGTGTACGCGTCCACCACCCATTGCAGGCCCGACATCCCGCCGCCGAGCGCGGAGCCGATCGAGGGCAGGGCCACGTTCACCACGGACGAGTCGAGGGTGATCAGCGAGAAACCGAGGAGAGCGGCGGTGAGGGTGAGGCCGGGGGAGGGGCGCGACTCCTTCGACTCGCGCCGGGTGTCGACTGGTTGCTTGTGCAGGAAGGTCCGGTCGGTGGGCATGCCCTCATGCTGCTGATCTCGGCGTGGGTACGGTAGTGGCCTGAACGCCATGCATCCGGAGGTTCTGGCCATGCACCAGCTCAGGCGCCCCCGTCGGGTCGCCGTCGTCGCGGCGACCCCCGTCTCGATGTTCAACCTGGCCATCCCGGAGCTGCTGTTCGACCGGGTCGAGATCGACGGGGAGCCGGGCTACGAGACGGTCATCTGCGCCCCGGAACCGGGTCCCGTCCCCACCACCGGGGGCCTCGAACTGCACGTACGGCAAGGCCTCGACGTCGTACGGGACGCGGACATGGTCCTCGTCGTCGGTACGGGTCACCGGTACACACCCGACCCGCGCACGGTGGCCGCCCTGCGCGAGGCCGCCGCCGCGGGAAAGCGCATCGCCTCCATCTGCAGCGGCGCGTTCGCCCTGGCCGAGGCCGGCCTGCTGGACGGCCGCCGGGCCACGACCTACTGGAACCAGGCCGAGGAACTGCGCAGGCGCTATCCGGAGGTCGACCTCACCGGCGACGTCCTCTACGTCCAGGACGGCCAGTTCCTGACCGCCTCCGGCTACGCCGCCGGCATCGACCTGTGCCTGCACATGATCCGCACCGACTACGGCGCCGCCGTCGCCAACGAGGTCGCCCGCCTCGCCCTGGTCGCGCCCGTACGGCCCGGCGGTCAGACCCAGTTCACCCACACCCCGCTGCCGCCCGAGCGCGGCGAGGCCTGCGCCGACACCCGCGGCTGGGCCATGCGCCATCTCGACCGGCCGCTCACCCTCACCGACCTGGCCCGGCACGCGGGCGTCAGCGTGCGCACCCTCACCCGCCGCTTCCACGCCGAGAGCGGGGTCAGCCCGTTGCAGTGGCTGCTGCACCAACGCGTCGAGCGGGCGCGGGAGTTGCTGGAGACCACCGCCCTGCCCATGGACCAGGTGGCCCGCGCCTGCGGCCTCGGCACGGCCGACTCGCTGCGCGCCCATGTGGTGCGCAGGACCGGTCTGACGCCGAGCGCCTACCGGGCGCAGTTCAGCCGGCTCGGAACCGGAGCGGCCCTGGACTCGTCATCGGTTGCATGATCAGAGAGCAAGCCGCGGTCGGCCGGGTGATCCGTACGGTCCTGCCCGCCGAGGTCGCGACCGTCACCGCCCTGCACGCGCGCGCCCGGGCCACGTACTACCCCGAAGGGGTCCCGGACGACGGCACCGACTGGCTCGCCGCCTGGCAGGGCGCCATCGAGCGGCCCGAGGGGCATGTGCTGTGCCTCGTCGAGCGGGGCCGCATCGTCGGGCTCGCCTCCTTCCGCACCCCGCAGGGCGCCCCCGCCGACACGGTCAAGCTGTTCCAGTTCCATGTCGACCCCGACCACTGGCGCTCCGGCGTCGGTACGTCCCTGCACACGGCCTGCGTGGAGCAGTGGCGGGCCGACGGCCGACGGACGGCCGTCCTGGACGTGCACGTCGACAACCGGCGCGCCCAGGCCTTCTACGCCCGCCTGGGCTGGACGCCGGACCCGGAGAACCTGCCGGTCGACGGGGACCACCACCGCTACCTGCGCTTCACCGTGCCGGGAGCGGGCGGGCCCGGGGAATGAAATCGGCTGCCTGAACGTTCTTGCGGCCGGCGGAGGGACCCTCCGTATCCCTTCGAGCCGGAAAGAGCCGAGAGCATGCGCGTCGAGATCTGGTCGGACATCGCCTGTCCCTGGTGCTACGTGGGCAAGGCCCGCTTCGAGAAGGCGCTGGCCGCGTTCCCGCACCGCGAGCAGGTCGAGGTGGTGCACCGCTCCTTCGAGCTGGACCCCGGGCGGGCCAAGACCGACGTCCAGCCGGTGATCGGCATGCTCACGAAGAAGTACGGCATGAGCCAGGCGCAGGCCCAGGCCGGCGAGGAGAACCTGGGCGCGCAGGCCGCCGCCGAGGGCCTGGCGTACCGCACCGAGGACCGCGACCACGGCAACACCTTCGACATGCACCGCCTGCTGCACCTCGCCAAGGAGCAGGGCCGCCAGGACGAGCTGATCCAGGCCTTCTACCAGGCGAACTTCGCCGAGGAGCGCTCCGTCTTCGCCGAGGGCGACGAGCGGCTCGTCGAACTCGCCGTGGCCGCGGGACTCGAGGCCGAGGACGCCCGCAAGGTGCTCGCCGACCCGACCGCCTACGCCGACGACGTCCGCGCCGACGAGCGCGAGGCCGCCGAACTCGGCGCGAACGGCGTGCCGTTCTTCGTCCTCGACCGCAAGTACGGCGTCTCCGGCGCCCAGCCCGCCGAGGTCTTCGCACAGGCGCTGAGCCAGGCGTGGGGCGCGCGGTCGCCGCTGACGCTGATCGACCAGGGGGACGCGGGCGGCGACGCCGAGGCGTGCGGTCCGGACGGGTGCGCGGTGCCGCCTCGGCCGTAAAGGCACAGGTCAGGGCGGACGTATAAGCGTTCCTTAGCGGTACCCCGTAAGAATCGGCAATGGACTACGAGTTCCGGCGGGCCCACAGTGGATCCATGGAGACCACGGAGAGCACGGAGACCGCCGGGACCGACGCCGACTTCGCGCGCCTCGTCCGGGCCGAGTTCGCCCCGAGGAACACCTATCTCAACAGCGCGAGCAGCGGGCTGATACCGGCCCGCACGGTGACCGCCATGCGGATCGCCGTGGAGGCGGCGGCCGCCGGGGCGCCGACCGACATGTTCGGCGACGTCGAGGCGAGCCGGGCCTCCTTCGCGCGACTGGTCGGGGTGCCCGGACGCCGGGTGGCGGCCGGGGCCTCGGTCGCCGTCTACAGCGGACTGGTCGCCGCGTCGCTGCCCGCGGGTGCCGAAGTCCTCACCGCCGAGGGCGACTTCAGCTCCACCGTCAACCCCTTCCACGTCCGCTCCGAACTCAAGGTGCGCAGCGTGCCGTTGGAGCGGCTCGCCGAGTCGGTGCGGCCCGGCACCGCCCTCGTCGCGGTCAGCGCCGCGCAGTCCGCCGACGGCCGGGTCGCCGACCTGCCCGCGATCCGGGCGGCGGCCCGCGAGCACGGGGCGCGTACGTACATCGACGCGTCGCAGGCGGCCGGTTGGCTGGACTTCGACGCGGACGCCTACGACTACTCCGCCTGCGTCGCCTTCAAGTGGCTCGTCTGCCCGCGGGGCGTGACCTTCCTGGTCGTCCCGGAGGACCTCGGCGCACTGCCCCCGCTGTTCGCCGGCTGGGTGGCGGGGGAGCACCCCTGGGACTCCTGCTACGGCCCCGTCGAGGAACTCGCCCACTCCGCACGGCGGTTCGACGAGAGCCCCGCCCTCTTCTCCTACGCCGGCGCCCGCCACTCGCTCCAACTTCTGGAGGAACTGGGGGTGGACGCCGTACGCGCCCACGACCTCGCTCTCGCCGACCGCTTCCGCGCAGGCCTGGCCGCGATCGGCCACGAGCCCGTCCCGTCACCCGGCTCGCCGATCGTCTCCGTACCCGGACTAGGCGTCCGCCAGGGCGAGTTGAGCGCCGCCGGGGTCGAGGTCTCCAACCGCGCGGGCAACCTGCGTGCCGCCTTCCACATGTACAACACGTCCACCGACGTCGACCGGCTGCTGGACGTCCTGTCCTCCTGAACCACTGGCGCGGCGCGCGCACGGACGCTAGGAAGGGCACCAGGGGTGGTGGTGCCGGTGGAGATCACGGGCGATACGTCCATGCAACTCGCCGTCGACGCGGAGCTGCACAGGCGGCTGGTCTACGGGGACGAGTCCGCGCTGGCCGAGGCGTACACGGCGTACGGCTCGCTGGTGCGGCGCGTCGCGGTGCGGGTCACCCGCAGCCCGGGCGCCGCCGAGGACGTGGCGCAGGAGGTCTTCGCCCAGCTGTGGAGCAGGCCGTACGCCTTCGACGCGCGCCGCGGCAGCCTGCGCTCCTGGCTGTCCATGCTGGCCCACCGGCGGGCCGTGGACTGGGTGCGCAGCGAGGCACGGCACCGCAAGGACGTCCGCGCCGACGACTCGGCCCTGCACGCCATCCCGGACGCCGCACCCGGCCCCGACGAGGCGGTCGTCGACCGCGAGCGCTCCCTCCTGCTGCACTCCGCCCTCGCCGAACTCCCGCAGCCGCAACGGGAGGTGGTGCATCTGGCCTACTTCGCGGGCCGCACCTACCGGCAGGCGGCCGTCGAGCTAGGCATCCCCGAGGGCACCGCCAAGACCCGGCTGCGCACGGCTTTACGCACCTTGGCCGAGTCTTTGGCCGACCCACCGGACCCCGCGCTCGAAAGGGGCGCATGATGGCGACAGGGCGCAGGACGGAGCGTTCGACGGAGAAAGGCGGGGCACGGTGACCGACGACCACGACGGCGTGCGCGAGCTGCTGGCCGCCTGGGCCTTCGACGCCCTGTCACCGGCCGAGGAACGCCTGGTCGCGCCCCATCTCGCCGAGTGCCCGAGCTGCGCGGCCCAGGCACGCCGGCTGCGGGAGACGGTACGGCTGCTGGACGGGCAGGTGACGAACGGGCCGGTACCGGACGGACCGGCGGTGAATGGGCTGCCGAGCGCGCCCGCCGCGTCCGGGGCGGCCACCGGCGCCTCCGACATCCTCGCCTACGCCCGCCGCCTGCGCCCCGCCGCACCCCCGGTCGCCGCCCACGCGGCGCCCTACGCGGCCGCCGTCGCCGGGCTCAAGGCGCTGCTGGCCGAGGCGGACGGGCGGTGGGGGACGCCGGTCGTGCACGACTGGGACGTCCACGCGACCGTCGCGCATCTGCTGGCCGCCGACGAGCCCCTCGCCGGGCGGCTCGGCATCGCGGCCCGGGTGCCGTCGTCGCGGACCGAAGTGGAGGAAGAAGGCGCGACCTGGGAGGACGCCTGGAACCGGCGCAGCGCCGACGTCATCGTGCGCGAACACGGCCGTACGCCCCAGGAGACGGTCGCCGACTGGGCTGCCCAGGCCGCCGCGCTGCTCGCCGCGCCCGAGGCCCACGATCCCGAACCGGCGGGCCGGGCCACGGTGTTGATGGGGGTGCGGCTGCCCGTCGCCGACCACTTCGTGGTGCGCGCCTTCGAGACGTGGATCCACACCGACGACATCGGCCGCGCCCTCGGCCTGCCCGTTCCGCCGCCGCCCGCCGTCCACCTGGACCGGCTGGTCCGGCTGGCGGTCCGCGTCCTGGGCCTCGCGCTCGGCCCGACGGCACCCCCGGTGCTGTTCGCGATCGCCGGCGGCGAGCGGTGGGTGCTGGGCTCCGAGGACGAGCCGGTACGCGCCGAACTCACCCTGGACCCGGTCGACTTCTGTCTCCTGGTCGGCGGCCGGTACGCCCCCGACGAGGTGCCGCACACCACCTCGGGCGACCCGCGCGCGGTCGGCGACGTACTGGAGCGGGCGGCGGCACTGGCCTGGCTGTGACGCCTGGCCGTGACACCGCCCGCTGCTCTCCTGCCGACTGCATCACCGGTCGGCTACTTCACCGGTCGACTACTTCACCGGGGTGAAGTCCCGTGCCCCGATGAACTCCGGGCGCCGTACCGGCGCGGCGAACGGCTCCACGGCCTCGTTCTCCACGCTGTTGAACACGATGAACACGTTGCTGCGCGGGAACGGCGTGATGTTGTCGCCGGAGCCGTGCATGCAGTTGCAGTCGAACCAGGTCGCCGAACCCGCCTTGCCCGTGAACAACTTGATGCCGTACTCGCCGGCCAGCTCGGTCAGCGCCTCGTCGGACGGTGTGCCCGCGTCCTGCATCTGGAGCGACTTCTTGTAGTTGTCCGAGGGCGTGGCGCCCGCGCACCCGAGGTACGTGCGGTGCGAGCCCGGCATGATCATGAGCCCGCCGTTGGTGTCGTGGTTCTCGGTCAGCGCGATCGAGACGGACACCGTCCGCATGTTCGGCAGCCCGTCCTCGGCGTGCCAGGTCTCGAAGTCCGAGTGCCAGTAGAAGCCGCCGGCCCCGAAGCCCGGCTTGACGTTGATCCGCGACTGGTGGACGTACACGTCCGAGCCGAGGATCTGCCGGGCCCGGCCGACGACCCGCTCGTCGCGCACCAGGTTCGCGAAGACCTCGCTGATCCGGTGCACCTCGAAGACGGAGCGGATCTCCTTGGACTTCGGCTCGATGATGGAGCGTTCGTCGGCCCGGATCGCCGGATCGGCCAGCAGCCGCTCCAACTCCTTGTGGTAGACGGCCACTTCGTCCGCGCCGATGAGCTGGTCGACGGCGAGGAAGCCGTCGTTCTCGAACGAGCGCAGGCCGTCGGCCGAGATCGGTCCCGGGGTGTCGAGGGGGCCCCACACGACGGGGTCCTTGCGCGGGATCGACACCTCGGTGGTGCCGCGGCTGGGGTAGAGATCGGTGACGGTGGTCATGGTGATGTCACACCTCCTCGTGTGCGGACTCCGGCCCGGGTTCGGTGAGCAGCGGGTAGACGCCGTTCTCGTCGTGGTCCTCCCGGCCGGTCACCGGCGGGTTGAACACGCAGATGCAGCGGAAGTCCTCCTTGACCCGCAGCGTGTGCCGCTCGTGCCCGTTCAGGAGATAGGTCGTGCCGGGCGTGATGTGGTACGTCGTCCCGGTCTCGCGGTCGGTCAGTTCGGCGTCGCCCTCGACGCAGACGACGGCCTCGATGTGGTTCGCGTACCACATGTCCGTCTGCGTACCCGCGTACAGGATCGTCTCGTGCACGGAGAAGCCGACCCGCTCCTTGGCGAGGACGACGCGTTTGCTCTCCCAGGTGCCGGACGCGGCCCGTACGTGGCGGTCGGTGCCTTCGATGTCCTTGAACGAACGGACGATCACGGTGGTGCGATCCCTCCTAGGTGGTACGGAAAGGTGTGCTGTGCGGTGTGCTGTGCGGTGTGCTGTCAGGCGGTCTCGCGGACGGCCCGGGCGAGGACGGTCAGGCCCTCGTCGAGTTCCTCGGGGGTGATGGTCAGCGCCGGGAGCAGTTTCACGACCTCGCTCTGCGGGCCCGACGTCTCGATGAGCAGCCCGAGTTCGAAGGCGCGCCGCGCGATCCGCTCGGCCCGCGCCGGCTCCTGGAACTCCATGCCCCACACGAGCCCGCGACCGCGGTACTCCTTGATGTCGGCGCGGTTCTCCTCGGTGATGGCGGCGAAGGCCTGCTCGATCTGCTCGCCGCGCGCCCGGGTCTGCTTCTCCATCGCGGACCCGTCCGCCCAGTACGCCTCGAGCGTGGCGGTGGCCGTGACGAACGCGGGGTTGTTGCCGCGGAAGGTGCCGTTGTGCTCGCCCGGCTCCCAGATGTCCAGCTCGGGCTTGAACAGGCACAGCGACATGGGCAGTCCGTAGCCGCTGATCGACTTGGACACCGTGACGATGTCGGGCGTGATGCCGGCCTCCTCGAACGAGAAGAACGCGCCGGTGCGTCCGCAGCCCATCTGGATGTCGTCGACGATGAGCAGCATGTCCTGCCGCTCGCACAACTCGGCGAGCGCGCGCAGCCATTCGGGCCGCGCCACATTGATGCCGCCCTCGCCCTGCACGGTCTCGACGATCACGGCCGCGGGCTTGTTGAGCCCTGAGCCCTGGTCCTCCAGGAGCCGCTCGAACCACAGGAAGTCCGGGACCGTGCCCTCGAAGTAGTTGTCGAAGGGCATCGGCGTGCCGTGCACCAGCGGTATCCCGGCACCGGCCCGCTTGAAGGCGTTGCCGGTCACGGCGAGCGAGCCCAGCGACATCCCGTGGAAGGCGTTGGTGAACGACACGATCGCCTCGCGGCCCTTGACCTTCCGCGCCAGCTTCAGCGCGGACTCGACGGCGTTGGTGCCGGTGGGGCCCGGGAACATGACCTTGTACGGCAGATCACGCGGCCGCAGCACCAGGTCCTGGAAGGTCTGGAGGAAGGCGCGTTTGGCGGTGGTCGACATGTCGAGCCCGTGCGTGACGCCGTCCCGCTCCAGGTAGTCGATCAACGCCCGTTTCAGGACAGGGTTGTTGTGCCCGTAGTTCAGCGAGCCGGCGCCGGCGAAGAAGTCCAGGTACTCGTGGCCGTCCTCGTCGTACATACGGCTGCCCTGCGCGCGGTCGAAGACGGTGGGCCAGCCGCGGCAGTAGCTGCGTACCTCGGACTCGACGGTCTCGAAGACGCTGAGGTCGGGCTGGGTGATGGTCACGACGAATCGCTCCTCGGTGCGTGGGGGTCAGGCGGAGGGGTCGGACGGAGAGGGTCAGGCAGCAGGGGTCGGGGAGAGGGGACCGATGCGGTGGAGAACCTCGGGGTCGTGCGGCCCGTCGGGGAACAGGCCGGTGTCGAACAGCACCTCGCGCTCCAGACGGGCGCCGTGCCGCTCGGCGAACGCGGTGAACAACCGCTCGGAGGCGGTGTTGCCCGGCGTGATGGTGGTCTCGACGGTACGGAGGTCCTGGTCGGCGGCGATCCGCGCGACCAGGCCGTCCAGCAGGGAGGCGGCGAGCCCGCGTCCGCGGTAGGCCTCGTCCACCGCCACCTGCCAGACCAGCAGGGTGCCGGGCCGGTCGGGCCGGACGTACCCGGTGACGAACCCGACCGGGTCCCCGCTCTCGTCGCGCGCCACCGCGGAGGTCGCGGCGAAGTCCCGGCACCACAGCAGATAGCTGTACGACGAGTTCAGGTCGAGCGCCTTCGACTCCTTCGCGATCCGCCACAGCGCGGCGCCGTCCGTCACCGACGGACGGTCGATTCGCAGTTCGGCTTGCAGTTCCGCTTGTCCCGCAGTCATGGGAATTGAATTTACCGAGGGAAATTCGAAATTGCATCGCCGCAAGGGGTTACGGGCAGAGAGCTCCTGTGTTATCGCGCGGGCGTGGGCGGCCACACGGAAACTGGTCGGAAGATGACGATTTGCCCAGCACAAAAACCACAAAACGACCACGATGTGTAACGCGTCACAACCGTACAACCCCCGCGTAACTCCCGCGAAATCTTTGCGTTTGGCCCGAAAAAAAGCGGGCAGGAGAAAGTGGGAAGCTGCACTCGGGAATTCGGGAAGTGAATTCTGGAATTCCCCTGGAATTAGGGTCCGGTAACCCCGTCGAGGTTCACGTCGAGTCCCCGTTCCCGCATCGCCGCCCCGAGCGCCGTCAGGCTCGCCCGCACCACCTCCGGCGTCGCGTCCGCCCCGTAGTGGTTGACCCGGATCATCTCCTTGGCCAGCGCTCCGCCGCCCGCGGCCAGCGGCACCGAGGGGTCGACGGCCAGCGCCCGCGCGACCAGCTCCGAGGCGTCGACGCCGGCCGGCGTCCGCAGGGTCGTGGCGACCGGTGCCGCGTCCCGGGCCTCGTGGACGTACGGCTCAAGGCCCCCGCCCAGCGCGAGCGCCCCCGCCCGCGTCGCCGCCGCGGCGGACGCGTGACGGGCCATGACCGTCGGGAGCCCCGCCGCCTCGATCCGCTCGACGCACGCCTCCAGGGCCAGCATCTCCAGCTGTGCCGGAGCGTGCGGCAGCGCCTTGCGGCCGGCGTCGGTCCAGCGCTCCTTCCAGTCCAGGAGCGAGAGGTAGGAGCGGCGCGGCGCCCGCGGGTTGGCCGCCATCCGTGCCCACGCCCGCGCGCTCACCGACACCGCCGACACGCCCGCCGGGCCGCCCATCGCCTTCTGCGCCCCGATCACGCACAGGTCCACGCCCCACGCGTCCGGCAGCACCGGCTCGGCGCCGACGGAGGCGACCGCGTCCAGGTAGAACAGCGCGCCCCGCTCCCGTACGACCTCGCCGATCTCCGCGACCGGGTTGGTGTTGCCGGTCGCCGCCTCCGCGTGGACCAGGGAGACGAAGTCGATCGAGGGGTGCGCGGCGAAGGCCTCGCGGATCTGCTCGGCCGTGACGGCCGTGTGGAAGGGCACCGCCAGATCGATCACCGTCGCCCCGCAGTCCCGCAGCCAGTCCCCGAAGGTCTGCCCGTAGGGGCCGGTGATGACGTTGAGCGCGGTCGTCCCGGGGCCGGCGGTGGAGCGGATCGCGCCCTCCAGGGGCAGCAGAGCCTCGCCCTGGGTGATCACGACGTCCTGCCGGGTGTCGAGCAGCCGGGCCACCCGGTCCTCGATCGAGGCGAAGCGCGCGGCGGTCAGCGGAGGGAGGTCGAGGAAGGGGTGGGTCACGGCGGTGCTCTCTTCACTCACGGGCGGTACGCGCAGGCGGTACTCACGGGTCGGCGGCTCGATCGAGGGTAGCTTCCTCCCGTGTCACTCCCGTCACTTGAGAGTTCCTAGGCCAGACGGCTCTCAAGCCATGGGAATGGTTTGAGAGACCCAAGCATCTCCTTATAATCAGAACCCCCACTTCCCCCACTGGAGGTCTCCGTGAACACCGTCCTCGGTCGCCGGGCCCGCGTCCTGGCCGCCACCACCGCGACGGCCGGGCTGGTCCTCGTGGCCGGCTGTACCTCGACCGACAGCGGCAGCAGTTCGAAGACGTCCGGTGGGGTCGCGCTCGTCAAGTCCGGGCAGCTCACCACCTGCACCCATCTGCCCTACCCGCCCTTCCAGTCGGAGATCGACGGCAAGGTGCAGGGCTTCGACGTCTCGCTGATCGATCTGGTGGCGAAGGACCTCGGGGTGAAGCAGGAGATCCTCGACACGCCCTTCGAGAACTTCAAGACCGGCGCGTTTCTCAACTCTGGCGAGTGCGACCTGGCCGCGGCCGGCATGACCATCACGGCCGAGCGCAAGAAGAACGTGGACTTCTCGGACCCGTATTTTGACGCAACGCAGGCCGTCCTCGTCGACAAGAACAGCGGCATCGAGTCCTTCGCCGACCTCAAGGGCCAGAAGGTCGGCGCCCAGGCGCAGACCACCGGCGAGGACTACGTCAAGGGCAAGGGCCTGGACCCGGTCTCCTTCGAGTCCTCCGACGCCGTCCTCAACGGCCTGCGCACCGGCCAGGTCAAGGCCGTCGTCATCGACTACCCGGTCGTCCAGGGCTGGTTGAAGGACAAGGCCAACGCGGCCGCCTTCAAGGTCGCCGACAACATCAACACCGGTGAGGAGTACGGCTTCACGGTGAAGAAGGGCAACACCAAGCTGCTCGCCGCGGTCAACAAGGCGCTCAGCGAAGCGAAGTCGGACGGCACGTACAAGAAGCTGTACGAGCAGTGGATCGGCCCCTACGACGCCTCGGCCGCCTCGCCCGCCGCGTCCGCCTCCGCTTCATGACCGGCATCGACGCTCAACTCCAGCCCCGCAAAAAGGGACTGACACGGAGTCAGAAGCGCAGCCTGTCGCGCGGTGCGCAGTACGTCCTCTTCGTCGCCGCCGTGATCGCCTTCGCGGTCTCGGCGGACTGGGGGCGGCTGAAGAACCAGTTCGCGCAGTGGGACATCGCCCAGCAGATGTTCCCGGACGTCATCACGCTGGCGCTGAAGAACACCGTCCTGTACACGCTGTCCGGCTTCGTCGTCGGACTGGCGCTGGGCATGGTGATCGCGCTGATGCGGCTGTCGTCCGTGGGCCCCTACCGCTGGGTCGCCGGCATCTACATCGAGATCTTCCGCGGCCTGCCCGCCCTGCTGATCTTCATCTTCATCGGGGTCGCCGTCCCGCTGGCCTTCCCCGGCACGGAGATCGTCGGCGGCACCTACGGCAAGGTGGCCCTCGCGCTCGGTCTGGTCGCCGCGGCCTACATGGCGGAGACCATCAGGGCGGGCATCCAGGCGGTGCCCAAGGGGCAGCTGGAGGCGGCCCGTTCGCTCGGTTTCTCACCGGCGCGCGCGATGATCTCGATCGTCATCCCGCAGGCCTTCCGCATCATCCTGCCGCCGCTGACCAACGAGTTGGTGCTCCTGTTCAAGGACTCCTCCCTCGTCCTGTTCCTCGGCGTCACCCTGGAGGAGCGCGAACTGTCCAAGTACGGCCGGGACCTGGCCAGCCAGACCGCCAACTCCACGCCGATCCTGGTCGCCGGCCTGTGCTACCTGCTGGTCACCATCCCGCTCGGCTTCGTCGTGCGCCGCATGGAGGCGAAGGCCCAGGAGGCCGTGAAATGACCGAGACCACCGCTCATGGGACCGGTCCGCGGACGTCGGGCCCGGAGATCGAAGTACGCGGCCTGTACAAGTCGTTCGGCGACAACGAGGTCCTCAAGGGCATCGACCTGGAGATCCGGCGCGGCGAGGTCGTCTGTGTCATCGGCCCGTCCGGCTCCGGCAAGTCCACGCTCCTGCGCTGCGTGAACCTGCTCGAAGAGCCCACCAAGGGGCAGGTGTTCGTCGGCGGCACCGAACTCACCGACCCGGACGTGGACATCGACGCCGTACGTCGTCGTATCGGCATGGTCTTCCAGCAGTTCAACCTCTTCCCGCACCTCACCGTGACCGAGAACCTCACGCTGCCGCAGCGGCGGGTGCTGCGGCGGAGCAAGGCCGAGGCGGCGAAGGTGGCCGCCGAGAACCTGGAGCGGGTGGGCCTCACGGAGAAGGCGGACGCCTACCCCGCCTCTCTCTCCGGCGGCCAGCAGCAGCGCGTCGCGATCGCCCGCGCGCTGTCGATGGGCCCCGAGGTGATGCTCTTCGACGAGCCGACGTCCGCGCTCGACCCGGAACTCGTCGGAGACGTCCTCGCCGTCATGCGCATGCTCGCGCGCGAGGGCATGACCATGATGGTCGTCACCCACGAGATGACCTTCGCGCAGGAGGTCGCCGACCGGGCGGTCTTCATGGACGGCGGCGTCATCGTCGAGGACGGGGCACCCGCCCAGGTGATCGGCGACCCGAGCCACGAGCGGACCCGACACTTCCTGTCCCGGCTCCTGAACCCCGCGATGGCGGAGGTCGAGGAGGACATCGACTAGCGCGGACCGGCGCGTGTCTCGAAAGGGGCGTCGTCCTATCGTGCAGTCATGAGCGAACGCGCGATGCTGCACGTGAAGGGCCGGATCCTCGTCGGACCGGACGAGGTCCGGGACGAACTGTGGGTCGTCGACGGGCGGATCTCCTACGACCGTCCCGTCGGCGCCGGCTCCGACGACGTCCGTACGGTCGAGGGCTGGACCCTGCCCGGCCTGGTCGACGCCCACTGCCATGTCGGCCTCGGCGCGCACGGGCCCGTCCCGGAGGACGTCGCCGAGAAGCAGGCGCTGACCGACCGCGAGGCGGGCACGCTGCTGCTCCGGGACGCGGGCTCGCCCTCCGACACCCGGTGGGTCGACGACCGCGAGGACCTCCCGAAGATCATCCGGGCCGGCCGGCACATCGCCCGCACCCGCCGCTACATCCGCGGCTACGCGCACGAGATCGAGCCGGCGGACCTGGTCGAGTACGTCGGCCGGGAAGCCGTCCGGGGCGACGGCTGGGTGAAGCTGGTCGGCGACTGGATCGACCGTGATCTCGGTGATCTGGCGCCCAGTTGGCCCCGGGACGCCGTCGAGGCGGCCATCGCCGAGGCCCATCGGCTCGGCGCCCGCGTCACCGCGCACTGCTTCGCCGAGAGCTCGCTGCGGGACCTGGTCGAGGCCGGTATCGATTGCATCGAGCACGCGACCGGCCTCACCGACGACCTGATCCCGCTCTTCGCCGAGCGGGGCGTCGCGATCGTCCCGACCCTGGTCAACATCGCCACGTTCCCGCGGCTCGCGGACGGCGGCGAGGACAAGTTCCCCCGCTGGTCCGCCCATATGCGCCGGCTCCACGAACGCCGCTACGACACCGTCCGCAACGCCTACGACGCCGGCATCCCCGTGTACGTCGGCACGGACGCGGGCGGCACGCTCCCGCACGGCCTCGCGGCGGCGGAGGTGGCCGAACTGGTCACCGCCGGGATCCCGCCCCTTGAGGCCCTGTCGGCGACGGCCTGGGCGGCCCGGTCGTGGCTCGGGCGACCCGGCCTCGACGAGGGTGCGCCGGCCGACCTCGTGGTGTACGAGGCCGATCCGCGGGCCGACGTACGGGTGTTGGCGGCGCCGCGCCGGGTGGTGGTGAACGGGCGGGTCGTCGGCTGACGTCGGCAGTGGGTTGACGAGATGCGCGCCCTCTCGCGCGCCGGTACGTCAACCCCGTATTCGGACAGAAGGCGGTACGGCGGGGGAGGAGTGGAACGCCTGTGCCGTGGGATTCGAAAACCTTCACGGGGAACCCACGTTGGGGTGAACTGGCGCCGGATTGACCCAAGTTCACTCGTCGTGCGTAATTCTTTCCGGGTCCCAAGCAAGTCTCCTCTGGGGGTCCCCACCTTGAACGGCAACAGCTTCCGCCTGCCCGCACGCCGCCTCGCCACCGTCGCGACGGTCACGGCCCTGGCCGCGGGTCCAGCGGTCCTGGGCGCGGCGGGCTCCGCACACGCGACCTCCGACCAGGGTCGCGCGAGCGCCGTCGTCCTGCGCACCGGGCTCGACGTGGCCCTGCTCAACAAGACCGTGAACGTCCCGCTCGCGGTCTCCCTGAACCAGGTCGAGGCGCCCGCGAGCGCCGAAAAGACCGCCCTGAGCGCCAAGTTGGACGGCGTCGACGGCGGAAAGCCCTTCAGCGTCCTGGCCGCGGACGTGGCGTCGGCGAAGTCCACCGTCACCGCCACGAAGGCCGAGGGCCGCGCCGAACTCGTCCACGCCAGACTGCACGTCCCCGGTCTGCCCCTGCTGTCCCTGATCGAGATCGGACAGGTCAGCTCCAGGGCGACCTGCGAGGCCGGCAAGACCCCGACCGCCGAGGCGAACCTGCTCGGCTCGGTCACGGTCCTGGGCAAGAAGATCACGGTGACCGCCGGCGGCCCGACCGACGTCAAGGTCCCCGGCATCGGCGAGGTCCGCCTGGACCTGTCCAAGACGGAGACGACCTCGCGCACGGCAGCGGCCACCGCGCTCCAACTCAAGGTCTCCATCAACCCGTTGAAGCTCAACGTCGCCGAGGTCGAGGGCACCCTGACCCTCGCCGAGTCCACCTGCGAGGCCCCACCCGCCGCCACGAAACCGACCCCGACGCCGGCCGACGTCGAGCCGCAGAGCGGACCCGTCGAGGAGGCCGGCCTCGCCGAGACCGGCGGCAGCTCGATGACGCCGTACATCGCGGGCGGCGCGCTCGTGCTGCTCGTGGCGGGCGGCGGAGCGGTGGTGCTGGCGCGACGCCGGGGCTGACCGGCTCAGCTCTCCGGGGCGCCGAACACGTACGCCATGTAGGTGTTCGCGGCCTTGGAGAGAGCGGACGCCGTTATCCATGGGTGGCCTGTGCACTTGCTCTGCTGCTGAGAAGTGACGATCACGCCGGTGGCATCGCTCCGGTGGCCTCACTTCGCCAGTGTCACCGCCTGGTCGAGGGCCTGGAGGAAACTGTTCACGGTCGTGCGGTCCCGTACTGCCAGTCGCAGCCACTCCTCGCCGAGGCCCGGGAACGTGTCCCCGCGCCGGACCGCGAACCCGAGGTTGCGCAGGTGCCGGCGGACCACGTCGGCCCTGGGCAGCCGGATCAGGACGAAAGGGCCCTCGGCCGGCTCGACGACCCGCAGTCCGTCGGAGTCGAACTCGCTGAGCCCGGCGACGAGATGGGCGCGGTCCGCCGCGATGCGGTGGGCCGCGTGGGCCGCCTCCGCCAGGGCCCGCGGGCCGACACAGGCCTCGGCGGCGGCCAGCGCCGGTGTGGACACCGGCCACAGGGGCTGGGCGCGCTCCAGTTCCGTGATCGTCTCCGGGGCGGCGAGGACGTAGCCGATGCGCAGCCCGGCCAGACCCCAGGTCTTGGTCAGGCTGCGCAGGACGACGAGGCCGGGCACGTCCGTGCGCCCGGCCAGCGCCTCGCGCTCACCCGGCACCGCGTCCATGAACGCCTCGTCGACGACCAACGTCCGCCCGGGGCGGGCCAGTTGAGCCAGCACCGCGGCCGGGTGCAGGACCGACGTCGGGTTCGTCGGGTTGCCGACCAGGACCAGGTCCGCGTCCTCGGGGACCATCGCCGGGTCCAGCCGGAAGTCGTCCTCCGCGCGCAGCAGCACCCGGTCGACGGTGTGGCCCGCGTCCCGCAGCGCCGCCTCCGGCTCCGTGAACTGCGGGTGCACGACCACCGGGTGACGGACCTTCAGGGCGCGCGCCAGCAGCACGAACGCCTCGGCCGCACCCGCCGTCAGCAGCACCCGTTCCACCGGCAGCCCGTGCCGCGCGGCCACCGTGGCCCGCGCGGCCCGCCCGTCCGGATACGCGGCGAGCGAGCCCAGCGACTCGGCGATCCGCTCCCGCAGCCACGCCGGCGGCGTGTCCGCGCGGACGTTCACCGCCAGGTCGACGAGCGCCGCCCCGCTGTCACGGACCTCGGCGTCACCGTGATGGCGCAGATCGTGTGCACCGTCAATGCGCATGGGCGTGTCCGTCGTGGTGGTGCCCGTGGTGGTGATGACCGTCGTCGTCCGGGTGGAAGTGCGGCTGCTGCGGCAGCCCCACCTTGTCCTCGAACCCCGGCAGCGCGATCCGGTACACACACGAGTCGCAGTTCATCCGCAGATCTCCTTCGACGGCCTCCCGGTACCGCTCCATCACCAGGTCGAGCAGCTCCGGCTCGGGCCCGATGACCTCCGCGGACGACACCTCGACCTCGGGGTGCGCGGCCGCCCAGCCCTCGGTCTGCTGCTTCACCCGCTCCGGCAGGATCCCGGTGAAGAGGAAGTACGGCAGGACGACGATCCGCCGCGCACCCAGCCGGACGCACCGGTCCAGGCCGCTCGGCACATCCGGCGCCGCGAGCGACACGAACGCCGTCTCCACGCCCGCGTACCCACGCCCCTCCCACAACAGCCGCGCCGCCTTCAGCACTTCGGCGTTGGCGTCCGGGTCGGTGGAACCGCGGCCGACCAGCAGCACGGTCACGTCGGCCCGGTCGCGCGGTGTGCGGGCGGACTCGCCGAGCACCTCGTCGAGCCGTCGCTCCAGGACCGCCAGCAGCGACGGATGCGGGCCCAGCGGACGCCCGTAGGTGTACGAGATCCCCGGGTGCCGCTCCTTCTCGCGGGACAGCGCCGCCGGGATGTCCCCCTTGGCGTGGCCGGCGGACACCAGCATCAGCGGAACGGCCGCGAACCGACGTACGCCCCGCTCCACCAGCTCGGTGACCGCCTCGCCCAGCGGCGGCGCGGACAGTTCGATGAAGCCGCCCGCGACGGGCAGTTCGGGATGACGGCGGCCCAGCTCCCGGACGAAGTCGCGGAACGCCTCGGCTCCGGCCTGGTCCCGGGTGCCGTGGCCGGCGATGAGCAGGGCGGGCGGGGTGGTCACGATTTCTCCTCGGAGGACGGAACGGAAGACGAGACAGAAGCTGAAATGGGTCGCGAAGTGGGGTGGTACAGCAGGGCGTTGAGCGCGGCGGCTGCCACCGCCGAACCGCCCTTCTCGGACACGTTGCTCACGGCGGGCAGCCCGCTCGCGCGCAACGCGGCCTTGGACTCGGCCGCGCCGACGAAGCCGACGGGCAGGCCGATGACGAGCGCGGGGGAGACGTCCAGGGTCAGCAACTCCTCCAGGGCGGTGGGCGCGTTGCCGATCACCCACAGCGCGCCGGGCCCGACCTCCTCGTACGCGAGCCGGATCGCGTGGGCCGAACGCGTCAGCCCCGGACCGGACTCGGCGTCCCGGAGCCGGCAGACGGTCTCCCGCCGGGTGATCCCGGCCGCGACCATCTCCACGTCCACGACGACGGGCGCCCCGGCGTGCAGCGCGGCATGCGCGGTCGCCAACTCGCCCTCGTCCAGGACGAGATCGGTCGCGTAGTCGAGGTCGGCGGCGGAGTGGATCACGCGCTCCACCACCGCGCGGCTCAGCGGCGGGAAGTGCGAGGTGTCGAGGCGGGCGCGCAGCCGCCGGTAGGACTCCACCTCGATCGGATGAACCACCCGGTCCACACCGTTCACATGGTCCATACGGTTCACTGGGCGCCCTCCTGCCAGCGGTAGCCGCGCGGGGTCACCATGCGCCCGGCGATCTCACGGGTCGCCGTGTTGCCCACGGTCACGACCGTCATCATGTCGACCGTCGCCGGATCCAGCGAGAGCAGAGTCGTGACCCGGCTGGATTCGTCCGGCCGTGACGCGTTGCGTACGACCCCGACCGGCGTCGTCGGCTCCCGGTGCTCGGCGAGGATCGCAAGCGCCTTGGGCAGCTGCCAGTCCCGGCCGCGGCTGCGCGGGTTGTAGAACGTCACGACGATGTCCGCCTCGGCCGCCGCCCGCACCCGCCGCTCGATGATCTCCCACGGCGTGTGCAGATCGGAGAGGCTGATGGAGACGTGGTCGTGGCCGAGCGGCGCCCCGAGGATCGCCGAGGCGGCCAACGCGGCGGTCACGCCCGGGACTCCGACCACCTCGATGTCGTCGGACGCCTCTGCGAGCGCCGGCGAGGCCATGGCGTACACGCCCGCGTCCCCGCTGCCGATCAGCGCGACGGCATGCCCCGCGCGGGCCTCGGCCACGGCCGTGCGGGCCCGCTCCTCCTCGGCGCCAAGACCCGACTCCAGGACCCGGGTGCCGGGGCGCAGCAGATCGCGGATCTGGTCGACGTACTGGTCGAGCCCCACGAGCACGGAGGCGCGCCGCAGTTCGGCCTTGGCGCGCGGGGTGAGCAGGTCGCGGGCGCCGGGTCCGAGCCCGACCACCGCGAGCCGGCCGCGCGCGGGCCGCCGTACGACGGCACAGGTCGCCATCGCCGCTTGCCCGTCGGCACGCTCCGACTTCCGCTTGGGGACCAGGAGTTCGCCCCCGCCCACGAGCGCGGCGGCCTCCGCGACGGACGGCGTGCCCACGGCCGCGAGGGGCGCGTCGGACGGATTGGGCACCTCCACGGCTGCCAGCTCCTCGGCGGAGTGGGTCACCAGCGGCACGCTCAGCCGCTGGGCCGCCTGGATGATGCCGGGCTCGTCCGCCTTGGCGTCGACGGTGGCGAGTTCGGCGATGTTGGCGACCGAGAGTCCCGCCGCACGCAGGGCGTCCGAGATCAACCCGAGCACCTCGTTCACCGGTGCGCCCCTGGACGCGCCGACGCCGACGACGAGGGACGGCGGTCGCAGCACGACCTCCCGCTCGGCCGGCTCGACGACGCGATCGGTGACGCGGATGACGTACGCACCACCCCGGTCCGACACCGGAAGCGGCGGCAACGGCCATCCCAACTCGGCTTCCAGGGTGACGGGTTCGCCGTCCAGGAGCGCTCGGGAGACTCCGGCGACATCGCCCTCCACAGGGAACCCGAGCGTGTCGAGCCCCGGCACGCCGACCGCGTCCGTCGCCGTCGTCACCACGGGCTCGGCGTCCAGCAACTCGCTCACCTCGCGGGCGAGTTCGTTGGCCCCGCCGCCGTGTCCGCCGACCAGCGACACGGCGAACCGGCCGGCCTCGTCGACGCACACGACCCCGGGGTCGGTCCGCTTGTCGTTCAACAGCGGTGCCAGCAGCCGCACCACGGCCCCCGTGGCCAGGAAGCACACGAGCTGCTCGCACTGAGCGAACGCGGTCCGTACGGCGTCCCCGACAGGACCCTCGTACACGCGCGTCCGCTCCGGCCACGCCGCGGCCAGCCGGTCGCGCGCCGCCGCCCCCGCCGCGGTGGCGGAAATGAGGCCGATCACTGAGCAACTCCTTCATGAGGGGCGGGGGTTCGAGTCCCCCAGAGCAGAAAGACAGGGTTGGTCGCCGCCAGCCGGGTCACGTCACCCGGCAGCGGCGCGAGCCGCGAGGACTGCAACAGCACCCCGTCGCAGTCGAACCCGGCGCCGACGAGCGCCTGGCGCGTGGCCGGGACCCGGTCGAGGGCGGCCATCGCGACGACGACCGACCGCCGGGCCCGTCGGGCGCACGCGGTGACGATGGAAGGCAACTCGCGCCCGCCGCCGCCGATGAACACGGCGTCCGGATCGTCGAGTTGGGACAGCGCGACCGGCGCCTCGCCGTGCACCACCCGCACCTCGACTCCGTGGGCGGCGGCATTGGCGCGGATCCGCTCGGCACCGTCCGCGGTCTTCTCGACGGCGACGACGGCGGCCCCGAGCCGCGCGCACTCGACGGCCACGGACCCGGACCCCGCGCCGACGTCCCAGACCAGTTCACCGAGCCGGGGCCCGAGCCGGGCCAGCGCCAGCGCCCGTACCTCGAACTTGGTGATCATCGAGTCGCGGTGGGTGAACTCCCGCTCGTCCAGAGCCCATTGCCCGGGCCCGACGGCCGCCCCCGCCACGGTCCGTACGGCGCCCGCCGCCCGGGTCTCGTCCAGGCACAGGACGACACTCACCGCCGTACCCCAGTCACGCCCGGCGGCCTCGGCGGCCGTCACCCGCTCCACCCGCTCCTGCTCCGGATCACCCAGCGCACTCGCCACGACCAGCACCCGCCCACCGGGCAGCGCGGCCCCCAACTCGGCGGGCCCGGCGCCCGGTCCGGTCAGCACGGCCACCTTGGGATGCGCCCGGCACACGTTCACCGCGGTCCGCAGCTCCCGCCCGTGCGCGCTCACGACCACCGCGTCGTCCCAGGTCAGCCCGAGCCGCGCGAACGCGGTCGCGACGGACGAGACGCCGGGCCGCACGTCCAGCACCCCGGACCCGAACCGCTCGGCCAGCGCCCGCACGATCCCGAAGAACCCGGGGTCGCCCGAGGCCAGCACGACGACGGGCCGGTCCTTGCCGACGTACTCCTCGATCGCGTCGAGCGCCGGCGCCAGCGGCCCGAGCACGATCCGCTCGGCCGTCTCCGGCAGCCGTACGGCGTCCAGATGCCGCCGCCCGCCGACGACCAGCTCGGCGCCGGCCAGCGCCTCCGGGGCGAGGGGCGCCCCCGTCCCCGTACCGATGACGGTGATCACGTACTCGCCCCTCGCTCGCGCAACGCCCGACGGGCCTCAGGATCCGCCTTGCGGAAGCCGTGGAAGTGACCGGGGTGGTACAGGTGCGAGCGCGTGCCCTCGGCGGCCAGCGCGGGCCCGACCAGGAACAGCGTGTGCTTCCACAGCTTGTGCTCCTTGACCGTCTCCTCCAGCGTGCCGATCGTGCACCGCACGAGCAGCTCCTCCGGCCAGGTCGCCTGGTAGGCGACCACGACCGGGGTCGACGTCGGATAGCCGCCCTCCAGCAGCTCCCGCACCAGCTGTCCGCTGCGGGCCGCCGACAGGAAGATCGCCATGGTGGTGCCGTGCCGGGCGAACTCGCGGACCTCCTCGCCGGGCGGCATCGGCGTCTTGCCGCCGCCGAGCCGGGTCAGGACGACGGACTGCGCGACCTCGGGAATGGTCAGCTCGCGCTGCGCGAGGGCGGCGACGGCCGAGAAGGCGGAGACCCCGGGCACGATCTCGGTCGCGATCCCGATCCGGGCGCACCGGTCGAGCTGCTCCTGGGTGCCGCCCCACAGGGCCGGGTCGCCGGAGTGGATACGCGCGACCCGCAGCCCCTCCTCGTACGCCCGCTCGTACACGTCGACGACGTCCTCCAGCGACATGGTCGCCGAATCGAGGATCTGCGCACCCTCGCGCGCATGTTCGAGTACATCCTCCTGGACCAGACTCGCGGCCCAGATCACGACGTCGGCCTCGGCGATGGCGCGCGCGGCACGGAACGTCAGCAGGTCGGCGGCGCCGGGGCCGGCACCGACGAAGGTCACCTTGCCGGTGGGGGCATCGGCCATCAGAAAACGGTCCTCTCTGGACAAAAAGTCTTACGGGTGGTGCCGCCGCGCCCGCTGGATGTGCGCGAACGGGGGTTGATCGGATAGCAAGGGCACATGGCGGTCTTCGTCGCGCTCGGCGCGTTCCTGATGACGCTGGCCGGCGGCTGGACGGCACAGCGGGTCACCGACCGCCGCCATCTGGTCCTCGGCCTGGCGGGTGGCCTGATGCTGGGCGTGGTCGGCCTGGACCTGCTGCCGGAGGCGTTGCAGGCCGCGGGCGACGACATCTTCGGCGTACCGGCGGCCCTGCTCCTGTTCGTGGCGGGCTTCCTGCTGGCCCATCTGGTCGAACGCCTGCTCGCCGCCCGCCAGGCCTCCCACGGCGGGGACGAGCACAACGGCCGCGCGCCCGAGGTGGGCCTCACGGCGGCCTCGGCGATGGTCGGCCACAGCGCCATGGACGGCGTGGCGATCGGCGCGGCCTTCCAGGTCGGCGGCGGCATGGGCACGGCGGTCGCGCTGGCCGTGGTCGCCCACGACTTCGCGGACGGCTTCAACACGTACACGATCACGAGCCTGTACGGAAACGCCCGCCGCAAGGCGCTGACCATGCTGTTCGCGGACGCGCTCGCCCCGGTCGTCGGCGCGGCCTCGACCGCCTTCGTGAGCATCCCCGAGGGCCTGCTCGGCGGCTATCTCGGCCTCTTCGCCGGCGTGCTCCTCTACCTGGCCGCCGCCGAGATCCTCCCCGAGGCCCACCACGAACACCCCGCCCGCTCGACCCTGCTGTGCACGGTCGCGGGCGTGGGCTTCATCTGGCTGGTGGTGGGCCTGGCCGGCTGAGCGGGCGGCCGGCCCATGGGCCGATGGCCGGTGTGGTCTCACAATTTCCCACCCCGCCCGCCGTCGCGCCGCGCGGGGGCGATGAGCGTGGAGAGGTACGGCAACGGAGTCCCGTCGAGCTCGGCGGCGGGCCGGATGGACTCGGACTCAAGACCCAGGGCCGACCCCCACACCGCGTCCTCGAGCCGCCCGGTCTCCCGCAGGGCCTCGGCGACCTCGCCGGCCTGCCGCCCGAACTTGTACGCGACGACCGTGCCGGGCCCGGCGAGCGCGTCCTTGAGCACGGCGGCCCCGGCGGTGACGGGCACGAGGGTGAGCGGCTCGGTGCCTTCGGTCAGCACGGCCCCCGACCTCGCGGCGAGGTCCTGCATGGCGGTGATCCCGGGCACGGTCTCGATGAGGACGCCCGGCACCGACTCGCCGATGGTCTGCGCGAGATAGGTGAAGGTCGAATACACATTGGGGTCGCCGATGGTGGCGAAGGCGACGTTCCCGCGCTCGCGCAGCAGCTGCGCCACGTGCTCCCCGGCGGCATCCCAGGCGGCCTCGCGCCGCGCCCGATCGCTGCGCTCGTTGAGGGCGAACACGACCCGCAGGACCTTCTCCTGGGGCACGTAATGCAACACGGTCGCCTCAGCCCGCCCCCGCTCACCCGTGTCCATGACCGGCACGACGACGACATCGGCGGCCCGCAGCGCGTTGACGCCCTTGACGGTCACCAGCTCGGGATCGCCGGGACCCACCCCGACTCCGATCAGCTTGCTGCTCATGACGTCCGGCACCTCTCGACGAACCTAAGGGCGACACCGGGCTCGGAGGCCCAGTGCGTATGCAGATAACTCGCGTGCACGCTGTCCTGCACGAAACCTTCGAGACGCCGCGTCGGAGTCCGCATGCCCCAAGCGGCAACGGCTCCGGCCCCCGGCTCGACGACCGTCCGATGAAACTCGTGCCCGCGCATCCGCGTCCCGGCCACCGCGAGGACGCTGTCACTCACGGCCACGGCATTCCGATACCCGAGCGTGAGCCGCTCGCTCATCCGCGCACTCGCGTCGAGCACCCCGCACATCGGCAGCCCGTCCAACTCCCGACACAGATAAAGCAACCCGGCACACTCGGCGGCAACGGGAGCGCCGGTCTCTGCGAGGGCGGTAACGGCTTTACGGAGGGAATCGTTGGCGGACAGCTCGGAGGCATACACCTCGGGAAACCCGCCCCCGATGACCAACCCGCGTGTCCCATCGGGAAGTTGCTCATCACGCAGCGGATCAAAGGTGACGACGTCGGCCCCGGCGGCGCTGAGCAACTCGGTGTGCTCGGCGTAGGAGAAGGTAAAGGCGGGCCCACCGGCAACGGCAACTCGCGGGCGGGGGCGCTGGCTTGGGTCTTCGCTTTTCAGCCCCTCGGGCGATTGAGGCTGAGGATGTGCCATCCCGATCCCCCACCCTCCCGCGGAGGCGCCGGTGTCTTTCAGCCCCTCCGGCGTTTGAGGAGCGGGGTCTGGGGCGGAGCCCCAGGATGGGACGGGTAGGGGCGGCGGGGGCGAAGAAACCAAAGCCTCAGCCGCATCCCAACCCGCACAACCCAACACCCCCGCACCGCGCGCCAGCGCAAGCAACCCCTCCAGATCACACCCCCGCTCAACCTGCGCGGCCATCGCCGCAACGGCCTCCACCGCCGCACCCCGCCGCTCGGCGACCGGCACCAACCCCAGATGCCTCGCCGGCACATCCACCTGAGCCACCCGCCGCAACACCCCGAGCACCGGCACCCCGGCCGACTCCAACGCCTCCCGCAGCAACTCCTCATGCCGATCGGAGGCGACCTTGTTCAGAATCACGCCCCCGACCCGAACCTCCGGATCCCACGAGGCAAACCCATGCACCAACGCCGCAACCGACCGAGACTGCGAAGACGCGTCGACGACAAGCACCACAGGCGCCCGCAGCAACTTCGCCACATGCGCGGTGGACGCCAGCTCACCCTCCCCGGCAGCCCCGTCGTACATCCCCATCACGCCCTCGACCACGGCGAGATCACACCCGCGCGCCCCATGCGCGAACAGCGGCCCGACCAACTCCGGCCCGCACAGATACGCGTCGAGGTTCCGCCCCACCCGCCCGGTGGCGAGCGCGTGATACCCGGGATCGATGTAGTCGGGCCCGACCTTGTGCGGAGACACGCTGAGCCCCCGCGCGGTCAGCGCGGCCATCAACCCCGTGGCAACGGTGGTCTTGCCGCTGCCGGAGGACGGCGCGGCGATGACCAGTCGGGGCACGGAGGACGAGGAAGAAGTCACGGGGTCACCACTCGATACCCCTCTGGCCCTTCTGGCCGGCGTCCATGGGGTGCTTGACCTTCGACATGTCGGTCACGAGATCCGCGAACTCGACCAGCTTCTCAGGCGCGTTCCGCCCGGTGATCACCACGTGCTGATTCCCGGGCCGCCCCCGCAGCACGTCGATCACCTCGTCCGTGTCCACCCACCCCCAGTGCATCGGATAGGCGAACTCGTCGAGCACATAGAGCCGGTACGTCTCGGCAGCAAGGTCCCGCTTGACCTGCTCCCAGCCCTCCCGGGCCTTCTCCTCGTTGTCCATCTGGGCATCCCGCTGCACCCAGGACCACCCCTCGCCCATCTTGTGCCAGTCGACGGACCCGCCCTCCCCGCTGGCCCCCAGCACCCGAAGCGCGTTCTCCTCGCCGACCTTCCACTTCGCCGACTTGACGAACTGGAACACCCCGATGGGCCACCCCTGATTCCAGGCGCGCAGAGCGAGCCCGAAAGCGGCGGTGGACTTGCCCTTGCCGACTCCCGTGTGCACGACGACAAGCGGCCGGTTACGCCGCTGACGAGTCGTCAGTCCGTCGTCCGGCACCACACTCGGCTGACCCTGCGGCATTACGCGGCCCTCCTCGAACGACCCTGGTTGCCCTGAACGTCCTTGACCAGCCCGGCAATGGAGTCCGCCCGCAGCTCGTCCAAGGTCACGGCCGTCCCCTCCAACTCACCCGCGAGCTGCCGGGCGAGCCCCAACCGCACCGGCCCCGACTCACAGTCGACGACCACCGACGCGATCCCCTCGGCTGCGAACAGCCGAGCCGCCCGCCCGGCCAACGCCACCGGCTCGGGCCCACCGGTCGCCCGCCCGTCGGTCACGACGACGACCAACGCCCGCCGAGCCGGATCCCGCAACCGCTCCACCCGCAACACGTCGTGCGCCTTGAGCAGCCCGGCCGCCAGCGGCGTACGCCCACCCGTCGGCAACGACTCCAGACGTACGGCAGCCGCGTCCACGGAAGACGTCGGCGGGAGAGCCACATCGGCGGCAGCCCCCCGAAACGTCACCAACCCCACCTTGTCCCGCCGCTGATACGCGTCCAACAACAGCGACAGCACAGCCCCCTTGACCGCACTCATCCGCTGCCGAGCCGCCATCGACCCCGAGGCGTCGACCACGAACAGCACGAGGTTCCCCTCACGCCCTTCCCGCGTCGCCTGCCGCAGATCGTCCCGGCGCACCACCAGCCCCCGCCCGGACCGCCCGCGCGCCCGCTGATGCGGCGCGGCGGCCTGCACGGTCGCCGCCAGATGCAGCTTGGTCAGGGCACCCCGGGGCCGTCGCGCACCCGTCGTCCGCCCGTGCTCGGTCCGCGCCCGCGACCGCCGCCCGGCGGCCCCTGCGCCGATCCCGGGCACGCTCAACACCTTGGTGCGGAACGGCTCGGCGGCCCGTACCGCGGACTGCTCGCCCGCCCCGGCGCCGGAGGGCTGCGGCTCGCCGGACTCCCCGGCCTCGGGCTGCGCACCCGCGTCCCCGTCCTGCGGGCCGGCGTCGTCCGGCGCAGGCTCCCCGCCGCCCCCGTCCGGTCCGCCGTCGCCGGGCCCGTCACCGTCCGGATCGGGATCGTCCTCGGGCTCCGCGAACTCCTCCAGCGTCTCGTCGAGCTTGTTCTCGTCAAGTCCCGGCGCGTCGAAGGGATTACGGCGCCTGCGGTGCGGCAGCGCGAGCAGCGCGGCCTGCCGTACGTCCTCGGCGAGCACGTCGGTCCGGCCGGCCCAGGCGGCCAGCGCGGTCGCCGTACGCGCCATCACGATGTCGGCCCGCATGCCGTCCACCTCGAAGGCGGCACAGGTCGCCGCGATCTGCCGCAGCGCCCCGTCGCCCAGCCGCACCGACGGCAACAACTCCCGCGCGGCGATGATCCGTTGGCGTACCGACGTCTCCTCGTCAGCCCAACGCGCCGAGAAACCGGTCGGATCGTCGTCGTAGGCGAGCCTGCGCCGCACGACCTCGACGCGCTGGTCGGGCTCCCGCGAGGCGGCCACCTCGACGGTCAGCCCGAACCGGTCGAGCAACTGCGGCCGCAGCTCGCCCTCTTCGGGGTTCATCGTGCCGACGAGGAGGAAGCGGGCGGCATGCCGGACCGAGACGCCCTCGCGCTCGACGTAGGACGCGCCCATCGCCGCCGCGTCCAGCAGCAGGTCGACCAGGTGGTCGTGGAGGAGGTTGACCTCGTCGACGTAGAGGATCCCGCGGTGCGCGTCGGCGAGCAGGCCCGGTTCGAAGGCCTTCACGCCCTCGGCCAGCGCCCGTTCGATGTCGAGGGCGCCCACGAGCCGGTCCTCCGAGGCGCCGACCGGGAGTTCGACCATCCGCGCCGGACGCGTCTCGAACGCCCCCGGTTCGTGCGGTCCGTCCGGGCAGGCGGGGTCGGGGGAGTCGGGGTCGCAGGAGAAACGGCACCCGGCGACGACGTTCAGCGCCGGCATGAGCGCCGAAAGGGCGCGTACCGCCGTCGACTTGGCGGTGCCCTTCTCGCCGCGCACCAGCACACCGCCGACCGCCGGTGAGACGGCGTTCAGCAGCAGCGCGAGCCGCAGGTCGTCCTGGCCGACAACGGCCGTGAACGGAAAGGGGGTACTCACTTCTCGTCGCCCTCCAGGTCGCCCTCGAGCTCCAGGTAGATCGCCCGCAGCCGCTCCAGCGTCTGCGCGTCCGGCTCGGCCCACAGTCCGCGCTCGGCCGCTTCCAGGAGCCGTTCGGTGATGCCGCGCAGCGCCCACGGGTTGGACTTCTTCATGAAGTCCTGGTTCTCCGGGGCGAAGACGTACTCGGCGCTGAGCTTCTCGTACATCCAGTCGTCCACGACCCCGGCCGTGGCGTCGTACCCGAAGAGGTAGTCGACGGTCGCCGCCATCTCGAAGGCGCCCTTGTAGCCGTGCCGCCGCATCGCCGCCATCCAGCGGGGGTTGACCACCCGGGCCCGGAAGACGCGGTGGGTCTCCTCGCCCAGGGTGCGGGTCTTGACCTGGTCCGGGGTGGCGGAGTCGCCGACGTACGCCTCGGGGGAGGCGCCGGTCAGGTGGCGGACCATGGCGACCATGCCGCCGTGGTACTGGAAGTAGTCGTCGGCGTCGACGAGATCGTGCTCGCGGGTGTCGACGTTCTTCGCGGCCACGGCGATGCGCCTGAACGCCGTCTCCATGTCCCCGCGCGCCGCCCGCCCGTCGAGACCGCGCCCGTAGGCGTACCCGCCCCAGACCGCGTACACCTCGGCGAGGTCGGCGTCGCTGCGCCAGTTGCGCGCGTCGATCAGCGGGAGCAGCCCGGCGCCGTACGCGCCCGGCTTGGAGCCGAAGATACGGGCCGTGGCCCGGCGCCGGTCGCCGTGCTCGGCGGTGTCCTCGTCGGCGTGCTTGCGGACGTAGTTGGACTCGGGGGGCTCGTTCAGATCGGCCACCGCCCGTACCGCGTCGTCGATCAGCCCGACGACGTGCGGGAACGCGTCCCGGAAGAAGCCGGAGATCCGGACCGTGACATCGATGCGCGGTCGGCCCAGCTCCGTGACGGGCACGATCTCGAAGCCGGTCACCCGGCGCGAGGCGTCGTCCCAGACCGGACGGCAGCCCAGCAGCGCGAGGATCTCGGCGATGTCGTCACCCTGGGTGCGCATCGCCGACGTGCCCCAGACCGTGAGGCCGACGGACTGGGGGAACTCGCCGTTGTCCTGGAGGTACCGCTGCACCAGCGAGTCCGCGAGAGACTGGCCGACCTCCCAACTCAGCCTGGACGGAATGGCCTTGGGGTCGACCGAGTAGAAGTTCCGGCCGGTCGGCAGGACGTTGACCAGGCCGCGGGTCGGGGAGCCCGAGGGACCCGCCGGGACGTAACCGCCGTCCAGCGCCTTGAGGATGTGGTCGATCTCGTCGGTGGTGCGGGCGAGCCGGGGGACGACCTCCTCGCAGGCGAACTCCAACACCGCCACGGCGTCCGGGAGTTCGGCGCCGATGACGGCACGGACCAGCGCCGGGACGGTCGTGACGTCCCACTCCTGGGCCTCCATGCCCTCCGCGAACCGGCGGCACAGCTGCTCCAGCAGATCGATCGCGTCGGCGGCCGACCGGGCCGGTCCCTCGACCAGTTCCGTCAGCTCCACCGGCACCTTGACGGGAGCGCCGGGCTCGGTCAGCAACTCCTTCTCGCCGAGCCCGAAGTGCTCGGCCAGCGAGGCCCGCAGCCCCGGCAGCGCGTTCGCCTGGCCGCCCCACACCTGCGAGGCGCGCAGCACGGCGAGCACGAGGTTCACGCGCGCCTCACCGACCGGGCCGCCGCCGAGGATGTGCAGCCCGTCGCGGATCTGCACGTCCTTGATCTCGCACAGATAGCCGTCGATGTGCATCACGAACTCGTCGAAGGCCGCGTCGTCCGGCTGGTCGTCCACATGCAGGTCGTGATGCAGCTCGGCCGCCTTCACCAGCGTCCAGATCTGGGCGCGCACGGCCGGAGCCTTCGTCGGGTCCAGGTCGGACACCATCGCGTACTCGTCGAGGAGTTGCTCCAGCTTCGCCAGGTCGCCGTAGGTGTCGGCACGCGCCATCGGCGGCACGAGGTGGTCGACGACCGTGGCGTGCCCGCGCCGCTTGGCCTGGGTGCCCTCACCGGGGTCGTTGACGATGAACGGGTAGATGAGCGGGAGTTCGCCGAGCACGGCGTCGGGCGCGCAGCCGCCGCTGAGCCCAAGTCCCTTGCCAGGCAGCCACTCCATCGTGCCGTGCTTGCCCATGTGGACGATCGCGTCCGCGCCGAAGCTGTTGTCCAGCCAGCGGTAGGCGGCCATGTAGTGGTGCGACGGCGGCATGTCGGGGTCGTGGTAGATCGCGATCGGGTTCTCGCCGAAGCCGCGCGGCGGCTGGATCATGACCACGACGTTCCCGAACTGGAGGGACGCCAGCACGATGTCGTCGCCGTCGACGTAGAGGTTGCCCGGCGGCTCACCCCACGCGTCCGACATGCCCTGCCTGAGCGCCGGTTCGAGCTTGTCGAACCACGCCTGGTAGTCGGCGAGCGGCACCCGCGCGGGCGCGGCGGCCAACTGGTCCTCGGTGAGCCATTCGACGTCGTGGCCACCGGCGTTGATGAGTGTGTGGATCAGCTCGTCGCCGTTGTCCGGGTGCCCTTCGACGACGTACCCGGCGTCCCGGAGCGCGTCCAGCACCTGGATGGCCGAGGCGGGCGTGTCCAGCCCCACGGCGTTTCCGACCCGCGAGTGCTTGGTCGGGTACGCGGTGAAGACGAGCGCGAGCTTCTTGTCGGCGTTCGGCTTGTGCTTCAACTTCGCGTGCCGCACGGCGATTCCGGCGACCCGCGCGGCCCGCTCGGGGTCGGCGACGTACACCGGGACGTCGTCCGGACCCTGCTCCTTGAAGGAGAAGGGGACCGTGATCAGCCGTCCGTCGAACTCGGGGATCGCGACCTGCATCGCCGCGTCCATGGGGGAGAGGGCGGCATCGGAGTCGTCCCAGGCCGCGCGGGACGACGTAAGGCAAAGTCCTTGCAGCACCGGCACGTTGAGGTCGGCGAGGGCCCCGATGTCCCACGCCTCCTCGTCACCGCCGGCCGAGGCCTGCGAAGCGTGCGTGCCGCCCGCGGCGAGGACGGTGGCGATCAGCGCGTCGGACCTGCCGAGGATGTCGTACAGCCCGGAGTCCGCGCCGCGCAGCGAACCGCAGTACACGGCAAGGGCGTTGGCGCCCTTCGCCTCGATCGCGTCGCACAGGGTGTCCACGAAGGCGGTGTTGCCGGAGAGGTGATGCGCTCGGTAGAAGAGCACGCCGACGGTCGGCCGGCCCTCGACGAAGGCGCGCTCGCCGTGGACGCCGAACTCGGCCATCTTCCGCGGCTCTTCGAAGCCCTCGCCGGTGAGCAGGACGGTGTCGGAGAGGAACCGGGCCAGCTGCGAGAGGTTCTCCGGGCCGCCCTCGACGAGGTACCGCAGCGCCTCGGCCACCACACCGGCCGGCACCGACGACTCGGCCATCAACTCGGCGTCGGGGACGGTCTCCCCGCCGAGCAGCACCGTCGGGATCCCGGACGCCTTCAGCGCGGCGAGCCCGTCCTCCCAGGCGCGCTTGCCGCCGAGCAGCCGTACGACGGCGATGTCCGCACCCTCGACGAGCGCGGGCAACTCGCCCTCGACATCCACCCGGTTCGGGTTGCCGATCCGGTACCCGGCGCCGGCGGCACGCGCCGCCAGCAGATCCGTGTCGGCGGTCGACAACAACAACACTGTGCTCATGCGGGCGCTCCCGGTGGAATGAAAGGCAGTCCTTGCGGCGCGCCGGACTCGATGAGCCGCCACAGCGCGTCCGTGTCCGCGTGCTGTTCGATCAGGTCGCCGAGCCGGTCGAGCTGCTCCTCGCGCAGCGCGGCGAAGGAGGTGTCGGCGGCCGGCACGAACCGGCGCCCCGCGGCGGCCGCCACTTCGCGCAGGAACGCCCGCCGGAACCCGTCCGACTCCAGCGAGCCGTGCCAGTGGGTCCCCCAGGTCTGACCGACCCGGCAGCCGTCCAAGAAGGTTTCTCCTCCCAGGACTTCGGCGACCCCGTGATGGATCTCGTACCCCTCGACCGGCTCGCCGAGGGCTTCGCCCACCGGCCTGGTGAGGGTCTTCTCGCGCGCGAACCGCACCCGCAGGGGCAGCACCCCGAGTCCGTCCACGTGTCCGCGCCGGCTCTCGACCTCGTCCTCGATGTGCTCGCCGAGGACCTGGAAACCACCGCAGACACCGAGGATCGGCCGCTGCTCGGCGGCCCTGCGGACCAGGGCGTCGGCAAGTCCCCGCTCCCGCAGCCACTCCAGCGCCTTGACCGTCCCCCGGGTCCCCGGGATCACGACGAGATCGGCGTCGGCCAGCTCCTCGGGCCGGTCCACGAACCGCACCACGACGCCCGGTTCGGCGGCCAGCGCGTCCACGTCCGTGAAGTTGGACATGAGCGGGATCGCGCAGACGGCGACGCGCAGCACGTCCTCGCCGACCGGCGGCGCGGTGTTGGACTCGCGGACGGTCCCGCGCAGCGAGATGCGCAGCCCGTCCTCCTCGTCGATCCCGAGCCCGTGCTGGAACGGCAGCACGCCGTACGTCCGCCGCCCGGTGAGGCCGTGCAGCATCTCCAACCCCGGTTCCAGCAGCGACACATCGCCCCGGAACTTGTTGACGACGAACCCGGCGATCAGGGCCTGATCCTCCGGGCTGAGCAGCGCGACCGTCCCGAAGAAGGAGGCGAAGACGCCCCCGCGGTCGATGTCGCCCACCACGAGCACGGGCAGCCGCGCGTTGCGCGCGATCCCCATGTTCACGATGTCGGTCCGCCGCAGATTGATCTCGGCAGGACTGCCGGCCCCCTCACAGATCACCGCGTCATACGTGCCCCGCAACTCCGCGAGACAGTCGAGCACGGTCCCGAGCAACCGTTCCTGCCGCCCGCCGTGGTAGCCACGCGCACTCATCTCGCCCACGGGCTTGCCCATGAGCACGACCTGGCTGCTCCGCTCGCCACCGGGCTTGAGCAGCACGGGATTCATCAGCGCGGTCGGCTCGATCCGACAGGCCTGCGCCTGCATGGCCTGCGCCCGCCCGATCTCCGCGCCCTCGCGCGTCACGAACGAATTGAGGGACATGTTCTGCGCCTTGAACGGCGTGACCTTCACGCCCTGCCGCACCAGCCACCGGCAGATCCCGGCGGTGACGACACTCTTGCCGGCGTCCGAGGTGGTCCCGGCGACCAACAGCCCGCCGCCGCTCATGACTTGCGCCCCTTCGCGAGCAGCCGCCCGGCGACGCTCACGCCGAGCGCGAGCAGAGCGACGCGCCGGGACAGCCGTACGGCCCGCTCGATGTCCTGTGTGACGACGGCGCGCCCCGAGGCGCCATTGAGGACGGGCCGGTGCTCGACTCGCCCTCCATAGGCCAGCGTTCCGCCCAGCCGCACCCCGAGCGCCCCCGCGAACGAGGCCTCCACGGGCCCGGCGTTGGGGCTCGGGTGCTTGCCCGCGTCGGCGCGCCAGGCGCGTACCGCCCCGCGCGGATCGTCGCCCGCCACGGTCGCGAGGACGGCGGTGAGCCGCGCCCCCGGCCAGCCGGCCACGTCGTCGAGGCGGGCCGAAGCCCAGCCGTAGCGGCGGTACTTGGGCGATTTGTGCCCGACCATGGCGTCGAGGGTGTTCACGGCCCGGAAGCCGACCAGGCCCGGCACGCCCGCCACCGCGCCCCACACCAGCGCGCCCACCACCGCGTCGGAGGTGTTCTCGGCGACGGACTCGACGACGGCCCGGGCGATCCCGTCGGCGTCGAGGGCCTGGGGGTCGCGCCCGCAGAGATGGGGCAGCCGGGCCCGCGCGCGCTCGATGTCCCCGGCCGCCAAAGCCTGCCCGATGGCCCCGGCCTCGCGGGCGAGGGAGGTGCCGCCGACGACGGCCCAGGTGGCGGCGGCGGTCAGCGCGACGGAGGCGGTACGGGAGGGGCGTACGGCGGACGTTGCCGCGGCGGCGAGGGCGACGGCGCCGCCCGCGCACACGGCGGTGTGCAGGGCGCCCCAGCCGCGGTGGTCGCGCCACAGCACCTGCTCCACGGCACCGGCGGCCCGGCCGAACGCGGCGACCGGATGGCCGCGGCGCGGATCGCCGAGCAGATGGTCACCGAGGAGGCCGGCGGTGGCGCCGTACGCGAAGACG
Organism: Streptomyces sp. NPDC002499; assembly: GCF_053595415.1. Taxonomy (NCBI): domain Bacteria; kingdom Bacillati; phylum Actinomycetota; class Actinomycetes; order Kitasatosporales; family Streptomycetaceae; genus Streptomyces; species Streptomyces sp. NPDC002499. The sequence goes on from NZ_JBSFXO010000009.1 coordinate 444,828, forward strand.
CGATCGGCACGCATCGGCTCAGCCGGCCGTCGGGTCGGGCAGAGCTCGGGTGATGGACCTCAACAGGCGGCCGCGCATGGCGAATTGTCCTCACTCAGGGTGTCCGCGCCCTGGTTCGAAGAGAGCGACGGCGAGAGTTCCTGGCTCCCGGGACTACCTACCCCGGTGACAGTGGCGGGACCGCGCCGGAATCACACCGGCTTCCTCTCTTGCCGCCGTACTTGGCCCCGGCAGTCCACCACGGGCCTGGAAGAACCGTCAACTTGCCGCTGACCTGCGACGGGAGAGTGTGCTGAGGCCCACACAGGGCCCGTCGGAGGTCGGCGGACGATCGGTCGAGGAACAGGCGGGGATCAGGCGGGGACGAGTCGGGGGATCAGGCGACGATCAGCGAGATCCCGTACGCCACAGCCGCCGCGCACGCCGCGAAGCAGACGTAGGCGCCGGTCACCGCGAGGGTGGCCGAGCCGCCCTGGGCCGTCGCCCTCTCCTGGCGGGACAGGCCCGCGACGCCGAGGGTGAACAGGGCCACGAGGCCCACAGTGACCACGAGGCTGACGCCGAAGACGGAGCCGAGGGCCGCCCAGTCGATGTGCATGCTGGTGATTCCTTCGTTACCGGTGGGCGGGGATCAGAGAGCGGGGGCGGCCGACGGGGCGGCCGGATCGGCCGCGGGGGCCGCGGGCGCCGGGATGGTGGCCGTCAGGTCGTCGGTGACCGGGCCCGCGGGAGGCGGGGTCACGGCGGCGATCGCCGTGGTCACCACGCCGGGCGGCTCCTCGGTCTCGTTGACGTTGCTGTGGTCGACGACCTCGCGGCGGGAGAGCTTCCAGATGGCCGCGCTGGAGGCGATCAGGAAGACGGCGACGACCGCCGTGCCCCAGTCGCCGAGGTCGGTGACGGACTCGGCGAGCGCGCCCACCAGGGCGGCGGCCGGCAGGGTCAGGCCCCAGGCGACGAACATGCGGGTCGCCGTCGACCAGCGGACCACCCCGCCCTTGCGGCCGAGGCCCGCGCCCATCACCGAGCCGGAGACGACGTGCGTGGTGGAGAGGGAGAAGCCGAGGTGCGAGGAGGCCAGGATGGCGGTCGCCGCGCTGGTCTGGGCGGCGAAGCCCTGCTGCGGCTGAAGCTCGGTCAGGCCCTTGCCCATGGTGCGGATGATCCGCCAGCCGCCGAGGTAGGTGCCCAGCGCGATGGCGAGACCGGCGGAGAGGATGACCCAGGTGGGCGGGTCGGAGTCGGGGGCCACGGCGCCGCCGGCGACCAGGGCGAGGGTGATGATGCCCATCGTCTTCTGCGCGTCGTTGGTGCCGTGGGCCAGCGAGACCAGTCCGGCGGAGGCGATCTGGCCGGCGCGGTAGCCCTTCGCGGCGGCCTTGCCGTCGGCCTTCCTGCCGAGCCGGTAGGACAGGCGGGTCGCGAGCAGCGCGGCGACACCGGCCACGATCGGGGCGGCGACCGCCGGCAGCAGCACCTTGGTGACGAGCGCGTCGCCGTGCACCGCACCGGTGCCGGCCGAGGCGATGGTGGCGCCGATCAGACCGCCCATCAGGGCGTGCGAGGAACTGGACGGCAGTCCGACGAGCCAGGTCACCAGGTTCCACAGGATCGCGCCGACCAGGGCGGCGAAGATGACCTCGGGACGGATGCCGGTCTCGTCGACGAGACCCTTGGAGATCGTGTTGGCGACCTCCACGGAGAGGAAGGCGCCCACCAGGTTGAGCGCGGCGGACATCGCCACCGCCACCTTGGGCTTGAGCGCACCGGTCGAGATGGTGGTGGCCATCGCGTTGGCGGTGTCGTGAAAACCGTTCGTAAAATCGAACGCGAGAGCGGTTACGACCACAATCGCGAGGATCAGCGAGAAGTTTTCCATTTACCCAGGCAATCGTTCGAGGTCATCGGTCCTTTGAACGTAGGCAACCTGAATGAACGGAAAGTGAACTGAGGGGGGCTTGGTGGTGTATGAAACGGGGGGTCGCCGCACCGATCCGTCCCGGCGACCTCGACGACCCCCGCGCCCCATGGCTCAGTAGCCCCGGGCGAACCTCTTCAGCTGGGTCCGGGTCCCGTTGAAGAGATTCTGATCACCCGGCAGGCTGCCGCTGTTGTCGTACTGCCAGAAGGTCCAGTACGACCATCCGGCCGGCAGCGCTCCCGTGTCCGCGGAGTCGTGGCGGGCGATCCACAGCGGGTTCGCGGCAAGCGCGTCGCTGCCGCCGGTGCACAGGTTCCACCAGTGCGCGGTCGTGTAGATCACCGGCAGGCGCCCGGTCAGCCGCCGCACCTCGGCGCTGAACGACTTGATCCAGCCGACCATGGCCGCCTTGCTCAGTCCGTAGCACCTCTTCTTGGAGTCGTACGGGTTGTACTCGATGTCGAGCGCGGGCGGCAGCGTCCTGCCGTCCGCCGTCCAGGCGCCGCCGTGCCGCACGAAGTACGCCGCCTGCGCCTTGCCCGACGACTTGTTCGGCAGCGCGAAGTGGTACGCCCCGCGGATGATGCCGGCGTCGCGCGCACCGTCGTACTGCCGGCCGAAGTAGGGGTTCTGATAGGTCGTCGACTCGGTCGCCTTGATGTAGACGAACTTGGCGCCCTTGGCCTTCGCGCCGGCCCAGTCGACGTTCCTCTGGTGCGAGGAGACGTCGTGCCCCTTCGGCAGGCTCGCGGCGGAGGCGGGAACCTCGGCGAGCAGGCTGCCCCCGACGGCCAGCGCGGCCACGCAGGCCGCGATCAGGCGGCTGCGGCGGTGGTGGGGCGCGCGGAGCGGTGCGTGGAGAGGTGCGTGGAGAGGTGCGTGAGAGGGCGCGCGGAAGGGCGTGCGGACGGGCGCGCGGAACGGTGTGTGGTCACGGGCCATATGTCCCCCCGGAATGGCGACGTGCAGACAAAACACCCGGAGATTACTGGAAGATCCCCGTGCGCTCGGCGCTCCCCGGCCAAGCGCGACCCGTAAGAGGTATGTCCGCATAGGCGATCTTCCGGAGGTGCGAGTTCCGCCCTAAAGTGCCCCGACCCGGCGGCGGCCGAGGGGCGCGGCTGGCAGGATCGCGCCATGGCTGAGCAGAGGCGGGACGGGCGCGGCGGGCGGGACGAACGGGGCGGTGCGCAGGGCGTGCCGGAGGCGTGGGGGAGAGCCGTGCACGCGGATGAGGCCGAAGCCTGGGAGGCGCTGGTCGCGACGGCCCGCCGCACGGTGTCCGAGGGTCTGGTCGTCGGCACCTCCGGCAACGTCTCGGTGCGCGTCGGCGACACCGTGCTGGTCACACCGTCGGGCGTGCCCTACGACCGGCTGACGCCGGACGACGTGACCGGCGTCGACCTCGACGGCCGGCAGGTTCTCGGCACCCTGATCCCGACCAGCGAACTGCCGATGCACCTCGCCGTGTACCGCACGACCGACGCGCACGCCGTCGTCCACACGCACGCCGTGCACGCGACGGCCGTCTCGACGCTCGTCCCCGAACTCCCGGTGATCCACTACATGGCCGCGGCCCTCGGCGGACCGGTCCGAGTCGCGACTTATGCGGCATACGGCACCGACGAGTTGGCCGAGAACATGCTCCGCGCCCTCACCGACCGCTCCGGCTGCCTCCTCCAGAACCACGGCACGGTCACCCACGGCACGACCCTCGACCAGGCCTACGACCGCACGGCCCAACTGGAGTGGATGTGCCGCCTGTGGCTGACGGCGTCCTCGGTACCGGGCCTGTCACCGACGCTCCTCACGGGGGAGCAGCTGGCGGAGGTGGGGGAGAGGCTGCGGGGGTATGGGCAGCGGGGGTGAAACGGCGACTGTGGGGCTGGGGCTGGGGCTGGGGCTGGGGCTGAGGCTGGGGCCGGGGGTGGTCATGAGCCTGCGGCTGAAGCCGAGACCGAGCCTCCTCGTGAGAGCGACCGGCTCGCAGGAGATGTCACCCGTCCCTCCTTCCGGCTGGCCGGTGACCGGCTCCGCCAGGACACTGGACGGGTGCGCACAGTCAAAGCAACGGCCGCTGCCGTCACCGTAGCCCTGGCCGCCGGCGCAGCGTCCGTCGCGGCCGGCCGGTTCGCGAGCGACGCCGCGCTCAAGGCGCCGCCGGGCAGACCGCTGCCCACCGAACCCCGGCTCACCGTGCATGCCACGGCGGCCGGCCAGATCGCCCTGACCCGGGCCCTGGCCTCCCTGCGCCCCGGTACCTACGGCCTGGCCGGCGACGACAGCCACGCGGTCGTCGGCCCCGTCCTCGACAGCGCCACCCACACCGCCGACACCGTCGTACGCCGCCTGGAACGCGTCACGCACGGCACCCTCGAACCCGGCGACAAGGTCTGGCTCACCCCGAACGTGCACGTCGGCGACCCCGGCACCGCGCTCGGCCTCGACCACGCCGACGTCGAGGTCACCGGCGAACTCGGCGCGCTGCCCGCCTGGTTCGTGCCCGGCGTGCGGGACACCTGGGTGATCACGGTGCACGGCCTCGGGGCGACCCGCGAACACCCCATGAACGTCATGGAGTTCCTGCACCGCCAGCAGTTCCCGGTCCTGGACCTCGCCTACCGCGGCGATCCCGGCGCGCCCCGCTCCCCGGACGGGCTGAACCACCTCGGCGAGACCGAGTGGCGCGACCTGGACGCGGCGATCCGGCACGCCGTGCGCCAGGGCGCGTCGAAGGTCGTCCTGTACGGCTGGTCCACCGGCGCCACCATGGCTCTTCGCGCGGTCGCCCGCTCTGGACTGCGCGACCGTGTCTCCGGGCTCGTGCTGGACTCCCCGGTGCTCAGCTGGCCGGCCACGCTGCGCGCCCTCGCCTCGGCCCGGCACACGCCGGGCGCGCTGCTGCCGCTCGCGGTCCGCGCCGCCCAGGGCCGCACCGGCCTGCGGGGCGATCCCACCGCGGAGACCGCCGACGCCGCGCAGCTCACCGTCCCGACCCTGATCCTGCACGGCCCGGACGACACCCTGGCCCCCTGGACCCACTCCCGCCGCCTCGCCGACGCCCGCCCCGACCTGGTGACCCTCCACCCGGTCCACCACGCCCCGCACGCCGCGATGTGGAACGCCGACCCGAGGTCCTACGAGGAGACACTGCGCCGATTCCTCACACCGCTGATGTGACGGCCGGCCCGGACGGGTTGAGCCTCCGCTGGCGTGAGGCGAGTACTGCGTCCGTGCTCAGCCGGAGAGACGCTGGCGGCGTTGCCCAACCCCGCCGCCCCCACTGATGCGCCGCCACACCACCTCCCGCCCCCCCCCGCCGACGCAAGCCGCCGCGCCCGGCCGGCGCCCGCTCTACTCGGCCGCTCTCCTCGGCTGTGTCACCCGGTTCACGGCGACGGCTTCACCCCGGTCCCCATCATTCCGTTTAAGGCCGTACCACTGGCCGGTTCTCGGCCCTGAGCGGCTCGCCGGACCCCGTGCCTTGGCCCTCCCCGTCGCCCGCGGTGACATTCCGTTTGGGTTTTCCGACCGTCAACCGGAAGACTGCACCCGTGACGTCCCGTATCCCGCGCGACTCCAGGCTTCGACTCGTCCGCCCCCGACCCCTGGCCGCCGCCCCCCGAGCTGTGAACCAGCGGCCCACCCGCCGCCCCGCGCCCCGCCCCCCGGAGGGCACACCGGCCCCCGCCGAGCTGGCCAGAATGGCTCGCTCCGGTCTGGCCGCCGCGGCCCGCCTGGCCCGCTGGGCCGACACCGCCCTCGGACCGGGCAGCGACAGTGCCACCGCCGACGGCAAGGCCACGCTCTCCGAGTCCACCGCCGAACGCGCGGCCGAGGAACTGGGCCTGACCGTGCACCAGGTCCGCGCCGACTGGGACACCGCCCGTCTGGCCGGCCTCGTCGAGGTGCACGGCGACAGCGCGCGCCCCGGCTGGCGGCTACGCGCTTGGGACCGCGACGACAGCGCCGTACTGCGCGGCTGGGTCGCCCTCTTCGACGCCTGGTCGCTCGCCCACCCGGAAGCCCCGGAACACGAGCCCGCCGCCGTGGCCGAGGTCGTCTCGGCGATGCCCCAGGTGCTCTCCTTCCTCCAGCTCTCCGCCGGCCCCGTCCCGATGGACCAGCTCCTCGACCTCCTGGAACAGCGCGTCACCGAACTGCGCACCGAACGCTGCGAGGTCCCGTACGGGCCGCAGCGGGAGCCGGTCGAGCAGTCGACGTCGACGGGCCTTGAGGATTCCGCGGACTCCGCGGCCCTGGCCGATCCGTCAGCGCCCACCGACAGACCGGACGGCGCCTCCACCGAGAGCCCGACCGACACCCCCCTCGCCCCCCTCCTCGACTGGGCCCTGCACGCGCTCGCCTCCGTCGGTGCGCTCACCTACGGGACCGGGCAGGCCACGCTCACCCCGCTCGGCAGCTGGGCGGTCTGGGTCAAGCTGGAGCAGATCTGCGTCGCCGCGCAGAGCCCCGCGGGCAACATCGAGGTCGCCGCCGAGGAGATGCTCCGCGGCTGTGCCCAGCTGCGCCCCAACGCGGCCCGCGCCGAGTACCGCGCGTGGCTCGCCGCCCGCCCCGTCGGCGGCGCCGTCACCGAGCTGCTCGGTGCCGCCCGTGGCGACGACGCCCTGCTGCGCGGCCTCGCCTTCGAAGCAATCCGGGTGGTCGGCGCCCCCGCCGAGCCCGACGTCCGCTCCGTGGCCGACGAGCCGACCCTGCGCCCCTACGCCCTGCTGTGGCTCGCCGAGCACGACGGCATCGACCCCGAGGACGCCCACGAGGTGCTCACCCGCGAAGAGGCCACCTGGCTGTGGGTCGACACGGCCGCCGCCGTCGCCGACCACGGCGAGGCGCCGATGCTGGTGCGGCACCTGGAGTCCGCGGTGCAGCCGACCGTCCCCATGCTCCTCGACGAGGTACGCGCCGTCGGCCACCCCCGCACCGTGCAGGTCCTGGTCGCGCTGGCCGCCGCCCACCCCGACCCCGCACTGGCCAAGGCGGTGCGCCGGGCCGCCTTCCAGGTCCACACCGGGGGGAACTAGGCAACCCGGCGGAGAGCCGCCCTCAGGCCGGTATCTCCGGGGCGTACGTGCCGAAGCTCCAGACGTTGCCCTCGGCGTCACGGGCCATGTAGTCCCGGGAGCCGTAGTCCTGGTCCGTCGGGGGCATCAGGATCTCCACGCCGTGGTCCACGGCCCGCTGGTGGTGTACGTCGACGTCGTCCACGACGACGTACACCCCGCACGGGCCCGCGTCCTTCATCGCCGCGTCGAAGACACCACCGCGGCCCTTGGAACCGACCATCACGACGCCGTTGCCCTGCACCAGTTCGGCGTGCAGCACCGTGCCGTCCTCGCCCTCGTACACCGACAGCTCGGTGAAGCCGAGAGCCTGCGTGAGCTGCTTGATCGCCGCCTTCGCGTCGACGTACAACAGCGTCGGGTACATGCTCGGACGTCCGCCGCTCGTCCCTGCCATGCCGATCACCCCTTCGTGGCCGGCACCGGAAGCACCTGCCACGACCGAGTCTCGCAGCGACCACTGACAACGACGCCCGACTTGGGAGAACGCCGGCTCAGCGGAACGTGTTGCACCGCGCCATGTCCCCGCTCCGGTACCCCTGGTCGAACCACTGCTGCCGCTGCTGCGCCGACCCGTGCGTCCACGTCTCCGGCGTCACCCGGCCCTGGAACCGCTCCTGGATCCGGTCGTCGCCGACGGCCGCCGCCGCGTCCAGCCCGTCCCGGATGTCGGCGTCGGTGAGGCTGGTGATCAGCGGCCGCCCGGTCGACTCGTCGTTGGTCGTGGTCGCGTGGTGCGCCCACACCCCGGCGTAGCAGTCGGCCTGCAGCTCCACCCGCACCGCGTTGCTGTCGGCGCCCGTCCGCCCGTCCTGCGACCGGCTCAGCGTGCCCATCAGGTCCTGGACGTGGTGCCCGTACTCGTGCGCCACGACATACGCCTGCGCGAACGCACCGCCGCTCGCGCCGAACTTCGACCGCAGTTCGTCGAAGAACCCCAGGTCCAGATAGACCTTCCGGTCGCCGGGGCAGTAGAACGGCCCGACCGCGCTGGTCGCCGTCCCGCACGCGGTCCCGACCTGCCGGCTGAAGAAGACCGTGGGGGAGCGCGTGTACCGGGCGCTGCGCCGCGTGAACTCCTGGTCCCAGAAGTCCTGCACGCTGTTGACCACCGCCACCATCCGGCAGTCGTCCTTGGTGTTCGCGTCCTGCCCGCTACGGCAGGTCTGCTGGACCTGCGCGAGCGAGGACGCGGTCGCCGCGGGCTGGTCGGAGCCGGAGGAGAGCCCGAGGTTGTCGGGACCGACCCCGAGGAAGAGCCCGAGGATCAGCGCGATCAGACCGGCGAGCCCGCCGCCCACGGTCGCCCGGCCGCCCGGGATCCGGCTGCCGCGCACGTCCTGCACCTCGGAGGTGTCCAGCTGGGCGTCGTCGTCGAACTGCACGGGGGCACCACCCTCTGCCTGCGTCGTCCCCCTGCCGCCATCCTCGCCCGCCCCCTCGCCCCCGGCGCCGGGCCCGCGGCCGAACGGGGGACGCGTCCAACCGGCCGGGAGGCGTCCCGACGGCACGCCTGATGCGTGCCGTACGTCACGCGTGCGTGCCGGTCGTCGCCGACACCCTGCGCGGATGCCGACGAGCCACCGCGGAAGCGGCCCGAACACCCGCACGCAGAAAAAGCGCTTGCACGGCCCCGTTAGACTTGTCTCATGGCCATTCTCCTCGCGCATTAGACGGCGGGAACGTCCTCAGCCGTCCACCGTCAACCTCTTCCCGCCCTGGAGTCTGTCCGTGATCTCCGCCTCCGGTATCGAGCTGCGAGCCGGTGCCCGCGTCCTCATCGAGTCCGCCACCTTCCGTATCGCCAAGGGCGACCGCATCGGTCTGGTCGGGCGCAACGGCGCCGGCAAGACCACGCTGACCAAGGTCCTGGCAGGCGAGGGCACCCCGGCCGGGGGCACCGTCACCCGCTCCGGCGAGGTCGGCTACCTCCCCCAGGACCCCCGTACCGGCGACCTCGACGTGCTCGCCCGCGACCGCATCCTCTCCGCCCGCGGCCTGGACACCCTGATCCGCAAGATGCGGGAGAACGAACAGCGCATCGCCAACGGCAGCGGCGCCACCCGCGAGAAGGCGCTGCGCCAGTACGAGCGCCAGGAGACGGAGTTCCTCACCAAGGGCGGCTACTCCGCCGAGGCCGAGGCCGCCACCATCGCCGCCGCGCTGAACCTGCCCGACCGGGTCCTCGGCCAGCCGCTCCATACGCTCTCCGGCGGTCAGCGCCGCCGTATCGAGCTGGCCCGCATCCTGTTCTCCGACGCGGACACGCTGCTCCTGGACGAGCCGACGAACCACCTCGACGCCGACTCGATCGTCTGGCTGCGCGACTACCTGAAGACGTACCGCGGCGGCTTCATCGTGATCTCCCACGACACCGACCTCGTCGAGACCGTCGTGAACAAGGTGTTCTATCTGGACGCCAACCGCTCCCAGATCGACTACTACAACATGGGCTGGAAGCTCTACCAGCAGCAGCGCGAGGCCGACGAGAAGCGCCGCAAGCGCGAGCGGCAGAACGCCGAGAAGAAGGCCGCCGCCCTGCACTCGCAGGCCGACAAGATGCGCGCCAAGGCCACCAAGACGGTCGCCGCGCAGAACATGGCCAAGCGCGCCGACCGGCTGCTCGCCGGCCTTGATGCGGTCCGCGTCTCCGACAAGGTCGCCAAGCTGCGCTTCCCGGAGCCCTCGCCCTGCGGCAAGACCCCGCTCATGGCGGAGGGCCTGTCGAAGTCGTACGGCTCCCTGGAGATCTTCACCGACGTCGACCTGGCCATCGACAAGGGCTCGCGCGTCGTCATCCTCGGTCTGAACGGCGCCGGCAAGACGACCCTCCTGAAGCTCCTCGGCGGCGCCGAGAAGCCGGACACCGGCGAGGTCATCGAGGGCCACGGCCTCAAGCTCGGCTACTACGCGCAGGAGCACGAGACCCTCGACCCCGAGCGCACGGTCCTGGAGAACATGCGCTCCGCCGCCCCCGACCTGGACCTGGTCGAGGTCCGCAAGACCCTCGGCTCGTTCCTGTTCTCCGGCGACGACGTCGACAAGCCCGCCGGTGTCCTGTCCGGCGGCGAGAAGACCCGGCTCGCGCTCGCCACCCTGGTGGTGTCGTCCGCGAACGTCCTGCTCCTCGACGAGCCGACGAACAACCTCGACCCCGCCTCCCGCGAGGAGATCCTGGGCGCGCTGCGCACCTACAAGGGCGCCGTCGTCCTCGTCACCCACGACGAGGGCGCGGTCGAGGCGCTGCAGCCGGAGCGGATCATCCTGCTGCCGGACGGTGTCGAGGACCTCTGGGGTGCCGATTACGCGGACCTGGTCGCCCTGGCCTGATCGCAGCGGCTTGATCGAACCGGCTTCCCGGAGGCGTGATCCACTGCGTATGGATCATTCGGCCGATCGGTGATCCACCATCTGTGTGAGATCTCCTCGTACCGAAGTGTGTCCTACATCGATTTTGCGGCCGAGTCCTTTATCGACAAGGGCTCGGCCGTCGCACGTCCCTGACCTGGCACTTCGCGAAATAACCCGTTCGGCGGAACGAACGCCTCTGTGTGGAATCACAGATTCCTCTTGTGTGGACGTACTCCTGTCGTCAAAACCCTGTCTCACGGACCTTGCCGAATGGGTGGCCATGAAGCCCGGGAGGGGTGATCATGAGGAGACCAGAGCGCACTTCCCATGAGGAGGCACGGGTGGCCGAGACTCTGAAGAAGGGCAGCCGGGTAACCGGCGCCGCGCGCGACAAGCTCGCGGCAGACCTGAAGAAGAAGTACGACTCCGGTGCGAGCATTCGGGCGCTGGCCGAAGAGACCGGCCGCTCGTATGGCTTCGTGCACCGGATGCTCAGTGAGTCGGGCGTCACGCTTCGTGGGCGTGGCGGAGCGACACGAGGCAAAAAAGCCGCCGCGTCCTGACTCCGGGCGGTCCATCGCTCCGATGGTGACCACCCGGTCGGTCGGCTGACCGACCGGGTGGTTACTGTGCAGTCACTTAGCTAGTAGTTTGCTCTGTTGACCGCACTCATCGGAGGCTCGCATGGCTTCGCCCGCCCAGGACCTCGGTCCTGTACTCGACAAGGACGGCGTACGGCTCACCGTCGACGACGCGATCGCCACGGTGTCGCTGACCAACCCGGCCAAGCGCAACGCGCAGAGCCCCGCCATGTGGCGCGCGTTCGCCGAAGCCGGACGGCAGCTGCCGGGGTCGGTCCGGGTCGTGGTGCTGCGTGCCGAGGGCCGCTCCTTCTCCGCCGGCCTCGACCGGCAGATGTTCACGCCGGAAGGCATCGAGGGCGAGCCGACGTTCGTCGACCTTGCGCGCAGTGCCGACGGCGAACTCGACGCGAGCATCGCCGAGTTCCAGGAAGGCTTCACCTGGTGGCGGCGGAGCGACATCGTGTCCATCGCCGCTGTGCAGGGACATGCCATCGGCGCGGGCTTCCAGCTCGCCCTCGCCTGTGACCTGCGCGTCGTCGCCGACGACGTGCAGTTCGCCATGCGCGAGACCAGCCTCGGCCTGGTGCCGGACCTGACCGGCACGTACCCGTTGCTCAGCCTGGTCGGCTACGCCCGCGCGCTGGAGATCTGCGCGACCGGACGGGCCGTACTGGCCGAGGAGTCCGTCAATATCGGGCTCGCCAACCTCGCCGTGCCCGGCGACCAGCTCGACGCCGCCGTCAAGGACCTGGCGTCCGCTCTCCTGGCCGCACCCCGGGACGCCGTCATCGAGACCAAGGCGCTGCTGCGCGGGGCGCACGGCCGGTCCTACGACGACCAGCGCGCCGCCGAGCGGGCCGCACAGGCACGCCGGCTGCGGGACCTCGCAGGACTCGGCGAGTAGCCGCGGACGGGGCTCAGGCCGCCGTCACCAGTACCGCCACCGTCGGGTGACCGGGCAGCGCCCCGGACACCGCCGCACGGACCTCAAGGGCCACCTCAAGCGCCCTGCGGTCCGTGCGCACGGCGATCTCCACGCGCACGTGGCGGTGTGCCAGCGCCCCTTCTCCCTGCCGCTCCTCGATGTGCACCGCCCGGCCCAGGCCCCGCGTCAGCCGGACCACGCCCGCGACGGCCAGGGCGGCCGCGGCCGCCCGTTCCTCGTCACCGCCCGAGGGCTCAGGTGCCGCCGGCACGGACGGTTCCGGCGCCGGCGCGGGCTCCGGATCCTCGTCCAGCAGGGCCGTGACCCGCAGATCCACCTCCACGACCGTCAGACCGAGCCGCTGCGTCGCCGCGGTCGTCAGCGTCTCCCGCAGCCGGTCCGCCGCCGTCGGCAGCGCCTCGGCCGCCGTGGCCGCGAACTCCGCCGTCACCCGCAGCGGACCGGTCGGCAGCGCGCTCGGCGGCGCCGGTACGGCACTGTCGTACGCCTTGTCCGGATCGGCGAGCGCGATCCGCAGCCCCTCAAGCCGTACCCCGCGCAGGCCTCCGGCCGCGTGCCGCAGCACCGACCCGGCCGCCTCCTCCGTGATCCACGCGCCGTCGCGCGGGCCGCCGAGGGGCAGCAGTCTGCCGAGTCCGAGCCGATGCCGTACCGCGTGCGCCCACTGATCCGCCGTCATTGCCCCAGCCTGCCGCATCCCCGGGGCGCGGTGGGGCAACCCCACATACGGTGGTTCAAGGACGATGACCGGAAGGGACGTACGGCCATGACCGACATGACGGAGCAGGCCCGGGTGCAGGCCGGGGAGAACTCGGGCCAGGTGCAGACCCGTAAGCCCACCAAGCGGGGTGGCGGGGATCCGGGCTCGCGCGGGCGGACGACGATCGCCGACGGCGTGGTGGAGAAGATCGCCGGGCTCGCCGCGCGGGACGTCCTGGGCGTCCACGCGATGGGCAGCGGGCTCAGCCGGACCTTCGGGGCGGTGCGCGACCGGGTGCCCGGTGGTTCCAAATCGGTGAGCCGCGGGGTGAAGGCCGAGGTCGGCGAGGTGCAGACCGCGCTCGATCTGGAGATCGTCGTCGAGTACGGCGTGTCGATCGCGGACGTCGCGCGGGCCGTGCGGGAGAACGTGGTCGCCGCGGTGGAGCGGATGACCGGTCTCGAGGTCGTCGAGGTCAACATCGCCGTGAGCGACGTGAAGCTGCCGGACGAAGAGGACGACGAGCCGGAGCCCCGGATCCAGTGACGGGGGCGAATGAGCGGAGGAGAACACCATGAGCATGGCCGTGGTGGGCATGATCGCCGGGATGGCACTGGGATTCGCCGGGTACTTCGGCGGCTTCGGGGCCTTCCTCCTGGTGGCCGCCCTGGGCGCGATCGGTTTCGTCGTCGGCCGGTTCCTGGAGGGGGACCTGGAGATCGGGGACTTCTTCCGCACGCGTGACGACCGGCGGCGGTGACGTCCATGGGCGCGGGGACCGAGTCCGTCGGCAGCGGACGGGCGGCCGTCCCGCCCGGTGAGCGCGGGGCGACCCGGATCGCCGACCGGGTGGTCTCGAAGATCGCCGCCCAGGCGGCCCGCGAGGCCATCGGCCCGCTGCCGCCCGACGCCGTGTCCCCGCACGCCACCGTCGTGGTCCGCCAGAACGTCGCCCACGTACGCGTGCACGTCGAACTCGACTATCCGAGCGACATCGGGACCCGATGCGCGGATGTGCGTCACAACGTGGTCGAGCGGGTAGTCGCGTTGGTGGACATGGAGGTGCCCGAGGTCGCCGTGCACGTGGAACGGCTGCATCCGACACCCCACGGCGTGGGACAGGGGAGGACGCGATGAGCGAGCCTCAGGGCTTCGAGGGCGAAGGAACCACACAGCGGCTGCCGGTGATCGAGAAGGCACCCGGCACCGAGGGCGACGGTTCGACGGCCGATCACTGGCCACCACCCCTGCCCGAGGGCGAGGACACGGGCAGGGAGGTCGACGTCAAGGGCGGCGGACAGGGCCGCTTCTGGTCGGCGCGGCGCGTCCCCGCGACCCTCGTCGCCCTGCTCCTCCTCGCCGTGACCGGCCTCTTCCTCTACGACGTCGCGGCCGTCCGCGCGGACCGGCCCGCCATGCACTGGCGTCGCGAACTCGCCCGCCAGCTCGCCGAACGGCCGCTGGACGACACCGCGGTGCTCGTCGGCGCCGGCGTCGCCGCGGTCCTCGGCCTCTGGCTGATCGTCCTCGCCGCCACACCCGGCCTGCGCGCGGTGCTGCCGATGCGGCGCGCGCACACCGACGTGAGCGCCGGACTGCACCGCAACGCCGCCGCCCTGGTGCTGCGCGACCGCGCCATGGAGGTCGCCGGCGTCCAGTCGGCACGCGTGCGTGTGCGCCGTACCCGCGCGGACGTCCACGCCGTCTCCCACTTCCGTGAACTGGACGAGGTGCAGGACGACCTGGACACCGCCCTCGACGAGGCGGTCAAGGGTCTGGGGCTGGCCCGCCCGCCGCTCCTGTCGGTCCATGTCCGGCGCCCCGGGAAGAAGGGATGACCGCGATGCTCAGGATCGTCAACCGCGTACTCGTCGGACTGGTCGGTCTCGTCCTGGTCGTCCTCGGCGGCTCCGTGCTCGCCGTCGGACTGGGCGTGCGTCCGCCGTCCTGGTGGATCCACGACGGCCGGCACGACGTGCTGCTCAGCGACGCCGACCGCACCCGCTGGCGGGACTCCGGCTGGTGGTGGCCGACCGTCATCGCCGTGCTCGCCGTCCTCGTACTGCTGGCCCTGTGGTGGATCACCGCCAACCTGCGCCGCCACCGGCTCGCCGAGGTCCTCGTCGACACCGGCGACGGCGAGGGCGCGCTGCTGCGCGGCCGGGCCCTGGAGAGCGTGCTCGCGGGCGACGCGGGCGCCCCGGACGGCGTGGCCCACGCCCATGTCCACCTCACGGGCACCCGGACGGCGCCCCAGGCCCGCGTACAGCTCCTCCTCGAGCCGCACGTGGACCCGGCGACCGCCCTGCACCACCTCACGGACGAGGCCCTGACCCACGCCCGCAACTCGGCGGGACTGACGAAACTGCCGACCGAGGTCCGCCTCAGCGCGGTCAAACACCGGGCGGAACGCGTCAGTTGAGGCAGCCGCGGGCCGGCCGGCCACGCCACCGACGACCGGCCGCCGCCTACGCCACCGAGCCGCGCCCCCGCACCGCCTTCACGCGGGCTCGCAGGGCGTGCGGCACTAGAAGCCGTGCCGTGGGGCGTGCCCCGGTCCACCAGCGGCGTGACGCGGCCGGCGCTGCCCAAGCACTTGGCCACCGTGCATCGGCCCGCGCCCCCGCGCCGGCCTCACGCGGGCTCGCAGGGCGTGCGGCACTAGAAGCCGTGCCGCGGTGCGTGCCCCGGTCCACCGGCGGCGTGACGCGGCCGGCGCTGCCCAAGCACTTGGCGACTGTGCACCGGCCCGGCCCCCGCACCACCTTCACGTGCCCACGCGGTCTCGCAGGGCCTGCGGCACTCGGAAGCCGTGCCGCAGGGCGTGACCCGGTCCACCGACAGCATGCCGCGGCGGGCGCTGCCCACGCCCTTGGCCACCGTGCACGGACCCACGCCCCCGTACCGGCCTCACGCGGACTCGCAGGGCGGGCGTGCGGTGCTCAGAAGCCGTGTCGCATGCCCCCGTCCACCGGCAGCATGACGCCGGTCAGATAGGAAGCGGCCGGCGACAGGAAGAACGCGGCGGCCCGGCCGAACTCCTCGGGGCGTCCGTACCGGCGCAGCGGAATCCGTGACTCGTTGGCGGCTCTGGTCGCCACCGGGTCCGCCGACAGGCCGTCCAGCTCGCGCACGCGGTCCGTGTCGATACGGGCCGGCAGCAGCCCCACGACCCGGATGCCCCGCGGTCCCAGCTCGTCCGCGAGCGACTTCGCGAAACCGGCGAGACCCGGCCGCAGCGCGTTGGAGATCGTCAGTCCCGGAATCGGCTCGTGCACCGACGTGGACAGCACGAACCCGATGACACCGCCCTCCGGCAGCTCCGCGGCGGCGGCCCGGGCCAGCCGGACCGCGCCCAGGAACACCGACTCGAACGCCGACTGCCACTGCTCGTCCGTGGTGTCGGCGACGAAGCCGGCCGGCGGTCCGCCCACGCTGATGAGGATTCCGTCGAAGCGTCCGAACCGCTCCCGCGCGAACGCGATCAGGCGCTCGGCCGCGTCCGGCTCCGAGTTGTCGACGCCCACCCCGGCCGCGTCGGGCCCCAGTTCGGCCGCCGCGTCGGCGGCCCGCTTCTCGTCCCGCCCGGTGACGACCACCTTCGCGCCGTCCGCGACGAGCTCGCGCGCGGTCGCGTTGCCGAGGCCGCGGGTGGCCCCGGTGACGACGTACACCCGGTCCTTCAGTCCAAGATCCATGGCCCCTATCCTGCCCCCTCCGCCCCGAACAGAGCGAGGGCGGTGCTCACCAGACCGATGTGGCTGAAGGCCTGCGGGAAGTTGCCGAGCAGGCGGCCGGAGGCGGGGTCGTACTCCTCGGCCAGCAGCCCCACGTCGTTGGCGAGCCCCACCAGCCGTTCGAACAGCTCGCGCGCCTCCTTCGTACGGCCCGTCAGATGCAGCGCGTCCGCGAGCCAGAACGAGCACACCAGGAAGGTGCCCTCGCCGCCCGGCAGGCCGTCGACCGGGGACTCCTCGGCGCTGTAGCGGCGCATGAAGCCGTCGTGGCCCAGCTCCGCGCGGACCGCGTCCACGGTGCCGATCACGCGCGGGTCGTCGGGCGGCAGGAAGCCGACGCGGGGGATGAGCAGGAGCGAGGCGTCGAGTTCGACGGAACCGTAGGACTGCGTGAACGTGTTCCGCGCCGGGTCGTAGCCCTTCTCGCACACCTCGCGGTGGACCTCGTCCCGCATCGCGCGCCAGCCGTCCAGGTCGCCGGGCAGGTCCGGGTTCTCCTCCAGCGTGCGCACGGCGCGGTCGGCGGCCACCCACACCATCACCTTGGAGTGCACGAAGTGGCGCCGCCCGCCGCGCACCTCCCACAGCCCCTCGTCGGGCTGGCGCCACGCGGTCTCCAGAAACTCCATCAGGGTCCGCTGGAGCGCCCACATGTGCGGCTTCGTGGTCAGACCCGCGTGCCGGGCCAGCCACAGTGAGTCCATCACCTCGCCGTACACGTCCAACTGGAGCTGGTCGACCGCCCCGTTGCCGATGCGTACGGGTGCCGAGGCGCCGAACCCGGACAGCCACGGCAGCTCGAACTCGGGCAGCCGGCGCTCGCCCGCCAGGCCGTACATGATCTGTAGATCCGCCGGGTCGCCCGCGACCGCGCGCAGCAGCCACTTCCGCCAGGCCTCGGCCTCCTCCTGGTAGCCGGCCGACAGCAGCGCGCCCAGCGTGAGCGTGGAGTCGCGCAGCCAGCAGAACCGGTAGTCCCAGTTGCGGACCCCGCCCAGCTCCTCGGGCAGGGAGGTGGTCGGGGCGGCGACGATGCCGCCGGTCGGCCGGTACGTCAGGGCCTTGAGGGTGATCAGGGAGCGCAGTACGACGTCCCGGTGGGGGCCGTCGTAGCGGCAGCGGTCGGCCCAGGCCTGCCAGTCCTCGACACTGACGCGCAGCGCCTCGTACGGGTCGACCAGGTCCGGGCGGTGCTCGTGCGAGGGGTGCCAGGTGAGGACGAACGCGACCTGCTCGCCCTCCTCGACGGTGAACTCCGACACCGTGCTGAAGTCCTCGCCCCAGGTCCGCACCGACGGTTCGCTGCGCAGCCACGCCGAGTCCGGCCCCGCGACGGCCACCCGATGGCCGTGCACCTTGCGCACCCACGGCATGACCGAGCCGTAGTCGAAGCGCAGCCGCAGGGTGCTGCGCATGGTCACACGCCCGCTGACACCCTCGACGATGCGTACGAGGTCGGGGGCGCGGTCGCGCTGTGGCATCAGGTCGGTGACGCGGACCGTCCCCTCGTCGGTCTCCCATTCGGTGTCCAGGACGAGCGTGCCGGGACGGTAGGCGCGCCGGGTGCAGGCGCCGTCGGCGTCCTTGGGGGCGACGCGCCAGTGGCCGTTGTCCTCGTCGCCGAGCAGTCTGGCGAAACAGGCGGCCGAGTCGAAGCGGGGCAGACACAGCCAGTCGACCGAGCCGTCCCTGCCGATGAGGGCGGCGGTCTGCTCGTCGCCGATGAGCGCGTAATCCTCGATACGGGGGTGCACGGGGTGCGGGTTCCCGGCCGGAGGGTGCGGCAATCAAGGTGGAGGGCCGGGGGAGTGACACATCCCGCGGCTGCACCGCAGCGGGCGGCTACACCGCCGCGGGCTCCGCCTCCGGGACACTCTCCTTGGCCGCCGCCTCCGCGCGGTCACGGACCTCGCGGCGGACCAGGAACCACCAGCCCACCGGGACGGCCGCGGCGAACAGCCACCACTGGATCATGTACGCGTAGTTCAGCGGGGCGTCCTCGCTGCCCGGGTCGGAGATCTGCTCCGGGCTGCCGCCCTTCGGCGCGGGCCCGGTCTGCTGGATGTAGCCGCCGAGCACCACCTTGCCGAGCCGACGGGCCTGTTCCTCGCTGTTGATCAGCATGATCTGGCGGTCAGGCAGGCCCTTGAGGTCCTTGATGCCGCTGGCCGCGGTCGTCTCGTCGGCCATCAGCCGTCCCTTGACGGTGACCTGGCCCTTGGGCGGCGCGGGCACCTTGGGGTAGGCGGTCTGGCTCGCGGTCGCCGGGATCCAGCCGCGGTTGACCAGCAGCACCTTGCCGTCGGTGAGGACGAACGGGGTCAGGACGTGGAAGCCGACCTCGTCGTCGGAGTTGGTGCGCCGCCGCACGACGACCTCGTCGTCGGTGTCGAAGGTGCCGGTCGCGGTGACGGTGCGGTACTTCTCGTCGCGGGTCACCGCGTGGCCGGCGGTGGTCACCCGCTCCACCGGGACCGGTTCGGCGTGCAGGGCGTGCGAGACGAGGTCGTTGCGGGCGGTGCGCATCTCGTAGCGGTGCATCTGCCAGATGCCCAGCCTGATCATCGTGGGGATCAGGAGCAGGGCGATCAGGGTGAGGATCACCCACTGCCGGGACATCAGGAAGCGGTACACCCCACGACCGTACAACTCGGGCCGCGGGGTGCTTTCGCAGGGGTGTGGTCAGACCTTGTCGACGATGCCGGCCCTCCCCTCGGCGCGGGCGCAGTGGCCGCCGCAGTACCAGTGGCCCTCGACCTCGACGCCCTGCCCGATGATCTGCACCCGACAGTGCTCGCAGATCGGCGCCATGCGATGGATCGCACAGGAGAAGCAGTCGAAGACGTGGATCGCGCCCTGCGCGTGCACCTCGAAGGACATGCCGTAGTCATTGCCGCACACTTCACATCTCGCCATGCGCCACAGGGTGAGCCGTCACCGCCCCGCGGGCGAGCGGGCGCCGGGCGCGTCGCACGGCAATCACCCGTCCGTACGGCTCACCCGTCGGCGTCCTCGACGTCCCGCAGCAGCTGTCCGAACGCCGCCTCGTCGACGACCGGCGTGCCGAACTGCCGGGCCTTGACCACCTTCGAGGTGCCCGAGTCCGGGTCGTTCGTGACGAGCAGGCTGGTCAGCCGGGACAGGCTCGTGGCGACGTGCAGCCCCGCCTCGACCGCGCGGTCCTCCAGCAGGTCGCGCTCGACCGACGTGTCCCCGGAGAACGCCACCCGCATGCCCTGCTTGAGCGGCTTGCCGTCCTCGTAACGGCCGGGGTTGGGATACGGGCACGCGGGCCGCCTGCGCGCGGGGCGCCAACTGGTCGGCCGATAGCTGCCGTACCCGCCGCCCGACTGCTGCCCGATCACCGCCGCGGGCCGGTCCGTCCACTCGGTCAGCGGCCGGCACTCGTGCAACGGCAGCCGTACGCCCTCCGCCGCCGCGGCCAGCAGGCTCGGCCGGAACGCCTCCGCCAGCACGCGCGCGTCGTCCAGCGCGTGGTGCGCCCGCCGCTGCACGACGCCGAAGTGCTCGGCCAGCGTCGCCAGCTTGTGGTTGGGCAGCGGCAGCCGCAGCTCCTTGGAGAGCACGATCGTGCACAGCCGCTGCCGCACCGGCGCCTCGCGCCGGGCACGCGCGTACTCCCGGGCGATCATCTGCCAGTCGAAGACCGCGTTGTGCGCGACGAGCACCCGGCCCTCCAGGCGGGTCGAGAACTCCTCGGCGATGTCCTCGAAGAGGGGCGCGCCCTCCAGGACGTCACTCGTCAGACCGTGGATCCACACCGGGCCCGGGTCGCGCTCCGGATTGACCAGCGTGTACCAGTGGTCCTCGACCTCGCCGCGCGCGTCCAGCCGGTAGACGGCCGCGGAGATTATCCGGTCGTCCCGGGCGAGGCCCGTGGTCTCCACGTCGACCACCGCGTACCCCTGGGGATACGAGGACGGCCACGAAGTGGGAGAGGACACTGCGGTCGTCTGGTCATCGAGCATGGTCCCTGAGGATACGGGCCGCGACTGACACTCCCGTCCGGCCCCCTGTCCGTCAGCTCCCGTGCCGGGCCCACGTGTTCGAGCACGGCCGGCGCCCCGAACGTCTGCGCACACGGCTATGGACCTTTTCGCCGCCCGGTGCAAGCGTGCTGCCCGCCCGGCGTGTGACGGTCGACGGAAGGGCGGTACGGCGGATGGCACGCGTACGGTACGGCGCACGGACCGAGGCGGAGATCGCCGCCGCGCGCACGGCGAGCGCGAAGCTCCCCGACATCTGGTCCACCGGAGTGGTGGCTCTCTGGGAGAGCGACCCGGACGCGGTCGCCGCGGTGCTGCCACCGCCGCTGAAACCCACCGGGCGGCCCCTGGTCCGGGTGAACATCAGCAAGGTCCAACTGCCCGGATACCCGCTGGGCGCGGGCTCGTTCGCGGTCGCGGCGGCCCACGACGGCGTCGAGGGCTGGTACCCGCTCGTCATGCCGATGACCCACGAGCGGGCCCTCACCGGCGGCCGTGAGGTCTTCGGCGAACCCAAGAAGCTCGGCGAGGTCGTCGTCGACCGCGAGGGCCTCGTGGTGCGCGCCTCGCTGGCCCGGCACGGCATCGCCTTCGTGGAGGTGCGCGGCGCGGTCACCGAGCGGCTGCCCCTGCCGGAACCGAGCCGGAAGACCGACTTCTACTTCAAGTTCCTTCCGGCGGTGGACGGTTCGGGCTTCGACACCGAGCCGGTGCTCGTGCACTGCGTGCGCCACGAGAAGGTGCGCAAACTGGAGCGGATCACCGGGGACGTCGTCCTGCGCGAGTCGATGTACGACCCGGTGGCCGACCTGCCCGTGCGCCGGCTCGTCGAGATCACCCTCGGCGAGAAGACCAGCGACCAGCGCGGAAAGGTCGTCGAACGGGTCGACGCGCAGGCCCTGTTGCCGTACATCCACCAGCGCTACGACGACCCCCGGCAGATCCTGGACGGCCCGCCCGAGGGGAGCGTCTGATGGAGCTGCGGGCGGGACAGGTCGCCGTCGTCACCGGGGCGGCGAGCGGGATCGGACTGGCGATGGCGCGACGGTTCGCCGCCGAGGGGCTCAGGGTCGTCCTCGCCGACGTCGAACAAGGCGCTCTCGACAAGGCGGCGGCTCTCCTGCGGGACGAGGGCGCCGAGGTGCACGCACGCGTGGTGGACGTCGGCGAGCGCCAACAGGTGCTGGAGCTGGCCGAGTCGGCGTACGAGACGTACGGCGCCGTCCATGTGCTGTGCAACAACGCCGGGGTCGGCTCGGGGGCCGAGGGCCGGATGTGGGAGCACGAACCGAACGACTGGCAGTGGGCCTTCGCCGTCAATGTGTGGGGCGTCTTCCACGGCGTCCAGGCGTTCGTACCCAGGATGATCAAGTCGGGTCAACCCGGTCATGTCGTCAACACGTCCTCCGGCGACGGCGGCATCGCCCCCCTGCCCACCGCCTCCGTGTACGCCGTCACCAAGGCGGCCGTCGTGACGCTGACCGAGTCCCTGTACGCCCATCTCAGGGCGGAGCACACGCGGGTGGGCGCCTCCGTCCTCTTCCCGGGACCGCACATGCTGCGCACCGGCCTGTGGGAGTCGCACCGCAACCGGCCCGCCCGGTACGCCAAAGAGCGGCCTCGCCGGACGCCTTACCGCAGCCTCGACCAGTGGGAGACCGCGATGAAGGCGGCGGGCAAGGAGGTCGCCTTCACGCCGGTCGAGGAGGTCGCCGAGCTGGTCGTCGACGGCATCCGCGCGGACCGGTTCTGGCTGCTGCCCGAGAGCGAGCGCAGCGACGCCCAGATCCGGGCGCGGGCGCAGTCGATGCTCGACCGGGTCAACCCGTCGTACCTCGAAAGCTTCATCCTGGACTGAGGGGGCTGCTGTGACCGACCAGGACCCGTACCTGATCATCTCCTCCGACTGCCACGCCGGACTGCCCACCGAGGAGTACCGGCCCTATCTGGACGCCCGTTTCCACCGGGACTTCGACGACTTCCTCGCCGGGCGCGAGCGGCGCCGGGAGGAGATGACCCGGCTCGGCATCCGCAACGAGGCCTTCGCGACGAAGTGGTTCCAGGACAACGAGGAGGGCCTGCGCGGGGGTTGGGACAGCGCGCAGCGGCTCAAGGAACTGGACGGCGACGGGGTGGCCGCCGAGGTCGTCTTCCCGGACGCCGACGCCGTGGACAGCCGGACGGCCGCGCCCTTCGGGGTCGGTCTCGGCCTCTCCGGCGACCACGACCCCGAGTTGGGCATGGCGGGCGCCCAGGCGCACAACCGCTGGCTCGCCGACTTCGTGTCACAGAACCCCGAACGGCACTGCGGGGTCGCCCTGTTGCCGGTGACGGCTCCCACGGAGAAGGTCGTCGCGGAGATCCACCGCGCCAAGGAATCCGGCCTCGGCGCCCTCATGATCCCGTCCATGTGGGTCGACAAGGAGCCCTACCACGACCGCCGTTACGACCCGGTGTGGGCGGCCGCAGCCGAGTGCGCGATGCCGGTCCTCACGCACTCCGGGGCGGCCCCGCGGCACGAGTACGGCGACCACCTCGGGATCTACGTCTCCGAGGTCACCTGGTGGCCCGCCAGGCCGCTGTGGTTCCTGCTCTGGTCGGGCGTCTTCGAACGCCATCCGGGTCTCAAGTTCGGTGTGGCGGAGTCGGGTTGCTGGTGGCTGCCCAACCTCCTCTGGTTCATGGACCGCCTCTACCTGGGCGCGCACGGCGGCAAGAAGCTGTCGCCCTTCGGGGAGCTGAAACGGCCGCCGCACGAGTACCTCGACCGGCAGGTCTTCATCTGCGCCACCAACACCAAGCGCCGTGAACTGGCCCAGCGCTACGAGATCGGCGTCGACAACATCCTCTGGGGCAGCGACTTCCCGCACCCCGAGGGCACCTGGCCCGACACGCGCGCGTGGCTGACGCGCACCTTCCACGACATCCCGGTCGACGAGACCCGCCGCATGCTGGGCCTGGCCGCGGCCGACGTCTTCGGCTTCGACGTGGCCAGGTTGACCCCGCTGGCCCACCGCATCGGGCCCACGCCCGCCGACCTCGGCCAGCCCGACGACCAGACGGCCGTGGCGGCCTCGTGGGCGCGCTCGCGCGAGGTGGGCCGGCACTGGCTGACCGACCACGACTTCCCGGTGCTGGGGGTGACGCCGTGAGTTCCATGGGCTCCTCGGGCTTCACGGACTCCATGGGCGAGGACCGGTACACGGTCATCTCGGCGGACTGCCACGCGGGCGCCGATCTCCTGGACTACCGGCCCTACTTGGAGCAGCGCTTCCACGACGAGTTCGACGCCTGGGCGGCCACCTACGTCAACCCGTACGAGGACCTGCTCGCCGACACGGCCGACAAGAACTGGAACTCCGCGCGCCGGACAGCGGAGTTGGAGGAGGACGGCATCGTCGCCGAGGTCGTCTTCCCGAACACCATCCCGCCGTTCTTCCCGTCCGGCTCCCTGATGGCGCCCGCCCCGACCGCCGAGGACCTCGACCGGCGCTGGGCCGGACTGCGCGCCCACAACCGCTGGTTGGCCGACTTCTGCGCCGCGGCACCGGGCCGCAGGGCGGGCGTCTTCCAGGTCCTCCTCAACGACCCCGAGGAGGCGGTGCGCGAGATCCGGTGGGCGGTCGAAGCGGGCCTCAAGGGCGGCCTGTTGCTCCCCGGCACCCCACCGGGCTCCGGCCTGCCCGAGCTGTACTCCTCGGCGTACGACCCGATCTGGGCCGTCTGCGCCGAACTCGGCGTCCCCGTCAACCACCACGCGGGCTCGGCCTCCCCGCCGCTGGGCGAGGAACCGGCGGCCCGGGCGGTCTTCATGGTGGAGACGACCTGGTTCTCGCACCGGGCGCTGTGGCACCTGGTCTTCGGCGGTGCCTTCCGCCGTCACCCGGACCTCAGGCTGGTCCTCACCGAGCAGGGCTCCGGCTGGATCCCCGGAGTCCTCGACATGCTGGACTACTACCACGGGCGGCTGGTCAGGGCCGCGACGAAGGCGGCCACCGCGGAGTCCAAGTTCGGCGCGGGACTCGCCGCCCGCATGGGCAAGGCACCTTCCGAGGTGTGGCGCGACAACTGCTTCGTCGGCGCCAGCTTCATGCGCCCCCACGAAGTGCCGCTACGGGACCGTATCGGCGTCGAGAAGATCATGTGGGGCAGCGACTACCCGCACGACGAGGGCACCTACCCGTACTCCCGCGAAGGGCTGCGCTGTGCCTACGCGCGCGTGCCCCGCGAGGAGGTCGCCGCGATGGTGGGCGGCAACGCGGCCCGCGTGTACGGCTTCGACCTCGACCGACTGGACCCGATCGCGGCGAAGGTGGGACCGACGGTCGAAGAACTCGCGGAGCCGCTCGCCCGGCCGCCCGCGGACGCGACGAGCCCGGTGTTCGCCAAGGGAGCGTCGGTGCGGGTGTGGTGACGGGTCCGGCGTGACCCCGGGTGGCATCCTCCCGGTGTGACGGAACCAGCGAACGGCGCGGACGACCAAGGGCAGGACGAGGCACACCCGGAAACGCGGGACGAGGCGCACCACGAGGCACACGGGGAAACGCACGACGAGGCTCACGGCGGTGCGCTCGGCTCGCGGCTCAACTGGCTGCGGGCCGCGGTCCTCGGGGCCAACGACGGCATCGTGTCCACCGCGGGTCTCGTCGTCGGCGTGGCCGGCGCCACCGACGACCGTTCCGCGCTGCTCACGGCGGGCCTCGCGGGCCTGCTCGCCGGCTCGATGTCGATGGCCGCGGGCGAGTACGTGTCCGTCTCCACCCAGCGCGACTCGGAGATGGCCGCCCTGGCCTACGAGAAGCGCGAGCTGCGCGAGCAGCCGGAGGCCGAGCTGGAGGAGCTGACGGAACTGCTGGAGGGCCGCGGCCTGACCCGTGAGGTGGCCCGTGAGGCGGCCGTCCAGCTCACGGAACGCGACGCGCTCAACGCGCACGCACGCGTGGAGCTAGGCATCGACCCCGACGAGCTGACCAACCCCTGGCACGCGGCGTGGGCGAGCTTCCTGGCGTTCACCGTGGGGGCGCTGCTGCCGCTCCTCGCGATCGTCCTGCCGCCGGCCGGCTGGCGGCTCCCGGTCACCGTGGTGTCCGTCCTGGCGGCCCTCGTCCTCACCGGCTGGAGCAGCGCGCGCACGGGCGGCGCCGAGCCCGGCCGGGCCGTGCTGCGCAACGTCCTGGGCGGTGCGCTGGCGATGGGCGTCACCTATGCGGTCGGGACGCTGCTCGGGGCGGCGGGAGTCTGATCACGGGCATGACCACGCGGGGTAACCGCTGGTCGGGGGCCCTCGATGCGCGACGTGCCACCCGGTCGGCGTACCGTGAAGTGCGCCCGACCACCCCCCCGGGCGCACGCACCGCACACCCGCACGAGAGGGACCCTCGCCATGCGCGCCACCACCATCCACGCCCCGTTCGACATGCGCGTGGAGGACGTGCCCGAGCCGATCGTGCAGCTGCCCACGGACGCCGTGGTGCGGGTGCTGCGCGCCTGTATCTGCGGCAGCGACCTGTGGGCCTACCGCGGCGAGTCGGTCCGGCAGCCGGGGCAGCGGATCGGGCACGAGTTCCTCGGCGTGGTCGAGGCGACCGGCTCCGAGGTGGGCACCGTCCGGGTCGGTGACCTTGTCGTCGCGCCCTTCATGTGGTCCGACGGCGTCTGCGACTACTGCCGCGAGGGTCTGACCACCTCCTGCGAGCACGGCGGCTTCTGGGGCGCGGTCGGCCACGACGGCGGCCAGGGCGAGGCCGTGCGCGTTCCCTTCGCCGACGGCACCCTGGTCCAACTGCCCAAGGAGGCCGCCTCCGACGATCACCTGCTGTCCGCCCTGCTGACCCTCTCCGACGTCCTGGGCACCGGCCACCACGCGGCGCTCGGCGCGGGCGTCCGCCCGGGAGCCACCGTCGCCGTCGTCGGCGACGGAGCCGTCGGTCTGTGCGCGGTGCTCGCCGCCAAGCGGCTCGGCGCGGAGCGGATCATCGCGCTCGGCCGGCACGAGGTCCGCACCGACATCGCGCGCGGCTTCGGCGCCACCGACGTCGTCGCGGAGCGCGGTGAGGCGGCCGTCGAGGCCGTACGCCGGCTCACGCGCGGACAGGGCGCGCACGCGGTCATCGAGGCCGTCGGCACGGAGCAGTCCATGCGTACGGCCGTCGGCATCACGCGGGACGGCGGCGCGATCGGTTACGTCGGCGTGCCGCACGGCAGCGGCACCGGTCTCGACCTCGGCGTCATGTTCGACCGGAACATCGCGCTGCGCGGCGGTGTCGCGCCGGTCCGCGCGTACATCCCCGAGCTGCTGCCCGGCGTCCTGGACGGCACGGTCGACGCCTCGCCCGTCTTCGACCTGACGGTCGGGATCGAGGGCGTTCCCGACGGCTACAAGGCGATGGACGAGCGGACGGCCCTGAAGGTGCTGGTCGTCAACAACTGAAGGCCCTTGCCGTCAACAGTTGATCGGTCCTGTCACCTTGATCGGCCCTGTCAACCCATCAACATCGTCACGACCAGCGGATCGGCAACGGCAGCGCCGTGAGCAGCCCCGACAGCGCGACCACCACCCCCAGGGCGACGACCTCCGCCCGCGCGGGCGAACACGCGGTCAGCGGATCGGCGGCGCGGCGCAGCCGGTACCGCGCCCACAGGGCGAGCACGGCGACGGCGGCCACGAGGATCACCTTGGCGAGCAGGGTGCGCCCGTACGCCGTCGTCGTCAGCTGATCCAGGATCGTGTGCGAGGGCATGCGGCGCAGCGAACTCCACACCCCGGTCGCCGTGATGGCGGCGAGCAGCACGGCCGCCACGCGCGCGTAGAGCCCCAGCAGGGCCGTGCCCGGCGCACCGGGTCCCCATCGCCGCAGCGTCCGCAGCGCGTGCAGCAGGCCGCCCACCCAGAGCGTCGCGCACGTGAGATGCACCAGTGTCAGTCCCGACCCGAGCAGGGGGTTGTGCTCGGTCGTGGGGTGGGCGCGCAGGGCTTCCACCACGGCCACCGCGGCCAGCGGCCACAGCTGGGTCGCCGGACGGAGCGAACGGGCGCACAGGGCGGCCACCAGGAAGGCGTTGACCTCGACCAGGGCGAGCTTGCCGTCGCGTGAGTCGTAGAGGCCGCCGACGTCGATCTCGGCGAGGCTGTGCGGCACCAGGTTGCCCGTGGCCACGACCGAGGCCAGGCCCAGCGCGGCGACGAAACCGGCGCCGGCCGCGTACGGGGCCCAGCTGCGGGGCGCGTCGGCGGGAGCGCCGGGCAGCCGCCGGGCCAGTCGGTTCACGAACACCTCGCCCACCTGCACGCACAGCGCGGCGAACAGCACCGCCCGCAGCAGCCCGATGCCTCCGGTGCCGGGCGCGCGGGCCTCGCCGGTGCCGTGCAGCGCGGCGGACGGGCCGAGCAGCGGTATGAGCGCGGCGAGCGTCACGAGGACGAGCACGGCGACGGCCCGGCCGGCACCGGGACGCCGTACCGGCCCGCTCGCGTCGGCCACCTCGGACGTAGGTCGTATCAAGGTCACCTCAAGATCTTCACCAGCCGTCGCAGAACCGGGCAACTGCAGTAAAACAACTGGCGGTACGGCATTCGCCCGATGGGTACGTTTTCGGTCGCCCCGGGACCCATGACCACCGGTCGTCCAAGGGCCGCCCGTGCCTCACACCCAGCGCGCGGGATCCGTCCCCCAGGGCGCCGGCGGCCGGGCCCAGTCGGTCGGCCCGCCCGCGAAGGACACCGGCGACCGCGCGTACCGCAGCCGCCCGAGCACGCTGTCGGTCTCGGCGAGCCAGGGTCCCGGATCGTCGTACGGGAGGCCATCCCTCGTGCGGACGCCCCTGGCACCCTGTGCGTCACCCGCGTCATCCGCCCCGACGCCGTTCACGAGCCACTCGGCCGTTCGCGCGAGCGACAGCCGCACGCACCGGCTGCCGCCCTCGTACGACTGCTCGGTCAGCGCCCGCAGCACGGCCGCCGCCAGCAGATAGCCCGTCCCGTGGTCCAACGCCTGCGCGGGCAGCGCGCCCGGCCGCTCCGCCGAACCCTCCAGCGCGGCGATCCCCGTGGCCACCTGCACGAGGCTGTCGAAGCCCCGCCGCCCGCGCCAGGGCCCGTACGCGCCCCACGCCGACAACTGCGCCACGACCACCCCGGGCCGCCGCCCGGCGAGCGCCTCGGGAGACAGTCCGAACCGGTCGAGGGCGCCCGGCCGGTACCCGGTGACCACCACGTCCGCCGCCGCGAGCAGCTCCTCGAAGGTGCGCCGGTCGGTGGCCAGGTCCAGCCGGGCCGACCGCTTCCCGAAGCCCGTGTCGGTGTGCTGGTCGGGGAGTTCGGGCAGCTGCGGGGCGTCCACGCGCAGCACGTCGGCGCCGAGCAGGGCGAGCGTGCGGGTGGCCACGGGGCCGGCGATGACCCGGGTCAGGTCGAGGACACGCAGTCCTGCGGCGGGCAGTAGGGGAGCGCCCGGTACGGATGGTGGGGGAGTTCTCGCGATCGGGTCGAGCACGCGCGCGTGGGCGGTGTCGAGTCGCTCGCGCTCGACCAGGGGGCGTGCGGCCACCGCGACCGCCTGCTCGTGCGCGGCCCATTCCTTCGCCGTGCGCAGGGCGACGGCCAGGCCGCCCGCCGCGTAGACGGTCTCCTCGGCGTCGGCCGAGGACCGTTCGGCGAGCACCGCCGCCACGGCGTCGACGTCCTCCGGCACACCCAGCGCGGCCAGCAGCCGGGCCCGGTGGTGCGGATAGTTCGCGTGCGTGCGGACCCAGCCGTCCGAGGTCCGCCAGAAACGGGACAGCGGTGCGAAGGTCTGCGGTGCGCGGCCGTCGACGAGGAGATGCCGTTCACTGACGAACGCCGTCGCGACGGCCCCGTCGTCCACGCGCACCTCGGGCACGTCCGTCGTCCGGGTCCGCCGTGCCGTCAGCTCGGCCGCGGCCAGCGCGCACGCTCCGACGCAGGCCCGCGCCAACTCCCGTACGGGAAGGCGCCCTTGGAGAGCGCCCTCCCGCGTCACGGTCGTCACCCGCGGGAGCAGGGCGGGATCGCCGCCCAGCGCGGACCATGCGAACGTCAATCCAGTCATGACTGCACTATGCATTATTGACTGAATCAATATGGATGCGTGTTACCTCACTACCTGGTCACCGCGTCCAGTGCGTCCACAGTGCCCCAGCCGTAGAAACCGTTGCGGTTCTTCGACCCCTCGCACACCGCGTCGACCTTGCCGTCGCCGTTGATGTCGTACGGGTCCGTGCACGCCGTGGCGTCGGCCTCGGCGTACAGGAGTGCCTTGACCAGGGCGGCGGAGGCGTGCGGATGGGTTGACTTGATCAATGCGGCCACCGCGGCCACGTGCGGCGACGCCATCGACGTACCGGACATGTAGCCCCACCTGCCGCCGGGCAGCGTGCCCAGGATCGAGCCGCTGGTGGCCGGCGGGGCCGGGGGCTGGTAGGCGGTCGCGTCGCCACCGGGTGCGGCGACGTCGATGACACCGCGGCCGTAGTTGGAGAAGGACGACTTGAGGCCCTTCGCGCCCGTGGCCGCGACCGTCACGACACCCGGCAGCTGCGTCGGTATGTCGAAGCATTCGGACGGGTCGATCACCCGGTCCGAGGGCGTGCCGTCGTTCGGGGAGACCGGGTCGGTGATCTCGTCGGCGGCGAGGTCGTAGTTCTCGTTGCCGGCCGCGGCGACGTTGACCGTGCCCTTCTTCTCCGCGTACCGCGAGGCCCGGGTGATGGCGTCGACGAGCGCCTTCTGGTCCGGGTCGTCGGTGCAGTTGAAGTACCAAGGGTCGGTGTAATAGCTGTTGTTCGTGACGTCGACGCCGTGTTCGGCCGCCCACACGAAGCCGCAGACCACGGCCTCCGTGTAGAAGTAGCCGGCGGTCGTGGACACCTTGATGCCGGCGACCTTCACGCCGGGCGCGACGCCCGTCATGCCGACGCCGTTCTTCGCGGCGGCGATCTCGCCCGCCACGTGCGTGCCGTGCGGGCTCTCCGCGGCGGTCGGCCGCCAGGCGCCGTCGGCCGTGTCCGGCTTGCCCGTCACGCAGTTGACGGAGGCCTGGCGGTCGAAGTTCGGCGCGATGTCGGGATGGGTGTCGTCGACGCCGGTGTCGATCACGGCGACGGTGACCTTCCTGCTGCCCAGCGTCTTCTCGTGCGCCTTGTCCGCCTTGATGGCGGGCAGGTCCCACTGCAGGGGCTCCAGCGGGTCCTGCCCGTCGACGGCCTGGACACTCGCCAGCTCGTCGGCGGTGAGCGCCTTGGGCGTGCCCTCGTCGTTCGTCGACTGGGCGGGCAGCGGCGCGTTACGGGTGTTGCCGGCCGACTGGACCCCGCGCACCTCGCGGATGGTCTTCGCGAAGTCGGCGTTCGAGGAGTGGACGACGATCACGCCGATCCGGTCGTACGACGTCACGATCGTGCCGCCGGCCGCGGCGATCGCCTTCTTCAGGTGAGCCGAAGGGCCGTGCCCGGGACGGATGTTGACGACGTAGCTGAGTGCGGTCGCGTCGGCCGCGACGGTGGCCGACGGGGTGTCCGTGGCGGCCGTCGCGGCGCTGGCGGTGACGTTCGGCAGGAACGCGAGGCCCGTCGCCATGGCCATCCCGAGCGGGATCGCGAGGGCGCGACGGAAGCGCGGGTGAGGCGCTGTCATGTGTCAGGTTCTCCAGTTCGTTCGCGGTTCGCGCGGACTGTGCGGGGAGCCGGGAGGCACGGTGTCCTGTCCTCCGGGCGGGCGGGCCGCGATCACGAGCACCACTTCACCGTGATCGCGGCAACGCCACTACTCGACTGTCAGTGCTCGACCGTCACTACTTGACCGCGCGCAGCGCGTTGACGATGCCGGCGCCGAAGAACCCGTTGACGCGCTTGCCGCCGACGCAGGTGGCGTCCACGATGCCGTCGCCGTCGCCGTCGTAGGGCTCGGTCGGGCAGCCCGGGTTGTTCGCCTGCGCCTTGAGGAGCGCCTGCAGCTGGGCCGGGGAGGCGTGCGGGTGGGTCGACTTCAGGAGCGCGGCGACGGCGGCCACGTGCGGCGAGGCCATCGAGGTGCCCTGAAGGAAGCCGTACTGGTTGTTCGGCAGGGTGGAGAGGATGCGGCCGTTGGCCGACGGCGTGTCCGGGATCTGGTACTTGTCGCCGCCCGGCGCCGCGACGTCGACCACGCCCTTGCCGTAGCTGGAGTAGTACGACTTGGTGCCCTTGACGCCGGTCGCGCTGACCGTGACGACACCCGGCAGCTGGGTCGGCACGTCGAAGCACTCGTGCGGATCGACCGTACGGGTGACGGGGGTCGAGTCGTCGGGGCTGGAGTCGTCGACCAGGGCGTCCGAGTCGAGGTCGTCGTTGGAGTTGCCCGCCGAGGCGACATTGAGCGTGCCCTTGTGCTGTGCGTACAGCTGGGCCCTGTTGACCGAATCAACGATGGCGCGTTGATCGGGGTCGTCCATGCAGTTGTACAGCCAGGGATCAACGTAGTAGCTGTTGTTCGTGACCTCGACGCCGTGGTCGGCGGCGAACACGAAGGCGCACACGACGCTCTCCGGGAAGAACAGCGAGTTCACGTCCGGCTGGGCCACGGTGATGCTCGCGACCTTCACGCCGGGCGCGACGCCCGCGACACCGATGCCGTTGCGGGCCGCGGCGATCTCGCCGGCCACGTGCGTGCCGTGGTAGTGGTCGGCGTCCACCGGCCGCCAGGCGCCGTACGTGGTGTCCGGCTTGCCGCTCACGCAGTTCGCGGACTGCGAGGCGGAGAAGTTCGGCGCGATGTCGGGGTGGGTGTCGTCGACGCCGGTGTCGATGACGGCGACCGTCACCTTCTTGCTGCCCGGGTTGATCTTCGCGGCCTTGTCGGCGCCGATCGCCTCGAGGTCCCACTGGTCGGCCTCGAGCGGCTCCTCCCCGGCCGCCGAACCCTTGGCGGCCTTCGCCGCCTGGGCCTTCGAGAGGTACTGCACCGCACCCTCGTCGGTCGTGCCCGCCGCGGTCACCGGCGAGGTGCGCGAGGCGCCCGCCGACTGCACTCCGCGCACCTTGCGTATCAGGGTGGCGAAGTCGGGGTTGGCGGAGTGCGCGACGATCACACCGATCTTGTCGTACGTCACGACAACGCTGCCGCCGGCCTTGGCGATCGCCTTCTCGACGGACTTGATCGTGTGACGGTCCGTCCTGGTGTTGACGAGATACGCGAAGCTGTCCGCACTGGCCGCCTGGGCCGTGGGCTCCGTGTAGGGGGCGGCCTGCGCAGCCGCCGGCAGGAAGCCGAGCGAGGCGGTCAGCGACAGCGCTACCGGCACGGCGAGGGCGAGCCGACGTCTGGAACGCAGATGAGCCATGGGGTCTCCACATCATCCGGATAAGAATCCGCCCGAGGCACAGGTGCTGCTCGGGCAGGTACATGACGGGTGGTGCAGCCCGAAGCTATCTCCCGAAGTCGCTGGCCAGCAATGACCTACCGGAGCCGACTTCGGAAAGAGGGCAGGGGAGTTGAACCCGCCCTCGCGTGGCGCCGTGACCTTGGACAGGGAGCACGAGCACGATCGAGCCCCCCACATCGATGAGGAACCGAGCAGCCATGTCCGCCGTACCCAACCCGTCCCCACCACCCGAGCAGCGCCCGTCAACCGTCGCAACAGCACCCGCAACGCGAGGAGACTCCGTGGCCACCGAGACACCGCCCCCCTCGAAGACCCCAGCCCAACTCCCCTCCACCGAGGAGTTCGTCGCGGTGCAGGAGAGTGCGGAGTTCGGCGAACTGCGCCGCTCCTACCGCGGCTTCGCCTTTCCGCTGACCGTCGCCTTCATCGCCTGGTACCTGCTGTTCGTCCTGCTGTCCAACTACGCGGGCGACTTCATGGGCACCAAGCTGTTCGGCAACATCAATGTCGCGCTCGTGCTGGGCCTGGCCCAGTTCCTGACCACGTTCCTCATCGCCTGGTGGTACGCGCGTACCGCCGCCGCCAAGTTCGACCCCAAGGCCGAGGCGATCAAGTCCCGGATGGAGGGCGGCGAATGAGCCCCGCGATCAACTCCGCGATCAACCCCACGGTCACGCTCGCGGCAGGTGAGGCCAGCGAGCACCGGACGCTGATCATCATCCTGTTCTCGATCTTCGTCGCCGCGACCCTCGTCATCACCGTCTGGGCGGGCCGCCAGACCAAGGACGCCGCCGACTTCTACGCCGGCGGGCGGCAGTTCACCGGCTTCCAGAACGGCCTCGCCGTCTCCGGCGACTACATGTCCGCCGCGTCCTTCCTCGGCATCGCGGGCGCCATCGCCCTCTTCGGCTACGACGGCTTCCTGTACTCCATCGGCTTCCTGGTCGCCTGGCTGGTCGCCCTGCTCCTGGTCGCCGAACCGCTGCGCAACTCCGGCCGCTACACCATGGGTGACGTGCTCGCGTACCGCATGCGCCAGCGCCCGGTCCGTACGGCGGCCGGCACCTCCACCATCGTCGTGTCGATCTTCTACCTGCTGGCCCAGATGGCGGGCGCGGGCGTCCTGGTCTCTCTGCTGCTGGGCATCACCAGCGACGCGGGCAAGATCAGCATCGTCGCCCTGGTCGGCGTCCTGATGATCGTCTACGTCACCATCGGCGGCATGAAGGGCACCACCTGGGTCCAGATGGTCAAGGCCGTGCTGCTCATCGCGGGCGCCCTGCTGCTGACCTTCCTGGTGCTGCTGAAGTTCAACTTCAACGTCTCCGACCTGCTCGGCACGGCCGCCAGCAACAGCGGCAAGGGCTCGGCCTTCCTGGAGCCCGGCCTCAAGTACGGCGCCACCGGCACCACCAAGCTGGACTTCATCTCCCTGGGCATCGCCCTGGTCCTCGGTACCGCGGGCCTGCCGCACATCCTGATCCGCTTCTACACGGTGCCCACCGCCAAGGCCGCCCGTAAGTCGGTCCTCTGGGCCATCGGCCTGATCGGCGCCTTCTACCTGATGACCCTCGCCCTCGGCTTCGGCGCGGCGGCACTGATCAAGCCCGACGAGATCATCGCCTCCAACAAGGCGGGCAACACGGCCGCGCCACTGCTGGCCCTGCATCTGGGCGGTGTCGACTCCAACTGGGGCGCCATCCTCCTGGCCACCATCTCGGCCGTCGCCTTCGCCACGATCCTCGCGGTCGTCGCGGGCCTGACCCTGGCGTCGTCCTCGTCCTTCGCGCACGACATCTACGCCAACGTCATCAAGAGGGGCACCGCCACCGAGAAGCAGGAGATGTCCGCGGCCCGCTACGCCACGGTCGGCATCGGCGCCGTCTCCATCCTCCTGGGCGCCCTCGCCCGCGACCTGAACGTGGCCGGACTGGTCGCGCTGGCCTTCGCGGTCGCCGCCTCCGCCAACCTGCCCACGATCCTCTACAGCCTCTTCTGGAAGCGGTTCACCACCTCCGGAGCGCTCTGGTCGATCTACGGCGGCCTGGTCACCGCGGTCGGCCTGGTGCTGTTCTCGCCGGTCGTCTCGGGCAAGCCCACGTCGATGTTCCCCGACGTCGACTTCCACTGGTTCCCGCTGGAGAACCCCGGCATCATCTCGATCCCGGTCGGCTTCCTGCTGGGCATCGTGGGCACCTACCTGTCCAAGGAGGAGCCGGACACCGGCAAGTACGCGGAGCTGGAGGTCAGGTCCCTGACCGGCACCGGAGCCCACTGACGGCCCCTGTACCGACCCCTGCAAGACCCCGTACCGCCCCCTGGAACGCGGCCGCGTCGTAGGTCCCTACGACGCGGCCGCGTCGTACCTCGTCGGATCGGGACCTGTCGATGTCAGTGCGGTCGCGTAGGCTCGCAAGTGACGGAAAACGATTCATCGACACGCGAGGGAGGGGCCCCACGTGCTCATCGACACCTATGGCCGGGTGGCCACCGACCTGAGAGTCTCCCTGACCGACCGGTGCAATCTCCGGTGCACGTACTGCATGCCCGAGGAAGGCCTGCAGTGGCTGGGCAAGCCCGACCTGCTCACGGACGACGAGATCGTCCGCCTGATCGACATCGCCGTGACCTCCCTGGGCATCACCGAGGTCCGCTTCACCGGCGGGGAGCCGCTGCTGCGCCCGGGTGTGGTCGGCATCGTGGAGCGGGTCGCCGCCCTGGCCCCGCGGCCCCGGATGTCCATCACCACCAACGGCATCGGTCTCAAGCGCACGGCGGCGGCCCTGAAGGCGGCCGGCCTGGACCGGGTCAACGTCTCCCTGGACACCCTGCGCCCCGACGTCTTCAAGACCCTCACCCGCCGGGACCGCCACAAGGACGTCATCGAGGGCCTCGCGGCCGCCTCGGCCGCCGGTCTGGTCCCGGTCAAGGTCAACGCGGTCCTGATGCCGGGCCTGAACGAGGACGAGGCCCCGGACCTGCTCGCCTGGGCCGTGGAGCACGACTACGAGCTGCGCTTCATCGAGCAGATGCCCCTGGACGCCCAGCACGGCTGGAAGCGCGAGGGCATGGTCACCGCCGGCGACATCCTGGCCTCGCTGCGCACCCGCTTCGATCTCACCCCCGAGCAGGCCGACGAGCGCGGCTCGGCGCCTGCCGAGCGCTGGCTGGTCGACGGCGGCCCGCACCGCGTCGGCGTCATCGCCTCCGTCACCCGCCCGTTCTGCGCGGCCTGCGACCGCACCCGCCTCACCGCCGACGGTCAGATACGGACCTGTCTGTTCGCCCGCGAGGAGACCGATCTGCGCGCCGCCCTGCGCGCGGACGCCCCGGACGAGGAGATCGCCCGCATCTGGCGCCTGGCGATGTGGGGAAAGAAGGCCGGTTCCGGTCTGGACGACCCGAGCTTCCTTCAGCCGGAGCGGCCGATGTCCGCGATCGGCGGCTGAGCCCGGGTGACGACGGCGAGGAGCGAGGGCCGCTCAGGACTCCTGGGCTTCCCACCCCGTCAGCGGCACGACATCCTTCAGGAACCCTCGTACTCCGAGGAACTGCGACAGATGCTCCCGGTGCTCCTCGCACGCCACCCACGTCTTGCGGCGGTCCGGCGTGTGGACCTTCGGGTTGTTCCACACGAGCACCCACACGGCGTCGTCGCGGCAGCCCTTGGCGGAGCAGATGGGGGTCTCGTCACTCACAGGTTCATCTCGCAAAGGGGCTGAACTAGGCGGCTCATCAAGGCATTGCGGCCCGCAAACAAGGCGACGCCGAGCAGCCACGGGGGGAGCTGCCCGGCGTCGGTCTGTCGCTCCGACGGGGGATGCGGAGCGCCTACGAAGTATGTCACGGGTACGCCGCCGCCCGGCACTGGAACAACATGATTGATCTGAGCTTTTCTTGAGCTTGGCGCGCAGCGGAATTCCGCTTAGGGCCCGCTCACCGAGGTCATGACCGGTCGTGCGGCTCGCTTCGTGCGCCCGGTGCGGACTCGGTCGTGACATCTTCCGGGACGGGTTCCGCGAAACCGTCATTCGTCCGCGGAGAGGCAATCATCGGACGCGTCGGCACGGTCACGAACGTCGTCGGCAGCGAGGTCGCGTTCTCCCGTCCGGCGTTCGCGATCACCACCGCGACATAGGGCAGCGCCACGCCGAGCACCAACGCCACGATCGCGACGTGCCGTTCGACGTTCCACAGCGTGGCCGCGAGGATCACCGCGACCGTACGGATGGACATCGAGATGACATAACGCCGTTGCCGGCCGCGCACGTCCTCTTCGAGGCCGGTCCGAGCTCCGGTGATCCGGAACACCTGGCCGTTGCCACCGGCATGCTGCTTCCGCATCCCATTCCACCATCCGCCCGCATCGGACTCTCCCCGGCCCCGGTCCGGTGCACCCCGCTCGGGAGGCGGCACCCGGACTCGTCCCACGTTACGCCCCGCCTGCGTCGGCTACGAGAGCGGGGCACCTCCGGCCTGGGCGACCGGGCTCAGCCGTAGCACGTACGGGCGTACCCGACGTGCGCCGTACGGCGGACGGGCCGACACTCGACGTAATGCTCACGTAGAGCCGTACTAGGAGGCAGCCATGGGCTGGTTGTGGGCGATCATCGTCGGATTCGTGCTGGGGTTGATCGCCAAGGCGATCCTTCCGGGCAAGCAGCACAGTCCGCTCTGGCTGACCACCATCTTCGGCATGCTGGGTGCGATCGCGGGCAATGCCATCGCCCGTGCGGCGGGCGTCGACGAGACGTCGGGCATCGACTGGAGCCGGCACGCGTTCCAGCTGGTCGCCGCGATCATCATCGTGGCCGTGGGCGACATGCTGTACATGGCGACGCTGGGCAAGCGCAAGCAACGGGCGTAAACAGCAGCACCCCGTGAGGGGCGCGGGGAACTGCGCGATCAGCCACGACGAACTCGCGGCCCGCAACGATCCCCACGCCCCTACGGCGCTTACGCTCCCGTAACCTCAACCGCGGCCAGGTTCTTCTTGCCCCGCCGCAGCACCAGCCAGCGCCCGTGCAGCAGCTCCTCCGTCGCCGGGACGGTGTCCTCGGAAGCGACCTTCACGTTGTTCACGTAGGCCCCGCCCTCCTTCACCGTCCGCCGCGCAGCAGACTTGCTGGCCACCAGGCCGACCTCGGCGAACAGGTCCACGACCGGAGCCAGCTCGGCGACCCGGATGTGCGGCACCTCGGAGAGCGACGCGGCCAGCGTCTTCTCGTCCAGCTCCGCCAACTCGCCCTGGCCGAACAGCGCCTTGGACGCTGCGGTCACGGCGGCCGTCTGGTCCGCCCCGTGCACCAGCGTCGTCAGCTCCTCGGCCAACGCCCGCTGCGCGGCCCGCGCCTGCGGCCGTTCCTCGGTCTGCTTCTCCAACTCCTCGATCTCCGCACGGGACTTGAAGGAGAAGATGCGCAGGAACTTGGAGACGTCCCGGTCGTCCGCGTTCAGCCAGAACTGGTAGAAGGCGTACGGCGTCGTCATCTCCGGGTCGAGCCAGATCGTGCCGGACTCCGTCTTGCCGAACTTGGTGCCGTCGGCCTTGGTGATCAGCGGCGTGCCCAGCGCGTGCACCGCGGCCTCGGGCTCGACCCGGTGGATCAGGTCCGTGCCCGAGGTGAGGTTGCCCCACTGGTCGCTGCCACCGGTCTGCAGCGTGCAGCCGTACCGCCGGTACAGCTCCAGGAAGTCCATCCCCTGGAGGATCTGGTAGCTGAACTCGGTGTAGCTGATGCCCTCCTGGGACTCCAGTCGCCGGGAGACGGCCTCCTTCGCGATCATCTTGTTCACGCGGAAGTGCTTGCCGACGTCCCGCAGGAACTCGATGGCCGACAGACCCTGGGTCCAGTCCAGGTTGTTGACCATGACCGCCGCGTGCGGACCCTCGAAGTCCAGCAGCGGGGCGATCTGCTCGCGCAGCCGCTCGACCCACTGGGCGACGACCTCCGGCGCGTTCAGCGTGCGCTCCGCGTTCGGCTTCGGGTCGCCGATCAGGCCCGTGGCGCCCCCGACCAGGCCCAGCGGGCGGTTGCCCGCCTGCTGGATCCGGCGCATCGTCAGGATCTGCACCAGGTTGCCGAGGTGCAGGCTGGGCGCGGTCGGGTCGAAACCGCAATAGAACGTGACGGGACCGTCCGCGAACGCCTTGCGCAATGCGTCCTCGTCAGTGGAGAGGGCGATCAGCCCACGCCACTGCAGTTCGTCGACGATGTCCGTCACGGTTCTCGTATCTCCTTGGATGATCTTCGAGCGGTCGAGCGACCACGGCTACGAGGTTATACGCCCTGACTGACAGAGCTCATATTGAAGTCGGGCACCCGCAGCGCGGGCATCGCAGCCCTAGTGAACCAGTCGCTCCACTCCCTCGGCAGCGTCTTTTCCGTGCGCCCCGCCTCGGTCGCCCGGCCCAGCAGACCGACCGGCGACTCGTTGAACCGGAAGTTGTTGACCTCGCCGCTCACCTCGCCGTTCTCCACCAGGTAGACGCCGTCCCGGGTCAGACCGGTGAGCAGCAGCGTCGCCGGGTCGACCTCGCGGATGTACCAGAGGCAGGTCAGCAGCAGCCCGCGCTCGGTGTTCGCGACCATTTCCTCGAGCGAGGTGTCGTCACCGCCGTCCAGGATGAGGTTGTCGATCGTGGGAGCCACCGCGAGGCCGGTCCGGGCCGCGGTGTTCCGGCTGGTCGTCAGCCGGGCCAGCTCGCCCTGGCGCACCCAGTCGGTGGCCGTGAGCGGCAGACCGTTGTCGAAGACCGACTGGTCGCCGTCGGAGGAGTGCGCGATCACGAACGGCGCCGATTCCAGGCCCGGTTCGCTCGGGTCGCTGCGCAGGGTCAGCGGCAGCTCGGTGAGCCGCTCGCCCACGCGGGTGCCGCCGCCCGGCTGGGAGAACACCGTGCGCCCCTCGACCGCGTCCCGGCCCGACGCCGACCACATCTGGTAGATCAGCAGGTCCGCGACCGCGGTCGGCGGCAGCAGCGTCTCGTACCGCCCGGCGGGCAGCTCGATCCGCCGCTGGGCCCAGCCGAGGCGTACGGCGAGTTCGGCGTCCAGCGCGGCCGGGTCGACGTCCTTGAAGTCACGCGTGGAGCGGCCCGCCCACGCCGAGCGCGTGCGGTCGGGCGACTTGGCGTTCAGCTCCAGCGTCCCGTTGGGCTGGTCGTGCCGCAGGCGCAGCCCCGTCGACGTACCGAGGTAGCTGGACACCAGCTCGTGGTTGGCGAAGCCGTACAGCTCGCGTCCGCCGGCACGCGCGCGTGCGAAGGCCTCGCCGAGGGCCGGCGCGAAGTCGGCGAACACGGCGGAGGTGGTCTCGGCGGGCGCGTCCGTGAAGTCGGGCGCCTGCGTCACGCCGGTGACCAGCGGCTGTGCGTCCTCGGCGGGACCCGCGCCGCGTGCGGCGGCCTCCGCGGCCCGCACCAGGGGCTCCAGCTCGTCCAGGGTGACGGCCGAGCGGGAGACGACACCGGAGGCGGTGCCCTCCTTGCCGTCGACGGTCGCGACGACGGTGAGCGTGCGCCCGCGCGTGACGCCGTTCGTGGTGAGCGCGTTCCCGGCCCAGCGCAGGTTGGCGGTCGAGTGCTCGTCGGCGATCACCACGCACCCGTCGGCGGTCGACAGCTCCAGGGCCCGCTCGACGATCTCGTGCGGCTTGCTCGTACGCGCGCTCATCGCCCGGCCTCCTGCGTGGTGTTGAGGATGTTGACGCCCTTGAAGAGCGCGGAGGGGCAGCCGTGCGAGACGGCGGCGACCTGGCCCGGCTGGGCCTTGCCGCAGTTGAAGGCGCCCCCGAGGACATACGTCTGCGGACCGCCCACCGCGGCCATGGAGCCCCAGAAGTCGGTGGTCGTCGCCTGGTAGGCGACGTCCCGCAGCTGCCCGGTGATCCGTCCGTTCTCGATCCGGAAGAACCGCTGCCCGGTGAACTGGAAGTTGTAGCGCTGCATGTCGATCGACCAGGACCGGTCCCCGACGACGTAGATCCCGCGGTCGACCCCGCCGATCAGGTCCTCGGTACCCATCCCGGCGGGGTCCGGCTGCAGCGACACGTTGGCCATGCGCTGCACGGGCACGTGCCCGGGGGAGTCGGCGTACGCGCAGCCGTTGGAGCGCTCGAAGCCGGTCAGCTTCGCGATCCTGCGGTCCAGCTGGTAGCCGACGAGCGTGCCGTCCTTCACCAGGTCCCAGGACTGGCCCGCGACGCCCTCGTCGTCGTAGCCGATGGTCGCCAGGCCGTGCTCGGCGGTGCGGTCACCGGTGACGTTCATCAGCTCGGAGCCGTAGCGCAGCTTGCCCAGCTGGTCGAAGGTGGCGAACGAGGTGCCGGCGTACGCGGCCTCGTAGCCGAGCGCGCGGTCCAGCTCGGTGGCGTGGCCGATCGACTCGTGGATGGTCAGCCACAGGTTGGAGGGGTCGACGACGAGGTCGTACAGGCCCGGCTCGACGCTCGGCGCGCGCATCTTCTCGGCGAGCAGCTCCGGGATCCGCTCCAGCTCGGAGTCCCAGTCCCAGCCGGTGCCCGTCAGGTACTCCCATCCGCGTCCGACCGGCGGCGCGATCGTGCGCATCGAGTCGAACTCGCCGCTCGACTCGTCGACCGACACCGCGTTCAGCTGCGGGTGCAGCCGCACGCGCTGCTGCGTGGTCACGGTCCCCGCGGTGTCGGCGTAGAACTTGTTCTCGTGCACGGTGAGCAGCGAGGCGTCGACGTGGTTGACCCCGTTCGCCGCCAGCAGCCGCGCGCTCCAGTCGCCCAGCAGCGCCGACTTCTCCTCGTCGGGCACGGAGAAGGGATCGATCTCGTACGACGAGATCCAGGTCCGCTCCTCGTGCACGGGCTCGTCGGCCAGCTCCACGCGCTCGTCCGACCCCGCGGCCTTGATCACCTGGGCGGACAGCTTGGCCATCGCGATCGCCTGCGAGGCGACCTTGGCGGCCGCGTCCATGGTCAGGTCCACGCCCGACGCGAAGCCCCAGGTGCCGCCGTGCACGACCCGCACCGCGTACCCGAGGTCGGTGGTGTCCGACGAGCCGGCGGGCTTGGCGTCCCGGAACCGCCAGGACGCGCTGCGCACCCGCTCGAACCGGAAGTCCGCGTGCTCCGCCCCCAGCGCACGCGCGCGTGCCAGCGCGGCGTCGGCGAGGGCGCGTAGAGGCAGTGCTGTGAAGGCTTCGTCGATGGTATGAGGCACCGAGGTCTCTCCTTGATTCTCCGTTGACCGGTTGCCCGGCTGACGTGACGCGTGGTCGAAGCGGCGGCTGCTCCGATCATGTCGCGCGGCCGGGCCCGTGGACCACAGGTTTCGGTCCGGTGCGAGGAACTTTCTGTAGGGATCCGACAGTGAGTCCCCTGAGCCACTGTCGGTGCCCGATTGTCCGCGCACCGGACGAGACCGATAGGTTTCAGAGGAAGCCGCCTGTCATCCAGGTGTTCGGGCGGGGGTACCAAGACCGCTATCGAAAGGGTGATCCGTTGAGCCGCTCGGTTCTCGTCACCGGAGGCAACCGGGGCATCGGCCTCGCCATCGCCCGTGCGTTCGCCGACGCCGGCGACAAGGTCGCCATCACCTACCGCTCGGGAGAGCCGCCGGCCGGCTTCCTCGCGGTCAAGTGCGACATCACCGACACCGAGCAGGTGGAGCAGGCCTACAAGGAGATCGAGGCCGAGCACGGCCCGGTCGAGGTCCTGATCGCCAACGCCGGCGTCACCAAGGACCAGCTCCTGATGCGCATGTCCGAGGACGACTTCACCTCGGTCATCGACACCAACCTCACCGGCACCTTCCGTGTGGTCAAGCGCGCCAACCGCGCCATGCTGCGCGCCAAGAAGGGCCGCGTCATCCTGATCTCGTCGGTCGTCGGCCTCATGGGCGGACCCGGCCAGGCCAACTACGCCGCCTCCAAGGCCGCCCTGGTCGGCTTCGCGCGCTCCCTCGCGCGGGAGCTGGGCTCCCGCAACATCACCTTCAACGTCGTCTCGCCCGGCTTCGTCGACACCGACATGACCAAGGTGCTCACCGACGAGCAGCGCGCGGGCATCGTCAAGCAGGTGCCGCTGGGCCGGTACGCGCAGCCCGAGGAGGTCGCCGCGACGGTGCGGTTCCTCGCCTCGGACGACGCTTCGTACATCACTGGAGCCGTCATCCCTGTTGACGGCGGACTGGGAATGGGTCACTGAACACCATGAGCGGAATTCTCGAGGGCAAGCGCGTCCTGATCAGCGGGGTGCTGCTGGAGTCCTCCATCGC
Source organism: Streptomyces sp. NPDC002499 (assembly GCF_053595415.1). Taxonomy (NCBI): domain Bacteria; kingdom Bacillati; phylum Actinomycetota; class Actinomycetes; order Kitasatosporales; family Streptomycetaceae; genus Streptomyces; species Streptomyces sp. NPDC002499. Next base: position 487,787 of record NZ_JBSFXO010000009.1, read on the forward strand.
CTTCCACGCCGCCAAGCAGGCCCAGGAGCAGGGCGCGGAGATCATCCTGACCGCGTTCCCGCGGCCCACGCTGACCGAGCGCATCGCCAAGAAGCTGCCCAAGCCCACCAAGGTCATCGAGCTCGACGTGACCAACGACGAGCACCTCGCGCGTCTCGCCGACGTCGTGGGCGAGGAACTGGGCGGCCTGGACGGCGTCGTGCACTCCATCGGGTTCGCGCCGCCGGACGCGCTCGGCGGCAACTTCCTCAACACGCCGTTCGAGTCGGTCGCCACGGCCATGCACGTCTCGGCGTTCTCCCTGAAGTCGCTGACCATGGCCTGCCTGCCGCTGATGCAGAACGGCGGCTCGGTCGTCGGCCTCACCTTCGACGCGTCCTTCGCCTGGCCGCAGTACGACTGGATGGGCCCGGCCAAGGCCGCCCTGGAGGCCACCAGCCGCTACCTCGCCCGCGACCTGGGCAAGCAGAACATCCGCTGCAACCTGGTCTCCGCGGGTCCGCTCGGCTCGATGGCCGCCAAGTCCATCCCGGGCTTCGACGAGCTGGCCGCCGTGTGGGACGACCGCTCCCCGCTGGAGTGGGACCTCAAGGACCCGGAGCCGGCCGGCAAGGCCATCGTCGCGCTGCTGAGCGACTGGTTCCCGAAGACCACCGGCGAGATCGTCCACGTGGACGGCGGCCTGCACGCCATCGGCGCCTGACGCCGCTGCTGAGGCTCGACCTCTTTAAAAGAGGGCCCGCATCCCCTGGACGCGGGCCCTCTTCGCGTCACCCGTTCGGCCCCGTTGGCCGGGCAGGGACGGGCCGCAACTGCGCACCCTGGATCACGGGTTCACCACGCCATTCCCTCCCGAGCTCGGCCGAGGAGGTCTGCCTTGTGCGTCTGTCCCGAAGCCTGGCCTCAGTGACCGTCGCCGTCGCGCTCGTGCTCTCCCTGCCGTACGAGGCGGTGCCCCACGCGCGCGTGCACAAGCCCGCTCTCGCGCAGCCGTTCGGCGCCGAGTGCCGCACCAAGGTGACCGGCTCCCATGTGACCGCGTACTGCCACAACCCCTATCCGGGGACCGACCGGGTCCGCCTGCACGTCGAGTGCGACCGGTGGTGGGACCTCGACACCGACGGCGCGCCCGTCGACACCGGACCGGCGATGACCGTACGGCTCACCGGGCGGTGCTGGAAGGACGTCGGGTCGGCCTGGGTCAGCCACCAGAAGCGGTGAAGCGTCCAGGGCGGCACAGGAACGGATAGCTCGCCGCCTCCGTGCCGGCCGCCTCGGCGTCCCCCGCGCGGATCGCGTCGACCAGGCGCGCGTGGTCCATGTGCGTCTCCGGCGTCAGCTCCTGGCCGACGTCCTCGCGCAGCCAGTCCCGCAGCACCTCGCCGAGGTCCGCGTACATCGCCGTCATCACGTCGTTGTGGGACGCGGCCACCACGGCCAGGTGGAAGGTCGCGTCGGCGGTCACGAAGGCCTCGATGTCACCGGACTCCCAGATCTCCTCGCGCCGCACCAGCAGCGCGTCGAGCTGCTTGAGGTCCTTCTCGGTGCGCCGCTCGGCGGCCAGCTTCGCGGCGGACGACTCCAGGGCGGCGCGCAGTTCGGCGATGTGCTGCGGATCGGCGCCGGCGAAACGCCGCTGCATCACGCCGGCCAGCTCGCTGGTCGCCACCACGTAGGTGCCGGAGCCCTGGCGGATGTCCAGCAGGCCGTTGTGCGCGAGGGCGCGGACGGCCTCGCGGACCGTGTTGCGGGCCACACCGAGCTGCTCGACCAGCTCCGGTTCCGTCGGGATGCGCGAGCCGACCGCCCACTCGCCCGAAGTGATCTGGTTCCGCAGCGCGGCGATGACCTGCTCGGACAGCGCCGAACGGCGGGGATGGCTCAGGGGCATGGCACACCTTCGCACGGGACGGGCGGGGAGGACGAGCAGGACGGGCGGGCCGAGCGGGACCGACCGGCACGACAGGTACGACCCAGGGATGGACAACCAATCATCCCATGATTCTATGATGGTGGCATGGCAAGCGAGGAGACCGGGACACTGAAGTCCACGACGAACATCGGCGACCCGACCGCGAGCGACTCCCCGGAGCCGCCCGTGGGAGCCGCCACGCGCGCGTGGACGATGCGGCTGGTCGTCGTCGGCATCGTGCTGTCGGCCCTGAACCTCCGCCCCGCCATCACCAGCCTCGGCGCCCTCCTCGAAGACGTTCGCGACGGCCTCGGCATGAGCGGCAGCGTCGCCGGACTACTGACGTCCGTGCCTCCGCTGTGCTTCGCCGTCTTCGGCGTCATGGCCCCGCGCCTGGCCCGCCGCTTCGGCCCGAGCGCCGTCGTCTGCGCGGGCATGGTCGCGATCACCACCGGCCTGCTCATCCGGCCCTACATCGGCGGTACGCCAGGCTTCCTGGCCGGCAGCGCGCTCGCCCTCATGGGCATCGCGGTCAGCAACGTCCTCATGCCGGTGATCGTCAAGCGCTGGTTCCCGGACCGCGTCGGCTCCATGACCGGCCTCTACTCCATGGGCCTCGCCCTGGGCACCGCCGCCGCGGCCGCCGTCACCGTGCCCATGGCCGCGGCGCTGGGCGACAGTTGGCGCTCCGGCCTGGCCGCCTGGGCGGTCCTGGCCGCCGCGGCGATAGTGCCGTGGATCGCACTCGTACGACACCGGGAGGCGCCCGACGGCGAAGCGGCACCCGCGCGCGAGGCACCCGAGCGGGAGACAGGGCCGAAGCCCGAACTGCGGATCACCCGCAGCCGTACCGCCTGGGCGCTCGCCGTCTTCTTCGGGCTCCAGGCCACCGCCGCCTACATCACGATGGGCTGGATGGCACAGATCTTCCGGGACGCGGGCGTGAGCGCCGGCACCGCCGGACTGCTGCTCGCCGTGACGATGGTGATGGGCGTGCCGCTGGCCTTCGTCATCCCGCGCCTGGCCACCCGGCTCCCGCACCAGGGGCCGATCGTGATCGCGCTCGGTCTGTGCGGCCTCGCCGGTTACGCCGGCCTGTACCTCGCGCCGGCCGCCGGCGCCTGGGCCTGGGCGCTGCTGCTCGGCATCGCCAACTGCGCCTTCCCGCTGGCCCTGACGATGGTCGGCATGCGGTCCAGGACCGGCGCGGGCGTGGCCCAGCTGTCGGCCTTCGCGCAGAGCACCGGCTACCTGATCTCCATCCCGGGACCGCTCCTGGTGGGCGTCCTCTACGAGAGCAGCGGCGGCTGGGGTCTGCCGATCGCCCTCATGGCGGGGCTGATGATCCCGCAGATGGTGGTCGGCGTGCTGGCGGGACGCGACCGCACGGTGGAGGACGAGGCGGCGGCACGCTGACCCCGACGCCGGGCCGACCTCACCCCGACGGCTTCGGCGCGGGGGAGGAGTGCGAGACTTGCGGCATGCCAGTTCTCGATCCGAACCCCCAGAACGGCCAGAAGAAGATGCTGATCGTCTTCGGCTCCTTCTTCGCCATCTTCGTGATCATCGCCGTCATCGCGACGATCGCCTCGCCGTGAGGCCATGGTGGGGCTAGCACCACCATCCCCTAGGGGGCGGGTGTCAGGGTCAAGTGGGTGGATCTCCGGATGGGTTGAGGGCGCCGGGTTCCGTACCTTCGAAGTGTGACCGCGAGGGGCGGATCACGGAGGACTCGAAGACCACGGAGGAAGCCATGTCGGCCACCACGCACACCCGGCCCCGCCCGGCGACCTCCGGTGGCGTCGACAGCCGTCTGCCCTGGTGGGCCCTCGCCCTGCCGGCTCTGGCCTTCATCGTGCTGCTGGCCCTGATGCTCAACCCGACGGACGCGCACGCGGCGGCGAGCGACCCCGTGATCGCCCACCTCTTCGAGCGGGCGCAGGAGTTCATAGGGGGCTGAGCACCGGTCCGGTCACAGCGTGCCGGACACCGCTCCGGCCACCCGTCAACTCCCCCTCCTCATGGCCTGTTTTCATGCGAAGCTGGGTTCCATGAGCGTCGCAGAACCCCGCAGGATCGTCCTTTTCCGGCATGCGAAAGCCGACTGGCCGGAGGTGACCGACCACGAGCGCCCACTCGCTGAGCGGGGCCGCACGGACGCCGCCGTCGCCGGACGCAGGCTGGCCGACACCGGCATCCCCTTCGATCTGGCCCTGTGCTCCACGGCGACCCGGACCCGCGAGACCTGGAAGCTGGCCGTCCACGAACTCCCGCACCGGCCGAAAACCGTCTACGAGGAGCGGATCTACGACGCCTCTCCCGGCGAGCTGATCGCGCTCCTGAACGAGACCCCCGACGACGCGCGTGACGTCGTCCTGATCGGCCACAACCCCGGCATCCAGGGCCTGGCCGACGTGCTCGCCGGCACGGCCGAGGGCGACGCCCGTGAGCGGATGAACCGGCGTGGCTTTCCCGCCGCCGCCTTCGCGGTCCTGTCCTTCGACGGCTCGTGGAAGAGCGTGGAGCCGAGCGTCGCCAAGCTGACCGACTACTGGGCCCCGTCCGAATAACCCGCGCGGCCCGAGCCATTCGCGTAACCCGTGTAATCCGCTTGGCCCGCGTAGCCCGCGCCGTCCGTCCGTCGGCTGCGGACGCTCACTCCTCGTCGTGCGTGTCCGCAGCCTCGACCTCTTCGCGGGTCACGCCCAGCAGATACAGCACCGTGTCGAGGAACGGCACGTTCACCGCCGTGTGCGCCGCCTCCCGGACGACCGGCTTGGCGTTGAAGGCGACACCGAGACCGGCCGCGTTGAGCATGTCCAGGTCGTTGGCGCCGTCGCCGATCGCGACGGTCTGGGCGAGCGGTACGCCCGCCTCGGCGGCGAAGCGGCGCAGCAGCCGCGCCTTGCCGGCCCGGTCCACGATCTCGCCGGTGACCTTGCCGGTCAGCTTCCCGTCGACGATCTCCAGCGTGTTGGCCTGCGCGAAGTCCAGCCCGAGCCGGTCGCGCAGATCATCGGTGACCTGGGTGAACCCGCCGGAGACGACGCCGACTTGGTAGCCGAGCCGCTTCAGCGTGCGGATCAGGGTGCGCGCGCCCGGCGTCAGCCGTACCTCGCTGCGCACCTTGTCCACCACCGAGGCGTCGAGACCCGCCAGCAGCGCCACGCGCGCGTGCAGCGACTGCTCGAAGTCCAGCTCTCCGCGCATCGCGGACGCCGTCACCTCGGCGACCTTGTCCTCGCAGCCGGCGTGCGCGGCGAACAGCTCGATGACCTCGTCCTGGATGAGCGTCGAGTCGACGTCCATGACGACCAGCCGCTGGGCCCGTCGGTGCAGCCCGGCCGCCACGACGGCGACGTCGACACCGAGTGCCGCCGCCTCGGTCACCAGGGCGGTGCGCAGCGGCTCGGTCTCCACGCCGGACACCGCGAACTCGACTGCGGTCACGGGGTACTTGGCGAGCCGGAAGATACGGTCGATGTTGCCGCCGGCCTTGGTGATCCGGGCGGCGACGGCGGCCGTGGCCTCCGCGGTGAGCGGGTGTCCGAGCACGGTCACGAGGGAACGGCCGAGGCCACGGGGGCGGTTGTCGCCGAGGCCGGAGATGATCTCCGCCTGCATCTTCATCGACTCCGCCCAACTGTGGACGGTGGAGCGCAACTCCCCCTCCAGCCCACGCTCCGGCTCGGTCACCAGCGCGCACAGCACCATTCGGCCACGCGTGACGACCTGCTCGATGTCGACCACGTCGACGGAGAAGGCGGCGAGGGTGTCGAAGAGGCCCGCGGTGATGCCGGGCCGGTCCTTGCCGAAGATCTTGACGAGGAGAGTGGGGCGGTCGGCGGGGACGTCGAAGGACGAGGTCTGCTCAGCGCTCATGGTGCACCCACCGTATCCGGCACGCAGTGTCGTCCGCCGCCGCGGTCCGTCTAGCGGACATGGAATAGTGGATGGCGGGTGGGTTGCGTGTGCCTTACCTGTCGACCACGGGTTTCCTCCGGAGGTCTGCGGGAAGTGCTTGACGCCGGTTGCCGGGCGGGCCGTGTCCTGCGGTGGCCGGAGGCGCCGGCTGCGCCTTGCGCCGGGTAGAGAGCAGCCGCGCCCTACTTACGTAGGTCTACGGGCATCCTGCGTTAGCTGGGGAACTCGGCCGGGGCCGACCCGTGGGGCCCGCGGGCGCTCGCGCCGGTGAACCTCAGGGCACCCACGTTGCTTGCGCAGGCCGAAGGAACCGCCGCCCTGGCTGCGGAGTCTGCGGACGCCTCACTGCCCGCCCGAGGGCCTCCTCGGCGGTGCCGGTGGTGGAGGCGGCGGTGGCGGGGGAGGGCCGTCGTCCGGTGGCGGTGACTGGGGCCGGTTCCCGGACGGCGGCCGGGGAGGCCGGCGCGGCGACTGCGGCGGCGGGCCCCCGATGGGCCTGACCACGGTGGGTGCGCCGTACACGTCACGGTCACCGGGACCGGGTGGCGGCGAGCTGCCGGGCCCGCGCGCGTCGTCGGGCGGCGGGGTGCCCGCCGGGCCACCGGATCGCCGTGCCCGCTCGTCTGGCGGCGCGCCCTCGGCCCCGGGCCGCGCTCGGTCCTGAGGCCGTGCGCCTTCGCTCCCGCGCCGGCTCCGGTCTTGGGGCTGCGCGCTTCCACCTCCGGACCGGCCTCGGTCTTGAGGTGTTGCGCCCCCGCTGCCGGATCGGCCCCGGTCCTGAGGCCGGTTGCCTTCGGCGCCCGGGCGCTGCTGGTCCTGCGCCCCTGCGCTTCCGCTCCCGTAGCGCGCCCGGTCTTGGGGCTGTCCGCCTTGACCGCCGGAGGGGCCCCGCCCCTGAGACCGTGGGCCTTCGCCACCAGGGCGTGCCTGGTCCTGTGGCTGTGCGCTTCCGCCGGCAGGCCGCGCCTGGCCCTGAGACTGGCCGCTTCCGCCCCCGGGCCGCGCTCGGTTCTGCGGAGGTGTGCCTTCGGCGCTGGGACGGCCCCGGTCCTGTGGTGATGCGCCTTCGGCGCCAGGCTGCCCCCGGTCCGACGGCCGCGCGTCCTCCGGCTCCCGCACCTCGTCCGGCACCCGCAAATACGGGTTCGTGGCGGGGTTCGGCGGCCGGTACGGCGATCCCGGCACGTACGGCCCGGACTCGCCGGATTGCGCGGCCGGTTCACCGGCGTAGGGCCTCTGCCCGGGAGTCTGCGGCCCCGGTTCACTCGCGTAGGGCCCCGATCCCTGAGGGTGTGCCGCGGGTTCACTGGGGTACGGTCCTGCCCCTTGCGCCTGCCTCCCGGGTTCGCTCGCGTATGGCCCCCCGCCCTGAGGGTGTGCCCCGGGTTCACCGGGATACGGTCCCGCCCCCTGCGCCTGCCTCCCCGGTTCGCTCGGATACGGTCCCGCACCCTGCCCCTGAGCCCCCGGCTCACCCGCATACGGCCCAGCCCCTTGCGCATACGTCCCCGGCTCGCCCGCGTAAGGCCCAGCCCCATGCCCGTACGCCCCCGACTCCCCGGCGTACGGCCCAGCCCCGGCCCCCGCCTCCCGCGCGTACTGCGGATACCCGGTCCCCACCGCTCCCGCGCTCGGCGTACCGCCCACCCCCACGCTCCCCAGCGCCAGCGGTGCCGCCCGTCGTCCTGCCGCGCCCGTCGCCCACGCGAGCAGCGCGCCGACGGCACCCGCGCCCGCGCCCCACAGGGCACCGAGCACCAGGGCCATGCCCAGGTGCGCGTGCAGCACGATCCCGGCGCCGAACGCGTCGAAGCCCAGTACCGACAGCGAGGCGTCCACCGACACCTCCGTCAGCCACCCGAGTAACGGCAACGCCAACGCCGTCGCGATCCCGAGGCGCAGCGCACACCGCCCGGCGAAGCCGAGGGCACCTGGCTTCCTTACCGCACCCGGTCCCGAAGCCTCGCCGCCCGCACCCCCAGCAACGCCTCCCTGACCAGCCACCGGAATCCCCACCGGCGTCCGGGACGCCATGAGTACCCCCGCCAGCAGCATCATCAGAGCCGCCGCCACCCCGAGCAGCCATACCCGGCTGTCCAGGTCGGCGAGGCGGCTGAGGGTCACCGACTGGTCGGTGTTGGCGGTGAGGAGGTCGTCCAGGGGGTCGGGGAGGAGTTTGGCCAGTTCACCCGTGGCGCGGCCGTCGTAGGGGACGAAGAGGCCGATCGGGATGCCGAGCCACGTGCCGTTGGGGGCGCCGAGCAGCGCCGCGCCGAAGATCCGCTTGGGGTGGTCGTCGCCGATCGCCGCGTACACGGCCGCCGCCAGCCCCGCCGCCACCGTCACCAGCATCACCGTCACGACCGCGGACACGGCCGGGCGGACGATCCGGTGCACGGCCTCCCAGCCGCGCGGCAGGGGCGTGCGGCGCGAGGCCAGCAGGGCGATCAGGAGGATGCCTGCGGACCAGGCGAGGCCGCCGAGCAGGGTGGGCGCCGTGTCGACGGTGAAGCCGACCGCGGCCTTCGCGTCGATGAGGTTGCCGACGTTGTCCGGCAGCAGCCCGCCGATGTCCCCGAGGTCACCGAGCCCGGGCACGCTGACCCCGCCGCCGCCCGAACCGCCGGGCAGTTGGTCGAGGCCCAGCGAGCCGCCGTCGATCGTGATGATGTCGTGACCCGCCCAGGCGAGCCCGCCCAGCACGGCCACGAAGAGGACGATCACGGCACCCGCACGGGCGAGGAGTTCGGCCGGTGAGATCACAACTCCGGCCGCCCGCAAGGACCGTAGGAAGAACCACGACAGGAGCAGCGCGCCCACCAGGCTCACGCCCAACGGCGTGATCGTCACGGCCGTGGTCGCCTCGGCGCCGGTCAGGCCGAACGCGGACACATCGCCGGACGGAGTGATCGAACCGCCTGCTCCGAGGGCCACGACGGCCGCCGTCATCGGGCCCAGCGAGCTCGCCGAGTCCGCCTCCAGGAGGTGGAGACCCAGCGCCGCCGTGCCCGCCATTCCGATCAACGCCCAGCTCACGGCCGCGATCGCGGACAGCAGGACGTCTCCCCACGGCAGCCTCGGTCCGGCCTTCGTGGCCTCGACGGTCAACGACGCGCTCATGGCAGACCCCCCGATCCGCAGCGCACGGCACAGCAGCCGCGCCCTGTCCCCCTCGCGTGGATTACCACTCTCCGGGTCGGTTTCAACCCCGTCAACGGAACCGGACGATGCATGCGCGCGTGGTCTTCACGACGCCCGACTTTCGGTCAGGGGGGTGAGCCTGAAATAGTTCCCGACGATGTTCGACATCCCTAGACTCCCTGTGATGGGGGTAATTCGGGGGACTACTCAGTGGGGCTTGGAGTGCCGGAACTCGTACTGGAATTGAACGGACGTACCTGGACGCTAGAGGAGTCCAGGCCATACACCCTCGGACGTGATCCGCAGGGCGACATCGTGCTCGACGACGCCAGGGTGTCCTGGCGTCACGCCACGATCAGCTGGGGGGGCCGCAGTTGGGTCATCGAGGACCACGGCTCCACCAACGGCACCTTCGTGCAGGGCCAGCGGATCCATCAGATGGAGATCGGCCCGGGCTCGGCCGTGCACCTCGGCAACGCGACCGACGGGCCGCTGCTCAGCGCGTCCGGCGCCGCGACCGCGACGCCACAGGCCCAGCCGCAGCAGCAGCCGTACGCGGCCCAGGGCGCGAGCCCCGGCTGGGCGCAGCAGGCGCCGCCGCAGCAGGCACCGCAGGCCGGCTGGCAGCAGCCGCAGCAGGCCACACCGCAGCAGCCGGCCGCGCACATCCCGCCGCAGCAGAACTCCGGTGGTGTCGCGGGGGCACCTCCGGTCTACGGCGACCGCAGCCCGACCACGTTCCACCAGTTCTCGATCGGGCGCGTGATGCGCATCGGCCGTGCCCTGGAGAACGAACTGGTCGTCTCCGACCTTCAGGTCTCCCGCAACCACGCCGAGTTCCACTCGATGCCCGACGGGCGCATGGAGATCCGCGACCTCGGCTCGCACAACGGCACGTACGTCAACGGTCAGCCGATCGCCAAGGGCGGCTCGCAGCTGCTCGGCCCGACGGACATCGTCGGCGTCGGCCACTCGACGTTCCGCATCGTCGGCGACCGTCTCGAGGAGTTCGTCGACACCGGTGAGGTGTCCTTCTCCGCCCGCCACCTGACCGTCGAGGTCGACGGCGGCAAGCAGATCCTCAAGGACGTCTCCTTCGGCGTACCGGAGAAGTCGCTGATCGCGGTCATCGGCCCGTCGGGATCGGGCAAGTCGACCCTGCTCAAGGCGCTCACCGGCTACCGGCCCGCCAACCAGGGCGATGTCCTCTACGACAACCGGAACCTGTACAAGCAGTTCGCCGAGCTGCGCCAGCGTATCGGTCTGGTCCCGCAGGACGACATCCTGCACAAGGAACTGACCGTCAAGAAGGCCCTCAAGTACGCGGCCAAGCTCCGCTTCCCCGCCGACACCACCGGCGAGGAGCGCGAGAACCGCATCAACGAGGTGCTGCGCGAGCTGAAGCTGGACATCCACAAGGAGAAGAAGGTCACCTCCCTCTCCGGTGGCCAGCGCAAGCGCGTCTCGGTGGCTCTGGAGCTGCTCACCAAGCCGTCGCTGATCTTCCTGGACGAGCCGACCTCCGGCCTCGACCCGGGCATGGACCGCGATGTCATGCAGCTGCTGCGCGGGCTCGCCGACGACGGCCGCACGGTCCTCGTCGTCACCCACTCGGTGGCCGAACTCGCCATCTGCGACAAGCTCCTGGTGATGGCGCCGGGCGGCTCGGTCGCCTACTTCGGACCGCCCGAGGAGGCCCTGAACTTCTTCGGTTACGACACCTGGGCCGACGTCTTCTCCGCCTTCGAGAACTACCGCGACTACGACTGGGCGGGACGCTGGAAGGGCTCGCAGCACTACCAGATGTACGCCGCGGACATCGACGCGATTGCTCCGCAGTCCGTACAGATGCCGCCGGCGCAGGCGATGAAGCCGCCGAAGCCGCAGGGCTGGATGTCCCAGTTCCTCACGCTGGTACGCCGCTACGTCTCGGTGATCAGCTCCGACAAGGGCTTCCTGGCCCTGATGGTGATCCTGCCGGGCGTCCTGGGCGCGGTGAGCCTGCTCATCGACTCGGGCAACAGCCTGCTGCCCAACCCGCCTAAGGCGAACGGCCAGATCATCCCCAACGGCACGGCGACCACGGTCCTGCTGATTCTCGCGGTCGGCGCCTGCTTCGCGGGCGCGGCCAACTCGGTCCGCGAGCTGATCAAGGAACGGGTCATCTACGAACGGGAGCGGGCGACCGGCCTGTCCCGCTCCGCGTACCTGATGTCCAAGGTGTTCGTGCTCGGCGTGATCACAGCGCTGCAGGGGCTGATGGTCGGCGTCATCGGGTTCTCCAGCCGGGAGATCCCGGCGCAGGGCGTCGTCCTGGGCAGCCAGACCATGCTCGAACTCTGCATCCCGATCATGGGTCTGGGCTTCACCGCGATGATGTTCGGCCTGATCATCTCCTCGTTGGTGAAGACGGCCGAGAAGACCATGCCGCTGCTGGTCATGTTCGCGATCATCCAGGTCGTGTTCACCGGCTGCCTGTTCACGCTGAACGGCGCGATCGGCGTCAACCAGTTCTCGTACCTGATGCCGTCACGCTGGGCGGTCGGTGCCGCGGGTGCCACGCTGGACTTCAACAAGATCAGCCCGCCCAAGCCCGGCGACAGCACGGACCCGCTGTGGGAGCACACCGCGGGCGCCTGGGGCATGGACATGGTGGCCCTGATCGCCCTCGGCGTGATCTGCGGCTTCTTCGTGGCCCGCTTCCTGCGCCGCCACGAGCCCGAGGTCATGCGCAAGTAGTTCGATCTCGTACGACGCCGAAGGGCGGCACCCGTCAGGGGGTGCCGCCCTTCGGCGTTCGGTACCGAGGTCCGCGCCGACCTCAGTACGCGCTGTTGACGTTGTCGATCGAGCCGTACCGGTGGGCCGCGTAGTTGGCGGCGGCGGTGATGTTGGCGACCGGGTCGTAGATGTTCGTCGACGTACCGGAGACGTGGTACGCGCTGAAGGTCGGCTGGATGACCTGGAGCAGACCGATCGACGGGGTGCCGTTGACCGCGTTGACGTCCCAGCCGTTGATGGCGCTCGGGTTGCCCGAGGACTCCCGCATGATGTTCTTGTACAGGCCGTTGTACGAGCCCGGGATGCCCTTCTGCTTCATGATCGCCAGGGCGTGGTCGATCCAGCCGTCCAGGTTGTTGGCGTAGGTCTTCGCGGCCGGCTTGATCGCGGCGCGCTTCGCGGAGCGGCTCGCGGTCTTCGCCTTGCGCTCGGCGGCGGCCTTCTTCTTCGCCGCAGCCTGGGCGGCCGCCTTCTTCTTGGCGACCTCGGCGGCGGCCTTCTTGGCGGCCGTCTTCTTCGCGTCGGCCTTGGCCTGGATCTGCTCGGCCTTCAGGCTGGCGCCGGCGAGCTGGTCGGTGACGCTGGCCTTGACGCCCTTGATCGGCTCGGAGCTGTAGGCGATCTGCGCCTGCGCCGAGGAAGCGGCCTCGCTCGTGGTCGTCTCCGCGTTGCCGGGCACGGCGGAGAACGCGAGGGAGGCGGCACCCAGGGTGGCGACACCGGCGATCGCGATCTTGTGGCGACGGGTCAGGGCAAGACTTCGCCCACGAGCACTGAAGTTCTTCGGCATGAAAGACGGACCTCTTCGAATAGCGCGGAGGTCGCTCTGCGTCAGGCGGGGGACTCCGGTCCAGCCCGCACGAACGCCCCGGGGGAACCCGAGGCGCTGAGCGACGGCTGCCATTGTTAGCGGCCGCAAAATGCCGAGGCAAAGGTGTGACGTACGATCCCGGGTAGTGGACCCGGGAAGGGCAAAACGGGGCAGACTGGACTGTCTGCCCCGCTCATAAGGGGAGTGTTTATCTCCTATCGACCTTCGTACGTGATCTGCGTCCTATGCGCGGGCTCACATCGGGCGGGTAATAGTCTCACCGCTAGTTGCTGGAGCAATGCACTGAGTGAGGGTTCTCCTCCGGGAGGATGAGATGGACGTCCCCGAACTCGTGCCACAGGTAGAGCCCGCGCAGCGCCTCCTCATAACTGCGGCCGATCGCCGCCCGCCCGGCGATCGCCTCCAGCATCAGCAGATGCGAGGCCTCCGGTTCGTGCAGCCCGGTCAGCAGCCCGTCCACCACCCGCACCCCGCGCTCCGGGGTGACCACGAGATCCGTCCACCCCGCACGCGCGCGTACGACCCCGTCCGCCCCGGCGGCCGACTCCACCGCCCGTACCGCCGTCGTCCCCACCGCGACGACCCGCCCGCCCCCGGCCCGCGCCGCGTTGATCAGCCGCGCCGACGCCTCCGGCACCGAGAACCGCTCGGGATACGGCGACTCGTGCGCCTCCGCCGAGGCCACCCCGGTGTGCAGCGTGATCGGCGCGAACTGCACACCCCGGCTCACCAGCTCCGCCACCAGCGCCGCGGTGAAGGGCCGCGCGGCACTCGGCATCTCCGCACTCCCCGTCCCATCGGCCGTCGGCAACGCGAACACCGTCTGATACACGGACAACGGCTGATCCCGCTCCGTATAGGAGTAACGAATGGGCCGCCCGTGCTCGCGGAGCATCGCGAGGACGCCCGCTCCCGACGTCTGTGCTTCAGTCCCCGACACCCGCGCCCACCACAACCGGTCGCTGTCCGGTCCCAGCGGCTCGGTGAGCGTCAGCCGGAGACTCCCGGGCAGCCGTACCTCCGTCCCCGCCGGGCCGCCCGCACGCGCACGAGTGGTGCCGTCCCCGGCGGGATCCCGCAGCTCCACCGCCCATCGCCCGTCGTCCCCGTGCGTGGAGAAGTGCACCACCACGCACGCGTGCCCGATCCGCCCGTCCACGGCGGCCGCCAGCGTCGGCGAGGTGTTCACCACCAGCAGATCCCCGGCCCGTAGCAGCCGGGGCAGCTCCACGAACGCGTGGTGCGACACCTCGGTGCCGTGCGACACCAGCAGCCGTACGGAGTCCCGGCCCCGTCCCGGCCCGCGCTGCTCCGCCGGAACCCTGGCCGACAGCTCCTCCGGTACCCTCCCCCACTCTCGGCTGCGCTCATGCGGGGGGACCCCCATCGCCAGCGTCATCGCCCCTCCACCAGCAGCGACGGAGCCGCATAGCGACCGCTCACCGGCCGCTCGTCCAGCAGCCGCAGGAAGGCCGGCACCACGTCGGCCGGCGCGGGCCGCGGATCGTCGTCGTCCGGTACCGCCGCCGCGTACAGGTCCGTCGCCATGTCCCCGGGGTCCACCGCCCACACCCGCAACCCGGGCTCCTCCGCCCCGAGCACCGCCACGAGCTGGTCCAGGGCCGCCTTGGACGCCCCGTACCCGCCCCACGTCTCGTACGCCTCGGCCGCCGCGTCCGAGCTGACGGCGATCACCGCGCCGCCCGTCGTGGACGCCCGCAGCAGCGGCAGCGCCTCCTGGACCAGGCCCAGCGCGGCGACCACGTTCACCTCCAGCGCCCGCCGCAGCCCCGCCAGAGATAGCGTCTCCAGCCGTACCAGCGGCTCCGCGCCCAGCGCGCTGGCGTTGCTCACCAGCAGGTCGGCCCCGCCGAGCCGCCACGCGGCCGCCACCAGCTCGGACCGGTGCCCGGCGTCCGTGACGTCCCCCGCCACCGCCGTCACACGCGTGCCGTACGCCGACACGGCCGCCGCCGTCTCTGCCAGGACCCCCTCGCTCCTGGCGTCGAGCACCAGATCCCAGCCCCGCGCGGCCAGCGCCTCGGCGAGCGCCCGCCCCAGTCCTTTCGAAGCTCCCGTGATGATCGCCACCGGCATGACACACGTCCCCTCGTAAAGTCCGCCCGTTGATCGGCGTGCCTTCAACGTAGGAACCGGATCACCCGCCACGCGTCGGACGCGGGGCCCAAAGCGCCAAGGCCCTTCGACCTACGCCTGCCGTTCCGGGGACTTTGGGCCTAGGTCCACGGACCCGGTCAGGGCCACCACTGGTCCGATCCGCGGTGTCACACCCCGCCGGTACCGTGAGGACATGAGTCAAGGACCCCGGTCCGGCCTCGCCGCGGTGAGCTCCGCGCTGCTGGCCATGAGCAGGCACCTCGAGGTGCGCGACGTCCTCAAGACGATCGTCGCCTCCGCCCGTGAGCTGCTCGGCGCGCAGTACGCGGCACTCGGCGTCCCCGACGACCACGGGGGCTTCGCCCAGTTCGTGGTCGACGGCGTCAGCGACGCGCAGTGGAAGGCCATCGGCCCGCTCCCGCGCCAGCACGGCATCCTCGCCGCGATGCTGCACGAGGCGAAGGCGGAGCGCCTGGCCGACGTGCGCAAGGACCCCCGGTTCGAGGGCTGGCCGTCCGCCCACCCCAACATGTCCGACTTCCTGGGCCTGCCGATCAAGGACGGCGACGAGGTCATCGGCGCGCTGTTCCTCGCCAACAAGGTGCGCCCGGCGACGGAGAAGACTTCGGCGGCGGACAGGGGTTCGGCGACCGAGGAGTCCTCGGCTACGGAGAAGCATCCGCGTCCCAGGCGGGACGGAAGCTGTGCCTTCACGCAGGAGGACGAGGAGCTGCTGGACATCCTCGCCCAGCACGCCGCGATCGCCCTCACCAACGCCCGCCTGTACGAACGCAGTCGGGAGCTGACCATCGTCGAGGAGCGCTCCCGCCTCGCCCACGAACTGCACGACGCGGTCAGCCAGAAGCTCTTCTCCCTCCGCCTGACCGCCCAAGCCGCCGCGGCCCTCGTCGACCGCGATCCGGCGCGCGCCAAGGGCGAGTTGCAGCAGGTGGCCGCGCTCGCCGCCGAAGCCGCGGACGAACTGCGCGACGCCGTCGTCGAGTTGCGCCCCGCGGCCCTCGACGAGGACGGTCTCGTCGCCACCCTGCGCACCCAGGCGCACGTCCTCGACCGCGCCCACTCCGCGCGCGTGACCTTCGAGAGCCGCGGGGTGCGCGCCCTGCCGGCCGCCCAGGAGGAAGCCGTCCTGCGGGTCGCCCAGGAGGCTCTGCACAACGCACTGCGCCACTCCGGCGCCGAGCACGTCGAGGTGACCCTGGCCCGGCGCGCCGGAGGAGCCGTCCTGCGGGTGACCGACGACGGAGCCGGCTTCGACCCGCACACCACCCGCCGCGCCGGACGCCATCTCGGCTTGGTCTCCATGCGCGACCGGACGAGCGGTGTCGGCGGCACACTGACCGTGCAATCGGCGCCCGGCAAGGGCACCACGATCGAGATGGAGGTCCCCGGTGGCTGACGCAATCAAGGTGCTGCTCGTCGACGACCACCAGGTGGTCCGCCGCGGCCTGCGCACCTTCCTGGAGGTGCAGGACGACATCGAGGTCGTGGGCGAGGCCGCCGACGGCGCCGAAGGAGTCGCCCGCGCCGAGGAGTTGAAGCCCGACGTCGTCCTCATGGACGTCAAGATGCCGGGCATGGATGGCGTCGACGCCCTCCGCAAGCTCCGCGAACTGGCCAACCCCGCGCGCGTGTTGATCGTCACCAGCTTCACCGAACAGCGCACGGTGATCCCGGCCCTGCGCGCCGGAGCCGCCGGATACGTCTACAAGGACGTGGACCCGGACGCGCTCGCCGGCGCCATCCGCTCGGTGCACGCGGGGCACATCCTGCTCCAGCCCGAGGTGGCCGGCGCGCTGCTCTCCCAGGAGGAGGCCAACTCGGGCCAGGGCAGGGCGGGTTCGCTCACCGAGCGGGAGCGCGAGGTGCTGGGCCTGATAGCGGACGGCCGCTCCAACCGCGAGATCGCAAGGGCTCTCGTCCTCTCCGAGAAGACGGTCAAGACCCACGTCTCGAACATCCTGATGAAGCTCGACCTGGCGGACCGCACCCAGGCCGCGCTCTGGGCGGTTCGTCACGGAGTGGCCGGTTGATCCACGGCGTATAAGGGGGCGCACGGCAATGCGGAGCGTCCAGCTCCGGACTGAGATTCATACCGTCGTGGGAATGTCCCCCGGATGGCGCATCCTTCGTGGATCTACGCCGTTCTCCAGTGCGTGCCGCGGCGACTGCCGCGGCCATCGCTAGGAGGACTCAGAAGTGAAGAACCTGAAGAAGGCAGCGGCCGTGACGATGGTGGCCGGCGGGCTGGTCGCCGCCGGGGCGGGAATGGCCTCTGCCACCGGTGGTTCGCAGGCCGACGGCCAGGCCGTCGGCTCGCCGGGCGTCGCCTCGGGCAACCTCGTCCAGGTCCCGGTCCACGTCCCCGTGAACGCGGTCGGCAACAGCGTGAACGTCATCGGTGTGCTGAACCCCGCCTTCGGCAACCTCGGCCTCAACCGCTGACTCCGCCGCACGACGAGCGGTGACCTCCGGCCTCCCGGGCTGCCCCGGGAGGCCGGTCAGCTAGTCGTTCGAATGATCCGAAAGGGCGGTTCATGTCTGACTCGCGTACCGCCCTCGTTCCCTTCCTCGTTGATCAGCGCACGACCCGCGGCCGGGTCGGATACGCAAACGCAGGAGGAACGCTTCTCATGAACATCGCCAAGAAGGCCGCCGTAGCCCTCACCGTGGCCGGCATCGCCGCCGGCGCGGGTGCCGGCGCCGCTGTCGCCGACGCGGGTGCCGACGGCGCGGCCGTGAAGTCGCCGGGCGTCGGCTCGGGCAACCTGGTCCAGGTCCCCGTCCACGTCCCCGTCAACGTCGTCGGTGACAGCGTCAACGTCATCGGCCTGCTGAACCCGGCGTTCGGCAACCAGGGCGCGAACGACTGACGTCAGCACCATCAAGAAGGGCCCCACCGGTCAACGGAGACCGGCGGGGCCCTTCTTGGCTTTTGCTCTTCAGCGGGGGCCTGGGGGCGGCAGCCCCCAGACGCTCACTCACCCAACAGCAACCAACGAACCGAGCCTCACCACCGCTCCCGCTCCTCCACAACGGAGTTGTACGCCGCGACCTGCGCCCGCCGAGCCGTCCGCTCAACCGGCCGCAACGCCAACGCCCGAGCCGCCATCTCCCCGGAAGTCACCGCCCCGCCATGCCCGTTGGACTCGGCCAGCGCGACGAGCATCCCCACCCGCTCGGCCAGCTCCAGCACCCGCGCCGCCCGCGGCGGATACCCCGGCGCGAGCACCTCCCGCCCCCGGTCCGCCCGCGCCCGGTACGCCTCGATCGCCGCGTCCGCCACCGGCCCCGACCCGGCGACGTCCAACCGGGACAGCATCTCCGTGGCGTCCCGAAGAGCCTCCGCCAACTCCCGCTCCGCCTCACCGAGCGAGGGCACGTCCGCCGGCGGAGCCTCCCGCACCGGCAGGCAGTGCCAGACGACCTCGACATGGACATCGCCGTCGGGCCCGGCCTCGTACACCTCGGGCACCAACCCGAGCGCGGCCCCGTAGCAGACCACCGCCTCCTCGGCCTCTATCGCCCGCGCGTTGAACTCCGGCGGCCCGCTCAACCCCAGCGGATGCCCCGGCGCGGGCAGCGCGACGCGCAAGCCCGTCGCCCCGAGCGTCCGCAGCCGCCCCAGCGCGAGCGTGAGCCCGACCGGCCCCGACTCCCCGGGCAGCCCCTCCATCCGATGCACCGCGTCGTCCCCGACGATCGCGAGCACCGCGTCGTCCGGCGAGACAAGACCGGCCAAAAGGGCATTTCCCCATGCCGCGAGGCGCCCTGAACGTGGTTCCGAGAACATGACCCCCAGCCTAAGGACCGGACCGATGGAATGGAGCGGGCGGCCGGTGGCGTAGATTTCATCGAGGGCTGCGCACACCAGCGCGCACGCGACAGCCGAGACGCCGAGACCTGGCCACACTGCAAGGGGAGACAACGCGCTCATGAGCGATGTTCTGGAGCTTCAGGACGTATCTGTGGTCCGGGAGGGCCGGGCTCTGGTGGACCAGGTCTCCTGGTCGGTCAAGGAGGGCGAGCGCTGGGTCATCCTCGGTCCGAACGGCGCCGGCAAGACCACGCTCCTGAACGTCGCGTCCAGCTACCTCTACCCCAGCAAGGGCACCGCCACCATCCTCGGCGAGACGCTCGGCAAGCCCGGCACCGACGTCTTCGAACTGCGCCCCCGCATCGGCATCGCCGGTATCGCCATGGCCGACAAGCTCCCCAAGCGCCAGACCGTCCTGGAGACCGTACTGACCGCCGCGTACGGCATGACGGCCGGGTGGCAGGAGGAGTACGAGGAGATCGACGAGCAGCGCGCCCGCGCCTTCCTCGACCGGCTCGGCATGAGCGACTACCTGGAGCGGAAGTTCGGCACCCTCTCCGAGGGCGAACGCAAGCGCACCCTCATCGCCCGCGCGCTGATGACCGACCCCGAGCTGCTGCTCCTCGACGAGCCCGCCGCCGGTCTCGACCTCGGTGGCCGCGAGGACCTGGTCCGCCGCCTCGGCCGGCTCGCCCGCGACCCGATCGCCCCCTCGATGCTGATGGTCACCCACCACGTCGAGGAGATCGCCCCCGGCTTCACCCACGTCCTGATGATCCGTCAGGGCAAGGTGCTCGCCGCCGGCCCCCTCGAACTCGAACTCACCTCGCGCAACCTCTCCCTCTGCTTCGGCCTCCCCCTCGTCGTCGAGCAGCTCGGCGAACGCTGGACCGCGCAGGGTCTTCCCATGTCCTGACCCCCTTTGCGCCCTGTCCGCGGCGCGACTTGCAGTCATACCATTGACCTTGTGAACGACATCGACGCATGGGTGTGGTGGCTCGTCGGCGCGGCCGCGCTCGGAATCCCCCTGGTGATCACGGCCATGCCGGAGTTCGGCATGTTCGCCGTGGGTGCCCTCGCCGCCGCCGGCGCCGCCGGACTGGGCTTCGGCGTGGTGGTCCAGGTCCTCGCCTTCGTCGTCGTATCGGTCGCCCTCATCGCCGTCGTCCGGCCCATCGCGACCCGGCACAGCACGCAACGCCCCCAACTGCGCACCGGCATCGACGCGTTGAAGGGCAAGCAGGCCCTCGTACTGGAACGGGTGGACAGTTCGGGCGGTCGGATCAAGCTCGCCGGAGAGGTCTGGTCGGCCCGCTCGCTCGACACCGACCGCGCCTACGAAGTGGGACAGGAAGTGGATGTCGTGGAGATCGAGGGAGCGACCGCGATCGTCATCTGACCTCGCACGACTCAACTGAACCGAACAGGCCACGAGTTGGGCGACGGTCTGTCATGCTCGACCAGCAAGATCTTCAACAACCATAAGATCTTCCGAAAGAGCCGAGGCGGAGAAGGGTACGGGGAACGACGATGGAACCGGTCATCATCGTCCTGATCATCCTGGTGGTGTTGGTCTTCATCGCCCTGATCAGGACAATCCAAGTCATCCCGCAGGCCAGCGCCGCCATCGTCGAGCGGTTCGGTCGTTACACGCGGACACTCAACGCGGGCCTCAACATCGTCGTCCCGTTCATCGACACCATCCGCAACCGCATCGACCTGCGCGAACAGGTCGTACCGTTCCCGCCGCAGCCGGTGATCACCCAGGACAACCTGGTCGTCAACATCGACACGGTCATCTACTACCAGGTGACGGACGCGCGCGCCGCGACCTACGAAGTGGCCAGCTACATCCAGGCAATCGAGCAGCTCACGGTCACCACGCTCCGCAACATCATCGGTGGCATGGACCTGGAGCGGACCCTGACCTCCCGCGAGGAGATCAACGCGGCCCTGCGCGGCGTCCTCGACGAGGCGACGGGCAAGTGGGGCATCCGCGTAAACCGCGTGGAACTCAAGGCAATTGAGCCCCCCACCTCCATCCAGGACTCGATGGAGAAGCAGATGCGCGCCGACCGTGACAAGCGCGCGGCGATCCTCACCGCGGAAGGCACGCGCCAGGCCGCCATCCTCACCGCCGAGGGTGAGAAGCAGTCCCAGATCCTGCGCGCCGAAGGCGAGGCCAAGGCCGCGGCCCTGCGCGCCGAGGGCGAGGCCCAGGCGGTCCGTACGGTCTTCGAGGCCATCCACGCCGGCGACGCCGACCAGAAGCTGCTCAGCTACCAGTACCTCCAGATGCTCCCGAAGATCGCCGAGGGAGACGCCAACAAGCTCTGGATCGTCCCCAGCGAGATCGGCGACGCCCTCAAGGGCCTGTCCGGCGCGATGGGCAACATGGGCCCGTTCGGCGGCGGTTCGAGCGACTCGGGCTCCGACCGCGACCGGGCCCCGGAACGACGCGAGAAGCCGTCCATCGACTGACGACGATCGCGCGCATACGACACCGGGGCCCGCCTCCTTCAGGAGGCGGGCCCCGGCTCTCTCACGAACTTCCGTCCGCCTAGGCCGCAGGCGCGGGCTGCGAAAGCCAGTCCGGCAGGGCCGCGAAGTCGTCGTTACCCAGCGACAACAGCATCGCGTCCGCGGGCGTCGGCTCGAACGGCGGCCGCAGCAACGGCATCTGCGCCTGCTCCGGAGTCCGGTTCGCCTTGCGGTGGTTGTCCTCCGCGCACGAGGCCACCGTGTTCAGCCAGGTGTCCTGTCCGCCCTGCGACCGCGGCACCACGTGGTCCACGGTCGTCGCGCGCCTGCCGCAGTAGGCGCACCTGTGCCGGTCCCTGACCAGCACACCCCGCCTCGACCACGGAGCTTGTCTTCGGAACGGGACCCTCACATACCTGCACAGCCGGATCACCCGGGGGGCCGGTATGTCAACCGCCGCTCCGCGCATGCGCAGTTCGGGGTGGGCCTGCTCGACGACGGCCTTGTCCTGGAGCACCAGAACGACGGCTCGGTTCAACGTCACCGTGGACAGCGGCTCGAAGCTCGCGTTCAGCACCAGCGTGTCCCTCATCCAGCCCACCTCCTTCGTGCACCGGCCCGCCACCTGGCGGGCTTGGATCAACTTTGGACGGGCGCGCCGAGATGGACAACGCAATAAAAAATGCCCGCCTCTGATCACTTCCAAGACCAGAGGCGGGCAAACGTTCAGTGAATCTCAGACTTCGGCGGGCACCTCGTACTCACCGATCAGCTGGGCACGCGCGATCGCGTGGAACCGCAGATTGAAACCGACGTAAGCGGGGGAGGCATCGGCGTCCGGGCCGAGCTTCTCCTGATCCACGGCGTACACCGTGAACACATACCGGTGCGGCCCGTCCCCGGGCGGCGGAGCGGCACCGCCGAAGTCCTTGCTCCCGTAGTCGTTGCGCGCCTGTACGGCACCCTCGGGAAGTCCCTCGAACTTGCCGCTGCCCGCACCCACCGGAAGCTCGGTGACCGAGGCCGGGATGTCGAACACCACCCAGTGCCAGAACCCGCTGCCCGTCGGGGCGTCCGGGTCGTAGCAGGTCACGGCGAAGCTCTTGGTCCCGTCCGGGAAGCCCTCCCACCGCAACTGCGGCGAGATGTTGCCGGCCGCGTAGACCTGGGCGTCCTTGAGCGTCCCGCCCTCCGCGACGTCCTCGCTCGTCACGTCGAACGACGGAACGGGCGGGTGGAAGTCATGGGGGAGCGGCCGCCGCTTGAGCTCGGTCACCTCGGTACCTCCTGCATCGATTACTGGAATCAGCAGTTCCGAGCCTAGAACCAGTTGCGCTTGCTGCCGACCTCGGACAACCACTGATTGAGGTACGCGACCCAGTCCGTGCCGTGGAAGTCGTGCAGACCGACCTGGAAGGACCGGAACGTGTCACTGCCCTCACTGAACAGTCCCGGCTTCTTGTCCATTTCCAGGATGACGTCCATGGCCTGCGCGTCCGCCACGAAGGTCAGCTCGACCTGGTTCAGCCCGCGGTACTGCGACGGCGGGAAGAACTCGATCTCCTGGTAGAACGGCAGCGACTGCCGCGTGCCCCGGATGTGCCCGCGCTCCATGTCGGCGTTCTTGAAGCGGAAGCCCAGCTGGATGAAGGCGTCCAGAATCGCCTTCTGCGCCGGCAGCGGGTGCACGCTGATCGGGTCCAGGTCACCGGAGTCGATGGCCCGCGCGATCGCCAGCTCGGTCGTCACACCGATGTTCATCCCGCGCAGCGGCTGTCCGTCGATCGTCGTGATCGGCGTCTCCCACGGGATCTCCAGACCGAACGGCACCGCGTGCACGGCACCGGCCTGCAGCTCGAAGGCCCCACCGAGCCGCACCTTGGTGAACTCGATGTTCTGCTTGTACTCCTCGTCGCCGCTCTCGACCTCGACCTTGGCCTGCAGCCCCACGGACAGGCCCTCAATGTTCTGGTTCACGGACCCGCCCTGGATCCGCACCTCACCCTGGACGACGCCGCCCGGCACGACGTTGACCTCGGTCAGCACCGTCTCGACCGAAGCTCCGCCGGCCCCCAGGCTCGCGAGCAGCTTCTTGAACGCCATGTCTCTCCCTTAGTACGTGTGGGCCTTTGATCCCTACAAACGCGATCCGGCCCCGACCGGTTCCGCGCCCACACCCTGGCAAGCGGACGAACCCTTGAC
This sequence comes from Streptomyces sp. NPDC002499, assembly GCF_053595415.1. Lineage (NCBI taxonomy): Bacteria > Bacillati > Actinomycetota > Actinomycetes > Kitasatosporales > Streptomycetaceae > Streptomyces > Streptomyces sp. NPDC002499. Next base: position 511,013 of record NZ_JBSFXO010000009.1, read on the forward strand.
CACCCCTTGGCCAAGACCGGTCTGGACTACCCTCGGACGCCATGATCGCGCCACCGGACGCTACGCCACTGCCCCGACACTTCTTCGACCGCCCCGTTCTCGAGATTGCCCCCGACCTCCTGGGCCGCGTCCTCGTCCGTACGACCCCGGACGGCCCGATCCGCGTCCGCCTGACGGAGGTCGAGGCGTACGACGGTCCGAACGACCCCGGCTCCCACGCCTATCGCGGTCGTACGCCCCGCAATGACGTGATGTTCGGTCCGCCCGGCCACGTGTACGTCTACTTCACCTACGGCATGTGGTTCTGCATGAACCTGGTCTGCGGCCCCGAGGGCAACCCGAGCGCGGTCCTGCTGCGCGCCGGCGAGGTCGTCGAGGGCGCCGAGCTCGCGCGTAAACGTCGACTCTCGGCCCGAAATGACAAGGAACTGGCCAAAGGGCCCGCACGCCTGGCCACGGCCCTGGACGTGACCCGCGACCTGAACGGCACGGACGCGTGCGCGGCCGGTGACACCCCGCTCCGTATCCTGACGGGCACCCCGGTACCCCCCGACCAGGTACGCAACGGTCCCCGCACCGGAGTCTCCGGCGACGGAGCCGTCCAGCCCTGGCGCTACTGGGTCGCCAACGACCCTACGGTGAGCCCGTATCGGGCCCATGCCCCAAGGCGTCGCTCAAGTTGACTCGTTCTTGGAACGTGCGTAACGTAGCTCCAGCCGCTTGAACCGGGTACGGCAATCGCCAGCAGCCGGAAGTGGCCAACCACTACTACGACTTCCCTTGGCGGGGACGAATTTGGCGTGCCTGCATGCCTGAATTCGAACTCGCGGAACTCGATTATGAGTTGCTGAGGGAATCGGTTAACGTAGTGAATGTCGAAAGGCCCCGCCGACCGGGAAACAGACGCTGAAAAGCTCTGATAGAGTCGGAAACGCAAGACCGAAGGGAAGCGCCCGGAGGAAAGCCCCAGAAAATGTTCTGCGGGTGAGTACAAAGGAAGCGGCCGTTCCTTGAGAACTCAACAGCGTGCCAAAAGTCAACGCCAGATATGTTGATACCCCGTCTCCGACCGCATCT